>JAHCMI010000003.1 GCA_019192545.1 Rivularia sp. MS3 | reverse complement strand
GCGACTCCAGAGTGCTTCGCACTCGGAGTCTTGTAACCCGCAACTTGGGTTAATATCGGTAATAGTTCCTGCCATTCGTAAAGCCTTACCAGAGTCATCATAATAGTAACGACCGTAAGATTCAATCCAGCGCTGGGTATTATCGGGCAAAACTATACGGTACTCGCAAACATAATCGGTATGTTGTTCTAAAGCTTTTTTCCAAGCAGCCTCGGCTAACGGTAAATCGTCCGGATGAACCCGAGATGCCCAATCTTCATAGGTATGTTCTCCATTTCCCGGCTCGTAACCAAAAATCACATCGTGATAGGGAGTCCATATATTTTTATTCGTAAAAGAATCCCAATACCAAGACCCCATTTTCGCAGCATCTAAGGCTAAAGTTAACCTTTCAAAGTATTTTTGAATTTCAGTTTGTACTTGGTTTAACTGTTGCGAACTAACATCTTGTATTTTCAGTACTGCACCTAATTTTTCTCCCGAAGCATTAAAAATTGGATTTCCATTCAACAGCAAACTGCGAGTTTTTCCCTGCTTGGGTACGACAGTTATTTTTTTGTTTTTAACTACTTGCCCCTGCCTTGCTTGATGCAATATTTCCTCAGTCCTAATTGTTTCGCTGTTTTGTATCGGACTCGAATCGTAATACTGTTGCCATTTTTCTATTGGAAGCGACTTATTTGGCAAACCGTGAAACTCTGCTGCTGCTTGATTGCACTCGATTGAATTTGCTGTTTCATCCCAAGCCACTACACCTTCACTTAGCTGGGAAAATAGAACCTCTAGAAACTGATTCCGCCGTTCTAAGCTAATTTCTTTTTCTTTATAGTCATTAATATTATGACAAGTTACTACCCATTCAATAACCTGTTGTGTCTCATCAAAACAAGGCTGGGCAGAAGCCGCATACCAATAAGCTTTTTTATCCTTATGAATAATTCGGAATTCGCAATTCCAAGACTTATTGGCTCTAACTGCTGATAACCAAGATACAGAAACCTCATCCCGTTCCGATTCGTGAACCGCTTCGATAAAATTTAAACCCAAAGACTGACTTTCGCTAAGTCCAGTTAACTGGTACCATTGTTGGTTGAAATCAGTAGCCCGTCCATTGGCATCGGTACAAAAAACAAGCTGCTTCGTAGCCTGAATAATCCGTCTAAAGCGAGCTTCAGTTTGAGTAATGTTATTATTTTCGTGAGGATAATAACTGTGATTCATTACTTAGGATATAGAAAATGCAGCATTAACTAAAAGATTTTCAATAAATATTGCGATGTTAGCGATTACCATCAACTGCTAACTCTTAAAAGGATAATCTTTAAAAGCTTATTCTTACTAGCTTCTACAGTTCAGTTATTTTGTATATAGGTATCTATCATAAGGATTAAATCTCAAATATGTATTTATAGCTGTTTGTAAACAAAAACCTTGCAGTCATATCTGTCAGCCGATTTAATACAATAAACATAATCGTTTTTTTAAGATAGCTCTGCTATTTTAAATAGGGTTTTAAATAACGTGGGTAGAGGTTGGATAATAATATGAGTGAAATAAAAGTAGTCGTCATTGAAGACCATAATTTAACTAGGATAGGTCTAAAAGCGGCTTTAGAAACTCGCCAACAGATTAAAATTATTGGCGAAGCTTCTAATGGAACCGATGGTTTAAATCTTCTTAAAAACTTAAAACCGGATGTTGCTACCATTGACCTTGGTTTACCCGATTTTGATGGTATTGAATTAACGCGGAGATTTCGGCAATATCAAGCAGAAATTGGTAACCAAGATACCAAGATATTGGTTCTAACCATGCAAAACAGTGACGAAGCCGTATTAGCAGCGTTTGGTGCTGGTGCTGACTCCTACTGTATGAAAGATATTGAAAGCGATAAATTAGTAGAAGCAGTTGAAGCAACGGCTTCTAGCGGCTCGTGGATCGATCCAGCTATTGCAGATATTGTCCTGCGGCAAGTACGCCAAGAAGTATCCGAAGGTAAGGCAGCAGCAGATGCAAAAACAGTTGCCATTCAAGCAGTAGATCCAGAAGTTGAAAAAGTTATAGAAACTTATCCATTAACAAAACGGGAATTAGAAGTATTAGAATTAATCGTTTCTGGATGCGACAACGCAGCAATTGCCAAAGAATTATACTTAACCATCGGTACTGTAAAAACCCACGTTAGAGGCATACTTAGCAAGCTTTGCGTTGACGATCGCACTCAAGCAGCAGTACGTGCATTGCGTTCGGGAATAGTACAGTAATCAGTCAACAGTCAACAGTGAACAGTGAACAGTGAATAGTGAATAGTAATCAGTAATCTACGAACAGTTACTGATTACATTTTTTTTACCTACTACCTATTCCCAATGCCCAATGCCCAATTCCCAATGCCCAATGCCCCATATCCAATTCCTAATCTTCGATAATCTGTTATTAATATTAAAAATCAAGAAAATGTAATAATACACTGGACTTAGGGGGTGTGGTGTCTGATAAGTTGTTAATAATATACTAGTTATATACTAGTTCATGGCTTGCGGTAGCTTTTGCGATATCCCTGGCTTTGAAACGGTAAGATACTTTCCCATATCCCCATACAATTATCATGGCGCTCATAGTTCAAAAATACGGTGGTTCTTCTGTAGGTTCGGTTGAACGCATTCAAGCAGTAGCAAAGCGCGTTTGGCTGACTGCAAAAGCCGGAAATTCTGTGGTAGTGGTAGTTTCTGCTATGGGAAAAACTACTGATGGACTTGTGAAACTAGCCTCTGACATTTCTTCGCATCCTTCAAGAAGAGAAATGGATATGTTGCTTTCAACTGGGGAACAGGTATCTATTGCTTTGGTTAGTATGGCATTGCAGGAAATTGGACAGCCTGCCATCTCTTTAACTGGTGCCCAAGTCGGAATTGTGACTGAAGCAGAACATACCCGCGCTCGGATTTTGCATATTGCCACGCAACGGATAGAAAAATGTTTGTCAGAAGGTAGAGTCGTTGTAATTGCAGGTTTTCAGGGAATTAGCAGCACCGAAGAATTAGAAATTACAACTTTAGGACGTGGCGGTTCCGATACTTCGGCAGTGGCGATCGCCGCAGCATTAAGTGCAGAAAAATGTGAAATTTATACAGACGTACCGGGGATATTAACTACAGACCCCCGTTTAGTTCCCGAAGCACAATTAATGGCGCAAGTTACCAGCGATGAAATGCTGGAATTAGCTTCTTTAGGAGCAAAAGTTTTACATCCCCGCGCTGTCGAAATAGCCCGCAATTACGGAGTGCAATTAGTAGTACGCTCTAGCTGGACAGATCATCCGGGTACTGTAGTTGATTCACCAGAGCCAAAACCGCGTTCTCTAGTTAATTTGGAAATAGCCCGACCAGTTGACGACATAGAATTTGATACCAATCAAGCTAAAGTCTCGTTATTGCGCGTACCGGATAAGCCGGGGGTAGCAGCGCAGCTATTTGGAGAAATTTCTCGTCAAAAAGTAGACGTAGATTTAATTATTCAGTCAATTCATGAAGGTAATACCAACGACATAGCTTTTACAGTAATGTCACCGATATTAAAGAAAGCAGAAGCAGTTGCATCAGCGATAGCTCCAGCACTCCGCAGCGACGACTCGGAAACAGAAGAAGCCGAAGTCATGGTACAGCAGAATATAGCTAAGGTCAGTATAGTCGGTGCGGGTATGATTGGTCGTCCCGGTGTTGCTGCTGAAATGTTTGCAACCCTAGCGCGAAAGGGAATAAACATCAGAATGATTTCGACGAGTGAAGTAAAAGTTAGTTGCGTAATCGATAGCGTAGATTGCAACAAAGCAGTAGCCGCATTGCGAGAAGCATTTGAAATCGAATCAGATTCCCTTTCTCCCTCTCCTTCCTTATCTGTCCCCATTTCGCCTTCCTCCCCACCAGTAAAGGGAGTCGCCCTCGACATGAAGCAAGCACGTCTGGGGATTCGTAGAGTACCCGACGTACCGGGAATGGCAGAAAAAATCTTTGGAACCTTAGCTGCCCATAACATCAGCGTTGACATGATAATTCAATCCCAGCGCTGTCACGTAATTAAAAATATTCCTACAAGAGATATTGCCTTTACCGTAACCAGAGTAGACGCAAGAGCAGCCCAAGAATTATTACAGCAAGCTACAGCAGAATGCAGTTGGGGTGAAGTAGTACTTGATATGGAAATCGCCAAAGTCAGCATAGTAGGTGCGGGAATGGTAGGGCAACCAGGAGTTGCAGCCAAAATGTTTGAATCTTTATCCGAGGAAAACATTAACATTCAAATGATTACCACCTCAGAAATCAAAATTAGTTGTGTAGTTGCAGAAGAGCAAGGAGTCAAAGCCTTAAAAGCCATTCATGCAGCATTTGATTTAGGGGGAGAAAAGGAATTTGTAGTTCCGGGGTGAGTAGCGAGTAGCGAGTAACTCGTTAACTCGTTCCCAGGCGCACAGTGAACAGTCAACAGTAAGCAGTCAACAATTGTAGGGTGTGTTACGGCTTTTTGACTTTGGCAGAGGTGGTAATTTAGTTTGTAGGGTGCTTGTACACAGACTAATTGTTAAGGAACCGGATAAAACAATCAGTGTACGGCACCACCCAACTGCAAAGCTTCCCAATCAGATTGAGCAAATTCCTGGTTAATTATCTCAGTATCTGATTGATATTCGGTATCATTAGCCATTTGTGCAAATTCTGCGTCAATTTCTGCCCTTTTTTGAGCTGCTAGTTCGTTGCGAATCGCACGGGCTACAAACTGATTGCGGCTTTTTGCTTTTCCTTCATTAATAGCGCGATCGGTTGCTTCTATTATCCATACTGACATCAGTTTTGATGACTAAACTGATGCCTATTATGGCATGTATGGTATTGAGTTAGGAGTTAGGAGTTATTAATATTTCTCACCGCTCGCTATTAACTGCTCGCTGTTAACTGCTCGCTGTCAACTGTTCGCACTGTTGAAAAATATAATTTACCGCTCCAAATAATTTATCTAAGTCCTGGATTACATACAAATTTTTATTTCTAGTAAAAATATCCAATCTAAGTTTACCAAACTGCCATATTTTGCCATTAGAAACAATACCAAAAATATCGCTCTCAAAATCATCATTTAATCGCTGCACCGCTATCATTTCCGCTAAACACTGTCCCCATCCTTCTTCAAACTTGTCTTGTTTAGCTTCAACGGTTAAAAAATAAGGTTTATCAAAAATAATAGTCGCCAGAGGATTTCTTTGAGTAACTGTATAATCGGGGATACCAGATAAATCCTCATCATAAACCAGCGCTTGATGGCTCCAAAGAGTTAGTTTACTTCTATAAAATTTCCAAACTTCCTTCAAAACCGGATAAATCAGATTCTCGCAAATAGCATCTTCAGAATTATCCACAACTCCGTCTGCAAAGAGCAAATCAAGTTCTTCTCGAAACGACTCCTTAACCGGAAAATCCACCTCCAGCATAAAATTTTCTAAAGAGTACTTAATTTGAAACTTTTTAACAACCGCGCTAATACTTTTATAATTACTAAATGCCATTTATGAAAGTTAGGAATTAGGAGTTAGGAGTTAATCAATACGTATCCGTGTAATCAGTGAAATCCATTTAATCAGTGGTAGATGTAACTAATTTTTCTCACTGTTAACTGCTTGCTGTTCACTGCTCACTGATACTGTCTTCCCAAAACAGCCATATCTTCTTCATCTAATTCTACAGGTGTACCGCTGCGAATTAATTCGGCAAAATCTTCATTGGGAACCATAATAGTTAAAGTATACAAACGTCCAGAACCAGTATTTTCAATCAGATGAGTACCGGTAGCGGGAACTAATAAACTATCTCCAGCTTTAATATTTATAGTTTTACCATCGCAAGTAGCTTTACCTTCACCTTTAAGCACAAAAAACATTTCTAAAGCCAGCAAATGACGATTTGGGGGAGTCTTACCACCGACATCAAAAATTTCTACGCAACAAGTTAAAGAAGAATTAGCCATCGCCGGATCGAAAACAATCGCCAAACGGTTAGAATCATCAGGACTAATCCGATAGGCTTGATAATCAGCAGGAGACTTAATAACCGGAATTACGCAACTGTTAATCATTTTAAGAATTAGGAGTTAGGAGTTAGGATTTAGGAGTTAAGAGTTAGGAATTAGAAATTAGGAGTTAGGAATTAGGAATTAAAAGTTATAACTTTAACATGCAGACCTTTAACATGCAGACCTATTACCCTTTACCCTATCCTCTCCCTTCAATTCCTTCAACAATCCTTACAGAGTCTGTAACAAAACCAAATAATTGTTTAACGTTATAAAGGGTTGCTAACCAGCAATATTCTGGGGAAGTGGTGGCGCAACAATCTTTGATAAAAATGCAGTCATATCCTAAAAAGTTAGCATCTTGTAAAGTACATAAAACGCATTGGTCGGCATTTACACCAGCGAACAATAAAGTTGTTTTGCCCAAATTCTTTAAAATGCTATCTAAAGGAGTATCCCAAAAGCCACTCATCCGAAATTTATCTATGTAAATATCTTTAGGTAGCTGTTCTAATTCATCCACAACAGCGGCAGCCCAGCTATCTTTTGTGAGAACTTTAGCACCGTTTTTTGGTAAAGCATCTCCTAAACCTACACCTTCACCAGTAGGATTATAAACGTGACGCAAACCCGCACTGATATTTAACAAATCGGCGCGATTCCCCCAATTGAGCCATATCACGGGGACACTTTGCGATCGCAGCACCGGCAGAAGTTTTTGTAAAGGCTGAATTGGTTGCCGTGCGGGGTTTACGTCCACTCCAATATGCGCCAACCAACCATCGGGATGACAAAAATCATTCTGCATATCAATGACAATAATCGCGGATTTTGCCAAATCAAAGCACACATTTTTTGTTTCTGTAGCTACAATAACCGGTTGTGGATCTAATTGAGAGCGAGTAATGTCTGCGATAGTATCGTTTACCATCCAGGCATTCGGTGCAACTCCCAAAGGTTTTAATGGTTTCATAATCGAACTGGTAATGTCTAAGAGATAATAAATATTTTTCCATACCCAATGTCCAATCCCTAACAACTAACCACTAACAATTAACAACTTACTTATGAACTTTACAATTCAAAATGTTTTAATTCCCACAGAGGATGATTACGCGACTGTAGATGTACAAATTGAAGATGGCAAAATAGCGACTATTGCTTCCGATGTAGATGTTGTCGGTGAAGCGATTGACGGTACAAATAAGCTGCTGTTACCGGGATTTGTTAACGCTCACACTCACTCTTCGGAAATGTGGCAGCGAGGGATAATGTCAATTTATCCTTTAGAGTTATGGTTAGCCGAACTTTATGATTTTGCACCTCTGGATACGGAGCAGGTTTATTTGACTGCTTTAGGTACTGCTGTAGAAACTTTATTATCTGGTGGTACGACTGTAGTCGATCATTTAGTTTTGATTCCGGGAAAAGAACTTGAAACCATCACCGTAGCAGTTGAAGCTTATCGAAAAATTGGTATTCGCGCAGTTGTAGCGCCTTTAATTCAAGATGAATCTCTTACTGCCGGGATGCCTTCAGGTGAATCGGATGTCACTCATGAAGATTATTTTCGTTCGACTCAAGCTACTTTAGAAATTATGGAATCGGCTATAAAGCAATTTCATAAACCTGAAGATGGCATTTATATAGCTTTAGCACCGACAGGAATTCAGCTTTGCAGCGATGCTTTATTTAAAGGATGTATTCAGTTAAGCGATAAATATAATCTTTGTCGTCATTCCCATTTATTAGAAACAAAAGCCCAAGAAAAGTTAGCTCAAGAAAAATACGGCTGTACGGCTGTAGAGCATTTACAAACAATTGGCTATTTAAATCATCGTACTTCTTTAGCGCATTGCGTTCATTTAACAGACAAAGATATTAATATTCTTGCCGAAACTAAATCTACAGTAGTTCATAATCCTTTGAGTAATTTACGTTTAGGAAGTGGAATTGCACCGATTTTAAAATATCGTCAAGCAGGGGTAAATGTCTCTTTCGGTTGCGATGGTGCCTCTAGTAACGATTCCCAAGATTTATTAGAAGCAATAAAAATAGGTTCAATTTTGCATAACGTCACTGATTTAGACTATCAGCATTGGATTACACCCAGAGAATCAATAGAAATGGCATCATTAGGTGGAGCAAAAGGACTTAATTTAGGGGAAGATATAGGTTCTTTAACTGTAGGTAAAAAAGCCGATTTAGTTATGTACGATTTGACAAGTTTATCATTATTACCTCGTACAGATCCAGTAGGTTTATTAGTATTAGGAAGACCTACAAATGTAGTAAATAGCGTTTGGGTAAATGGTCAGAAAATTGTCGGTGACGGTAAAATAAACAATATCAACGTTGACGATTTACGGCAAGAATTATTTAAGCAGAGTCAATGGCAAACCAAGCGTAAATCAAAAACCGTTAAAGAAATTGAAGCACATTATCGTAAAGTAATGGAACTTTGAACAGCGAACAGTGAGCAGTGAACAGCGAACAGTAAGCAGTGAGCAATAACTATTGTTTTGTTAAGCGAGATGATTTGAGGATTGAAAATAGCATTTTTGATATTTCATCTGCATCTGGATAAATACTGTTGAATTCCTTTGGAGAAATATAATTTGTATCTTTAAGTAAATTAAGCCAAAATTTTGTTTCTAAACATTCCTTATAAGCTATTGACATTTTTGCAGAAAAATCCGCTGTTGAAATAGCACCGTTTGCTTCTGCAATATTAGCTCCAATACTAGTGCTGCTTTTCAAAAGTTGTTTAGACAAAACATATTCTGTTTTATTAATAGATAAATACTTGTAAGCATTAACTATCCGAATAGCAAACTTATAAGCCTTATCATAAACCAAACTTTTATTAATCATCAAAAAACTTACTTTTAAATAATTGATTATTAATTATCAACTGCTCACTGTTAACTGCTCACTGTTAACTGCTCGCTGCTCACTGCTAACCGGAATCTTAATTATAAATTCAGTTCCTTTACCAACTTCCGAATTAAAAGTTAAATCACCTTTATGCTTATCTTCAACAATTTCACGAGCAATTGATAAACCCAAACCCGTACCTTTGCCTACAGCTTTAGTCGTAAATAAATTCTCAAAAATTCTCTGCTGAACATCTTGAGTGATTCCTAAAGCATTATCAGCAATTTTTATGATGACAGTTTTTTTATCTGCGGTTAAAGTTGTAGTTATAGTTATTTGATTAGAATGAGATTCAATTTCTGTAAAGGTTTTTCCGAGATTATATTCTTCTAAAGCATCAATTGCATTAGCTAACAAATTCATAAATACCTGATTGAGTTGTCCTGAGTAACATTCAATTAAAGGTAAATCGCAATAATTTTTAATTACGTTAATAGCAGGATGTGATTCATCCGCTTTTAAACGATGTTGAAGAATCAAAATAGTGCTATCAATACCTTCATGAATATTAAATGGTATTTTATGTTCGGTGTCTGCTCTAGAAAAAGTACGTAAACTCGTACTAATATTACGAATACGTTCGCAACCAATTTTTAAAGAATTAAATAGTTTGGGTAAATCATCCCGTAAATATTCTAGTTCTATTGCTTCAACTTCTGATTCAATTTCTGGCTGTGGATTGGGATAATATTTTTGATATAAATCGATCAGCCCGAATAAATCGCCGACATATTGCCTAGCCATTTTTAAATTACCAGCAACAAACCCAATGGGGTTATTAATTTCATGGGCAATTCCTGCAACTAAATTACCTAAAGCGGACATTTTTTCACTTTGCACTAATTGAAGTTGAGCATTTTGCAAAGTTTCTAAAGTCTGGCTTAATTGTATTGCTTGTTCTTCAATAATTAGAATATCGCGGTAAGAACGTAAAGCGGCAATTGTTGAGGTAATTAATTTTTGTCTGGTAAGCTCAACTTTCAGTTTATAATCGTTGATATCATAATTTGTAATTACCGATTCTTCTGGCGCATCTCCTGGTTGCCCGGTACGTAAAATAATCCGCACTCGTTTATTTTTCAACTCTTTACGAATATACTGAACTACCTGTAAACCAGCATCATTACTATCCATTACTACATCTAATAAAATTAAAGCAGTATCGGAATGCTCGGCAATTAATTTTTTACCTTCCTGACTGGAATAAGCAGAAAAGAAATTTACAGGTTTCCCCTCAAAAGTCAAGTTTTTTAAAGCTAATTGAGTTACTTGATGTACCGTAGGCTCATCATCCACAATCAAAATTTTCCAAGCTGTTTCTGAAGATGTATTTACTGTAATATCATTAGTAGTTTCGTCCTCGAATACTAAAATATCATCGTCGCTTTCAGATAAATCAAGTTTATTTTCAAGTGTCATATATTTATAATCCTGACTTTGATTAATGTATAGTTATAGTCAATATAATTTATTATCAAGCTATTATTAGCGCAGCTAAAGTTTATAGTATCTCCCTATTATTCTCATTTAAAAAAATCAATAAATATGTGATTGAATTTTAAAACGTGTTATGCAAAATAGATTAATACAGTAAATACCTGATAACAGTGCGTTAACCTGTAATCGCTAACACACCTTAATAGATACTTTTTAATCCTTTCCATCGAGCAAACCTAAAGGTAATGCAATTATAAATATTGTTCCCAAATTCACTTTGCTTTTAACATCAATTTTGCCTTGAAGTTTTTGAGTAACCAGATTATAAACTATATGCAATCCTAATCCGGTGCCGCCTTCGTTTCTTGCAGTAGTAAAGAAGGGTTCAAAGATTTTAGTTAAATTTCCTGAAGGAATGCCGCAACCATCATCGCTGTATTCGATTAAAGCTGTATCCTGCTGTTGCTTGATTTGAAAAAGTAGCTCTCCTTTTTCTCCCGATTGATAAGCGTGATTCAAAGAATTCATTACCAAATTTGTGACTATTTGAGCAATAGCACCGGGATAAGTCTCTATTTCCACGTGATTTTCACCTTCTACCGTACATGTAAGAGCGGTAGGTTTAAATTTGGGCGCTAAACTATTTAAAATTTCTTGGATGTATGGTTTGATAGCAAATTTGCGTTTTTCTAAATTTGAAGAATCAACGGCGACTTGTTTAAAACTTTGAATCAAATCTGAAGCGCGACTGAGGTTATTCAAAATTAAATCAGTACTTTCGCTGGCGATTTCGAGATAATTATTTAAGGATGAACGTTTTAATGTACCTCCGGCGACAGCATTGTTGAAAATAGTAGTTTCGTCTTTTAGGGTAGAAGCAGCAGTAATGCTGGTACCCACCGGAGTATTTATTTCATGAGCAACTCCAGCAACCAGGCTACCTAATGAAGCCATTTTTTCTGATTCTACAAGTTGTTTTTGAGCCGCTTGTAAATTTTCTATGGCTTGTGAAAGTTGTTTAGTACGCTCTGCTACTTTTTGTTCTAACGTGCTGTAAAGAGTTGCATTTTTAATCGAAATAGCTGCTTGGGAACAAATAAGTTTGAGTAATTGCAAACGTTGCGGGGGGAAAGCTGCGGAAGTCAGATTATTTTCTAAATAAAGAATAGCGATTAATTCGCCTTGATGCAGAATTGGAATGCATAGTAAAGATAATGGTTGTTTATTGATAAAATAGAATTCATTCGCAAATTCTTCTTTCTGATTTACCTCATCAAGTAAAACATCAGTATGGGTTCTAGCAACATAATTGATAACTGAAATTGGTAAATTCTTAAAAGCTGTAATGGGAATAGAATGCTGTATTTCTACTTCTCCACTAGCATTGATTACACTTTCAATAACTAATTCCCCGTTATTGATAAAAATTAAGCACCCTGTTTGCGCTCCGGCATTTTCAATTACAGTTTTCATTAATCTTTCAATTAATTCAGCTAACATAATTTCATTAGAAATAGTTTGAGAAACTTTGAAAACAGTCTCTATATCTAATAATTCTCCAAAGTTAGCCGTAGTTGAATTTTGATTAATAGTTATTTGATAGTTATGATTTTGCGGATTTCGATTATCCGTAAATTTTGTTAGTCTAGAGTTTAACCAGAAAGAATACTGACTTTCTAAATCTGCTACCTTATGTTTAGCGCCCCAAGTTTGATAGGCATTGTAAGCTTTACGAATATAAATTTGAGCGAAATCTTCTTTATTCATTCCCAACCAAAACTTAGCTGCTAATTCGTTAGCTAAAGCTTCAATTTGAATAAAACTTTCAGTTTTTGCAGAAGCAATAGCTAAATCGTATAGTTCCATAGCTTCTAGTTTATTACCAGAAATTCGCGCTATTTCAGCTTCTATAATTAAATACTTATGCAGAAAGTTGGCTTCACAATTATCTGCCCATATTTTCATTTGCTTTTGATTGCGCTCTAATTGATGCCAATATTGTTTTTGCTCTGCAAAAGTTGCTGCGGGATATAATACTGTTAATATTAAAGATTGGTTGAAATTTTGCTCGGCAACAGTAATTGTTCCAAGAGCAAATTCTTTTAATTTTTCTGCTTCAATTACTGTTTCTAAAGCTTCAACCGGTTTATTATAAATGTAAAGAATAAAAGATTTAAAAGTATAGTAATTAAACAAAGGCATATAGCTTTTTCTTTCCCAGCAGCTTTGAAGATATTCTGATTCGCTCAATTCAGAACAGTCAAAGTCAGATAATTCCTGCGTTTCTCCATTTAGATTATGTAAACATAATTTCGCAGCTAAAATCGTATCCCGCGCAAATATATTTGTATTTTTATTGACAAAATATAAACTGTTATTCGCTTCATTAAGAGATTTTTTAATATTTACATCTCCATATAAATTATTAATTATCCCAGAAGATAATATATAACCAGAATATTGTAAATCACCAGATTCTATACTAGCTTGATATCCTGTATGACTAATTTTACGAGTATGTTTGATGTGTTTTACCCAGAAAACTATAGAGGTAGCTAAAATCATACAAGCTTTACATTCTTGATTTAAATTACGATATTTTTGACTAACATTAATAGCTAATTTTCCAAATTCATAACCTTTTTGATACTCTCCCCAAACGGCTCCTAATAGTAGACCAAAAAGTACATATCCTTTTGTAGATTCTGCTAAATTCCCATACTCTAAGGACAAATTTAGCATTTTTATAATTGCTATACTGTATAGCTTTTGGTCTATTAAATAGCAAGGTACGTCAATATTGTTTAATAACCTAAGAGCTATAATTTTGTCAGGTTGCGTCATATCATGTTGATTGATTAGTGAAGCTACTTCTTTTCCTTCAAGAAGTTTATTAGCTTTGGTAGTTTCAATTTCTAACGCTTCATCTAAATTAGTTTTCGGTAAGTCACATCCAAGATATTGCAGCCCGTTTTTACCTGCTTCAATAGCTTCATTTAACTTACCCTGCAACGTACACTGAATAACCAATAAGTTATGAATATCTGCTTTGTCTACAGGTGTTTTAGCTTTTTCGATAATTAGATTGATTAAGGATTCCGAGTTGACAAAATTACCGTTTAAATATTCGACTTCTGCAAGGTGTTTATAAATATCTAAAGTTAGTTCGTAGAATCTAAACCAGCTATCTTTAGGCAATTCTGACTGACAAATAGTTAAATAATTTCTAGCGGCTTCATAAGCAATTGCATCTTTAGCTTTTTTCGCAGCGGAAAAATTCAGCTTTACTAATTCAATTGTTTCGCTATCATTTATAATTAATCTTCTACCCAAATTTAAATGATCGACTAATTCAAAAATATGCTCTAACTGCTCTTGCGAAGATAAATTTGAATATAGCAACCAGCCGATTTGTAAATGAACCGCTTGTTTTTCATATTCCGCAATTAAAGAATAAGCAGCTTGTTGAACTCTGTCGTGTAAAAACCTAAAATTATTAATTACGAGCTGCGAGCTTAGCATTTCTCCGTCGAGAAATTCTAAACCAGAAGTTGGCAATACAAAACCTTGTTTAATCGCGATCGCTAAATTTTGGAAAGCAGTAGTTGGTGTTAATTCGCTGACAATTGCTAAAGTATTCAAGGTGAAGCGATTGCCGATACAGGCTGCTAAACGTAATACCTGCTGAGTAGATTTTGGTAATCTAATTAGTTTGGATATCATCAACTCTACAACATTGTCGGTGATATCCATGTCTTCTATTTGAGAAATATCCCATTCCCATCTAGGTTTTTCTGCGCCTTGGGATGCCTGAAAATAAATTAATTTTTCAGAATATAAATTATAAATAAACTGATTAACAAAGAAGGGATTCCCATCTGTTTTAGAAGTAACTAACTTTGCCAGAGATTTAACGTCTTTTATCTCTCTATGCAAAGTATCGGCAATTAAATTGGTAATATTATCTTGATTAAGAGGTTCTAATTTAATTTGATTAATAGGTATGCTGATTTCTAATTTTTCCAGCAAAATTATTAAAGGATGATTCGCGTCAACTTCATTATCTCGATAAGCAGCAATAAAAAATAAATGATGCATTTGTTCATCAGTCATCATCAATTCTATTAGCTGTAAGCTTGCCGCATCCGCCCATTGCAAATCATCTAGAAATAAAACTAATGGATGCTCCGCTTGACAAAACACGCGAATAAAATTTTTAAATACCGAATTAAAACGATTTTGAGCTTCACTACCTTTTAACTCTTCAACTTCCGGTTGTCTGCCGACAATTAACTCGATTTCCGGTATTACATCAATAATAATTTGAGCATTTGGTTGAATGGCAGATAATAACTTTTGCTTCCATTTTTGTAGCTGTAATAACGGTTCGCTTAAAAGCTGTTTGACTAACCCCTTCAAAGCCTTGACAACCGCAGAATAAGGAATATTTCTTTGAAACTGGTCAAATTTACCAGAAATAAAATAACTCTGCTGACGAGTAATTGGGCGATAAATTTCCTTTACCAAAGCAGACTTCCCAATTCCAGAATAACCCGTAACTAAAATCATTTCGGTTCTACTAACCGCATTTATCACTCGTTCAAATGCATCCAGCAAAATAGAAGTTTCTTGCTCTCTACCGTAAAGCTTTTGAGGAATATGAAACTGTGACGAAATATCTTCTTGAGCCAAATCAAAATCAATGATGCAATTATAATTTTTTAATTGCTCCAAACAAGTTTCTAAATCGGCTTTAATTCCCCATACACTTTGATAGCGCTCCTCAGCGGTTTTTGCCATCAGCTTCATCACAATCTGTGAAACCATCTTCGGAATTTTAGAATTGATTCGCGCCGGAGAAACAGGTTGTTTCGCAAGATGACAATGAATTAACTCCATCGCATCATCACCCCTAAAAGGCAATTGATTGGTAAATAATTCGTATAAAGTTACCCCCAAAGAATAAAAATCAGTGCGGTAATCTAAAGAACGATTCATTCTTCCTGTTTGTTCGGGAGAAATATATGCTAAAGTTCCCTCTAAAGCATTCGGACTAGATAAAGCTGTATGTTCGCTTCCCAACTTTGTGGAAATTCCAAAATCAATAATTTTCAGTTGCTTGCTTATAGGATTGAAAATAATATTGCTCGGATTAATATCTTTATGAATTACTTGTGCTGCATGAATTTGAGCCAAACTATCAGTAATTTGACAAGCAATTTCCAAGCATTCAACCAAATTAAATTTCATGGAGTAGAGTAAATTCTTCAGCGAATCTCCCCCAAAATCCTCCAA
The DNA here is from genome assembly GCA_019192545.1 of Rivularia sp. MS3. Lineage (GTDB taxonomy): Bacteria > Cyanobacteriota > Cyanobacteriia > Cyanobacteriales > Nostocaceae > Rivularia. Next base: position 239,247 of record JAHCMI010000003.1, on the reverse strand, counting down.
AACCATCACTAAAAAATTATCTTGTTGTAAATCATAAGCCTTGATAATTCCTGGATGTTCCAGATTAGAAATGATTTCATACTCCTGCTTGTAGCGAGTTAACTGTAGTGGAGTCAAACATTCTTGCTTGAGAATCTTCAGAATAATTAACTGATTATCTTCCTCCCGTTTTCCCCGATAAACCACAGAATTATGGCTTTCATAAATTTTTTCGAGAATCTCATAATCAGTAATAACAACCATTCTTACATGCTCGTTTTATAAAGTTCTTAATTTAGAGTTCCCCATTCGTGAGTATTTCTATCATTCACGGGTAATGGCGAGAAGGGGATGGGGAGATGGGGAGACAAGGGGATGGGGAGAGGGGGAGAGAGGGGAGAGGGGGGAGACAAGGGGATGGGGAGGATAAATAATTATTACCAACTACCAATTACCAACTACCAACTACCAATGCCCAATCCCCCATCCCCAATGCCCAATTACTAACTAACAACTAATGAATCGTTTAATATCTTTGCTCGGAATCTTTGCATTTGTAGGAATTTCTTATAGTTTGTCGGTTAACCGTCGGGCAATTCGTTGGGTGCCGGTGCTGTGGGGAATTGCTTTACAGCTAGTTTTCGGAATTTTAATTCTGAGAACAAAACCTGGTTTTATCGTATTCAAATTTCTTGGGGATATAGTCAGTCAATTCCTTAACTATTCCGATGCCGGAGCCAAATTTGTATTTGGTGACAACTTTGAAGAACACTACATCGCATTCAAAGTACTGCCGACAATCATCTTTTTCTCTTCATTCATCACTATTTTGTACCACTACGGTATTTTGCAGAGAATAGTGCAGGTAGTGGCTAACGTGATGATGAAAACCATGAAAACATCAGGCTCAGAATCCCTTAGTGCTGCCGCGAATATCTTTGTCGGGCAATCTGAAGCGCCTTTATTAATTAAACCCTATGTAGCAACCATGACTCGTTCCGAATTACATGCGATTATGACGGGAGGATTCGCCACTATTGCAGGTGGGGTAATGGCTGCATATATTTCCTTTGGCGTGTCAGCAGAACATTTAATCGCTGCTTCAGTAATGTCTGCACCCGCAGCGTTAGCAATTTCTAAAATACTTTATCCCGAAACCGAATCATCTCCTACCGCAGGGGAAGTAAAAATAGAGGTGAAAAGCGATTACTCTAACGCTATTGACGCAGCCGCAACCGGTGCCAGTGAAGGGATGAAATTAGCGTTAAATGTAGCCGCGATGTTGATTGCTTTTTTAGGATTATTAGCCTTAGCAAACGGTATTTTGGGTTATATTGGTTTGCAAATCGGTTTACCACAACTTTCATTAGAATGGATATTTTCTTACCTACTCGCACCCGTAGCTTGGTTGATGGGCGTACCTTGGGCAGACTGCGGACAAGTAGGGATATTGCTCGGTAAAAAGACGATTTTAAACGAATTTATCGCCTATCAAGATTTGCAAAAAATGGTAGAAGAATCCGCGATTTCCGAAAGAGCCAGAATAATTGCCACTTACGCTCTATGTGGATTTTCTAATATTGGTTCCATCGGCATTCAAATCGGTGGAATCGGAGCCATAGCCCCCAACCGTCAAGCCGACTTAGCCCAAATGGGAATTAGAGCCATGATTGGTGGTGCGATCGCCTGTTTTATGACATCCTGCATCGCCGGAATGTTATTGTAATTAGGGAATTGGGCATTGGTAATGGTTAATTGGTAATTGCTAATTAGCAATGGGTAATTGTCAACTCCTAACTCCTCACTCCTCACTTCTAACTCCTAACCCCTAACTCTTCTCCTCAATCTTCGTATACCCCAAATTCCAATTATCCGGTTGCTTCAATTCTTCTTGCTTACCCTGCAAGATTAATGTAATGGCAAAACGAGTATTTAACATTCCCTTCATCAAATAATGTCCGGGTTTGGCTTTGATGCCATCAATGGCTACGGTACCGCCATAATAAAGTACCCCGCAGTAAGTTTTACTACCAGGTACTTCAACCTTTAATAACTTGTCGTTGAGATAACCGCCGGGAATCTGAAATATACCGTATACGTGATGCTGTCCCCGCCAAGGTTCTAACACTATCTTTTCTGGATGAGTGTAGTATTTTTCAGCTTTTGAAGAAAATCCCCATTCATGACAAGTTACAGTTGGTGACTTTTTATTTACGTAAGAAAAGCCAAGTACACAGATTAGACTAGATAAAAATAATATATAAGTAAGTTTACGCAAAATATCTAACAAAATTAATTATATTTACTGCTAAATTACTATTACAGTTTATGAACTCCAAATCGGGATATCAAGTCATTTTGTACCCAAAACATTTTTGGTTTAAACAGCTTTGAATTAAGAGTTACAACAGTTTTAATAATTAGTTAAACAATTAGTTAATGTTCAACTGTTTTCGCTTTAATTTCCTGGCTGTCTTTCGCTCAAAACATAGAAAATAAGCTACAGTGTGACTCACAATACAAATGTAATATTTAGTACCTAGTTTACTTTATTTTTTCCAGGTAACGGTAGCATAATCATGGGCAGAAAAAGTCCATTTAGATACAAGATATCTTTTGCTAATTATGGCCTCATCATCTGCCCGCTTCCCGGATATTACAAACCACTGGGCACGCCCGTTTATTGAAGCTTTGGCGCGTCGCGGTATTTTAAACGGCTATCCCGACGGTAAGTTTCGTCCCGATAATTCAGTCACCCGTGCTGAATTCGCCGCCATCATTACTACTACGTTTTCCCGAATTCCCAAAAAACGCCAATACGTACCCTTTGTAGATGTACCTGATAACTACTGGGCGGCTTCTGCGATTAAAAAAGCTTACGAAACAGTGTTTATTACCGGCTTTCCCAACAATTATTTTCGCCCTCAAAACAGGATTCAAAGAATAAATGCACTTTTGAGTATTATTAGTGGGTTGGGAATGACATCAAAGGTATCGACCGATTTATTACCCATGCTTGGGCAAATTTATCGGGATGCTTACAAAATCCCAGACTATGCTAAACCGACTGCCGCTATTACTACCCGCGCCGGTATGGTAGCAAGTCATCCAAATCCGAACTTACTCAATCCAACTTTAGCGGCAACTCGCGCCGATGTTTCGGTTTTTGTTTATCAAGCTTTGGTTTGGCTGGGGGAGGAACAACCCATTTCTTCACCATATATAGTTAAACCTCCAACAAATTTAGACATACCAACACCACCACCCGGAAGCGTTGATATTAAGCCGAAAAGAGAGTTTCGCGGTGTTTGGGTTGCGTCGGTGTGGAATAGCGACTGGCCGAGTCGTTCTGGTTTACCTGCTTACCAGCAAAAGGCTGAATTAATTCAACTGCTCGACAAATTGCAAGAATTAAACTTCAACGCTTTAATATTACAGGTTCGTCCCGAAGGAGATGCCTTGTATGATTCCCAATACGAACCCTGGAGCGCTTGGTTAACCGGAATTCAAGGAAAATCGCCCGGATACGATCCTCTTAAGTTTGCTATTTCCGAATGTCACAAACGCAATATCGAGTTTCATGCTTGGTTTAATCCTTACCGCGCCAGCACTTCCTACCGTAGAGTCAAAAATGTTTCTCCTCATATAGCCGAAACTAATCCAGAAGTAGTTTATCGTTGGGGAACTCAATTATGGATGGACCCCGGCGCAAAAGTAGTACAGGATCGAATCTTTAATGTAATTATGGATGTGGTAAAGCGTTACGACGTTGACGGCATTCACCTTGATGATTATTTCTATCCTTATCCCATCAAGAATCTATCGTTTCCCGATAGCAAAACCTATGCAGCTTATCGCAACACTGGCGGCAGACTAAGTTTAAATGACTGGCGTAGAAATAATGTCAATATAATGATGCGGCGCTTGTGGGAAGGCATTAATTCCGCTAAATCTCATGTCAAATTTGGTATTAGTCCTTTCGGTATTTACCGTCCCGGACAACCTGCTGGAATCAAGGGTTTAGACGCTTACGACGCGCTTTATGCTGATGCCAAAAAATGGTTACAGCAAGGCTGGTTGGATTATATTGCACCGCAACTATATTGGCGTATCGACCAAACCGCGCAAAGTTATCCGGTACTATTGCGCTGGTGGACGAGTATTAATTCTGGGCAACGACATGTTTATGCAGGTAACACGGTTGCCCGCTTAGATGGCAAAGCCTGGAAACAAAGAGAAATCATCAAGCAAGTAACCATTAGTCGCAGTTTGCGCGAACAATTATCATTAGGAAATATTTTCTTTAGTGCCAGTGCAATTGAAGAAAATCGTCAAGGCATCGCTGAAAAATTCAAATCTTTACTGTATAAAGAACCCGCCCTAGTTCCTACAATGCCGTGGAAAGATGCCATACCACCAGCATCACCAATTGCAGTGCAAACAGATAATCGTAAAATTACTTGGCAGTCTAAAGATAGTGAAATTCGCTCTTGGACTCTTTATAAAAAAATTGGTAACAACTGGAAGCTGCAAAAAGTGTTATCAGAACAAACAACTGAAACCACTGTTGAGTCGGGAACTTATGCTTTATGTGCCATCGATAGAATGTCCAATCAAAGTGCAGGGATAGTTGTAACTATTTAAAAAATTGTGAATCAAGAAGTAATGAATAAATAACCATTATTCGTTACTTCTTACCAGTCGGGATAGCTCCTCTTGACAAATAACAACACACTACGGTTTTCTTGCAATCAGTTCTTCAATCTTCTGCTGTAGATTAAATCTTAATGCGGCATATTATCTCATCTTTTTTTATTTTTTAATCGCAAAATATTTTCTGGTAAAAATCATTTATTCGTAATATTTATACTTCAAGCCATGTAATAAATTTATTCGTATATTAACTGTAATTTATTTACTCTTAGTTATCTGAACTGTCTGGATGATAACTAATTTAAATTAATTATTAGTATCGATTTAGACTTTTTCAGTTATGAACTTATTTTTAACCTATTCTCTATATTTCAGTATTTACGCGGTTTATAAGTTCTTACCTGATTTTTTGTTTAAACACAAGAGTGATTATAATAACTAAACTGTATCCGCGTGTATGATTTTAATTGCTAAATTAATGATAATTTACCTAAGTAAAAGTGGCTAATTTACAAAGTTATATAAAATACTTTAATATGACTTGTATTTGTATAAAAGATTAGGTAAACGGCAAAAAGTAAGCGATATATTTAATTTTTAAATAGCCTAAATTATAAAAACTAAATTTTTAAATTTATCGAAAAAATGTTACAAGGCTAAAATCAAGAATTGGTAAAGCTTTTAACCTTGCAATTATCATTTATAGTTTGCTAATTTGACAGTAATCTCCGCTAAAACTCGGATACCCAAGTTAAAAACTTCATGTTAGTCTGTTGCAGTTAATAAATAAAAAATGGAAGAGAAAGAAGAAAAGATTTTGAAGACTGTTGTGTCCGAATATTCGATTCGTTCCGCAGGTAATCAAATCTCTGTCCTTAAGTAACTTTATTTAGTATTAGACGCATGAATCAAAGACTTTTGTGGACTGTTATAGCTGTAATTTCAACTATTGCTGGAACTCCTTCTATTAGCCGCGCTCAGGCAATCGATGAAGCATCATTTACCTCTCAAAAAACATCTGAGAAAAATATTGTAGAGGTAGCACAAAACAACTCTAATTCTGTCATTACCAAGATTCACGCACACAAATTAGGAGACCGTCAGGCCGCAACTCTCTATATTCGTAACATTCCTGTTTTTACATTTTTGAACTCTGTGTCTGATGATTCGCAGAATAAAGCAAACCTCGCAGTTGAAAGTGGCTCTAGCAATCCAGTAGAAAGAGCAAACGCTGTAGCCGCCAAAATCAACGACTTAGTAAACAATAAAGTTGACGCAAATAAGATTACACTCAGTTGGAACGGAACTACTGGATCTAAATCTGAATCCAAAACTTTAACCGAACGTTACATTATCAAAGTTGACGGTTCGGAGCTTGTGGAAATCGATGCAAATACCACACTTCCCGGCGCAACTAAAAACCTTAGACAAGATGCTTTACAAGCAACCAATCGTTTGCGGAGACTAGTAGGTAAAGCATCTCCTCTCAAAACAATTGCTGGCTTACCTCCAGAGCTAACCAAGCCTGAAAAGCAAGCAGTCAAGATTAAAAAAACAACTGCCAACAAGCACCATACGAAAAAGTGGAGAAAAGCTGCTAGAGGGGGAAGACGTTTTAGAGGCATCGCTTCCTTCTACGGTGCTTACTTTGCTGGTAGAAAAACCGCTTCTGGTGAAAGATTCAATCCTTCCAGAATGACCGCAGCCCATCGTACCTTACCCTTCGGAACTAGAGTTCGCGTTACCAATATGCGTAACGGACGTTCCGTGGTAGTAAGAATCAACGATAGAGGACCTTTCATTCGCGGTCGTGTTATCGACCTTTCTAGAGGTGCAGCCGGAGTTATCGGCATGATTGGTAGAGGTATTGCACCAGTTAGAGTTGAAGTATTGGGAAGATAATACTTAAGGTCAAAGGTCAAAGGTTAAAGGTGAGGGGCTAGCAAGTAGCAAGTAGGAAGTCGCGAGCAACGCCGAAATTTTCTACTACTCTACCTTCTATCCCCATTACCGATTACCAATTACCTATTACCCATTCCCTAAAAATCGTTAATAATCTTATAATCCTTTATCTAATCGCTCCCTTTCCTCGAATTCGGATATACACTAACGGGGGAAAGCTAATGTAGATAGAGGATTTTTTGTGCGCCTGTTGACAACGGTTGTAGCTTTACGTTGCTATTTAGATAGACAACCTTGGCAAAGCGAGCCAAAGCATTCTGAGGAGCCGCTACCCCTTGAAATGACAACTCGTCTCCGAACAGCAGTAGGCTTGGTTCCCACCATGGGAGCTTTGCATCAGGGACATTTAAGCTTGATTGAACGGGCGCGGCAGGAAAATGCCATTGTCATTGTCAGTATTTTTGTCAACCCCCTGCAATTTGGCCCGAACGAAGATTACGAAGATTATCCCCGTACTCTGCAAGAAGATATAAAATTCTGCAAAGAAGCTGGGGTAAATGCTATCTTTGTACCAAATCCGGAAGAGATCGGGGTTGCCCGGAAGAATATACAAGATTCAATTGTTACACAAGTGACTCCACCATCTGATATGATATCAGGCTTGTGTGGTCGTACTCGGCTAGGACATTTTCAGGGTGTGGCTACTATCGTCACCAAGCTTTTCAACTTGGTGCAGCCAGACCGGGCTTACTTTGGTCAAAAGGATGGTCAGCAACTAGCCATCATCAAGCGGTTAGTTACGGATCTTAATTTTCCCATAGAAATTGTCGCTTGCCCAATTGTTAGGGAAGCGAATGGTCTTGCTTTAAGTTCCCGCAACCAGTATTTAACTGCAAGTCAAAAGCAGCAAGCAGCTGTTTTATATCGTGGCTTGCAAAGAGCTTCGGCTGCGTTTCGCAGTGGAGTTCGTAAAAGTAGCACCCTGATCGAAGCTGTTTGTAAAGAAATAGCAATGGTCAGTACTGTATCTGTGGAATATATTGAATTGATTGAACCTACTACGTTAATACCGTTAGATGAAATTAAGGAGGAAGGAATGATTGCGATCGCCGCTCGTCTTGGCTCTACACGATTAATTGACAATACAGTTTTGCGCGATCGCCAACCGATAATCGCCATCGATGGACCTGCTGGTGCTGGTAAATCTACCGTAGCTCGACAAGTTGCCGCTAAATTAGGACTGGTATTTTTAGATACGGGTGCTATGTACCGTGCCGTTACTTGGCTGGTATTGCAAAAGGGAATTCAAGATACGGATGAATGTGCGATCGCCGAGTTGGCTAGCTCTTGCTCGATAAAATTAACTCCCAGCGAAGATTTAAAATCGCCGGTGCGAGTTTGGATTGACGGTAATGACGTTACTAAGAAAATTAGAACCACCGAGGTAACATCTAAAGTATCGGCAATTGCAGCCCAAAGCGCCGTGCGTCAAGCATTAGTTAAACAACAGCAAAGCTGGGGTAAAAAAGGTGGCTTAGTCGCTGAAGGAAGAGATATTGGTACTCAAGTCTTCCCCGATGCTGAAATAAAAATCTTCTTAACTGCGACTGTTTCCGAGCGTGCGCGCCGCCGTCAGCAAGACTATGAAAAACAAGGGCAACCATCTCTGAGTATCGAAGAACTTGAAAATAGCATCAAGGAACGTGACTGGAAAGATAGCACTCGACTGGTTTCACCCCTAATGAAAGCAGCAAACGCTATAGAGATAGTTACCGATGGCTTAACAATTGATGAAGTCACAGCGCGTATTGTTAACCTTTACCAGCAATGCTTGGCTCGTCTGTAACGACCTAGACGAATTAGCATTGATTTTTCCAACTGTATAACAGCGGCGACCACTTTATATTTTGGCATGACTAAAGAAACTCTGTCATCCTTTTTGGGGGATAGAGTTCTCAAATTATAGTTATAAATAAAAATATAGAGGTTAGTACTTTCGGTGGTAGCCCAAGAATATCATTTGGATATTTAATAGAGTTGAAAAGAAAAAAATATCGCAAGAATTGCTAAGTTAATTCAGGTTTGGGTTGCTTGGAATACCCAATAGCACTAAGCTAAATGGGGTAGGGGGGGATTTTGAGTAAAAAAAAAGGTTTTATACCTTAAACTTTGTTTTTACTCAAAGCTACAGTTTGGCTTCCCCAGGCTTAGAGCCTCCCGACGTGAAGATAAGCAAATTCGTAAAAATCATGTTCAAAAAAATTGCTGCGAAGCTAAAAACTAATTTCCCCGCACCACAGGTACACGCTCATTGTGACGGCCCTTGCGGAGTCTACGACCCCTCTTCCGCTCGCATTACAGCAGAAGCAGTAGTATCCATGACCAAGAAACTCATGGATTTAGAGCATCCCCCAGCTGGTGATAAAGCAGCGACGATTGCTTACAACAATACCTTTTCTCGTTACGTTGCCATCAAAGAAGAACAAGCTCAAAAAACCAAAGAAGATTTATTAATCCTTTGGACAGATTATTTCAAACCAGTACACCTCGAAAAGTATCCTGACTTGCACGACACCTTCTGGAAAGCTGCAAAACTCTGCTCGGCTTGTAAAGTTGAAGTCAACTTAGACCACGCAAACGAATTACTGGAAGCCGTACATAAAATTCATGATATGTTCTGGGCTACCAAAGACCGTAATGTTACTTGGTACAAGGCTAGCTAATTAAACTTAATTAAAGTTAGTTTTCAGTTTGGGTTAGAGTGTCGATAAAGCTATAAACTTGGCTAATAAGCAATGAATGAGGAACTACAAACAGCCTTGAAATTGCTACAGTTGCTCGTAGGTATGCGAAAAAGATTGCGCGTTAGCGGACCTTCAATGCTTCCAGAGCTTCAGCCAGGAGATGAAATATTGTTCGATCCGAAGGCTTATCGGCAAAAATTGCCTCAAGTAGGTGATATTGTAGTTGCACTACATCCCTACGAGTCAAAACAAATAATTAAAAGAGTGGCTGTAGTACTTGCAGATGGTTCTTGTTTTCTCATAGGAGACAATACCTCTTCGAGTACTGACAGCCGTTCTTATGGTCTTATACCTCTAAAAAAAATCCTTGGTAAAGTAACGTCTAAATTCCCGTAATCAGTGAACAGTGAACAGCGAACAGTGAACAGTTATCAGTTAGCAAATAGACAAAGTTAAAAGCTAAAAACTGTTAGCGCAGCGTGCGCGGTAGCACATTAGCTAGTAAATAACGGAACGGTTTCCGTCTTCACCTGCCGGCGTAAATATATGAATAGTACAGAATTAGGACAATATATCGAAGCCACTGAAAGTATTTCTAAACCTTGGCTACTGATACAGTTACGTCTTTTGAAGCTAGAAGAAAAGAGAGCCAGTATTTCAGAAAACGAATACGCCGAAAATTTACAGGACATCCATGAAGATTTGATGAATTTAGGTGAGTGGTGGATTGGCATCGAAGATCAAGTATTTTGACAGCAGACCCTAAATCATAAATAATTATAAATAATGAATGAATACTGAGAACAAATAACTAGTAACTGATGACTGTTAACTGTTAACTGCTCACTGTTCACTGTTCACTGTTCGCTGTTAACTGCTCACTGTTCACTGTTCACTGTAATGGATTATCGGGATGCAGGGGTTGATGTTGAAGCTGGACGCGATTTTGTCGGTCAAATTCGTAATTTAGTTCACAGCACTTTTAGAAAAGAAGTAATTGGCGGATTGGGTGGCTTTGGAGGTTGCTTTGAGCTACCCGAAGGTTATAAACAGCCCGTTTTAATTTCAGGTACCGACGGTGTTGGAACCAAGCTAAAAATTGCCAATATGATTAATCGTCACGACACTGTTGGCATCGATTTAGTTGCTATGTGCGTTAACGACGTGTTGACATCCGGTGCAGAACCTTTATTTTTCTTAGATTATTTAGCAACGGGTAAGCTCGATCGAGAACAGCTAACTCAAGTTGTTGCAGGTGTTGCTTCTGGCTGCAAACAAGCCGGTTGTGCTTTATTAGGAGGAGAAACCGCCGAAATGCCCGGATTTTATCAGCCGGGAGAATACGATTTAGCTGGCTTTTGTGTAGGAATTGTTGAAAAAAGTCAGATGCTTGACGGAACTCAAGTAGAAGTTGGAGATGTCGCTATCGGTTTAGCAAGTTCCGGAGTCCATAGCAATGGCTTTAGTTTGGTAAGGAAAATTATTAGCGATAAAGGATTGAATTGGAACGATACCCCAAGTACGTTTGGTGGTAAATCTTTAGGTGAAGTTTTCTTGCAGGCGACACAAGTTTACGTAAAACCAATATTAGCAGCCCTGAAGCATGGTTTGGAGATTCATGCAATGGCTCATATTACAGGTGGTGGATTGCCAGAAAATCTTCCAAGGTGTTTGGGAGAAGGAAAATCTTTTAGAATTAAACCTGATAGCTGGATGATTCCAGCCGTATTTGAGTGGTTAGCGGAAGCAGGTTCCGTTAGTCCTCAAGCAATGTACAACACTTTTAATATGGGAATTGGTTTCGTTATCATAGCTCCGGCGAATCAAGTGCAGCAAACAATTAGTTTTTTTGAATCTTATAATATTGCAGCTTATAACATTGGCGAAATAATTTCTGGAGATAAAGAATTAATTGGTCTACCAAATTTTTAGCAACAAAGCATACACTTGTTTTTCCGCTTGTATTTTTGATGATATATAGCAAATTTCATTTGAGTCAAATACAGTCTTGTGGGATTGGCATCCCTGCCCGTCCGATTTCTACCAATTTGATTTGTACTCTACTCAACACAAAACCGCTATATAAAAAGCATTTAATCAGTTTTAAATAAAGTTTTAATTTAAACCAACATATTTAGTTAATGTGGTCATTACTTAAGCCTAAAGTGATATTTTTAGCCTTACATATATAGGGTATAGAAAATACTCATGACCATAAACATTAAAATTTGCTAAGTTAGTCTTAACATATTGAAAAAGTTTGCTAAAGACACCCACGAGTTCAATGCCCAAACAAGCCTGAAGCATTAATGTTTTCCGGACTACAGGTATTGCTTTGTGGAGTGTTAAGAATAAATAATTTTACACAAGAAAAGGCTATGATTGTAAATTTTGCCCTCGCTTGTGCCTCTAAGACGCTTTTAAAAGAAGTATTCGAGAATTTAGACGCACAAAGTTGTCCGACTAATTATAATTTTCACATGCACACCGTATATTCTGACGGTAAAATGCAGCCTTCAGAATTGATGCAGCAAGCAATCGACAATGGTTTAAAGGGACTTGCGATTACCGATCATCACAATACAGGTGGTTATCGAGCTGCTCAACAATGGTTAGAAGATTGGAAATCTAACAATCGGGGTATTGATGTACCTTATTTGTGGAGTGGTATTGAAATCAATGCCAATCTTTTGAATGTGGAAGTTCATATTTTAGGCTACGCTTTTAACCCAGAACACCCCAGCTTAGAACCCTATAGTCAAGGAAAACCGGTTACGGGTTCTGAATATGAAGCTGTAAATGTGATTGCAGCAATTCAAGAAGCAGGAGGATTTGCAGTACTTGCTCATCCAGCACGTTATAGAAAAAGCCACTTTGATTTGATTCCTGCTGCTGCCGAATTAGGAATTGATGGAGTAGAAAGCTTTTATGCTTACAACAATCCCAAACCTTGGAAACCAAGCCCAACGCGATCGCAGCAAATTCAACAGTTAGCGAACCAGTATGGTTTATTCAGTACTTGCGGTACGGATACTCACGGTTTAAGCTTGCTTCAACGGTTGTAAGGAAGGAATAATGTATTTTAGGTGACTATCGGTTGTTAGTAGTTAGAATTGGGAACTTTCAACTAACAACTTTCAACCATCTAATTAATATTATTTTTGAAATTCTGATAACAACCAAGAAATCACTTTAGTATGATTCATTTGACGAGAACGACAAAAAGCTTCTTGAAGAATAGAAATATCTAAACCTGGTAGGATTAGAGATTGAGTAATTCGCCGACTACCTTGATTTTCAATTAAAAAAGCTATAATTTGAACGTTTTTGACATCTACAATCCAGTATTCGTTAACACCAAACTCTTCATAAAGCAGACGTTTTTCACCTTTATCGTCGGCAAGGGAAGTATTAGCAACCTCAATAACTAAATTTGGTGCTGGAAATTCATCAAGATTAATAATAGAAGTTCCGTAAGGAATTGCATCAGCATTGTCACCAATATAATAAGAGACATCGGGTTGTGCTTCTCTGTACCCAGTTTTGCGAAAGGTACAATTATCTTTCACATTCATCGGAATACCTTTAATAGCTGCATAATTGCTAGCAGCTAATATAACTAATGCATGATCTTGTGAATGGTCATTTCCTATAGCTGACATTTCAATCCTCATTCTACCGTTATAGTAGTAACCCTTAGCTTTTTCGTAAGCAGGGTTTTCGATTATTTGGATATATTCATCCCAAGACACTGGAATCCAAGTATCGGTTGTTATTTTAGTTTGTAAATTGCTCATAATAATTAGTTTGAACCGATAAAAGTTTATTTTATTATGACAGTGAAATCTAAAGTTTACAGCGATTTGAAATTATTTCCCATTATCAATAAACCCGGTTTTTGTAAAAAACGAGTTTCTCAACATCACAACTGTTAACTGCTCGCTGTTAACTACTCGCTGTTAAACTGTAATCAATAAGTTCGGGAAAAAACATCAAAAAATCAGTTTGAAGTTGCTGATAATTTAAAAGTAACTCTTCGACTCCACCTAACAAATTATTTTCCCTTTTAATTCTATAAGAAATTCCATTAATAGCTCTATCAATAGCAGAAGTTTCTTGATATGATGCCAGCCAATTATAAGCAATCATATTTGGAAGAATACTTTTTAATCGTTCGGGAAGTATATTTTGATTTTCTTGCAATACTTGATAAACGCGATTCGCAAAATCATCAAGTGAAATATTTGAATAATTCAACCAATGTTTAGCTAAAAAATGGTCGTAAAAGACATCAATCATAATTCCAGAGAATCTGCGTCTACTAAGACCAATTAATCTTTTACTCGCTCTAAATATTGGATGGGAATCTGTAAAAATATCTATTTTTCTATGTAAATAAATTCCTTTAATTATCTCAGGAGTGTAAATATTTTCAATTGAACCTTTGACAAAATCTCCTAAAAGATTACCTATTAAAGAATTTGGCGTACCATCTGATAAAAATAAATGAGCTAAATAATTCATGAGTACTATGTAACGCCGTTAATCTTTAATACAATGTAATGCAGCTAATCTTAATTATTAACCAAGCAATATTATAAAATGATTAATCAACATGTGTAAATTGATAACTTACTTGAGTTAAAAAATATGAGTGAATGGTGGAATATTATAAATGAATCGTATCAAAATGAAAACTTTATATCAAACGACAAAACCGGATTGGTATTCTTAATTGGAATTGCCTTACTTACTGGAATATTATGGCAAACTCCCAACGGTAAAAAAATTCTATATCCTCTAACTTTATTATCAACTTGGTACCATGAAATGGCTCATGGTTTAATGGCTGTTATCTTAGGAGCAAATTTTAAAAAATTAGAGATTTTTGCAAATGGTAATGGATTAGCCAGATATGAATATCGCGGTTCATTATTTTTAGGCCCAATCGGTGAAGTGCTTGTATCTGCTGCTGGTCCGATGGGACCTCCTATCATTGGTGCTGGTTTTATTTTAGCTTCCCGTAGTTGGCAAACATCACAGCAACTTTTACTTATATTAGGAAGTTTTATGTTGATTTCAGTTCTAATTTGGGTACGAACTGGAATTGGAATTCTTTTAATAACTTGTCTGGGATTAGTAATTGTAGGAATTGGATTAGAAGCATCTCCAGAAATCAAAGTTTTTGCAATTCAGTTTCTTGGAGTACAAGCTTGTATAAGCACCTTCCGCGATTTTAATTATGTATTTCGTTATTACAATGGTTATTCTGATACTGCCCAAATTGCAAAAGTATTAATTTTACCTCATTGGTTTTGGGGAATTTTAATTACAGTTACATCAGTTTTACTGTTAATACAGAGTCTTCGTATTGCTTATTTTTCTAATTAATAAATACAAAACTTAATATTTCAAACTTAACTAGATATCAAATATCTCTTTCGCATGGTTGATTAGCGTTTGAGGGTTTGTGGTGGTTTTATTCAAAAAAGCTTATTCTTTCGTAAAAAAACTTCTATTGACAAATTTTAATAAGCAACTGAGTCAAAAAATGTTAGCGGATTCTGACCTTAAGAACGGTTTGTATACTTTTGCTTAAATTGTTACAAAAACGACATTCTACATATAAATACTTTAACTTGATAAATTATGGTTAATTACATTACTCTTCCGTAATCATTGCTAGCTACTTTATTTTTATGAATCTATGCTATCAATAAGCGGCGTTGTATTCTCAGTTAGATACGAACGAAGTGAAAAACCTATGTATTGAGCTAGTCTTTTAAAACACAATCTATTTTAATCGAGCATAATCAGCAAGCAGCAAATTATCCTGCGAATAACACACTGAAAGTAAAGTTCTTGTTAAAAACTGCTTCAGATAGATGCGTAATGTCACGTTGAAATGATAAATAAATAATCATTGACTTTATTAAATCAATTTAACTGATTCTTGGTTGTGGTTAATAGTGGCATAAACCGCGCCTGCAATTTAATCTTACTCCTCGCACTCAACATAGACCCAACCAAGTCAACTTTAAAAGTACAAAATCGACAACCGCGCATACACGATGAAAGCATCTGCAAAATTCGACTTTGAAGACGAGAAGTTTAATGCACCACCTTCTCGTGTTGTCCCTTGGTGTCAAATGATTAATCCGAAATATAACATAGATGACGCTGATGGTATAAGTTCCTACGGTTTGGCGATTAAGCTAGAAAATGCCCGCGCTGTCGGCTTTGTACCCGATGAAAATTGGCAACAGGTAGAGCATCAATTTAGTTCCGGAGTGGAAACGGTTCTTATCAGTACGACACCAAATATAGTTATAGTACGACGAGGACCTTTATCAGTAAAAGACCGGGAAACAGGTGCGAAGTTAGGAACTCTCAGAGATAATTATGATGCTTTTTTAGCAGATAAACTTAAATTTAAAACTTTTACTCGCTATCTGATTTATTTAGCAGGGGAAGACAAGAGTTTCTTGCATGAATTACCTTTACAGTTAACTTTGAATGGTGCGGCTGGTGCCAGTTTTAGCAAAGCCTACTGCGAATATCAGCAAGGTAGAGCAACTGCGGGATTTGTTGCCGAATTAGAAAGAGCTTATGCCGGATATCGCCGTCAAGCCGCAACCCCAAAAGGACCTTTATTTCACGCTCACGGTATTTTCTCGCCGATAATTGAATGTGAGGAAAGAGGGATTGCCACAAATACCGTTTTAGTTGCTGCAACTGTAGACTATAAGCATCCTACAGTTTCTACATTAACCAACTATTTGATTGCTTCTGACTCCAAAGAATCTAAATTGATTTCTAAAACTTTTGAAGAATACAAAGATTTTGCTAAGGAACCGCTTAAAGCAGAAACGCGCCCAATGGCTGTAGCGGCAGTTTCTAGTTCCTACGTTTATCCAGACGAAGATGATTTTGGATATCCTCCGTATTAGGGAATGGAGAATGGCGAATTGGGCATTGGGCATTGGGAATTGGTAGTTGGTAACTCGCTACTTGCTACTTATAACTGCTCACTGCTCACTGTTAACTGTTAACTGTTAACTGTTAACTGTTTCCCTATCTCACTCTTTCGCGCCCATTGCCAAACCTGCTAAATAAGCAGTTGTCCAAGCGCTTTGAAAGTTAAATCCACCAGTAACTCCATCAATATCAAGAATTTCCCCGGCAAAGTGTAGTCCTTTCACCAAACGGCTTTCCATTGTTTTAAAATTAACTTCTTTAAGCTTGATTCCACCGCAAGTGACAAATTCGTCTTTGAAAACTCCTTTACCGCTAATACTGTATTGTCCTTGAGTTAATTCTTGCACCAATTTATTCAAAGCCTTTTTGGGTAAATCAGCCCATCGCATATCTTTATCTATACCAGCGCGAGATATAAGGTATTGCCACAAACGATGCGGTAACTTTATACCTCGATGTAGGGCGATCGCTCTTTTACCAAAATCATTTTTAACCTGCTGTAGCTCTTGGCGAACTTGATCTTGACTTAAATCTGGCAGCCAATTAATAGTAATAGTCCCTTTATAGCCTGATTCGTGGAAGGTTCTCGCACCCCAAGCCGAAAGTTTTAAAACGGCGGGGCCACTTAAACCCCAATGAGTAATTAGTAACGGCCCAATTTGTTCTAATTGGGGTTTTCCGGGTACCGATAATCGTAATTGCACGGGGTTAACGCTTACCCCAGCTAACGAACGCAATTCCTTATCTACAATATTAAAGGTAAATAAAGAGGGAACAGTTGGTTCAACTTGATGACCAAATTTTTTTGCAATTCGATAACCTACGGGATTGCTGCCAGTTGCCAGCAGTAATTTATCGCAATGTAAAATTTCCCCAGATTTAAGTAAAATTTCAAATCTGGATTTATGTTGATTATGTGAATCTTCAACAGTTTCGTTTTCTGATGCTTGGGAATTAACTCCAACTACAGGCGAACCAGTACGAATTTGTACGTTATAATCTAAAGCTGTTTTCACCAAACAATCTACAATTGTTTCCGAATTATCTGTAACGGGAAACATCCTGCCATCAGCTTCCGTTTTTAACTGTACTCCGGCTGTTGCAAACCACCGAACAGTATCTTGAGCCTGGAAGCGTGAAAAAGCACCTAATAAAGCTTTTGAGCCTCTAGGATAATTTTGGATAAATCCCTTAGTATCAAAAAGAGCGTGAGTTACATTACAGCGTCCCCCGCCAGAAATACGGACTTTAGCTAGTAACTGACGACTCGCTTCAAGTAAGATAACAGAGGCACTTCGATTAGTTTTAGCAGCCGAACATGCTGCAAAAAAACCCGCAGCGCCACCACCAACAATGACAATTTTTAATGGTTGCAAATTCCGAACTATTTATATACGAACTTTACAGAATAATTTGAAAGATAAAATTTTTCACCTTGAAATTTCGGATAATTCGGATAATAAGTATATTCCAAATATATTCCAAATATATTTTCAGAAACTATAGGACTATTGAGCCGCAAAAATTACGGCTTAGGCTCTTAACTCTACTCGTATATTACAGCAGAACAGAAATCAACTAGTCCCAGATTGTGAATAATATGGTAAATCATTTAGATGCTCGTTCAAAAACGCAACCAAGTTTTTTGAGCATAGCTAAGAACTCCAAAGGCTATTGCAATAAAAAATAATAGTAAAATTATACCTCCAGGGATAAAAGTGAGAATACCAAAGCCCCTAAGAACCCATACTGCTATAGCAATACCGAGAAACATACCAAAACCTTGGGTTAGTTTTTGATTTAGTTTAGAAGATTGACTCACCTCATACCCCTCTTAAATAAACAATACCTTTGACATTCTAGCTGGCTAAACAAGTCAACAGTCGTTCACCAACGGGTGTGGATCGTTAGCGAACACTCGACAGTAGCTAGTAATAAATTCCTAACTTCTAACTCCTAACTCCTAACTCTTACTCGCTATTCCCTATTCGCGACTTTGTACCCTAACATCAATGCTTCACAATATTAGTGATAATCGTGACATATTTTTGGGTAAATATTGGGAATAATAGATTACAAGTAATAAACTAGTTCCGGAATGCTTTCATGCTGAACTGGAATTAGAATTATTAAATAAGACTAAAGCATAAAAGCATAGGTCTATATTTTTTTAAGTGTAGTGTGGAAAATTGAGGAGCGAGCGAAACATTATGTCTGCGTCTTTTTTCTCAGACTTAATTAATACAGGTTCGGATATGGCTTGGAGTCAGGACAAGCAAGCAGCGTTGTTAAAGGGTGAAATTCTTGTAGAAACCCGCTCTCATAATGCTTGGGGTGGTTGTGTAAGCGCAAAAATGTATTTACCACTGGTACGTTCGCAAGTTTGGCAACATATAACAGATTATCCGCGCTGGGTGCAGTACTTCCCTGACATCACTAAGAGTGAAATTATACACAAAGGGGAAGTAAAACGTCTGTATCAAGCAGCACAAAAGGCTTTTATGTTCTTTACAGCACAAGTAGATATTTATCTGAATGTTGTAGAAGATTTTGGTAATAAAGTCCAATTTAATTTAGATAAAGGTACCTTCCACGATTTCAGTGCGGATATAGATTTAAAAGACTGCGGTAGCGGTACTTTGTTAACTTATTCAGTAAAGGCAACACCGATAATTCCCATACCCTCAATGTTTATTCAGCAAGCTATGAATTTTGAATTGCCCGCAAATATGCGTAAAATGCGACAAGTCCTTTGTAAGGGAATGTAAAACGATGTGTAGGGCAAATGAAATTCTTGACTTTTGGTTTGGTAGTCGGGATAAACCCGATTACGGTAAGCCGAGGAAAGTATGGTTTGCAAAACAGCCAGAATTTGATGAGGAAATACGAAGACGTTTTCTTGCTGATTATGAAAAAGCAGCAGCAGGTAATTTAGATGAATGGAAGGAATCATCTGATACCTGTCTGGCTTTGATTTTGCTATTAGATCAATTTCCTCGGAATATTTTTCGCGAAGATCCTCAAGCTTTTGCTACGGATTGGGAAGCATTATCAACAGCACATCAAGCTATCGCACAAGGGTTTGACCGACAATTATTAAATGTACAGCGCTGGTTTGTATATTTACCTTTTGTGCATAGCGAAAATATCGAACATCAGCGTCAAGCGGTGAAGCTATTCCAAAAACTTAGTGGAGACAGGGATAGTGCAAGTGCGATTGAAAATGCAATCCGCCATAGATCGGTAATTGAGCGTTTTGGACGTTTTCCTCATCGCAATTCAATTTTGGGACGACCTTCAAATCCCGAAGAAAAAGAATTTTTGAAACAACCAGGGGCAAGATTTTAATCGCAATTCATTAATACATTGAGATAATTCCCGAACATTGTATCCGCGTCGTCTATTTATGGCGCGGTCACTATCTCATTCAGTGTATAAAAAAAATTAAATTCTGAAAAAGTAAGTTGCCTTAGCAACAGCTTAACGCACCAAAATCAAAATTTTGGTGCGTTACGACTTTCTCTTCAGATTAAACGGTTTTCTTTTAATGTATACCGATTTTACTTTTTGTAAAACACATGATTTTTAGATGATAATCCTTCCCGATACTATTTCTATTTATAAACGCTATTTTTAGATTGTATTTGACACAAAAATATATAGCAAAATGCCAATAAAACGGAGTTATAAAAGTCTAAACGCTTGGGAATATTGCTATTTTTGTCAAATAAAATGTAAGTTATCAAATAGATAATAAAAATGTCAAAGGTAAGGTATTAGTAATTAATCGCAAGTGTTTTTTTAAACCAAACTAGATCGGGGACGTAATTGATTAACGTAAATTAAAAGTTTAATTGCAAACTGTAGAACCTGTATCAAACAAAACTTCATCTAGCTCTGGTTCGGTAAATTCATAACCTAAGCTAGCAGCAAAATTTACTATCTTCTTTTTATCCCAATTCCATACACCAAAAACGCCTTTAATAGAACAACTTTTATAATATTGTTCGTAAATTTCTTGATTGGTCATTAAATTTTCGTAGAAAGCATCAACCTGTTCTAAAGACATAAAACCCTATCTCCTCTCTCGCATGACTTATTTGAAAAGCTACACTCTTAAAGTCGTAGATTTCGTTTCAGATAACTTCTTATTCAATGGTTGGGAGTAGTTACACGGATAAAAGTGATAGATGTTCGTGAAAAAATATTGTTCCTATAAAACAACCGTTACCAACCTTTGAGGTCGTTTAGAACAAAAACCCTGATAATATGTATTATTTTATGTACGTGTAGCTCGTAGCGCTATGAGGAAAATACGTATTCTTTGTGACAAGTTGAACGACGAACAATAATCACTCATGTTCGTTTCGGAGAAATAGCCTTTAAGTTTTAACTCTCGACTCGATTAGTCGCACAGCTTTACCTGGTCATAAAAAATCCAGCCTTCAGTATCATCAGACAGCTTAACTTTGAAAAAATTACCTTTATCACCAAGAATTAACAATTTTTCACCTTTATTCAATTCTTTGAATGTTTTTGCATCCGGATGAGGATGATGGCGTAATTTAGGCAATTGATTTAAATCGGATCTCACAATACGGCACTGTTCTGGTAACTGTGACAATAAATTATTATGTCGCGAATTTGTTTTACCTAAATTGCCAGCATTTACTAATGCGAATCCTCCGACGCTAGCCAAAACAGTTGCTACCCCTATGCTTTTTACACCTAATGGCAATACATTCTTCAGCATTGGCATCTCCGGAGTCGCTTTCAAAGGTGAAGTGGTAGATAGAGGTTGTTTCGATATGTTGCTGATTTTAGGAAGTCGAGCAGTTTTGACTACAGGGTACTGTGGTTCAACTGCAAAATTTTTACTATTGTAATAAGCAGGAATACAGTTGTTATTATATTCTGTCGAAGTAATATCTTTTACTTTTATATTCTGCTGTCCCAAGCGCAGTATACTAGAACCGGAAAGCGGCATTTCTCCAGCTAAAAGTAATTGACCATCGAGAATTGGTGGATTTTTATGACGGAGATTTCGCAAATAAAATTTTTCTTTTTCTGGATTGAAAAATATTTCTACATGTAGCGCAGATACTGTTGGTTCTAATAAAACGATATCGCAATCTTTAGGGTCGCGGCCGATACGAATTTTTCCCGGTATTTTACTAAACTGGTTATTGGTAATTTTATAAGTTTTAATATCGTTGTCTTCTAGCCATTCTAGAGTCAACTCGTATACGACATTCGCAGCATTGTTTTCTGCTACATCGGGAACTTCGGGAACCGGTAATTCTTTTAATGCTTGTATTACTTCATCTACAGTTTGGTAACGCTCTTTGAAATGATAGCGAGTCATCTTATTGAGAACTTCGGTAAATGCTGGATCTACTTCTCTAAGATGTTCCCACAAAATTTCTCCGGTATTAGGATCGTCTTGAAGCTCGTAGGGATACACTCCTGTTAAGGCTTGAATACCGATCATACCCAAAGCATAAATATCACTACTAGAACGCGGTAAACGTCTGATTTGCTCGGAAGGCATGTAGCCGCGAGTTCCTACAACTAATGTGACGTTGTTTTTCCCGGTTTTTGTTGCGGTTTGATTGCGTAATTGTTTGATTGCGCCAAAATCAATTAATACTAATTTATTGTCAGAAGCACGTCTAATAAGATTATCCGGTTTAATGTCTCGGTGAATTACTCCTTGAGTATGGACAAACTGCAAAATAGATAATATTTCGCTCAAAATAGCCACAACCTGGCTTTGACTCAATTTTTTACCTGGAGGTAATTCTCTGCTTAGAGAATGTCCTTCGATTAATTCTTGTACTAGATAAAATTGATTATTATCATCGAAATAAGCTAATAATCTGGGAATTTGACCGTGATTTCCCAATTGTTGTAACGTATCGGCTTCTTTTTGAAACAATCTTCTCGCTGCTTCTAAAGTTTCCGCTGAAGTACTAGTAGTTTTTAAATGCTTGAGAACGCATTTAGGTTTTCCGGGAAGGTGAATATCCGAACATATATAAGTTTGCCCAAAGCCTCCTTCAGCCAATATTTGGAGTACTTTATAACGTCCTGCTAGTAACTGACCAATCATGCTAGTACGGTGTTTTAAAAAAGTAATTTTTGCACTTCCTCGTTTAATTTGTAACTTTATCAAATATCTCGGTCTTGAATTCTATAACCATACAAGACAGCGGACAGTTTTCTGAGACCGGAGAGTAAGTGGCGTGATTTAGATTATAAAATATCCATTCTAAAGGAAATTTTATTTCATCTATGAAAATTTTTTTTACTTACTGTTATCCAATTGTTGACTTAGTTACAAAAAATATCTCATCGAACGGGTAACTGAAAACTCGAATATAGATGCGATTATTTTATACAAAAAAATAGACACTAGACAATGTATTTTTATCGCATTATTGAGTTTAACTATAAATAATTCTTCAAGACTTTAATTTGTTATCCCGATAACAGCTTCTATTAACTTGATTGTGATTTCATACCTTTAACAATAATTAAAATCAAGCTAGTAAATAAATGAATAACAAATTTTCAGATGGCTTGTTGCCAGTTTGGCATTTATTTGCAAAATCAATATATTAGCTTTAAACGCACTATTCTATAATCATCTGTACATTTAAAGTAATCCTTAAAGAGTTAATTAATCTCAATAAAATCAACCGGACTAGTTAAGCCATTTAAGTTTTAGCCTAGTTTTTAGCAATCTGTCAATTTAGTGTTCTAGCTCACAAATTAACTAGATTATCTCTGTTAACGTTACCAATAGCTAGCTTTTAGTCAAATATATCTATTATTCAAAATATTCAAATATCTTAGATTAATTTGGTTAGCTAGTAGTTTGTATTGTATATAACTTTAAGTTTATTTTCGATATTAGAATGTATAAAATTATGATTTAAAAGTTCATTTATTAGTTTGCGATTTCATCATATAGAGTTATACTGAGTCACCTATTTTATTTTGTTTGTAAGTAATAAATCTGAATTAACTATATACAAAAAACCCAGTTTTCTCATAGAAACTGGGCTAAAAATTCTCTATTTAAATTGACTGTAACGGAATTTTCAACGAGTTACATTGTTACTAATTCCGAAGGCACGCGCTTAAAAACTAGACGCTCGTTTTCAACATCCACAAAAATAGTATCCCCGTCATTAAATTCACCGCGTAAAATTGATTTGGCAATTTGAGTTTCTAATTCGCGCTGAATTGCTCGTTTTAACGGACGGGCACCAAATACCGGGTCGTATCCGACTTCTGCTAAGAAATCTAAAGCAGCATCAGCAAGCTTCAAGGACATTTTGCGGTCTGCTAATCTATGACGCAATCTTTCTACTTGTAGCTTAACGATATTGCGTAATTCAGATTTTTGTAAAGCATGGAAGAAGATGATTTCATCAATCCGGTTGAGGAATTCCGGACGGAAACTACTTCGCATTGCTTCCATAACTCTGGTACGCATTTCTTCATAACGAGAATCATCTCCAGCCACATCAAGAATAAACTGAGAACCGATGTTGCTTGTCATGATGATAATCGTATTTTTGAAGTCTACCGTTCTTCCTTGGGAATCAGTAACTCTTCCATCATCAAGAATTTGCAGCATGATGTTAAACACATCAGGATGCGCTTTCTCAATTTCGTCGAATAAAATCACTGCATAAGGGCGACGACGAATAGCTTCGGTTAATTGTCCGCCTTCTTCGTAGCCAACGTATCCCGGAGGGGCACCAATTAAACGAGATACGGCGTGTTTTTCCATGTATTCCGACATGTCAATCCGTACCATCGCTTCTTCAGTGTCAAACATGTAGGAAGCTAAAGCTTTGCCCAATTCAGTTTTACCAACACCAGTTGGGCCGAGAAAAATAAAGCTAGCTATGGGACGATTGGGGTCTGCAAGTCCGGCACGAGAACGCTGTATGGCATCAGAAACAGCAGTTACAGCTTCATTTTGACCGATAACACGATTGTGTAATTCGTCTTCCAAATGCAATAATTTCTCTTTTTCGGATTCCACTAACTTGCTGATAGGGATACCCGTCCATTTAGAAATTACTTCAGCAATATCAGCTTCGGTAACTTCTTCCCGCAACAAAGATTTACCGCTGTGCTGCGCTTGGGAAAGTTCCGTTTCCGCAGCTTCCAATTGACGATGTAAATCGGTTAACTTACCGTATTTCAACTCAGCAGCCCGATTTAAATCATAATCGCGCTCTGCTTGCTGAATTTCTACGTTAACTCGGTCAATTTCCTCTTTTACCGTTTGAATTTTGGTAATTACGTCTTTTTCCGACTGCCATTGACCGACAAGAGAACGCTGGTCTTCTTTAAAATCAGCAAGTTCTTTTTCTAACCTTTCCAAACGTTCCCGAGAAGCGGCATCGCTTTCCTTTTGTAGCGATAGCTTCTCCATTTCCAATTGCAGAATCTTACGGTCAATTTCGTCTAATTCTTCGGGTTTAGAAGTGATTTCCATCTTCAACCGTGCAGCTGCTTCATCAACTAAGTCAATCGCTTTATCGGGTAAAAAGCGGTCGGTGATATAGCGATTGGATAAAGTAGCAGCAGCAACCAAAGAACTGTCAGCAATCTTCACACCGTGGTGAACTTCATAACGCTCCTTCAAACCGCGCAGAATTGAAACAGTATCTTCCACGCTGGGTTGATCGACGTAAACCTGTTGGAAACGTCTTTCTAAAGCTGCATCTTTTTCAATATATTTACGATATTCATCTAAAGTAGTCGCACCAATACAGCGCAACTCACCCCGAGCCAACATCGGCTTCAGTAAATTACCCGCATCCATTGCGCCTTGGGTAGCACCAGCGCCAACTACGGTATGAATTTCATCAATAAATAATACAATATTGCCTTGAGACTCGGTAACTTCTTTTAATACAGCTTTGAGACGCTCCTCAAATTCACCTCGGAACTTCGCACCCGCAATCAAAGCACCCATATCCAGAGCTATGAGCTTACGGTCTTTGAGCGATTGAGGTACATCACCCGCGATGATTCGTTGAGCCAAACCTTCGGCGATCGCAGTTTTACCAACACCGGGTTCGCCGATTAATACGGGGTTATTTTTAGTACGTCGGGACAAAATCTGAATAGTACGACGGATTTCATCATCCCTGCCAATTACGGGATCGAGCTTACCTTCACTAGCAGCTTCAGTTAAATCCCGTCCATACTTTTCCAGAGATTGATACTTACCTTCTGGATTTTGGTCAGTCACTTTTTGACTCCCTCTTATTTGCTTGATGGTTTCCTTTAGTTTCCTTTCGTCTATGCCAAATTCTTTAAATAAATTTTTACCAAAGCGGTCATCTCTGGCATAAGCTAACAATAAATGTTCGATAGAAATATATTCGTCACCAAATTCTTTACGGTATCCGTCGGCTCGATCTAAAAGAGTATCTAAACTGCGTCCTAAATATACAGAACTACTGCTACCCGATACCTTTGGTTGACTTTTGATGAACTCTTCGGTGCGCTCTTTGATTTTTTGAGGATTTGCGCCCACTTTAGTAAAAGTAGGTGCAGCTAATCCATCTTGTTCCAGCAGAGCTTTCATTAAATGTTCGCTTTCAATCTGCTGCTGTTGATATTGTTTTGCAGTCTCGGGAGTATGAGTTATAGCCTCCCAGGCTTTTTCGGTAAATTGATTTGGATTAGTAGGTTGCATAGTATTTGTAAAAGATGTAACAGCCCTATTACCACAAAAAAATGAAAAATAAACAAATATTTCTATAAAACATTCTAAAAATAAGCGTGCAGTTTATAGGGTCGGTGTTCACCCCTTACTTTGTGGTATTTCCCTGAATTTAAGCTTCGTTAAGAACTTTTTACATCTGCTGTTAGCACCAGGTAGTAATATCAGTAATATTGAAAGTAGTAATAACCGTGCTATTAAAGTAAAGTATAAAAAATAAAAATCCACTCTGTAGTTGTTAAATTTATCGTTCTAGTCGGTCTTTTATCAGTTCGTAGTTAATTGCTATTTTTTATTCGACTTTGATTTTTTATTCTTACATTATTGATGTAAAAAGCTAATTTTTTAAATAGGTAAAAGTGTATTAAGTCAATTTATTAAAACAGATGAAAAGAACATCTATAGTCGGTAATTCATTAATTGCATCCACAACAATTGTATTCTGTTGTATTTCAAGTATAAAATCAGATGCTGTTCTAGCTAGCGAGAAATTATATCTATCAGAATTATCATCATCTAAGTTAAAAGATAATCATTAAGATAGTTTACAAGAATCTGAATCTATACTAAATTTTAAAATTCAAAAAAAAGGAACGGAAGAATATCTATTTGCTACAAGACAAGAAATCAACCAAATTAACCAAAAAATAAAAACATTACAACGCAATCCGAATAGTAATGCTAGAGAAATTCAAAAATCACAGCAAATATTAAAGAACTTAAATCAGAAGACTGCTTCGATGTTTGAAGAAACTACTTTGACCGGAAAAAATGTGATTGATGCACGGGCTGAAAAATCTACATTCAATAATTCATCAGAAATCTTGATTCGCTTTGACAACGAAGGAAGTCAGAAATTCCAAGAATTAACAAAAAATATAGCAGGAACTGGTCGTTCTCTAGGCATCTTTATGAATGGAGAATTAATCAGTGCTGCTTCTGTAGCAGTGCAATATGCTCAAACTGGAATTTCTGGTGGACAAGCTGTGATTAGCGGAAATTTTTCCTCAGAAGAAGCTGAAAATATAGCAGCAAAATTACTAGAACAAGGTTTAAAATTAGGCGGATTAACCCCAGAATGAAAAGCACAACAAGCCCAACTAACAACAAAAATCTACCCTGCTTGCATTAATATGGCACAGTACTAGTTAAGAAAATTCTCGTTCTTACTCTCTGCTTCGTTGTCTCCTCACGAGTTAACATAATTACGAGAAAAAACGATTAGAAAATGGCTAAAAAACAGAAATTCCCTTATTTGCTGGGTTCTAAGTGGACATCAGGACAAAAAATTGATGGTTGGCGGCATTTTCAGGTAATTAACCGCAAAAATCAAGGTAAGTGGGTATATGCAGAAATGGTCGCTTCTTGCGATTCTGAAGTTCGTTTCTGGATTAATGCCAAGTTGTTGCAAGATCGATCCAATTGGCAACCGGGTTGGCAGTCTTTACAAGAAATGGCGCAAACTGAGAACGAGGATGTTTGTTGAGATGCTTATAAATAAATTTAAATTTAAATAAATTAAAAGTTTAGCTTAAAAATTTAGCCTCAAATCCGCCTCTTGCGAACAGACATGAAGATTATAAATTAATCTTTTTTTCATATTCATCCTTCATATTCTGCTAAATTCCAAAAAATTAGGACATTTTGAAAAATGTGATTATTTTTAACATTAGCGATCTGCATTTTTTTTAGCCAAACTATTCCCCCGTAAGGTTTTCACTATCGAAATGGCTGTAAATTATCTTAGAACTACTTATGACAATTAGTCTAATAATAGCCGCTGGATGACCTATAAATTTAATTAACTTTTTTTCGTAAAGTATACCGAGTATTTACTTAAGCACGCAGATAGCCAAACAGCCGATATTTCTTATGCAAATAGACATTTGAACGCTTAACCATATTTTTACCGATCGTACCGATTAATTATATTTTTTTACTCAGTAATCCAACTGAATCCCAAACATAAATCTCTTTGGGAATTTAATTTAAGTAGGTTCATACCGATTGTTTTATCAGAGGTATAGCTATCCTAGGTATTTAGGTTAGCTCTTTCGTAAGGTATATAGTGATTTTCAATCGATGAAAGACATATATATAAGGGATTTGATATTTTTGTTTATTGTAACTATTTTTATATAAATAAATAAACAAAAACTATTATTAATTTAATTTAACGACTGATAGACTTTTGTTGGCAATAATGTTTTAAATATTAATTGACGAAGCCAAATAATCAGCTATAAACGAGGGTTACATCTAAAAGCTTTTTTGGTTTGGGTGTAACTTGGACATTAACAAGTAAGAACGACTTATACATTGCAAACCTTTGTCTGTCTGGGTAAAGGAAGTGTTTGAGTTAAGAGTTTGACAAGCAACTATAAGAGGAAACAACAGTGAGACTAGCAGTTTACGGAAAAGGCGGAATCGGTAAATCCACAACAAGTTGTAATATTTCCGTTGCCTTAGCTAAGCGCGGTAAAAAAGTTCTACAAATCGGTTGTGACCCCAAACACGATAGTACCTTTACCTTGACAGGATTTTTGATTCCGACAATCATTGATACTCTTCAAGAAAAAGATTTCCACTACGAAGATATTTGGCCCGAAGATGTTATTTACAAGGGCTATGGCGGAGTAGATTGTGTAGAAGCAGGGGGACCTCCAGCAGGTGCTGGATGTGGCGGTTATGTAGTAGGCGAAACCGTAAAATTACTCAAGGAACTCAATGCCTTTGATGAGTATGATGTAATATTGTTCGACGTTCTGGGTGACGTAGTTTGTGGTGGTTTTGCAGCACCTCTCAATTATGCCGACTATTGCTTAATAGTTACTGACAATGGCTTTGACGCTTTATTCGCGGCTAATCGTATTGCTGCTTCGGTAAGGGAAAAAGCCCGGACTCATCCGCTGCGATTGGCAGGTTTGATTGGTAACCGCACTTCAAAACGCGATTTAATTGAAAAATATATTGAATCGGTACCCATGCCAATTTTAGAAGTTCTACCTTTAATCGAAGATATCCGTGTTTCCCGAGTCAAAGGCAAGACTTTATTTGAAATGGCAGAAACAGAACCTTCCTTAAACTTCGTTTGCGACTATTATCTCAGTATTGCCGACCAGCTTTTGGCGCGTCCCGAGGGGGTAGTTCCACAGGATGCTCAAGACCGAGAATTATTCTCATTGTTGTCAGATTTTTATCTAAATCCGAATAAACCACAGGTTCCTAATCCCGAAGAGGAACTAGACTTAATGATTGTATAAATCATTAGTTTATTTCTCAGGATGAGGAGATAACATGGCTTTCTTTTATAGTTTCACGGATTCATTAAAACAGAAGTGGTTGCAGTTCTACGCCTCGAATCGCGACTGGATTAAATTACACATGGAAGTGGACTCGGTTTACACACCAGATGGTGGTAAGCGCCCATCTTCTTACCTCATCCTGGGAGTAGCAAACGCCCTGGAACCGAAGTTAGCGCAGTTAATGCTGCCATTTTCCAAGTTAAATGCAGACGCTGACACATTGATTGAAGTGCTTGATTTGCATTTCGATCCAGATACAGAACTCGGAGAACAGCCCATACAGCCAGAATCTGAAAGCGAAGAGGAGTCAGAAGCCTCAGAATTTTCGGTAGATGAAGATTCCGACGAATTTGCAGGTGTTGCAGCATTCACAGAAGATTCTCAGGAAGTAGAAAATATTGCTGCTCCGGATATGGACTTAGGGGATTCTCAAGATGGAACTTTAGTAGTAGAAGAAGCTTGGGGTGGACAAGAGCTAGAAGAAAACTTTAGCAGCCAAGAAAGCGGATTGGATGATATCCAGGCTGAAGGTTTGGGAGATATTTCTGAAAGTGCAGAACAATCAAACGATAAACAACCCCAGCAGAACCTAAATGCGGAATCTGAAGATGCATTTGGCGATATTTCTTTTGACGAGTTCAAAGATGGCGATAGCACTGGCTTCGGTGATGCGCTAACCGATGTATGGGGTGAAGAATCCACACAGAAAGATAACGAAATTTTTTCAGGGGAAGATATGAGTGACGGTTCTATTGATGATTCGGAAATAGCCCGCCTCTTCCCCAACAGCTAATACAAAGAGTTAAGAGTTGAGAGTTGAGAGTTAAGAGTTATGAATTAAGAATCAAGAATTAAAACTTATAAATCTTGAATTCAATTCCTAACTCCTCACTCCTCACTCCTAACTCCTAACTTAAAAATTAAAGGGGAGATAACAAAATGACAGTTGCTGAACCACAAGCTTTAAATTTTGATTGTGAAACAGGTAATTACCATACTTTTTGTCCGATTAGCTGCGTAGCGTGGTTATATCAAAAAATCGAAGATAGTTTCTTTTTGGTAATCGGCACAAAAACTTGCGGTTACTTTTTGCAAAACGCAATGGGGGTAATGATTTTTGCCGAACCCCGTTATGCAATGGCTGAATTGGAAGAAGGTGATATTTCCGCACAGCTTAACGATTACGAAGAACTCAAAAGATTGTGCTTGCAAATCAAACGCGATCGCAATCCTAGCGTAATTGTCTGGATTGGCACCTGTACCACTGAAATCATCAAAATGGACTTGGAGGGTTTAGCTCCCAGATTAGAAGCTGAAATCGGCATTCCCGTAGTCGTAGCGCGGGCAAATGGGTTGGATTATGCTTTCACTCAAGGAGAAGATACCGTTTTAGCTGCAATGGCTAATCGCTGTCCCAAGGAAGCCCCCCAAGTAGAAAAAGAAAAAGAAGAACGTAACGGCATTCAAAAACTGCTTAATTTTGGTAAGAAGAATGAAGTTGTTGTTCAAGAAGATTCGGAATACGTAGATCATCCACCTTTAGTGCTTTTCGGTTCCTTACCCGATCCAGTTGTCACTCAGTTGACTTTGGAACTTAAGAAGCAGGGAATCAAGGTAACAGGTTGGCTGCCCGAAAAAAGATTTACAGAACTGCCAGTAATTGAAGAAGGGTATTATGTCGCTGGTGTTAATCCCTTTCTCAGTCGTACCGCTACAACCTTAATGCGACGCAGAAAATGTAAATTAATTGGCGCACCATTCCCAATTGGGCCAGATGGTACTCGTGCTTGGATTGAAAAAATGTGTTCGGTATTCGGTATTACTCCCACAGGTTTGGAAGAAAGAGAAGCAAAAATTTGGGAAAGTTTGGAAGATTACGTCAAGTTAATTCGTGGTAAATCCGTGTTTTTCATGGGTGATAATTTGCTGGAAATATCTTTAGCAAGGTTCTTAATTCGCTGCGGAATGACTGTTCCTGAAATTGGTATTCCCTACATGGACAAGCGCTATCAAGCTGCTGAATTACAGCTTTTAGAAAAGACTTGTCATGAAATGGACGTACCGCTTCCCAAAATTGTTGAAAAACCAGATAACTACAATCAAATTCAGCGAATTAACGCTCTTAATCCCGACTTAGTAATTACCGGAATGGCTCACGCTAATCCTTTAGAAGCGCGGGGAATAAATACCAAATGGTCGGTAGAATTTACCTTCGCTCAAATTCATGGTTTTACCAATGCGCGAGATATTTTAGAATTGGTAACTCGTCCCTTACGTCGAAATAACAGCTTGAAAGATTTAGGTTGGGATAAATTAGTTAAGGAAGAAGCGAAAGTTTAAAATAAGGCTTCTTAAATTAATAAATAAAGAAACCCGGTTTTTTCAAAAAACCGGGTTTTTAAATAACTGTAGGGTGCGTTGTCACAGAGCGCAACGTACCATCATAACCTTATTTTATAATTTAATAATTTATGACCTAATTACCAATGTAAATCCAATGAACAATATTTTAATAATTAATCTATTAACAGGGCTAACTATACTATTTTCTTTAATCATTTTTCATCGAATTACATTCTATCTATTTACTCCTGCAATAGACTTTTTTGATGAATTATTTTTTTTCAGACAATAGAAAAAGTTTTTTATACGAAAACAAAAGAAATCCACCCTTTATCATCTTACATATAGTACCTATATTAATTGAATTTTTAATTGCAGCTATTTCTGTTTTACTACGTAATAGATTAGTCTTTGCAACCACAATCAATGATGTCATTTTGATTTGCTTAACTCCGGGTTTAATAACTTATTTGTTTGTGATTATTATATATTCAATTCAAAATTATATCGATCCAAACCTTAGAAACTACAAGATACAGATTTATACACAAGATATAAGAATTATTGTTGCTAATACAACAATTATTACTATTGGGGGTTTGACAGGTATGCTTTTGATAAAAATTTTTGCTTAAAATTCGCCTTAAGTATATGTAATTCCCAAGAATTATGGTGCGTTAAGCTGCGCTATAACACACCCTACGGCTAAAACTGAGAATACTACTTAGAAATCTACAATAACTTCTTTATCCATCACCGATAACATCACAGATAAATCTGGAGAAACTTTTTCTATCAAACCTAAATCATTTACCGCATTTTCAAAAGTTTTTCCTTTCAACATCTGACTGCCAGTTTCTAACACCTGATTCCATCTAATATCGCTTTCTAAATAAGCTTTAGCTACAGTATTTAACAGACCTACATAATTATTTCCTTCAAGTTCTGTCATCATCGTGTGAGGAATATTATATAATTTATCAAAGCAGAAATACCAAGTTTTTTGCTGCTTCTTAATTACCGATTCAAATAGTTCTTTCAAATCATCGCGGTCAACAACTGTATCACTTTCGCTAGTAACAATAAACGTGGGTGGCGACGGATTACTTTTTGCTGTATCGAGGATTTCCTGACCCATATCTAAAAACAACCGCAATGCCGGAATCTCAAAGCCTTTATAACCAAAATTGCCAGGATTATCTTTATTAAACCATTCAAAATAAATCGGCAGTACTTCTACTGCAACGTCTACAATTGTGTTTTTACTACTCAAATAAGGAGAGAATAATATAACTCTTTCGATTTTCTGATAATATTCCATTGCTAACCAAGCAGCCAAAGTTCCACCACTTGATAACCCTCCAACTATCACTTCATCACCTAATGTTTGAGCAATTTTTAGCCATGAAATCGCGTAGTTTTGATAAACTTCACGCTTTAATGGTAAAGGAGGTGGATTATCAGCATTAAAATTTCCTGCTACACCATGACCTGGTTGTAAAGGAATTAAAACATTATAGCCAGCTTCATATAATTTTTTCCCTAACGGTTCAAATTGATAAGGACCAGCAGTAAATCCGTGGAAGAAAAGACAAACCTTTTGAGTTGGATTAGAGTGAAAAAAGAATTTAGAACTGCAAGCTTGATTTTTAATTGGTAAAGTTTGTTCCAAATTTATAGCTTGCTCGATTATATTTGCTGTAGTTACAGAATAATTATTCATATATTTATAATCTAAAATCCGCTATTTTGAATAATTAATAATTTGTTATATTCTAATTAGCTTTAATGACTATTTTAAATATGTCCACAGGAATAATCTCTTAGCGCACTTTGTCTAAGAGTTGTATATGACTGCTTCTGAAATTGAATTAGCAATTCAAATTACATTTAAATTCAAAACCTTGACTGATGGTAGCAATTTCACTTATAAGCTTCTGCCGAGGCTTGTTAAACTAAATCTGGCAGCAGTCGCACAGAGGGTTTTTAAAGGGGCTTTTTATGGCAGTAAGCGTGCAAGAAATAGGCGAATATTTAGATAAACTTGGTTGGGACTATCGTATTGATGAAGAAGAAGACCGTATTGTTACTGGTGTAGAAGGCGATCATGTAGAAGATTTTTTGATTGTAGTTCAGTTAGATGAAGAAGGGAAATTTTTCCGTGTATTTGCACCTCAAGTGCTGAGTGGGGTAAAAGAGCATCCACATAAAGCAGCGATTCTACAAACAATGTTAGTTATTTCTTGGGAAACCAAAATGCTGCAATGGGAATATGACCCATCAGATGGTGAGATTCGCGCCATTATTGAGTTCCCGATAGAAGATTCTACTCTCACAGAAAAACAATTTAATCGTTGTTTAAGTGGATTGGTTCAACTTGTTGACAGCGTCGCCATACCCCGTCTTCAGGAAGTGATGGAAACTGGTCACGATCCAGGTAATGTAGAAGTAGGAGAAAGATTGTTACTAAGCATTCAGGAACAGGCTCCTGGTTTACTCGATCTGTTAGAAAAGGCAATGGAAGCAAGAAAAAAGCGTGGAAGATTTCCTAGCGAATAAAGTCAAGTTGCCAATATAAATAGTTATACTCCTTGTAGGGTACCCTCACTATATACTGAAGTTTTTTTGGTAAGTGCTTTTATGACATCTTACGCAACCTCTTCTGCAAAAGCAGAAATGAGCGAACTCCGGCGGTTGAAAGGCTTATTACCCCCAGAACTACAAAGCTGGGTTACGGTTGAAGGCACTACCGAGGTCAATCCGCCTCTAGTTCGCAGTGAAGAAATCGGTAAAGACCAGGTAGAAATTCAAATTGACCTGGCAAAATGGGATGAGTTAGCAATGGATCAGCGAAATTTGCTGTTCTGGCACGAAGTCGCTCGCATTCAAAACGATACCATCCCCAAAGATGGCTGGGAAATGGCAGCCTTGGCCATAGGCTTGGGCGGTGCTGTAGGCGAATTGTGGGTACAGGATGGATTGCTTTTAGTACTTGCATTAGCCTTATGTGGCGTTTCTGGCTGGCGATTGTTTCAAAAGAACAATGGCGAAAAGCAAGCTAGAGAATTAATTGAAGCTGACGAAAAAGCCATTGCTTTAGCAACTCGCTTTGGCTATAGTTTGCCCAATGCTTACAAGAGTTTAGGCAGCGCTTTAAAAACCTTAATCGAAAAATCTCCTAGCAAGCGGCAGAGGTCGAAATATGAAGCCCGACTTTCTGCACTCAAGCGCAGTGCTAATAAAGCCAAATCTAGATCTCGAAATATGGATGAAGGCGGATATTAATATTTATCAAGTAGGGATGGGAACTCCCACCCTACCTTGCTGAAGCGAAAATTACTCCGCTAGTATATAAATATCGGCAAGCTAGTAATCGTTTTTTCTTTCGTCAGAAGTATTTTAAGTCACCTAGTTTATCAGAAATATTTCGGATTTATTTTGATTCAGTTATAATTGAAATCTTGATAATAGATTTAAGTCGAAATACTTACTCTGTTGCTTGCGATTGGATAAGCAGTTTAAATTTTTCTCAAAGAGATTTTAAGAATAATTTTAGGGTTTCTTAATCCAATTTCTTTGATATTGACGGTTTACAAAAACTTTTTTTTTTCTTGGCAATATCTTTATAAAACTAATTTCTATCAATAAATATAGAAACAATAGAAACTTTGTTGATCTAGCAGTATAAACTCCAATCCTGCTTGATACAAAGAATAAGAGTTTTTATTATATGTATATTTGCTATTAAACTAAGTAGTTTTTATTACTACTTATAGCTGGTTAATCATTTTGTGAGTTTGGGGTATAACGCGGACTGATTTGAGGGGGTTCTTCATCAAAGCCTGCCAATCAGTAACTTGTTTAGGAGTAGGAGCCAGTACGGGAAAATCCGTAAATTTTTCGGTCGAATTTAAAGGGGTCACGGGCTGTAAAAAGACTGGGATTGCGGGGTTTACAGCAGATATTAACTCAGCCGCACGTTTCAACTGCCCGGAATTTGTATTTTGGGAAATAATGATTTTTACGAAGATTTCTGTTTGAGCTTCATAGCACATTTGAAGAAAATTTTCGTGTTCTTGCCAACGACTTTCGCCACTAACGCTAGGTAGCTTAAGATCCATACCTACAGAGTCCAAGTAAGGTAGAATCATAGCGAGTTGTTGGGGGCGATGTCCCCCAGATTCTAGGTATATAGGTAAACCAGTGGTTAAGCGGATTTTTGGTAAAAATTTTGATAAGAACCTGGCATGGAGTAGAGGCTCGCCTCCAGTTAAGCTAATGCTATCGTGTAAGCAAGGTATATTTTGCCGCTCAACCCATTCGATTAACATGGGTAAGGAAACAGGATTTGAGCAAATTTCAAAATCGCGATGCCCAGGAGTTTGCTCGATTCTGCAAGTGGCGGGTGCATTCCAAGTATGAGCGCTATCACAAAAGTGGCAGCGCAAGTCACAAAAGGCAAAACGAATAAAAATTTGGCGTGTTCCAACATTGAGTCCCTCTCCTTGAATTGCGGAGAAGATTTCTATCAGGCTGGCGTTTTCATTAACAGCAGTTGTGGTAGTCATGGGATGCATAGCAACGTTTACAAGCGGTGGCAACACAGTAGAGGAAGTTTTTACCGAAATTTCAACTATCAAGTCAGATTTTTGGTTTATCCTCAATTCTAGTGGCTTTCAATTGAGTCCGATCGCAAAATAATATTTATGCTTTAGACTCGAATAGCACTTACCGACTTTAGTTGGCTTCTTGTTCTATTGTGAACCGTCATGAATGATATTCGATTTAAATTTAGATTTTCAGGCAGTTACTACTTAAGTGCGATAAATAGGTATTTGTTTCAAACAGTTCCTAGGACAAAATAATGTAGGCAGTAAAACATTGATATGGCAACTAAAGTTCAAGGTTTCATGGGTAACCAACCTATAGAAGGAAATTTTCCGGTTAAATTATTGTCGGAAGATACGGTTAGAGTGCAGGTAAGCCCTCGTTTGAGCGTGCTTGAAGCTCTAAATTTTAAGCAAATTTGTGAAGAACTGATTGCAGCAAACCCAACTCCAAAAAAAATTATTATTGATTTTGGACAGACTAGCTTTATGGATAGTAGTGGTTTGGGTGCTTTAGTTAGTAACTTTAAAACTGCTCAAGAAAAAGGCATTAAATTAGTACTGCAAAATGTTACTCCCCAAGTGATGGCAGTACTTAACCTGACTGGATTAGTTGATGTATTTACAATTGAAGAAGGAGAATTTACAGCTTCACAAGATAATCCCGTAAAACGGGAAGAGAAACTTCCCGAAACTCATCCTTCTGTTCGTTCCTGGACTAAAAGATTTATTGATATTGTAGGGGCATTAGTCGGTTTAGTAATTACAGGAATATTGTCCGTTCCAATTGTTACTGCGATTATGATTAATGACCCCGGCCCAATTTTCTTTGGTCAAATACGTTGTGGTTGGATGGGTAAGCGTTTCCGGATGTGGAAGTTTCGGTCAATGTGTGTAGATGCAGAAGCAAAAAAAGCCGAACTTCAAAAGCTAAATCAAGTTAAAGGGGCGTTTTTCAAAATCGATAATGACCCTAGGGTTACTAAGGTAGGTAGATTTTTAAGACGCACTAGTTTAGATGAACTACCGCAATTTTGGAACGTGCTCAAAGGAGAAATGAGTTTAGTTGGTACCCGACCACCCACACCAGATGAAGTTGAATGTTATGAAGTTCCTGAATGGGAACGGTTAGATGTAAAACCGGGCATGACCGGCGAATGGCAAGTAAACGGACGTTCTAGTATTCGCGATTTTGAAGATGTAATTCGTTTAGATTTACAGTATCAGAAAAATTGGAGTTTGATGTACGATTTAAAGCTTATTTTTAAAACAGTTGCTATCCTATTTAATAAAAGTAGCGGCGCTATGTAACTATTTAATTTAAAAGCCATTCGCACGGCAACTCCTTTTAAGGGGAGGTATGAAGGTCATTTTTCCATTCAAACCTCTTCTTGTAATTTTTTTCACTACTAATAATTGCATTTAAAAAGCGACCTCGTCTCCAAGTGAGAACGAGGTTTTAAAATTTTTACTTCAATCGAGATAAAGCCAGAATATCAGTAATAAGCCTGGATAAATACACTTATTAGATAAGCAAGAAAGCTTTAAATTAAGACATATTTATATTTTTTTATGTCTGTTATTTCAAATAAACTGTCAATATACAGTTGACAGCAGTACAAAGTATATAAATATGATTATTAGTAATTGTTTTTGAAGCACATACTTAAATAGTAATACTGGCAATAAAAAGAGAATATAAGTTAATTAGCTACATACTATTTGCAGTACTGTTCCGCATGGTGCGTGAATTTTTACTCAATCTTCAATGAAAATAGACTGACGTTAAAAGATATTACAAGGAAAATTAAATACAAGCGCTTTTTAAGTGCAAAACAATTTTAGAAATAAATGTTGTCTTTAAAAGAACCATTAGCAGGTTCTTGGATCTTTTACTATGCGAATTTTAATTTACTCATACAATTACCATCCAGAACCAATTGGTATTGCTCCCCTGATGACTGAATTGGCAGAAGGTTTAGTCAAGCGCGGTCATCAGGTACGTGTAGTTACCGCTATGCCTAACTACCCGGAGCGTAAAATTTATCAAGACTACAGAGGTAAGTCTTATATCACAGAGTATAAAAATGGCGTTAAAATTCAAAGAAGCTATGTTTGGATTCGCCCCCAACCCAATTTGCTAGATAGAGTGATGTTGGATGCTAGCTTCGTATGTACTAGCTTTATACCGGCTCTTTTCGGCTGGCGACCTGATGTGATTCTTTCTACTTCACCATCTTTACCAGTTTGTCTGCCAACCACTCTTTTAGGATGGCTACATAAATGTCCGGTGATTCTCAATCTACAAGATATATTACCTGAAGCTGCCGTTCATGTTGGTTTATTAAAAAACAAATTTTTAATTCGTGTATTCTCAATTTTAGAAAAATTTGCTTATCGCTCTGCTGATAAAATCAGCGTTATCGCCGATGGATTTGTAGATAACTTGGTTTCTAAGAATGTAGCACCAGATAAAATCGTACAAATTCCTAATTGGGTAGATGTGAATTTTATTCGTCCGATGCCAAAAGAAAGCAATGCTTTCCGAGCAGAACATAAATTAGATCGTAAATTTGTAGTTTTATATTCCGGTAACATTGCTCTAACTCAAGGTTTAGAAACAGTTGTCAAAGCTGCTTCGCAATTACGCCACATCAAAGATATTGCTTTTGTAATTGTGGGAGAAGCTAAAGGTTTACAGAGACTTCAGGAAGAATGCAACAAATGCGGCGCTGATAATGTATTGCTCTTGCCTTTCCAACCCCGAGAACGTTTACCAGAAATGCTAGCTGCTGCCGATGTGGGTTTGGTAGTACAAAAGAAAAATGTAATTTCTTTCAACATGCCATCAAAAATTCAGGTTTTACTTGCTAGCGGTCGTGCAATTGTAGCATCAGTACCCGATAACGGAACCGCCGCAAGAGCGATTCGACAAAGTGGTGGTGGGAAACTTGTTCCTCCAGAAGAACCACAATCCTTAGCCGATGCTGTTTTAGACTTGTACGAGCATCCAGAAAAAGTTAAAACTTTAGGCTTTAATAGCCGCAAATATGCCGTTGAGCAATATGCTTTCGAGCAAGCTTTGAATAATTACGAGTCGCTGTTTGAATCGGTGAAAGATAATAGCTCCAGCATTGAGGCTAGGGTTGTATCCAAACAAGAAGTTTAATTGAGTGGGGAACGCCGCTACCCACCGCAGGCTCCGTCTTTGCACGGCGAAGTAACGGTGACGGGAACCCTTGACTTTTTTGATTAATTTTTGATGTGGAGAGAAATTTCTGTAATTTAGATCCGCTAACGATCCCTGCCCAACCCCAGTCTTCGAGACTGGGGTTAATTTTTTGCAATGCTTCGTAATTTATCGAAAAAACCGAAAAAGAAAAGTTCGTTACAATAAGGTTATGACTGCTTTAATTGTAAATATTTTTCAGCCAGCAACTATATTGGGATGTGCGAACAAGTATTAATTTATTTTTCAAAAAATGTTCTGCCGAAGTGGGTCATTTATATTCTTAGAATCGAGCAGACGGCTGCCACTAACGGCTAATTGTTTATACACTGACGGATGAAGATATATGGCAAAAAACCAGGGATTGATTTTAGATAAAACTTACCCAACCCATCCCTATCTTTTGCTCGCTAGCGTTAATATACTTGTAGTATTAAATACGTTGAACTGATCGGTAAAACAAGTATTAAGGGAGATCCAAGAAATAAAATGTCCCACCGTTTTACAAATATTCCGGTCAAAACCTAGATATACTGGGGTGTCGCCTGAAAGGCGACACCGACGGTGGGACATTTTATTATCTGTAAGTGCCTAAATGCGATAGCTTTTTCTACCAATGTTTCTGTGGGTATAAGTCATTTGTCTGGTATGTATCTTGAGCTAAGAGTATAGAGCCGGAAAACTTCTTGCCTGCAAGCTTTAAGAGGAGTTCGTCGAAACAATATAAAGGCGGCAGTATAGCTTTTGCTCGACCGGGGAACGCTTGTCGCCGCAGGCTCCGTCGTTGCACGGCAGAGTAACGGTGATTTATACTCAATTAATTTCAACCTGAAATCAGTTTTTATTTAAGTACAAGTACAGTGAAGAAAAATAACATTAATTTAGATCGTAGATATCTGTTTTTTGCTAGTATTTAATAAACCTATTGATTAATTTTTGCAATTAATAAAGCAGTTCATTCCCAAACTCTCACAAAACCTGAAAACCTCACCTAAATTTATCAGAGCAAGATTTAATGTCTGATTATTTCCAAGCCGATTTGCAATCCGAATTTGTTGCTGTTACCAACCCCACAATTGATTCTCAACAGCTTGATACTGAAGATTTGAGTACAGCAAAACTAGCTTCAACTATTGCAGAAGCAGGGCTAGACCGAAAAGCAGGCGATTTGTTAGTGCTTCGCGTGAGGGATGTATCTTACCTAGCCGATTATTTTGTTATGATGAGTGGCTACTCCAACGTACAAGTAAGAGCGATCGCCAATTCCATAGAGCAGGAAGTGGAAGAAAAATGCGAACGCAAACCCCTCAGAAGTGAAGGCAAAGCAGAAGCAAATTGGGTACTATTAGATTACGGTGAAGTCATCGTTCACGTTATGATGCCCTCGGAAAGAGAATTTTACGATCTAGAAGCGTTTTGGGGTCATGCCGAACGCATAGATTTTCAGGCATCCGGAAAGGGTAGGGGTGAACCAACATGATTGACTATGAAATATCGAGTTGTCCAGTTCCTAGCGAACAGCAACCATTGAATGAATACGAACAGTTAAAAAGCTCTTGGCTATTTCGTGACTGTAGCCTTTCAATATCTTCCTATCTTGCAATGATAGCCTGGACGTGGGGTTTATCGTGGATAATTGCCGGGCCAGTTGCTTACTCAAGCTTCCCACCCCACAAATATGTGGCAAAATTTGCCTTGTGTGGAGCCGCAGGAGCAAGCATAGGAGTTGTTCTACTGGTATTACGTCTGTTCTTGGGATGGTCTTACGTGCGCGATCGGTTAGCTAGTCCGGTAATTTTTTATGAAGAATCGGGATGGTATGACGGTCAAAACTGGATGAAACCCCAACAGGTTTTGGATAGAGACCGTTTAGTCGTTAACTACGAGATTAAACCGATAATTCAAAGATTACAAATAACCGGATTATGTTTGGTTGTATTGTTAGTTGCGGGAATTGCAACTTGGCAATTCTTGTAAATCTTAGTTAAAAGTTATGAGTTAATAGGTAATAACTCATAACTTGTGGCTAAAAATTGGCTAAGGATTGTTAATGGCAAAACGAACTCAAGCACCAGCAATAGAAGTAAGATTGCTGCGGGAAGGAATTGTTGAATCAAAGCATATAGTCCAAGCTGTACTTTGTGACGAACGGGGACGAGTACTTTCTGTGGCAGGCAACGCCGAAACAGCTACATTTTCGCGTTCTGCCCTCAAGCCATTTCAAGCCCTAGCTGTAACTAGTACGGGAACTTTGGAACGCTATAACCTCAACGATAAGGATTTAGCGATTATATGTAGTTCTCATTCCGGAAGTATAGAACACGTTAGGCAGGCATTTAATATTTTGTGGCGAGCCGATATAGATCCCACAGCATTACAATGTCCGGTTCCCGCAGGTAGGCGCAGCAGTCTCGAATATAACTGCTCGGGCAAACACGCGGGAATGCTAGCAGTTTGTCAGCAATGCAATTGGTCCTTGGCTAATTATTTAGAGCGCAAACACCCAGTACAGCAATTGGTATTGAACAAAGTATCGGAATTGTTGCGAATGCCCGCAGCAGAATTCATCAGCGCTCACGATGATTGTGGGGTACCCACTTATTTAATGCAACTTGGTCAAATCGCCACACTTTACGCTCGTTTATCTTCCGGTAGCAGTCTAGATATGGAGCGTATCGTCCGCGCCATGACTCATCATCCGACAATGTTAGCTGGTGAAGGCAAATTTGACACCGAACTGATGCAGCTAACTCCAGGAGAACTAATTAGTAAATCAGGAGCCGAAGGATTGCAGTGCATCAGCAAACTTGGTGACGGAATGGGGTTAGTAATTAAAGTTATGGATGGAGCTAAGCGAGCAAAATATGCTGTAGCCATACATTTACTTACTCAACTTGGTTGGATAACCCCGAGTACTGCCGAAGCCCTTGAAGAAAAGTTTATGACACTCGCTCAATACAAGCGTTTAGAAGTTGCTGGAGAACTATCAATGTTGTAGTTGACAGATAATAGACTTAGGGTTATATTATTTAAAGAACGACGCGGGATAGAGCAGCCTGGTAGCTCGTCGGGCTCATAACCCGAAGGTCAGTGGTTCAAATCCACTTCCCGCTACCAAATTAAATATAAATGAATCCCTATGATTTTTATAATTGTAGGGATTTGTTTGTAGTTGCGCTTTAGCGCCAATTATTGCAATCGTAATGTAATCGTAGGAATTTGTTTGCCATATAGTAGTTTTCAATTAGAAATCTTCAACATCTTCAAGAAGACATTTTTTAACATCAATGGAACAAGTTTAGGACTTGGTAGAAACATAATTCCCAATTGCTGCATCAAGCCTTGAGCATTCCCTTGTTGTGTCCCAATGTTCCACAATTTGAGAATTTTCGACACAATCAATATGCATGATTGATATTTCTATTCCTTTGCGAATCGGGGGGAATACCCTGAAATTCGCTTAAATGTTGAGCGGTGAAAGTTCCACAAGTAGCAACTTTATTTCCTTCGACTAAGTAAGTCGGCAGAAAAAAACAGAACTATATAACAAAATGTAAATTAGCCTTAAACTCTTATTGCCACTGCCGACTGCCTTGCCCTAATTACAATTTTCAACGCCGACCTACTTATTACTTGTACAAACTGATGTTTATTATTTGTGAAAGCAAAATAAAACTTCATGCCAAAATCTCGGGAACCTTCAACATCTAAAGGTTTTGGTAAACCAGCCTATGAGCTACGAAATTAGGAGCAAGTAATTCAAAAGCCTGTTCTATATTTCTGGTGTCAAAGGCTTGATAAAATTCCAGAACAATAGCTTGACTTTCTTTGATTGACATCAGTATTGATTTTCTCAAGCACTAACATTATACCTTTTAGAAATTTAATAAATTCACATATATCTTAGTTTCAAATTTTTTTCCTCCACTTAATAATCAATCAAACCAGAAAATCTACCAAAAATTCAAACCCATCAGCTCATGCTTGTAATTCTTTGTTAGCAAGATTTTGATATACTCTGGAAAAGAAAAACCATCCATTGTAATCGGGTAAGTTTAATCATGACTTGGAAATTAAAGCGTCCTATTTTAGTGGGAGGAGTGGGTTTATCCTTTGCACTGTGGATGTTAGAAAGTTGGCACGATAAAGTCATGCAGTTTGGCGAATTTAGCTTATTAAGTTTGCTTGCTGTAGGTGGTGGTTTGTGGCTATTTAAACAAAGACGCCCGTTTCGTACCGACGAGCAGTTAGATGAAATGGCTATTGATAGAGCAACGGTAGAAAATACTATTGCGAGTAGTGCGATCGCTATAAATAAATTAGTAGAAGAAGCGGGTGATTGTGGGGAAGCGTTAGAAAAAGCAGCTTTGCTACAGCAAAAAATTCCGTACTTACAGAGTGAATTAGATAGAGAATCAATTAAATTAACTGTTACTGGTGGTAAATCGGTAGGTAAAACGGCTTTGATTGAAGTTTTACAGAATCAAAATCTTGCTTCTGTAGAATTACAAGAGACATCACCTTTGTTTATTCAAGGTAATGCTGATACTGAAGCAATAGATAATGCCGTAAAATCCGACTTCGTACTGTTTCTCACCAATGGGGATTTAACAGAAACAGAATTTCAAAGTTTGCAGCAGTTAAAAGCAGAAAATCAACGGTTGATGTTGGTTTACAATAAGCAAGACCAATGTTTACCTGATGAGCGTGCTAGTGTTTTGCTGTCTTTAAAACAGCGGATTGGTAATGTTGCAGCAATA
This sequence comes from Rivularia sp. MS3, assembly GCA_019192545.1. GTDB lineage: Bacteria > Cyanobacteriota > Cyanobacteriia > Cyanobacteriales > Nostocaceae > Rivularia. The sequence goes on along the minus strand of JAHCMI010000003.1, from coordinate 194,987 downwards.
GCAGCCTCTCCCCAACCTATAAAAGTACGGAAACATCTCGAAGATAATTCCGTACAAGAATCGATGGAGCAACCAGCACCGGATATTCAAGATTTAACTCAGCAACTTGATAAAGTATTAGCTCAAAGACAGCAGTTAGTATTAGCTACTACAATGCGAAAAGCCAAGTTGCTAAAAGCCGAAACTAAAGACTTGTTAAATGGAGTTAGAAAGTTAAGAGCAACTCCAGTCATTGAGCAATATCAGTGGATAGGTGCTGCTGCCGCATTTGCGAATCCAGTACCAGCCCTTGATATATTGGCAACTGCGGCAATAAACGCTCAAATGGTAATGGATTTGGGTAGAGTTTATCAGCAGAAGTTTTCTTTGGAGCAAGCAAAAACCGTTGCTGGTGAAATGGGAAGCTTGATGTTGAAATTGGGTTTAGTCGAACTTTCTACCAAGACAATTAGTACGGTATTGAAAAGTAACGCTATTACCTTTGTTGCTGGTGGTATTGTACAAGGTGTAAGTGCAGCTTATTTAACAAGAATTGCCGGTTTAGCATTAGTTGAGTATTTCGAGCAGCAGGAAATCGCTGCGAATGCTGGAAGCGAATTTAATTTAGAGAAATTTGGACAAAGTTTACAGCAAGTCTTTGTACAAAATCAGCAAGTTGTATTTTTGCAAAATTTTGTTCAACAAGGTGTTAAGCGTTTGTTGCCAGAAGCTGAGAAAGAAGTTGTTGCAATTGAAAATGCAGCAGTTTGATTTTTTCAAAACGTATTCAGCCCAATATTAATGTAGAGACGTAGCGTGTTGCTACGTCTCCTTGTTTTCCGTGCTATGGCTTTACATGAATGAAATTAGGAATTCGTTTTGAAATTTCTTCTGCTGAAGTATCAAAAGAAAACGCTTGAGTTGTATCCGGAATACGCACTCTTGATAAATGTATTCCATGTAGACAAAATGGACACCATATTGCCATGTAACCAATTTTTGTTTGCAAATCTCCAATAAATTGAAAATCAATTCCCAATTTATGGCAATTTGGACAAGTTAAAGCTGGTACGTCGGGTAAATTATTATAAATTTCAGTTATTATAGATATCCATTCGTAATAAATATTTTTCCTATTCTTATTCATATTAAAATAAAAATTTTATAGATTGTAGGGTGTGTTATGGCGCTTCGGAATAATTTTAGTTTTAGCCGGGTATTTATATTTAGCGCCTAACGCACCATTTAAATGTCAAACAATACGTCAAATAGCTGTAAATATAAATTCTCGTAATTTATTAATCCCGGATGGTGCGTTAAACCTATCAAAAGTTATCGTTAAAATCCTATACAGTCGTGCGTTTAACACACCCTACAAAAAAAATTTCTAAAATAAACGCCCAATCTCGCAAAAATAGTATTAACCTACTTATGGAAAAGAGAAAATAATAACGAGTATAAAAACGATGGCAGCAGAGTACGCGGATATTGATATTGCGCCATTTATCGATCACTCATTACTTCACCCAACAGCTACTCAGCAACAGCTTGAGCAATGGTGTCAAGAGGCAGATAAATATCATTTTGCTTCGGTTTGTGTTAGCCCAACTTGGGTACGTTTAGCAGCGGAACTTTTACATAATAAACAGCCGAAAGTCTGTACAGTAATCGGTTTTCCGACTGGAGCGACTACTTCGGGTGTGAAACTTTATGAAGCCCAAGAAGCAGTAGAAAATGGTGCAACAGAATTAGATTTGGTAATAAATCTGAGTTGGTTGAAGGCTGGCAAAACTGATGAAATACATCGCGAGATTTCTGCAATTTGCGAAGAAACCGGGCAAACTGTCAAAGTTATTTTAGAAACGAATTTATTAACCGATATTGAGAAAAGGCTGGCTGCCGAGGTATCAATGGATGCAGGTGCGGCTTTTCTGAAAACTAGTACTGGTTGGAATGGTGGTGCAACAGTAGCAGATGTAAAGCTTTTAAAGGAAGTAGCAAAAGACAGAGTTGAAATTAAAGCTTCTGGAGGTATTCGCACTGTTGAGCAAGCTTTAGAATTAATATTAGCAGGCGCTACTAGGTTAGGTACTTCTAGAGGTGTGGATTTACTTCGTCAGCGCGAGGAAGGAGTTAAAAGTTAAGAGTTAAGAGTTAGGAGTTATGAATGTAATAATTCTCCTTGTCTCCTTGTATCCTCCTCTCCCACTAACAACTAACAACTAACCACTAACCACTATCAACTAATCATTAATGAGTCGAACGTATAAAGCAACTGGAATTAATTTAAAAGCCACAGCGTTTGGTGAATCCGATAGAATCGTTACAATTTTGACAAGAGAATTTGGGTTGATTCGAGCTACTGCACCGGGGGCACGCAAGCACCTTTCCAGTCTCGGCGGTAGAAGTGGAATGTTTGTGGTGAATCAATTACTGATTGCAAAAGGACGAAGTATCGATAAAATTACCCAAGCACAAACTATCAAAACTTATCCCGGTTTAGGAGGGGATTTGGGTAAATTGGCTGCTTCCCAATATTTAGCAGAAATAGTACTTGCTCAAGCTTTAAGCGAACAACCTCAAGATGAATTGTTTGAACTTTTTAACGAACATCTGAGTCGTTTAGAAAAATTATCTAAAAATCGAAATGTTTTAGCTTATTTGGTACACGGTATTTTTCAACTTTTAGCTTTAGCTGGTTTAAAACCTCAAGTAGAAGCTTGTTGTTTAACTGAGAATCCGGTTACACCTGATTTTGATAATCCTAAAGCTCTCACGGCTTTCAGTATCAACGCCGGTGGTGTGGTTTCAATGTCAGCTTGGGAAAATCTGCGAACAAAAATCGAAAAAACAAAAAGAATTGCACAAAACAATCGGGTAGAAGTTGCGTCTATTGCTAAAGAGTCTGGTGCAGTGTATTCTTCTACTCCTAAAGAAAATACTTCTTCCCAACTATACGAAACCGTTATTCATCAAGAAGAGTTACCGGCTTTATTGCGTCGTTTGAGCGCTTCGGAACTAAGTTTATTACAGCAGCTACCGCAATGGTCGATAATAGAAGAAACTGCTGTCGATGAAGATTGGTTATTTATAGAACGTTTGCTAAGGCAATATGCTCAATACCATTTTGGTCGTTCAATTCGTTCGGCACCTTTAATAGACTCTTTTTTTGCTCAAAATCATGTTTAAGTTGAAACAGTTTGTGAAGATATTGAAGATTTTTGCGGCATTATGCCAAAAAGATGATTTTAAAGTCTAATAAACTGATATTTTTTGGTTAGTAAGGTTGATTTTTCTGCTTTACTCAATTAAATATACATTCTCAAGTCCACCATTAAGTAGATTAGAACTACAAACGAAATGTCAGCAGGAGACGTTTCTAAAAACGATAGAAATCACAAGACACCGATGTCGGAAATACTAAAATCCGATAGGAATAATCATTGGGAAAATAAAATCAAAGATGAATTATATTCCTATAGCAGCAGTAATAATAAATTGGAAGAAAATTTGCAGCCGAGGGCTGTGAAGCTTGCCGATAAATCCAATTTGTCCGCAGAAAAAAAAGACAAAAATCAAGTAAGTACGAATACAAATACAAGCCAACAAGGTTTTTTACCCGTTTTAACAAATCCTAATTTCCTTGCTCTGTGGGGGGGACAGGTATTTTGTCAGCTAGCAGATAAAGTCTATTTAGTACTGATGATTGCTTTGATTGATACTCAGTTTCAGTCTGAAGGAAGCAGTATTAGTGGCTGGGTATCGGCTTTGATGATGACTTTTACTATTCCCGCAGTGCTATTTGGATCGATAGCCGGGGTATTTGTCGATAGATGGGTGAAAAAAACCGTGCTGGTGTCAACTAATATCTGGCGCGGTATTTTAGTTTTAGGAATTGTGCCATTACTATGGTTGGCGAAAGATTGGCAAGCTATAGGCAATATTCCTTCTGGTTTCTTGATAATTCTGGCAGTAACTTTTTTGGTTTCTACCTTGACGCAGTTTTTTGCACCAGCAGAACAAGCTGTGATTCCCTTAATCGTAAAACCGCATAATTTACTCTCAGCAAATTCGCTTTACACTACAACGATGATGGCATCGGTAATTGTAGGGTTTGCCATTGGAGAACCGGTTTTATCTGCTGCTGATGCTTTATGGCTGCAATTTGGTGGTAGCGGTGAATTAGGTAAAGAAATTTTGGTTGGTGGTTCTTACATCATCGCCGGATTAATTTTACTGCTATTAGTAACGAATGAAAAACCTCAAGAACAAGAAAAAGAATCTAGCCATATTTTTTCTGACTTAAAAGATGGTTTGGCTTACTTAGGAGAAAATTCTCGGCTGCGTAATGCCTTGATTCAACTAATAATCTTGTTTTCTGTTTTGGCTGCCTTAACAGTATTAGCTGTTCGCATTGCAGAAGTCATACCTTCAATTACTGCCGAACAATTTGGCTTTTTACTAGCATCCGGTGGTGTAGGTATCGCCCTTGGTGCCATGATATTAGGTCAATTTGGGCAAAATTTTACAACCCCTCGTTTGAGTTTGGCTGGATGCATGGGGATGACTATTTCTCTAGCTGGTTTGGCAATATTTACTCAGCAATTATGGGCTGTACTTTCTTTAATTGGTTTGTTAGGCATCTCTGGGGCACTTGTTGGTATTCCTTTACAGACGGCCATTCAAACCGAAACTCCTACTCAAATGCACGGTAAAGTATTTGGGCTACAAAACAATTTGGTCAATATTGCTTTAACTTTACCTTTAGCATTAGCAGGTATTGCAGAAACATTTTTAGGATTGCAGACAGTCTTTTTGTCATTAGCTGCCATTGTATTTTGCGTTGGTATATTAACTAGATATAAATCAGCTTAATATCTATCAGTTAAGAGTTATTATTACTTACAATCCTAAGATTATAGCTATATTGACTATTGATTTTAATGCCGTGGTAAAATTACATGAGAATAAATATATCCCCTAACATTAGAGACAAAATACGTATAGGATAACCGCTATACACAGAGTCTCAATTTGTTATATAAAACGTATAGTAATTAACAGCGTTATTATGACATAAATAAATTATAAATTTAATAGTTTTAAAAACGTAAAAATTTGCGTTGTCAGTTATTAGGATTGAAATATTATGATATCCACAGAGCCGTCTTAGTGCAACAGTAAATTCATATTACTTAGATCGCGGAAAAGCTGACCGAATTAACCCCCTTTCCAGATTACTAATCAAGAATGCGTATAGCTTGGATTGGAAAAAAATCGCCCTTTTGTGGCAATGTTACCTATGGCAGAGAAATCACTAATGCCTTGCTAGAGCGAGGACACGAAGTTAGCTTTCTTCATTTTGCTCAAGAAGTTTCCCAAGGTTCAAAAGAGTTAAGTTGTCCGGAGGTACCTTTACCTTTTATCTATAAGTCTCAGGTTTATACAATTCCTGCATTTAAAGCGACAAAGGTTCTAACCCAATCGCTGCAAAGGATTAAACCAGACATTGTTCATGCTTCTCTGACTTTATCTCCTTTAGATTTTCTGCTACCAGAAATCTGTGAGAAGCTCAACATACCTTTAATCGCTACTTTTCATACTCCATTTGCTGGAAAAGGAGCAAAGCTTGTATCCGGAACCCAGCTTTTAGCGTATCAATTGTATGCTCCATTCCTAGGTAATTACAACAGCGTTATTGTATTTTCTCAACTTCAACGGGAGTTGCTTGTTCGTATGGGTGTACCGGCGCAGAATGTTGCCGTTATTCCTAACGGAGTAGATGTAGACAAATATTCTCCCGGTTTTTCAGCTATTAAAGCCGAATTTCAAGCCGAACGTTTGTTTGTTTATCAAGGAAGATTGGCTACAGAGAAGAACGTTGAAGCTTTATTGCGTGCCTGGAGACAGGCAGAAATGGAACCGAAAAGTAAGTTATTGGTAGTTGGTGATGGCCCTTTAAGAGCCGGTTTAGAGCCTTTTTATGGGCCAGAGCATGGTATTAATTGGCTGGGTTTCATTGCTGATGACAGTCGCCGTATAGAAATTTTACGGGGAGCGGATGTATTTATATTACCTTCGTTGGTAGAAGGTTTATCTTTATCTCTATTAGAAGGAATGGCCTGCGGCTTAGCTTGTTTGGCGACTGAAGTTGGTGCCGATGGAGAAGTTTTGCAGGATGGAGCAGGAGTAGTACTTGATACTAATAGAGTCCGTTCTCAATTACGTACTTTACTGCCATTATTTCAAGATCACCCCGAATTAGGATTAATGTTAGGGCAAAAAGCCCGAAAGCGAGTACTAGAGCGTTATACTCTCAGCAAGAATATAACCCAGCTAGAGAAACTCTACGAAGAAATAGTAAGAAGAAGAAGCCTGCATTTTCATCCTCAACAGACAAAAAAAGCTGTTTGAACTTGACAGAATAATCTTTAAGATTGTAGTGCGATCGCATATCGCACTATATTTTTTTAGGGGTTTAATTATGAATCTCGAACTTGATTTTTATGTTGATATAAATCAAATCAAATGGTTTCGTCGTGAATTATTAACCTGGGGAGAAAAGCATCGGAGAAAATTTCCTTGGCGAAATACAAAGGATGCTTATGCTATTTTAGTCGCAGAATTGATGTTACAGAAGACTAACGCGCTTTTGGTTGCTCCTTTGTATGAGAAATTTATGGAGCAATATCCGACAGTTGAAGCGTTAGCTGAAGCACAATTTACAGATATAAAAAATATTTTACAGCCATTAGGACTTTCGTTTAGAGCTGAAAGATTATATAAAACAGCAAAAATATTAATTGAAGAATATCAAGGAAAGATTCCTAATACAGAAGCAGAATTAGTTAAATTGCCGGGAGTTGGTAAATATACAGCACGTTCAATTTGCGCTAATGCGTTTGGGCAAAGTAAAGCAGTTATTGACACTAATGTAGCGCGGATTTTTGAGCGGTTTTTTGGTTTTGAGGGAGGGAGAGTTAAATCTCGATGCCCATTACTTTGGCAAGCAGCAGAAGAAATAGCTCCAGAAAATAATGTGGGAATATGGAATTTGACGCTGTTTGATTTTGGGGCAGGGGTTTGTACTGCAAAGAATCCGCATTGTGGTGATTGTGTTTTGCGGGAGCAGTGTGAATTTGTAGCGGAAGAATGATGTTGAAATGCGATAATCTGCCGGGGAATGCAATTCCCCGTCTAATAGCGAAAGTCCATTGAAATGGACTGAAATTGGTATAGCAGTGCTACGTCTTCCCGTATTTTTGGTTATATAGAGATAATTCAGTTAAATAATAGGCTTATCAAATTGATATTCTGTACTATTTTCTTAACGCTACTTCACTAATCCGCCTTAAAATTAATTTCAAGGCGGTTGTGAAAGGCAATTTAGAAATGGTGCAATATGTTATTTAATTCACCGTTCATATTTCAACCTTTCACCATTAATAAATCCGATTAATTTTTGCTTTATAACTAACCCATCTCCCCCTAATTTATCTAAAAATCCACCCATGTAGCTAACATTGTCTAAAGTATTATCTTCAACAATAGCTTTGATAATCAACTGTTCTGTATCAGTTAAATCTCGAAAAAATGACCCTTCTGGAATAATTTTTTCGTTAAATACTAATTCAAATAAATCATCCATCATATAGGATATTTTTTCTATTTTTAAAAGTGTAGAAATAACTATTCCAATATGTCTATGATTTAAACGGCTGAAAAAATCTATAATTATCAATCCATTAGTTGCAACACTAAGGTCATAATGTTCGCACAATTTAATTAATAAATCAGGCTTTTGTAGTTTATTAATTAAAACATCTAAAGCATGATCGGACATATGCTCCCCAGCAATGTAAGCAAGAGATACTGCCGCAGACAGTTTAACTATATCGCTTTCATTTGATTTTAAAATTTCTTCAAGAAAGGCGATTTGTACGGGTATACATTGACTAAGATGTACTAAGCATAAAGGAATTGTTGCTTTTACTAATTCATCAGATTCACAGCTAAATCTCGTATACAATTTACTACAAATTCTAGCTACATTTTGCCTGCAACACGAAAGAGCAAAAACAGCAGATATTCTTACATCCTTTGATTGATGTTCCAATAAATCAAGATAGACATTAATACCTTTGTATACTGCTGTATGAGTAGCCTGTACATCATTTAATTCTTCTTCCATTCGCTCTTTGAATTCAACCGTGTTTCGCCTATCTTCGTAAATCGGTAAAACTTGATGAGCATCACAATAAGAGCTTCCGGTTCCCAAAGCTGTCAGCATAATTAAAATTTCATCAAGTATCTCTGCCTGTGTTTCTTGCTGTAATCTTGCAATTAAAAACGGTACAGCAAAAGCTGACTTAGGAGATAATGTTCCTTGATGCCAGATAAAATCAAATAAATTCGATAAAGATTCCGAGCGGATATCTTCATTATTTGAAGCTAAATTACGGATAGCAAATAGCATTTCTTCGTGAATATCGGGTTCATTGATTTCGTCCCAATTGATATTATTAAAATTTTCGTTCATAGCCTATTGATAAAGTTATTTGAAATGATTAACTCTTTCAATATGGCTTTAAAAAGTTGATTTGTCTTTGATATGAATGATTGTGGTGCGTTGCGCGATCGCCACAATACAATGGCAATATTGGGGGAGGGAAATCCACACCCCAATTTGCCTCGCCTACAACTGATTACAGTAAAGGGTTCGTGTTGTTAAACAAGTTTATTCAAAGTTTACCATCGTAATTATTTAAATTGTTGGGTTACGCGCAGCGACACCCAACCTACAAATCTGCTACGTCTCTGAATCATTCTTATTCTCCCACCCCAAACTAGTACTCTGCTGATAAATCTTCTTCAAAGTATTTACATCTCTAGTAGAAATCATCGGCGGATTCCTAACTTGAGAAAAGTACAAAGCATCATTTTTATCTTTACTGTGTCCCCAAATTCCTAAAGCATGTCCTAATTCGTGGCGAGAAGCTGCTAAAAGATATTTTCCTGTTTGACTGGGACTTAATAAGATAGTGAAGCGATGGTATAAAGTCTTGTCAAATGTATAAACTTTGTAGCGAGTTTCCGCAGAGCGAGCGCGAGGTAATTTTTTACCGGGAGTAAATTTTAATGGTGGAGTTTTACGTAAAATTATAATATCTGCAAGTTCAGGATTTTTTACTATCTGCAAAGGCAAATAATTATTCCATTCTTCTACTGTTTGCGAGACAGTATTAATCCATTTTTGAGACTGGCTGTTGAACCCTGTATTTAGTGTTTCTAAATAAACTTTAACTGGAAATTGCGACCAAATTAAATAGCCGTATTTTGTAGGTTTTATTTCATCAAAATAATCGCCGCTATTAGTATCATCTTGCCATTTTGCTAAAGTTGATGGCATCGGATGAGTATTTTGTGGTGGAAGAGAAGGAGTTTGAGAGATGGTATCGCGATTTTCGGTTGATTTCAATACATTTAAAACCTCACCCTCGCTCCCTCTCCTTATTAAGGAGAGGGATGTCCCTATATTCCCTGTTTTCTGTTCCCTATTCCCTACTTTGATATCCGATTTATACGATGGCAATTTTGTCAAGTTAATATTTGTAAGCACAGCAAAAGACTGCACGTTAGTAAAGATAACGAGCAGTGCTGTGGTAATTACCAGTCCTAAAGCTATTTTTATCCGTTTAAATAAGCTTAGATTTTTTCCCATTCCAACAAAGCTGCAATTTTTACAGTTTAGAAGTTGAAGAAAGTAATTTTACGGTTCGGAAGAATCAGAAGGAGCTGGAGAAATAGCAGGGGCTGGTGAAGTTACGGGAGCAGATAAATCCGAGGGATTAGAGTTAACAGGAGGAGAATTAACGGGGACAGAAGGATTAGAAGTGCTAGGAACGGAACCTCCAAGCCAACCAGCGCTTAAAACTACACTCAATCCCAGAAAAACTACTGTTAATGTCCAGGTAACGCGATTTAAAGTATTTTCGGCGCTTTTTGTACTGCTAAATAATTGCGCTTGTCCACCGATAGCTCCAATCCCGTCACCTTTGGGACTATGGAGCAATACCAAAACGATTAAACCTATTGCAGAAAATGCCCAGATGCCTTGTACTATGTTTGAAACAGTCATGAATTTTATGAATAGTTATTTGTCGTTAGTTGCTAGTTGTTATTGGTTTATCAAACTACTAAATAGCTTCACAAGCAACGGTTAAACAAATTTTAACTTAATTATTATATATAAACTTTACAGTAATTTTTGGAGGAACGAACTATATCTAAACTTCTTCTGTCACAATTACGTTGAATCTTCTATTACAGTCCTATTTTTAGGAATGAAGGCTATTAGACAGGGGTTTGCAACCCCTGTCGGATGTAACAACTAACCACTTACAATTATTAATTGTTCTGCATCACCAAATTCATGGGGCTGCGAGGAACTTTTACCTCATACTCTGCTGGCTTAAACAATGATGTTCCAGTCATCTCTGGCGGTTGGGGAAGTTGCAAAATCTCCAAAATACTTGGAGCAATGTCGGCTAATTTACCATCAGTTCTTAAGTTGAGATCGGTAGCATGTCCGGCAATTTTTACTTTCTCTCCTTCTACCACAATAAAAGGAACTGGATTAGTAGTATGAGCAGTCCAAGGATTTCCTGTCTCATCTATCATGTATTCTGCGTTACCGTGGTCGGCGGTAATTAATGCCGTACCTCCAGCTTTGCTTATTCCTTCTAACAATTTTCCTAAACAGTTATCTACCGCTTCCAATGCTTCAACGGTAGCTTTCATGTTTCCTGTATGGCCAACCATATCTGGGTTGGCATAATTAACTACTACTAAGGAATAAATTCCCTTGTGAATCGCCCCCAAAACTACGTCGGTAACTGCCTGCGCTGACATTGAGGGAGCTTTATCGTAGGTGGCTACCATTGGAGAGCTTACCAATTCTCGGTCTTCTCCTTCAAGTTCTTCTTCTAAACCACCGTTGAAGAAGTAGGTTACGTGAGCGTATTTTTCGGTTTCAGCAGTACGAAACTGTTTTAAACCATGTTGAGAAATTACTTCACCAAGAATATTATTAAGATTCTGGGGTTTAAATGCGACTTCTACTGGTAAATCTTGTTCGTATTGCGTAAAAGTCACAAAAGATAGCGGTTTAATTTGCGGTCTTTCAAAACCGTCAAAATCTGGGTTAACAAAAGCCTGAGTTAACTGTCTGGCTCTATCGGGACGGAAATTGAAAAATATGATTCCATCTCCCGCTTCTACGGCTCCCGAAGCTATTCTAACAGGAACAATAAATTCATCTGTTATCCCTTCTGCATAAGATTCTTTAACTACTTCTACAGCAGAAAGGCGATCGCTTCTTACATCTTGCGTCATTACATCATAAGCGCTTTGGATGCGATCCCAACGTTTATCTCTATCCATTGCATAGTAGCGTCCGCTAATAGTTACAATGCGTCCAACTCCTATGCGGTCTATATAATCTTGAATAAGTCCTATTGATTTAATCGCCTCACTCGGTTTAGTATCGCGTCCATCCGCGATCGCGTGAATGCAAATGTCTGAGATTCCTTGAGCTTTAGCTAAATCTAATAAGCCGAATAGATGACTCAAATGTGAATGTACGCCCCCTTCAGAGCATAATCCGACCAAATGCAGTTTACTATTACGACCTCGTACTTCCTGGCAAATTTTCACTAATGCCGGATTTTGATTAATTGAGCCGTCTTCTACAGCATCTGATATTCTTACTAATTCTTGCGGCACAACTCTTCCAGCACCGATGTTCAAATGTCCTACTTCTGAGTTGCCCATCTGCCCTTCTGGCAAACCTACCGCTTTCCCGGAGGTATTAATCAACGTGCTTGGATAAGCTTTCATTAAGCTATCCATTACAGGTGTTGAAGAGGCGGCAACGGCGTTTCCTTTGGTCTCCTCGCAGTAACCCCATCCATCCAATATTACTAGCACCACGGGAGAAACAGGTGCTTTTGTCATAACAAAACTGCCCTTTACTTTTCGTAATATCCGAATAATACCATTGACACTCACAACTGCAAGTGAATTTTTGCTTATTAATTTTATGCGTATTAAATTATTTTATGAATTATCTCTAATTTTCATATATATTTTTTGCAATTATTCGATATTGAGTAAAGTTTTTGTAACAACAGGTAGTTGACATCTTAAATTTTGCTATCGAAAAAAGTTTAATCCCTCAAGAGTGATGTTTTATATATTTTTATTTTTTGTTTTTTATGATTTATATTTATGACTCTTTCTTGAAAGGTAACCGGGAATCGGAAAAGGCAAATAGTATTTAGCCGTATCTAGGATACCAAAGATTTTATTACTGATTAATATTTAACCGCGATAAAATTACATTTTTATAATAAAGCGCTTTAATATTTCAATTTTACATATTTTTCCTATCTCCAAATATTGACTAAACAACTTTTTAATAAACGGGGAGCAGAAAATAAATACTGGGGAGCAAAATTATCATTGCAATTTTTCTATAATTTTATTTATTTTGATAATAGTTAGAAAAATTATTTAATAGTAAAATTAATTAGAATGAAATGAATACAGTCATTAAAATACCCTCTTAAAAAAGAGGGCGTAGTAAAAAAAAATAAGCGCATTTGTGAAATTTGCGAGGCAAAAATTAAATCTATAGTTAAATTTACTTACGCTTAGCTGCTGCTTTCTTCTTTTTCGCTGCTCTTTTAGCGGCTTTTTCTGCCTCAATCGCTGCTAATCTCTCTTGCTCTTTCTCTTCGGCAATTTTATCCAAATAGTAATGATAATCTCCTAAATAAACCCGGAATTCACCATCGCGAATTTCAACTATTTTATTCGCTACTTTAGAAATAAAATATCTATCGTGAGAAACTATTATCACGCTACCGTCATAATTCTGTAAAGCTTCTTCCAGCATTTCTTTGGCAGGAATATCTAAGTGATTTGTCGGCTCATCTAAGATAAGTAAATTTGCCTGACGTAACAGCATTTTCGCCAATGCTAAACGTGCCTTCTCTCCACCACTTAAAGCGTCTACTTTCTTATAAACTGTATCACCACTAAATAAAAATCTTCCCAACAAAGTACGAACTTCTTCGTTTTTCCAGTCTGGTACTTCATCATGGATTGTTTCCATGACAGTTTTATTTAAATCTAATGCTTCGGCTTGATTTTGTTCAAAGTAATTAGGAATGACGTTATGTTGACCTAATTTAACTTCACCTTCGGTAGGTTCTTCCATACCCGTAATCAACCGCAGCAAAGTCGATTTACCAGCACCATTTGGTCCTAAGAAAGCAATTCTATCGCCTCTTTCAATTAATAAGTTCGCTGCTAAAAACAGAATTTTATCGTCATAAATATGAGTTAAATCTTTGATTTCTACCACTTCCCGCCCGCTGCGAGGTGCTGGGGGAAATTTAAATTGTAGAGTTCTAACTCCAGCGACTGGTGCTTCAATACGTTCTACTTTATCAAGCTGTTTTTCGCGGCTTTTGGCTTGAGTACTGCGAGTAGCACTAGCGCGGAATTTATCTACAAATGCCTGTTGTTTTTCTAATTCTTTCTGCTGACGCTCAAATGCACTTAGCTGTGCTGTTTGATTTTCAGCTTTTTGTAATAGATATGTAGAATAATTACCTAGATAAGTAGTAGAAACACCGCGTTCGGTTTCCACTATTTGAGTGCAAAGCCTGTCAAGAAATTCCCGGTCATGAGAAACTATTACCATTGGGGTGGTCAAACCCTTGAGGTAATTTTCCAACCATTCAATAGTTTCTAAATCAAGATGGTTTGTAGGTTCGTCTAATAGCAGTAAATCGGGTTTTTGTAGCAGGATTTTACCTAAACCCATCCGCATTTGCCAACCACCGCTAAAAGAACTCACCAAACGCTCTCCATCTTCCTGGTCGAATCCCATTTCAGGTAAGATTTTGCCGATACGAGCTTCTAAACCGTAACCATCTAGGGCTTCAAACTGTCTTTGTAATTTATCTAATTTATTTATTAATTTATCAAGTTCATCTGGCGAAGCGCTTTCCATATCTCGCTGCACTTGAGCCAGAGCTAATTGTACTGCGTTTGCTTCTTCAAATACCGTCCAAAATTCTTCGTTTACGGTACGAGTCGGGTCTACTTCAAATTCTTGATTGAGATGAGCTATATGCAGGCTGCTAGGACGAATAATTTCACCGGATGTTGGTTCCATCTCACCCATGATAATTTTTAACTGGGTGGACTTTCCCGCACCATTTACGCCGACTAAACCAATGCGATCGCCAGCTTTGACTTCCCAGTTGACATCCTTGAGAACTTCGCCTGTGGGATAAATTTTACTGATATGTTCAAGTCGTAGCATCAAGTATCTCCAAGGTAAGGGATGGTTTCAGTAAGGGAGCGCGCCTTTTATCTATTGTGTCTAATCTTAACAAAATTTAACTACAATTTTCGTGTTGGAATTGTTGTAAGGGGAGAAATTAGGAAGAAATTGTTAAAATTTTGCAAATAGTAAGAGACGTAGCAGTGCGCTACGTCTCTAGATTAGGTATTGTGTTTTGGTTGATAAATCTAGCTGGCTTTTGCTTTATTTCCTGTAGATTCAGCAACTGCAGCTAATCTGTCCATGACTGCTTGCCCAACAATTGCTACTTGAGATAAGTACCCGTGCAAAATTAATTTAACATTTTGCTTGGATAGGGAATAGGGAACAGGGAACAGCTATATAACTGTAGGGTAAATATACAATTAAATTTGCTTACCTACTTAACGGCATCACTTTGATTTGTTTCACCAGGATGCCATGAGCGGGGAAGCCACGTACCTTCAGGTCTTGGAGGAACCGCGAAGTCAGGCGAATTTATTCGCTGTCTGCTAGAAAGAATAAGAATAACCATCTACCGAGTGCAATTTTGAAAAATACTTATAGTTGATTCCTTGCACTTTCTCTATCCTGTAGAAATGGAAGACGCAATTTATAATGCATTACAAAACCGTCTGTGTGTATTGAGAGTAATGGCACAGCAGACGGCTTCTGACGATGTAGGAATGGCTAGCGAGTGGGAATATTTCAAACCTTTTGTATCCAGTTCCTAATTTTTTAGTTATTTACAAATATTAATTGTTCACCGAAGCAGCAAGCTCCGCTAAACGCTCTTGTTGGTCTTGAGATATACATGCTTGAACGATTGGGTCTAAATCACCTTCTAAGACTGGGTTGAGGGAATAGTTTTCACCAAGACGGTGGTCTGTGGCTCGGTTGTCTTTGTAGTTATAGGTGCGAATTTTTTCCGAACGCGAACCCGTACCAACTTGCGATCGCCTTAAATCGGTGACAGCTTCTTGCTGTTCGCGCAGTTTCATTTCGTACAATTTGGCACGCAGAATTTGTAAAGCCCGTTCTTTATTTTGTAACTGACTGCGTTCTTCCGTACAGAAAATTCTGATACCTGTAGGTTTGTGATAAAGGTCTGCTGCTGTCTCAACTTTGTTGACGTTTTGACCACCAGCACCACCGGAACGAGCGGTAGACATTTCGTAGTCTTTAGGGTCAATGTGAATTTCCACATCATCAACTTCTGGCATGACTGCGACAGTAGCTGTAGAGGTGTGAACTCTTCCCCCGGACTCGGTTAAAGGTACGCGCTGCACTCGATGGACTCCAGCTTCAAACTTGAGTTTGCTGTAGACGCTATCGCCTTTAATTTCCAGAACTGCTTCTTTGAAACCGCCCATTTCAGCTAAAGACTCGCTGAGCAATTTTACTTTCCAACCTTGAGTACCTGCATAGCGTTCGTACATGCGTACCAAATCGCCAGCCCAGATACTGGCTTCGTCACCACCCGTACCGGCACGAATTTCCAACATGATGTTTTTCTCATCATTGGGATCGCGGGGCAAAAGTAGTACTTTTAAACGGTTTTCAAGTTCTTCTGTTTTCTCTTCAAGTTCTTTGACTTCCAAAGTTGCCATTTCATGTAATTCTGGGTCGCTTTGCGATTCTTTGGCAACTTCACGCGCTCCTGTTAATTCTTCTTGGGTGTTTTTCCAAGTTTCGTAAGTATTTACAACTTCTTCCAATCCAGAACGAGCTTTTGCTACTTCCTGAAACTCTTCCGGATTTTGGGCTGTATCGGGGTCTGCTAAGCGACGAGTCAATTCGTTAAAGGTTTGTTCAACGGATTGTAGTTTTTCCAGCAAATATTGTTCGGCCATGATTGTGCAACGCTCCTTAATAAAATAGTTATACAGGCTCATACTAAAAAACCGACTCAGTAAGCTGAGTCGTTTGATTGAAGTATTGCCTGGTGGCTATTTTTTAGTTTCGTCGCCTTTAGTTTCTTTTGGTTGAGTGCTGCTCATGCCGTACTTGCGTAGGAAGCGTTCTACGCGACCTTCGGTATCAATAATCTTCTGAGTACCTGTATAAAAGGGGTGATTTCCAGACCAAACATCTACGTGTAATTCGGGTTTGGTAGAGCCAACAGTCATTACAACCTGACCGTTACAGTAAACTTTGGCTTCTGGATACCACTCTGGATGAATTTCTGGTTTTGCCATTTCTCTTCTTCGTGGTGAGTGTATATCAATTATGACGCAATAATAATTAATTCGTAATTCGTAATTAGAAATACCCTTAATTTCTTATTGCTTGTATCTACTATTTATTCCAACTACAAGGATTTTCATTTATATATAGCTATACGTTACTCTGGTTAAGAGATTAATCAAGGTTAAAGCATATGATTTTTTAAGCTTTAACCTCTAACCTTTAACCTGCTTCGTAGCACTATATTAACGCTTGGAGTACTGAGGTGCTTTACGAGCTTTATGTAAACCATATTTCTTACGTTCTTTAGACCGAGGATCGCGAGAAAGATAGCCTTCGGTTTTCAACGGAGGACGATTATCTGGGTCTAGCTGACACAAAGCGCGAGCTACTCCCAAACGAACTGCGTCTGCTTGTCCGGTTAAACCGCCACCATTAGCTCTTACCAAAATATCGTATTCGTTTTCCAAGCCCAATGTTTCCAAAGGAGCTTTGATTCCTCCGATGTAGTTGGGATTAAATTGAAAATACAAGTCGCCTTCTTTACCATTAATGGTCATTTTGCCGTTACCGGGAACCAAACGTACTCTTGCGACTGAGGATTTACGACGACCAGTTCCCCAGTATACGGCACGTCCGCTTTCATTTTCTGTTGCTTGCATTAATTTTCTTCTCCTGGAGTTGTGTTAATTTTTAATTCTTTAGGCTGTTGTGCGGCATGAGGATGTTCCGAACCAGCGTAAACTTTTAGTTTCTTGAATAACTGTCGCCCTAAATTGTTTTTAGGCAACATACCTTTAACAGCTTTTTCGATGATACGCTCTGGTAAACGTTCTTGTAGGTGTTCAAAAGTTTCTGTCTTCATCCCACCAGGACGACCGGAATGACGGCGATATAGCTTCTGAGAACTCTTTTTACCGGTGACTACAACTTTTTCTGCATTAACGACAACTACAAAATCTCCTGCGTCCATGTGTGGGGTATATTGTGGTTTGTTTTTGCCACGTAAAACCATTGCGATTTCGGTAGCTAGACGACCGAGACGTTGGTCTGCTGCGTCTACTACATACCAATCTCGCTGTACTGTTGCTGGGTTGGGAAGGTAGGTTTTTGTCATCATTTGACTAAGTTTGACTATTAATAAATTTACATTTTTATGCAGTAATTTCACCTAGAATATTATCTGAATTTTTATCTACAGAAGTATCTGGAAAATTATCTGTAAAGTTACCTGAAAAATCAAATAAGGGTTGCGTATCGTACCAAATTTCGGGAGGAAACGGAAACTCATCATATCCTACCCGCAGTAAACACAGTCCTTGGGGAGGTGCGGCAAATTTTACTTCCTCGCGGCGCTCTTGCTGCCAGATTTGAGTAAAATCTTCTGTTGTTCGCTTTCCGGTAGCAACTTGAACCAGCATTCCTACCAGCAAACGAACCATACCATAAAGAAATCCATCTGCTTGAATTTCAATATGTACCAATGCTCCACGACGATAACATTTTACATCCTGTACGGTGACCCATGAATGCTTACGCCCGGAGTTAGCGCGGTGAAAAGCTGCTAAGTGATGCTTTCCAAGTAAGGGTTGAAGTGCTGCTGATATTAATGATTCGTCTAGATGAGCGTGATAATAATGCCAGCTAAAGGGTTTGACAAATAGATTTGGTAGTTTGTCGTTGTATAGTGTATAACGATATCGTCGATACGTAGCATTAAAACGAGCGTGCCAATAATTGCTAACGCCTGCCGAAGCTCTAATCAGTATACCTTCTGGCAAGTAGCCATTTAAAATAGTTGCCCATTTAGAAGGTGGAATTTTACTCTTTATATTGAAATGAGCTACTTGAGCGGCTGCATGAACTCCACTATCTGTTCTCCCGGCACCCTGTAAAGTGACTTTATCACCTACTACAGTAGAAATTGCTTTTTCTATTTCTTCCTGAACGCTACGGTACTTGGGCTGCCATTGCCAACCATGAAAATGAGTGCCTTGATATTGGATTACCAAGGCAACCCTTTGAGTTTGTTCCGATGGTCGGCTTTCTGACATACAATAAAAATTAAAGATGTTGCTTACCAAGAAACTACATCTATTACCCAATTAAACTAATTCAATAATCGCCATTTGAGCGTTGTCACCACGACGAGGTACTGTATGTAAAATACGGGTATAGCCGCCTTTACGCTCTCCATATCGAGTCGGAGCTTGTTCAAATAAAGCATGAACTAAATCTTTGTCGTAAAGGTAGCCAATAGCTTGACGACGAGCATTCAAGGAGCCATCTTTAGCTAAAGTAATCATTTTGTCTACTTCTGCTCTTACTACTTTGGCACGGGTAACAGTAGTAGTAATTCGTCCATGACGAATGAGTTCAGTAGAAAGCGCTCGAAGCAATGCACGGCGCTGATCTGCTGGTTTGCTTAGTTTTTTTAATTTAGAACGGTGACGCATGATCTCATCTAGATTTAATTATGAATTGTTTAATTTAGGCGTGTTTTGAAGCCCTTTCTGTAGGCAATGTAATGCCCAAACGTCGCTGTAGGGCTTCTACTACTTCTTCAGCTGACTTTTGACCAAAGTTCTTTATTTCTAAAAGGTCTTCTTGGGTATAATCCAACAAATCTGCTACCGAGTTAACTTGCGCCCGTTTCAAACAGTTATAAGCTCGCACCGAAAGCTGCAATTCTTCGATAGGTATTTGAGCAGTTGGATCTTGGTCAATTTCTGAAACTGTATCCTCTGGGTTAATTTCGATATTTTTCAGTGGATTAAATAAATCTACTAAAATCCCAGCAGCAGAAGAAAGAGCTTCTTGTGGAGCAACACTACCGTTTGTCCAAACTTCTAAAAGCAGTCTATCTTTTGGATACCCGTTTTCTCCACGAGTTTCTTCGACACTGTAATTTACTTTCCGCACCGGCATAAAAATTGAATCTATTTGCAGAAAGTCTAAGGATGTAGCTTCTTCGCGACCTCTTTCTACAGTGCGATAACCTTTTCCTTTTTCAATCCTAAATTCCATTTCCAGCCTGCCACCTTCTGCTAAGGTAGCTATGTACTGAGTCTGGTCTATAACTTCTACTTCACTTGGTAAATCAAAGTGTGCTGCGGTAACTGTTGCAGGACCATTAACAAGCAATCTACCAATCTGGGGTTGAGGTGAATGGCTTTTGAGAATAAGTTCTTTCATTCTCATGAGGATTTCTAGCACATCTTCACGCACACCTCTGACGGTAGCAAACTCATGGGTCACTCCAGCAATTCTTACTGCTGTAACCGATGTGCCCTCTAAATTGGCTAGTAAAACCCGTCTCAGAGCGTTGCCAACTGTGATTCCTTGACCCCTCTCTAAAGGTTCTAAAACAAATTTAGAATAGTGGCTCCGACTTTCTTCTGTATTAGATTCTACACATTCAATTTGAAACTGCGCCACGGAGTAACCTCCCTTCTGAATCAGGTCTTATAGCGGCAGGCAATGATAAATTATTACCCACCTCTAATGAAATTAAATTGCCACTTTGCAAAGAAAAATTATCTAAAATTGATAACTTCATTCGCTTAGGGACTTGATTTATTCTTAATCAATATACGAAATTAATTAGCATTTAATAGATACGCTATTTAATTTCTACGGACGGCCACTTTCTAGAGTGAGGGGAACTGGCTTCTTGTAGATAGATGTAGTATCAAATTATTGCCTTTGATTACCTTCTGCAAACGAAAGCTTCTCCGGCACAACAGATAACAATATATCTATCGTCGAAAGCCATAGCCAACTAATATATTTAAACTCGACGTCTTTTTGGTGGACGGCAACCATTGTGGGGAATTGGAGTAATATCGCGAATTAAGGTTATTTCCAATCCTGCTCCCTGAATTGCCCTTATGGCAGTTTCTCTTCCTGCCCCTGGACCGCTGACCATCACTTCTATTTGACGCATACCTTGATCCATAGCCCTTCTGGCTGCACTTTCTGCTGCTGTTTGAGCGGCAAAAGGAGTTCCTTTCTTTGCTCCTTTAAAACCACTTGAACCAGCCGATGCCCAAGAAACTACATCTCCGTTAGGGTCGGTAATAGTGACGATACTATTATTGAAAGTAGACTGAATATAGCCTATTCCCGAAGGTACGTTACGTTTCTGCTTTCTGCTTCCGCCTTTTTTTGCTGATTGTCGCGCCATATCGTTATAGTTGAATTAACCTAGAAAATCGATTATCCTGCCAATAGGTAAAAATAATTAATCAGGTAATTAATTATTTTATTTATACTTTATTTACCTGGTGCCTTCTTCTTACCAGCTACTGTTTGTCTTCTACCCCGACGGGTTCTTGCATTAGTACGAGTCCTTTGTCCTCTAACTGGCAAACCCATACGATGACGACGACCTCTGTAAGTGCCAATATCAACTAAACGCTTGATATTCATAGCTTCCCAGCGTCTTAAGTCACCTTCAACCTGGTAGTTTTTTTCTACCTCTGCTCGTAAAGCTGCGACATCACTATCGCTCAACTCTTTAACTCTGGTATCTGGATTTACACCCGTACTAGCTAGAATTTTTTTAGCGCTTGTTAAGCCAATTCCGAAAATATAGGTTAGACCGATTTCAACACGCTTATCGCGTGGTAAGTCTACTCCGGCAATACGTGCCATTTAGAAAATCTCCTCATATTTTTTCTTTCATCTATACCCACTCTTGGATATTCAGATATCTGAGTCCATCTAGACAAATCTGAATTTGAGAAGCTATTAAGTCAAATCCCAATTATTCTACCAGTGGCTTCATTAACCCATCAAACAAACAGTTTATCCTTGTCTTTGCTTGTGCTTGGGATTCTGACAAATAACCATTACGCGACCGCGACGTTTTATTACGTTGCACTTCTCGCACATTTTTTTTACGGAGGCTCTAACTTTCATCTGTCTCTCATCAAACTCCAAATAGTAAATTATAACACAAAAACGGGAAATTTTCAGTTAAATAGTTGTAAAGCCAAAGCTATTAGATTGTAGTATAATATTCCACATGGGTTTACTTTTTACGCAGTCGATAAGTGATGCGACCTTTGGTTAAGTCATAAGGTGTTAACTCTACTTTTACGCGATCGCCGGGTAAAATTTTGATATAGTTTCGGCGAATCTTACCAGAGATATGAGCAAGAACGTTAAAACCATTATCTAAGTCAACACGGAACATGGCATTAGGCAAGGATTCTGTTACCGTGCCCTCCATTTCAATTAAATCTTGTTTGGACAATTTGTTTTTCCTTCAACTCAACAGTCTTTTTTGATTGCGTTTATCAAGTTTGCAATTTTTTACGGAGAATATATCAACAATTTATTAATATATCTTATTTAAATTTTTATTGCTGATTCGGTGGATCGATAGTAGTTGTCAGTAGTTAGTACAAACGAGAATCCTAACTACTAACAACCATCTTCTAACAACTAACAACTAATTGCTTAAGATTAGAAGTCACTTCTGGGGCTGATTGATTTCCATTTATTACAACCAATTGATTGCGATCGCCATAATAATCAATCAAAGGTGTAGTCTCAGAACGATAAACTTGCAGACGACGGCGAATAACTTCTTCCGTATCATCTTTCCGTCCGCGTTCGAGCAAACGACCAACCACTATATCGTCGGGCACATCTAAATTAATTACTAATGCACCACCTAAATTCATTTTTTTCAACAAATTATCTAAAAAAGTGGCTTGTTCCACGGTGCGAGGAAAACCATCCAAAATCCATCCAGAACTGGTATCCGCTTTTTGCAACCGCTCTTCTACCATATCTTGTACTAGTTCGCTAGGAACTAACTGCCCGCTATCTACAAAGCTTTTAGCTTTCACACCTAAAGGTGTTTGCTCTTTAATCGCTTCGCGGAGTATATCACCGGTTGAAATATGGGGAACTTGCCAATGCTCTGCCAAAGTTTTTGCTTGAGTACCTTTACCTGCTCCAGGGGGACCTAAAAAAATAATCCTTGACACTATTGTTTCACCATCCCTTCATAACGTTGAGAGATAACGTAAGTTTGGATTTGCTTTGCTGTATCAATAGCTACGCCAACCAGTATTAATAAGGATGTAGCACCTAAACCACGGAAAGTGGGTACGTTCAAGACTCTTTCGACTACAGTAGGAATAATGGCAACTAATCCCAAAAAGCCTGCACCTAAAAAGGTAAGACGATTCAAGACTCTTTCAAGATATTCACTTGTAGCTTTACCAGGACGAATACCTGGAATAGAAGAACCCATTTTCTTCAAGTTTTGAGCGATATCAACTGGATTGACAATCAAAGAAGAGTAGAAGTAGCTAAAGAAAACAATTGAAAACAGATAGATTAAAGCGTAAGCCCACCAACCAGAACCACCTGGATTTAGATAAGTACTTGTAAAGTTAGCTATTTGCTGATTTTGAGTAAAGTTTCCAATTAAAAGCGGTAAGCTTAAAATTGCAGTTGCAAAAATAATCGGCATTACTCCACCTTGATTAAGTCTCAAGGGTAAGAAACTACGCTGTTCTGCAAGAACTCTTCTACCTACTTGTCTTCTAGCTGAAATAATTGGAATCCGTCGCATCCCTTCTTGAACAAATACGATACCAACGATTGTTGCTAAGAACAGTAGAAGCAATACCACTACTTGACCTACAGCTTCACGACCACCAACTTGAGCAAAACTAATAGTGCTACCCAAAGTTGTAGGCAAAGACGACACGATATTAAGGAAAATAAGTAATGAAGCTCCATTACCAATTCCTCGCTCCGTAATTACTTCCGATGCCCACATTACGAACATCGAGCCAGCAACTAAAGCCAAAGCAGTTTCAAACACAAAAATAGGACCGAAGTCCAGAGCAAAGTTTTTTAGCCAAACTGATGAAATAAATATGCTTTGAACAATTGCCCAACCCAAGGCAACATATCGTGTAATTTGTGAAATCTTACGTCTTCCTGCTTCACCCTCGTCTTTCTGTAACTTTTCTAAACTGGGGATTGCAGCCGTAAGCAGTTGGATGATAATCGAAGCATTGATGAAAGGTAAAATACCTAGGGTAAATACTCCTAAAGCAGAAAAACCACCACCAGAGAAGATATCTAAAATTCCTGCTAAGCCATTACCTTGCGACATAGCGGCACTAAATCGCACCCGATCTATTCCTGGAATAGGTATATAAATACCCAAACGAATCAAAAGTAAGATACCTATGGTGACAAACAGCCGACCTCTTAAACCGGCTGCCTGTGCCATCTGCATAAAAGTTTCTTGAGCTGTTGGTGCTCTATCTCGACTTATCATAATGACGATCTACCGATGAATGTTAACCAGGCACCTGATGGCGGTAATACGAAGAGTGCAAGTTGAAAGCTAAGTCACTTATACAATTTCACAACTGCCACCAGCTGCCTCAATTTTGCTACGAGCCGTACCCGTAAAAGCTGCGGCTTGTACTTTAAGAGCAACGTTCAATTCTCCATCTCCTAGAACTTTTAATGGCCCTTGTACGGTAGTGAGAATACCATTCTCCTGTAACGAGGTCGCATTAACTTCTGTATTTGCTGGAAGTGAAGATAGCTTCTCTACATTAATCGTAGTGTATATTTTACGATTAACGAGGGGAAAACCTTTAAGTTTAGGTACCCGACGATAAAGGGGTTGTTGACCACCTTCAAAACCCGGTCTAGTTCCTCTACCAGAACGAGATTTTTGACCCCTCATACCAAAACCGCAGCTAGCACCTTGACCTGCCGCAATTCCGCGTCCGACACGGCGACCGCGATTTTTTGAACCCTTCTGAGGGCGAGCATCGTGTAGTCTCATAGTCTTCTATATCTGTATTAATTTACACGACAAATCCATTGTAGGACTCTACTGTGCGTAGAGTTTTTCTATACTGACATCTCTATCTTCAGCAACTTCTTTAAAGTTACGCAATACAGCAAGAGCATTCATGGCAGCTCTGGCATTGTTTAGAGGATTGTTAGAGCCAAGTTGTTTTGCCAGTATGTTACGAACCCCTGCGAGTTCTAATACTGTACGTACTGCACCACCGGCAATTACACCCGTACCTGGTGCCGCAGGGCGCATAATGACTTTAGCACCACCACCAATTCCATTTGTGGGATGGGGAATAGAATTAGATTTGGTAATCGGGATATCTACTAAATGTTTTTTGCCATCGGCTACGCCTTTTTTGACGGCTCCGATAACATCACTAGCTTTACCGACTCCCACACCAACTTGACCGCGCTCGTTGCCGACAACTACAATTGCCCGGAAGCTGAGTTTTTTACCACCTTTGACAACTTTACTTACTCGTCGGATTTGAATTACCCGCTCTTGCCAGTTAGTCTCTTCTTTTTTTGCTCGGCTGGTTTTACGACGATTGTTTGCCATACTTATATGCTTTGTGAATTTACTTATCGGTTACCAAATAATTAGCGATAAATAATTTACTTAGTGTTTACTTAGTATTTATTTACTATGTGCCTTGCATCGCCGATAATTTTAGAAATTTAAACCACCTTCTCTTGCTGCATCAGCCAAGGCTTTGACACGTCCGTGGTAAAGGTTACCTCCCCGGTCAAATACGACTTGGTTAATACCCTTTTCTAAAGCTCGTGCAGCTAAAGTTTTACCAACTTCTGCTGAAGCCTGCTGATTGGAGCCAGAACTCAACTTAGATTTTAATTCTGGCTCTATACTCGATGCTGTAGCTAAAGTCCGATGAGTAGTATCATCAATCACTTGAGCATAAATATTTTCGTTAGAACGATATACTGCCAAACGAGGACGTTCGGAAGACCCAAATACTTTTCCTCGGATGCGTCGATGGCGACGCTGTTTTGATTGTTTGCGGGTAAATTTCATGATTTAATAATCTACTTCTTACCACCTTTACCAGCTTTACCAGCTTTACGCCTTACAACTTCGTTCTCATAGCGAATACCTTTACCTTTGTAAGGCTCGGGAGGACGAACGGCGCGAATTGTGGCAGATGTATTGCCTACAATTTCCTTGTCATAACCGCTGACAACGATAGTCAGACCTTTGTCTTCAATGGCAAATTGAACTCCATCAGGGGGAGTAATTTCTACAGGGTGACTGTAACCAACGTTCAAGACTAAATCTTTACCCTTCACAGAAGCTCGATAACCAACCCCTTGAAGTTGTAACTTACGCTGGAAGCCTTGAGAAACACCTTCTACCATGTTGGAAACCAAACTACGGCTTAATCCGTGCATTTGGCGGCATACTCTCGAATCGTCTTGGCGGGATACTGTAATCGTATCTCCTTCTTGAGAAACACTTACCACTGAAGGAAGTTCGCGAGATAGCTCTCCTTTTGGACCTTTGACAGATATAGAAGCTCCGTCAATCTTTACTTGTACCTTAGCCGGTACCGCTATTGGTTGCTTACCAATTCTCGACATGGTTTTTTGTCCTTAAAAATCTCTCCGGGTTGCGTTATTCTTAACTACCAAACGTAGCAAAGTACTTCGCCGCCTACATTTTGTTGGCGTGCTTGACGGTCGGTCATGATACCGGAAGATGTGGATATGATGGCTATACCAATGCCACCTAATACTCTTGGTAAATCTTTCTTATTGGAATAAACTCGCAAACCAGGTCTAGAAACCCTTTTAAGAGTAGTAATAATTGGTTGACGATTTTTTCCTTTGTACTTTAAAGAAATTACCAATTTGCTGCTCCATCCTTCTCCAGATGTCTCAAAGTCGGTGATAAAGCCTTCTTCTTGCAGTACTTTAGCTATACTTTGCGTCATTTTTGTCGCTGGCACCTGTGTTGTTTGATGCCGAGCCAAATTGGCGTTGCGGATGCGCGTCAGCATATCTGCAATTGTGTCGTTTGCCGCCATCTTTTCCTCTGTTAAATGAACTTATTGCTCCCGGAAGGGCATTCCCATCTCTTTTAATAAAGCGCGACCTTCTTCGTCATTCCTAGCTGTAGTAATGATGGAAATATCCATTCCACGAATCTGGTCAATTTTGTCGTATTCAACCTCTGGAAAAATCAGTTGTTCTCTGACACCCAAAGTGTAATTCCCACGACCGTCAAAGCTTTTCGGACTGATACCGCGAAAGTCACGAATCCGAGGCAGTGACAAATTAATTAAACGGTCGAGAAAGTCGTACATCTTAGAGCTTCTCAGAGTAACCATTACTCCGACAGGCATACCTTCACGAATTTTAAAACCCGCGATCGCTTTCTTCGCTCTGGTAACTACAGGCTTTTGACCGGTAATAATTGCTATTTCGCTTAAAGATGCTTCTAATGCTTTAGCATTTTGAGAAGCTTCCCCCAATCCTCGGTTAACAGTTACTTTTGTAACTTTGGGTACCTGATGAATATTTGTGTATTCAAATTGCTTCATCAAATTGGGGACAATAGTTTCAAGGTATTTACTTTTTAATCCTACTGCCATTTTTTCTCCTAATCCCTGGGCTTGGTCAGGGAATAAAGTGTTAAAACAAGGTTGAAGTTTGAATGTCAAAGGTTAAAGGTTTACTAATTATTAATTATTAACTTTAAACTTTAAACTCTTAACTCCTAACTCTTATTTATCTAAAATTTCCCCGGTTTTCTTTAACATACGTACTTTCTTACCCTCTTGGGTAAAGGTATAACATACGCGAGAAACGACGTTTTCCTTGGTGGAATAAAGCATCACGTTAGAACTATGAATAGGGAATTCTTGAGTCACAATTTTCCCCGATTCGCCTTCTTGTTGCGGCTTTACGTGCTTCGTTTTTAC
The DNA here is from genome assembly GCA_019192545.1 of Rivularia sp. MS3. GTDB lineage: Bacteria > Cyanobacteriota > Cyanobacteriia > Cyanobacteriales > Nostocaceae > Rivularia. Next base: position 167,630 of record JAHCMI010000003.1, on the reverse strand, counting down.
ATTTACACCTTTGACAATTACTTTACTATCTTTAGGAATTGCCCGAACAATTTCACCGACTTTTCCTTTGTCTTTACCAGAAACTACCTGTACGGTATCCCCGGTTTTGACGTGCATCTTATGAAATTGAGGTTTTGATTTTTTCTTAACTGTCATTACAGTACCTCCGGTGCCAGAGAAACTATTTTAGTAAAGTTTCTTTCGCGCAATTCACGCGCTACGGGACCAAATACCCGCGTCCCTCTGGGATTTCCATCTTGGTTAATTATGACTGCGGCATTGTCATCAAAACGGATTGTCATGCCACTGTCACGATTTACGCCTTTCTTTGTACGTACAATCACAGCCTGAACTACATCAGACTTCTTAATTGCCATATTCGGTTGGGCATCTTTTACTACGGCGATAATCCTATCGCCAATGCTGCCATAGCTACGGTTTCCAGCACCCAGAACGCGGATGCACATTAATTTACGGGCACCGCTGTTATCCGCAACGTTAAGGTAAGACTGGGCTTGTATCACAATTATTCTCCATTGTAAAGTTGCTCACGCTATGTAACAACCGATGTTTATCAATTATTCCTGCTACTGAGGACTTCCTTAACCTGCCAGCGCTTAGTCTTGCTTAGGGGTCTGGTTTCCTGAATGCGAACGCGATCGCCTTCTTTACAGTTATTTTCTTCGTCGTGAGCTTTGTAGCGTCTGGTTGTAACTACAATTTTGCCGTACTTTTGATGGCTATCGCGGTTTTCAACGGCAACGACTACAGTTTTGTCCATTTTGTCGCTGACTACTAAGCCAACTCTTTCTTTAATAGCCATAATTTACTATTTTCATGTTGGTATGAGTGACAAGCTAAAAATAATTATTCACTAATTACTGACTCTGAATCCTGAGAATTTGCAGCGCGTTTACGTTCTCCTTCTACCGTCATTAATTGAGCTAGACGGTGACGTAAGTGCTTAAACTGTGCGGGTTTCTCAAGTTGTCGAGTTGCTTGTTGCAAACGCAAGTCAAATAATTGCTTTTTAGTTGCATTAATTTCTTGCGTTAGCTGCTCGTCACTCAAATCTCTTGCTTCAGAAATTTTAGGGAAAGGCATAATTAATCTACGAGGAAGGCTCCTGATCGGCACGGGCAATAAATTTAGTTTTAATTGGTAGCTTATGTGAAGCTAAACGCATTGCTTCACGAGCAGTTTCTTCTGCTACGCCAGCAATTTCAAACATAATTCTTCCTGGTTTAACTACGGCTACCCAATATTCTGGATTACCTTTACCAGAACCCATTCGGGTTTCTGCGGGACGCATTGTTACGGGCTTGTCGGGAAATACTCTAATCCAGATTTTTCCGCCCCTACGCACGTAACGAGTCATTGCTCGTCGAGAAGCTTCTATTTGTCGTGAGGTAATCCAAGATGGCTCTTGAGCTTGGAGGGCAAATTCACCAAAGTTGATATTGCAACCCCGTGATGCTAAACCTCTCATACGACCGCGATGTTGTTTGCGGAATTTAGTTCTTTTTGGACTTAACATTGTTAGTTGTTAGTTGTTAGCTGTTGGTTGTTAGTTGTTAGTTGTTGGTTGTTAGTTGTTAGTTGTTAGTTTTCGTTGATTTATTAACTACTATCCACTAACCGCTATCTACTATCCACTAACTACTAATAACTAATTCTCATTTGAACGGTCTTCAAAGGAAGGACGACGGCGATTTTGACGGCGACGAGGTTCCCGCTCGTTTCTGGGGTTAGAAGTTGGTGCTTCTTCTTCTCCGGGAATAACTTCTCCTTTGAATACCCAAACTTTGATGCCAAGAATACCGTATATAGTTTTAGCGGTTACGTAAGCGTAATCAATGTTAGCTCTTAAGGTATGTAATGGAACTCTACCTTCACGAGTCCATTCTGTACGGGCAATTTCTGCACCGTTTAAGCGTCCGCTAACTTGAATTTTGATTCCTTGTACGCCAGCACGCTGCGCTCTTTGTATGGCTTGACGCACTACTCGGCGGAAAGAAACCCGTCGTTCGAGTTGTTGAGCGATGTATTCGCCAATCAAAAAAGCGTCAGCATCAACACGCTGTACTTCCACTACATTGATACGAATTTGACGATTACCGCCTAATTCTTTTTGCAGTCCGGTACGTAATGCTTCAATACCTTGTCCGCCTCTACCTACAACTACGCCAGGTCTGGCAGTACGTACTTCTAAGTCAATTTGATCTGCTTTACGCTCAATTTTAACTTCAGAAATACCGGCATTATTTTGAGCGTTTCTACCTAATTTATTATCTATATACTGACGAAGTTTATGGTCTTCTTGCAGTAATTCGGGATATCGAGAAGGGTCTGCAAACCAACGAGATTGATGTTCTTTTGTAATCCCAAGGCGAAATCCAATTGGATTTATCTTTTGTCCCACTTATGTTCTCCTCTAAATTTTTTTCGCACTCTGATAGTTTGTTAGCTAATTTGTTTATTTATATTTTCAAATTACTCTGAAAGGGAGTGCTTACTTAATTCGCTGCTGGATCTGCTGATACTGCAACGGTTATATGACATGTGGGCTTGCGAATTTGATATGCTCTACCCTGCGCTCTAGGTTGATAACGCTTGAATACTGGACCTTGGTCTGCAAATGCTGTGGAAACTACTAGAGAAGCTCTATCTAATCCTTCGTTATGTTCGGCATTCGCAGCAGCGCTTCTAAGAACCTTTAAAACTGGGTCGCAGGCTCTGTAAGGCATAAATTCCAAAATTATTAATGCTTCGCGATAAGTACGTCCTCTAATTTGGTCAAGTACGCGACGTACTTTAAAAGGTGACATACGTATATATCTAGCAATCGCTTTTACTTCTTTAGTATCAGTAGCCATAATTATTTTTACTCCTTTACTAATTGCATCAATTCGCTATTAGCGGCTTTTTTTTATCTACCTCCTTTTTTGTCTCTAGAGTGACCTCTATAAGTACGAGTAGGAGCAAATTCTCCCAGTTTATGACCAACCATTTGGTCGCTGATAAAAACCGGAACGTGTTGTTTTCCGTTATGAACTGCGATAGTATGACCAACCATCATTGGCAAAATAGTGGAAGCTCTTGACCAAGTTTTTATAACTTCTTTTTTATTGGTCTCATTTAGCTTATCAATCTTTTTCAATAGATGGTCTGCAATAAAAGGACCTTTTTTAAGAGAACGACCCATAGGACAATTTAGATTTTAGATTTTAGATTTTGGATTATAGATTTTGAATTTTAGATTTTGAATTTTAGATTATTTAGGTAGTGTTACCATCTCAATCCCTAGAGGAAAAATTTTAGAAGATTAACTATCAAAAATTTATTAACTACTAGGGAGCAAGATGCTGTAACTAAAGAATCAAAAATCCGTCTTAGAAAGCTTGGGTGAAAGAAAATCTACACCCCCAACTTTTCGCAAAATCCAAAATTCAAAATCCCTAAGATTGACGACCACCGCGTCCGCGCTTACCGGACTTACGACGGCGACGAACAATCAATTTACTGCTGGCTTTTTTAGGCTTGCGAGTTTTCTTACCTAAAGTCGGTTTACCCCAAGGAGTAACCGGACCGCTACGACCGATTGGTGCGCGTCCTTCACCACCACCGTGGGGGTGGTCGCAAGGGTTCATTACACTACCTCTAACCTTGGGACGGCGACCTCTCCAACGATTTCTGCCTGCTTTACCCAAGCTTTGGTTTCTGGCTTCTACATTACCAACCTGTCCGATGGTGGCGTAACATTCACGCCGAATCATGCGAACTTCTCCCGAAGGCAATTTCAAAGTTACGTAATTACCATCTTTCGCCATTACTTGAGCAACCGCGCCAGCCGAACGTACTATTTGACCGCCTTTTCCAGCAATTAATTCTACGTTGTGTACGCCGGTACCCAAGGGCATATTTGATAAAGGTAAAGCATTCCCGTTCTCAATGGGAGAATCCGGACCAGCTATAATTGTGGTTCCGACTTTCATGCCATTTGGTTGCAATATATAGCGCTTTTCGCCATCTTCATAAGCTACGAGTGCGATTCTTGCATTACGATTGGGGTCATATTCAATTGCCTGGACGGTACCAGGAATACCCCGCTTATCTCTTTTAAAATCGATAATCCGATAAAGACGTTTGTGTCCGCCACCCCGACGACGACTGGTTATTACACCACGATTATTTCTACCTTTTGCCCGATGAATATGCTGGGTTAAGGATTTTTCTGGCTTTGACTTTGTAATTTCCGCAAAGTCGGAAGTCGTCGCTTGACGATTACTAGGGGTGTAGGGACGAAATGAACGAGTACCCATAATTTTAAACTTTAAACTTATTTAGAAATCATTTCGCAGCAAGGGGGGAAGAGAGGGAAGGAAAGATAGAGAATAATTAATTTATTGCTAACTTTTAACTCCTAACTCCTAACTCCTAAATTTTTTCGTCTTCGACCTTTAACCTTTAACCTAAATTAAACGTCTGGGAACAGAACCTGACGAATCTTTTCTTCATCCCCTGATGCTACAGTCACAACTGCTTTTTTGTACTGGGGTTTAAATCCAATGAACCTACCAACGCGCTTCTTTTTTCGAGGCTTGACGGCAGTATTCACTTTTAAAACTTTGACATCAAATAAACCTTCAATTGCCGCTTTTATTTGAGTTTTTGTTGCTTTTGGCAATACTTCAAAAGTGTATTTGTTGTACTCCATCTGAATTGTTGCCTTTTCGGTAACAATCGGACGACGTATTAAATCGGGAAGATTGCGGGGGTCAAATTTAGGCACCGTAGACCTCCTGAATTTTATCTATTGCGTTAGCAGTAACCACAATTTTGTCTGCGTGCAGCAAATCAAAAACATTAAGCTGGTCTGCTACCATCAACCTAACGTTTTCTATATTGCGAGCTGACAAATATATATTTTCCGAACGTTCCGATAGAATCAATAAAGTTTTTTGGTTGGGTTGAGAACCCCAACGAGAAATCGCTTCTACTAAATCTTTCGTTTTGGGACGTTGTAATTGCTCGCTGAATTCTTCTACAACAATCATGTCTTCAGCACGACTGCCCAAAGCTGTTCGTAAAGCTAAACGACGCTCTTTACGATTCATGTTCAAGTTGTATTCTTTGGGTTTCGGACCAAAGATTACACCACCACCGCGCCATAACGGCGAACGAGTAGAACCCGCACGAGCGCGTCCTGTACCCTTTTGTCTCCAGGGTTTGCGACCGCCACCTCGAACTTCAGCGCGGGTTTTAGTACTAGCATTTCCCTGGCGAGCATTAGTCATTTGTCGAACCAAGGCTCTATGAACGACATGAGAAGCACTTTCTTCCTTGGCAACTTTCAACTCCAAGGTTTTCTGTCCGACTTCTTCTCCCTGCCAATTTTTAACTGCACAATCTACCATTTTTGCGTCCTCTTAGATTAGTCATTTGCCATTTGTATTTATGTACTCGAAAGTTTCTACTTTCTAATCAACTTAGATTCAGGCTTCTTCTTACTTGTGGAGTCCCAAATCCGCAATTTACATCTGCTTCATTGAATGACAAATGACTATTTCACTTCTTTTGCAGGGACAATATTAACTAATGCTCCTGGCTTGCCAGGAATAGCTCCCTTAATTAACAATAAATTTTTCTCTGCATCGACTCGCACGACTTTCAGCTTGCGAACCGTAATACGCTTACCTCCTAATCGTCCTGCCATCCGCTTACCGGGATAAACACGACCGGGGGTAGTACCTGCACCGATAGAACCTGGTTCTCTATGATTTTTAGAACCATGAGACATCGGACCTCTGCCGAAGTTATTACGTTTCTGGTTGCCTGCAAAACCGCGACCGATACTTGTACCGGCTACATCTACTAGCTGACCTGCTTCAAAAATATCAGCACTAACCTGCTGACCTAAAGAATAATCATCCGTATTTTGGGCACGATATTCTTCTAAATGCCGTAAAGGTGAGGCAGATGCTTTTGCTAAATGCCCCAATTTCGGCTTGTTTAAAGCTTTTTCTTTTACTTCACCATATGCTAATTGAATGGCGGAGTAACCGTCGGTCTGCTGCGTTTTGATTTGGGTTACGGTACATGGCCCAGCTTGAACTACAGTCACAGGGATTGCTGCTCCTGCATCGTCAAAAACTTGAGTCATACCCACTTTGGTGCCGAGAATACCTACAGACACAGTTACAAGTCTCCTTTGTACAAATTTTCCGCATTATTTCGGAATTTTAGATGTTGGAGGCAATTATGAAGTTACTTTTTAGTAACAGCCCGCCTTAGAATCAAGAAAACTCAGAAGTCCGGAAATGCTTAGGTAATAGCCATCCAACTTCCATCGGAGCTTTCTTATTTTTGATGTTTACTACGTCGAAAACTCAGAAATATCTTTAATTTATCGGCGCAGTCAAAAGTACCTTCCCAGAAGGAAGGACTAAAGAATTAGAAATGCAATGCTAAAAAACAGCTTTGCAATTGTGCAGCATTGCTATATCTAAGCAATTACTTTGGCACTTATTTATAAATAGAACGTCGGACTTAAGCAGCGATATACCTGCTCAGTATCCTTTTTTCAAAGGCTGGGGTTACGCCGTTACCAACATGACCTTTCTGCTTGCAAAATCTTAAACAATTGTTTCTGATTTCAATCAAACGTCCTAAGTTTACCTCAAGACTTCTTAATTTACCACTCTCTTGTCAAATTTGACTAACTTATTTCTAAAGATTCTCTCAAACCTTCGACAACAAGCTCAAGTCAAGATTTTTTTTGCAAAACAGCTTTCGATTAAAAATTGGTCACAATCTAATAATATAAATTATCTATTTTCGTTTGTCCAGATTTTTTTAAACGTGCAGTTAGCATTTATCAGTTAGCCTATCTATGTGTGAATCGAAAACGCTATGGCTTTTAGACATGCTTCCCTAACGCTAACAAACTGTAAATCTGAAGCTATACAAACAAAGCCCATCGTCAGGTAGGCTAATCATCTTTATATGTATGGTATTAGAAGTATTAGTTATCAATAGAAAACTGTTCGCTGGTTACCGAACGCTGATAACTGCTAACTGTTAACTGATAACAGATAATAGAATTATCGAAACGATATTTGAAAAAGGTCTATGGCATTACTAACTACTGGTGGCGGTTTTATTCGCAAATTAGAGAAATTTGGCGCATTAGGGGTATACGTACCTTTAGAAGGCGGGTTTGAAGGTCGCTATCGTCGCCGTTTGCGTGCAAAAGGCTACAACGCTCTGTGTATTAGTGGTAAAGGATTGGGTGATGTAGCTGCCTATTTGACTGGTATTCATGGTGTCAGACCCCCGCACCTTGGTAAAAAAAGCACATCTAATGGCGCTGCGGTTGGTTATGTTTATTACGTTCCACCAATTATTAGTACTCAGTTGGAGAATTTGCCTCCGAAATCCAAGGGATTAGTGTTGTGGATTGTTGATGGACATATCCTTGAGGATCAAGAATTAGAATATTTGGCAAATCTACCTAAAATAGAGCCAAGAGTAAAAGTTGTAATTGAAAGAGGTGGCGATCGCGCTTTCCGTTTTATGCCTTTAGAAGAGACTTTAGCTGTAGCTAGCTAGTAACTGGTAATTGGTGAAGCAGCAAGCGATGTCTTGGGGAGCCAGTGTGTTGCGCGGGTTCCCCCATTTAAGCCGGAGGCAATCTCTGTGAGTGCGCCTGCTGAACCCGTTCACGCGAAGCGTGCGGCTCAGAGTAATTGAGGGTTACTTATTGAGTATGGAAAATAGTTTAAAGTCAAGAGGAAGTAAGTAACGAAAATTTATTTTTCCTCATTACTATTACCTATTACCCTATCATCTATTTTTGTAATTAAGTTGAAACATTATTGCTAAAGTAGCAGACAATTCTATTAAATAATCGTCATACTTAAAGAAGGAAATATTGTTTAACTACGAGAGACGTTATACGAGGCGTGAAATTAAAAAGCAGACATGAAACGTAAATATAATAGTAGGTCGGCTAATACCTCTTCAAGAGGTTCTAACCCTGTCTCCTCAGTATTTAATTTCACAACCATTGCCATTCTGGGGGGCATTTTTATTCTAGGTATTGGTATTGGTATTGCTTTTAGCTCTACAGTAACCTTTACACCATCTAATGTGGCTTCTCGCGAGTATATTGATACAAAAGCGCCCAATCCAGAGGTTTGCGTTCAGTATGGGGCTAGTGCAATGGTGATGGATACCAGACTGTTTGTAACTCTCAACCCCTTTAATGTTTATGTTGCTCAACCCAGTATGCGCCCTGGATGTGTTTTGCGTCAAAGTAACTGGGAGATTTTAAGACAAAGAAATCTAGTGACATCAGATCAAGTAAGAGACTGTAAAAATCGTTTAAATACTTTTGGCTTTACAGGCAGATTAGATAGTAAAGAACTTGACGTTAAATGCATTTATCAAAACGATGCGGCGAAAAATTTCTTTAACACAGATGAAGGGGCTATAAATTTACCGGGAGAGACAGAAAGATTCTAAAGAATAATTTCTTAATTTCTCTTTAAAGCTTTAACCATAAGTGTTGCAAAAATTAATGTAGAGACGCGATTGCTCTTGATTGCGTCTCTACAATTTTTTTGCTGCAACGCCATATTATTTATTACATTGCAAATCAGTTTTGTATTTTCATTGGTTGAAAATCACTTTATTCTATGCTCGATTTTTATCTTGTAGGATTCGGAAAAGGTTGTCCGAACTCAATAACTCCGGATTGGTTTGGATTTATTGAATTAGAAGGCGTGTTGATTATTGGAAAATTCCCCGGTGGAGTAGAAAAAACAGACGGGGAAGAATTTACTGTCCCCGATGGTGAAGGAAATCTTGCAGGTGGAAGTACTGAATTAGGTATTGTTGGAGACGAATAGGTACTTGTAATCGGTGGTACGCTCACAGTTGGTTGCTCTGTACTCCCATTATTTACAGGTGTTGATGGTAAAGGGGAGCGAATAGAAGGTAATGGTGTATTTACTCCTGGTGGAAGTTGTAAAGGATTGTTATAAGTACCGGGTGGAAGAGGAGCCGATGGTTGTAAAGGTGTTATGGCACCTGGTGGTTGAGGAATATATGGAGAATTACTAGTTGACTGTAATGGAGAGTAAGCACCGGGTGGTAGCTGGCTTGTGACATTCGCAGGTAGCTCGCCTCCTACAGATTGATATTCTGGTGGTAAAAGATTTGGGCTTGCTAAAATTGAGGGACGAAACACCCAACGTGTGGGATTTTCCCAAGATAGGGGTTGCAACTGTACTTGATTGCGATTTAAGGATACTCCAGGCGCTAAATCCATGACAATACGAGTTGTATCGTCGTTGAGTTGAGAAACCCTTATTCTTTCAACGGCACCGTAATAGCTTTGTTGAGTAGGGACAGAACCTAACTTTGTATCGGGTAAATCTACAACAACACGGGGAGGTTGAGAAAGGTAAAAATACTGGGGACGAGATGGTGCTGAGAGAGAGATTTCTAGTTGAGAATCTTCAGAAGAAAATCGCCAATCTTCCAATTTCCCAACAGGTGCGGCAATAGCGCGATGAGTATTAAAAGCAACTGTTGCGTACAAGCTAAGCAAGCTAAAACGAATCAAACGCTTGCACAAAAATGCAAACTGCCTATTTTTATATTGCTTATCCATTATTTTTATCCTTCATAAGTTAAGCCAGATTAGGCTTATGAATTGATAATTGCTAATAGTCTAAAGCTAAAAGCTAATGAAGCTATTATCAATTAGCAATCATTTTTTAGCAATCATTTCCTTTCTAGGGGTAAAAATACTGATGTAACCGCTAGTTATATGTTCCAGAATGTCTTTAGCTTTGCTCTATCTAAATATTTTCTAATATTTCAGAACTGAATAGGGGTTCATATTTGTTCACAGCCACTGTCCACCAAAAAAGCGCCATCGGACAAAAATAATTCGCATTAAACTTTGGGAAGCAAGAAAAACCGCCAGCCAAACAACAAAATAGTGAAAGAAAACCCAAAATAAAGACAGTTCTTCTTTTGGAATAGGAGTAGGTAAAAAACCTAAAAATTTTACTCCACAAACTATAAATATAAATTCCCAAATACCGGCGAATAATTGGTAAACTGCTGGCCAATCTCTATCCCAGCGATACTTTTGTATTTGGTCGTATACGACATCCCATCCTAAACCAAAAATCGCCACATAAAAAAGTATCCAAAAATATACATCGCTTGACGGCGAACCAACTACACCAATTGCAAAGGGCAGGCTAACAAATAAACCTACACTAAAAAGTAATAATAAACGAGTTTGCCAGCGACCGAATAAAGTTGGAGTCATAGCATTTTAGATATTAGATTTTGTATTTAAGATTTTAAATTATAAATTAGGAACCGAGAGTTAATAACTATAAGTCCTATTTAAGTTAAAAAACGCCTTACAGGCATATTGAAAGATTCAATACGATGTCGGCGCTTCGGTGTCCACATATCTTTGTCAACAAATTTATAAATTTTCTATGAAGTTAAGCGATAGTAGTCTCTAGAATTAAAACGGGCAATTGCTTCCCAGTTCGTTACGTCTTCTAATAGAGTTTGATAACCAAGAGTGTTGGGATGAAGGCCATCACTGCTCAAACGTTGAACTCTCCAAGATTCTGGATGTAACATCCATTTGTCAAAAATATCTAGATAAGGTATGCCCTGTTTTCGACAAATCAGTCGAGTTGCTTCTTTGTAGCGGTACTGGTCATCGCGATTATAGTACAAGCAGTTGAGAAAGGGCATTTTCGCTTCATTTACCGGAACCATACCAACAAACAATACGGGACAAAGCTGTTGAGCTTGCTGCACCAAAGAACTAAGCTGCTCTTCAAAATTACTAAAGTTTGTATAGTTCTTGCCATCAGAACGACCTACACGGGCTGAATCATTTACCCCTACCGATAATATAATGATGTCAGGAACGCGATTTCGTAACTCCCCCCGATGACGAAATTCAGCTTCTAGTCTTTTACCTACTTGTACAGTGCGATCGCCTCGAACACCCAAATTGTAAAGAACATGACCCGCACTTTCGGGTAACATCCAACTTCGTCGCAATCTTTCAACCCAGCCACCTCCGTCCGGGTCACCAAATCCATAAACTAAACTATCCCCTAACGCGACAATTTTTAGAGGTTGAGGGCTATTAGGTACTAGAGATAGCTGCATTGAAGGAGCTACAAATGTTTGCATCTGAAAAGACTATATTTTATATCTTTAAAAGATTCTATACATTTCTACACCATTTCAGAACATTTTATTTACTACTTCAAGAAGAATTTGCAATTTTCGACAATTTTTATGAATAAAATGACTATTTTGTATAAAGATGCTGTAAATCAATTAGATATTTTTTCTAACTACTCGTGTTTGACCGAAAAGCAAATTCAGTATATTAATGCTTTTTTAACTAATTTGAGTTAAAGTAAATACGTACAAAATTTAATTAGAATCATAAATATTTACTAAATTCTTAATCAAATATTCGGTTACTACGTATATAAATAAGTATATAAAGTAAATAGTGTAGGAAAAAGGCTCGACGGGTCAATCAAGCCTTCATAAACGTCGTAAGTGGGATGTCAAGTGATTCCGTTGATTATTATTTCCTTAAGACTGTAAATATTCAAGTCAAATAAGCTACATTAATTTATTTGCTAATTTTTTTTGGTGAATCAGTATTTTAAATCTAATTATAAGTACTGTTTACAAATAATATAGTTTTTTATACAGTATACTAAGGTAAAATACGAGATAGGCTAAACTGTAATCTCTTTACATCTGTAAGAATTTCAGTATCAACTTAATTGATATATAACTGGCTAGTAGTCAACCACATACAGCGCTTTGCAAGTAGATGAGGTACATTCCCCCTGCCCCCTGCTCCCTGCTCCCTTGCCTCAAACGAGTGTTTTGTGCCTTATTAAGATGAAATCCGCAGTAAGTTATGAGGTCGAATACTAGTGGTCTTTTTCATTAAAATTGACGGATAAAACGAAAAGACTACTAGTAAATGGCAAAATATTTAAGGTGATTGATTTGACACCCACTTCATCCATTGTCTGAAGGAAGAAATAGCGTTTAACTTTTTGACTCCAGGAGCGCGGGCTGTTGCTAGTGCGTCTAAGCTTCGTAAAGCACAGTACTGCAAACCGAGAAAGCTATCTACTGCCGCATAAGGGCCGCCTAAAGTAATTGCCCCAGCAGCATACATTTTAGCTTTGCCATTACGCATTTCTACTAATTCAAAATCGTTTGCTACAACTAATCGTGACAAATGATTCAGCGGTAGGCTATAACGTTGAACTAAATCTTCTAATAATGGAGTTGCTTGGACTTTAGCATCTAATCCGGTAGCGTCTACAATAAAATCTGCATTGATAGTAATTTGTCCATTAGAGCTTTTTTCTTTAATGCGGGTAAGAGTACCTCCATATTGAGCATCGCGCTCTACACTTTGCACTTCACCAAATTCAATTTTGTACCAGCCATCTCGCAAACTTGATTCTGTAATACGCTGCCAATCTTGACGATCTGCTGTAGTGGTGCCTCCCCAATCAGCTAGCAAGCTTTTACGCTGTTCCGGACTGGCATTTTCTAGCATGACTCTTAATTCGCCACCCCAGCAAGCTTTTGGCCAGTTAAACGGCTGAAATTCAAAATGATGCTTTACCATTCGCTGAGTTTTACCAAATTTATTACCCTTTGGTTTGGGCGATCGCATCAAATGTAAAACCGTAATGTTAGAATTTTTTCTACGTGCTTCATAAATCCGTTGAATAATCCGCGAAGCTACAATACCGCGTCCTCGAATCAAGACTTTACCACCTTGACGCTCTAACTGTTCGTAAACGTGGTTATGGTTTTCATAAGCATTAACTACAGATTTAAAATCGCGATATTTTTCTCGATAAGCCTGTAAATCTGGAAGAAACTGAATTGCTGGATAACCCGTTGCTAAATGTAAAAAACGAGCTACATAAAAAGCATGTTCTCCTCTTCCACGAGAATAAGCAACGCAGTATCTACCATCATCAGTTTTACGAATGGCTCGTATTCTTCCATAACGATAAATTTGCTCCCAGCCGATACGTTTTGCTTCTCTATCTATGGAATCAAAAACATTACTGGCACGAGGAGTATAAGTTTCGGCGTAATCTGGTTCGGCAAAAACTTTCCATAAATACTTAAAAGAATCATTTAATTTTCCTTTGCCAAAATCGCGCCAAGCTTCTCGCAAACCGTAACTCGGCCAACCCCAGATATTATCGGGACAAGAATCGGAATTAGAACGTAATCTTTCATGCAAAGGTATTTGTGAATTGAGACACAATTGCTTGTAACGCGCAAATGGTTCCTTATCCAAACCCAAAGCGATTATTTTTTCCCTATCTACACCATATATTCTTAATAAATCTATCCATATATAGCTTCCTAACCCAGCCCCTAAAGCCAAATAATCGGTTTCATCTACCCGCAAACCTGTAGCATGAAGAGCTTGTACCGGAACCTTCTCTTCTTGAAAAATTGGTGGTGGAAAACTCGAACCTAAAGGTGTGGCTGCTGGCTCTGGGGGTAAAGTTGCATCTGGTAAATTAGTAGCTGGATTAAACTGAATTGTAGATAAAGTCGGCGTTGGTGAAGATACAGGCGTAGGTGTAGATGCAGAAGTGGGTGTATTTAAATTAAAAGAAAGAGTAATTTCATAAGGCCCAATTTTTAAAGTATCGCCACTGTTAATAACGCTACGCTTCTGGCGATTACCATTAATATAAATACCATTAACGCTATTTTGGTCAATTACCATTAACTGACCTTGTTCCCAATCAATTAGTACATGATATCGGGAAACCTCACTGCTCGAAAGCAGCATCCGCGAAACACGCTGTCCTTTTAATTCCCCAGGCATTTGAGAAAATTCTCTACCAAAAGCAATAGGCACTCTTAAAATTGGTTCTCGTAGCTCTCCAGTTGCCGGTTCTTCCCAACTTAAATGAATTTCTAAATTATTTGTCATATATTTTGATTAGTAATAATTAGTAAGTAGATAGTAAATACTTGTTAGTTGTTAATTGTTCGTTGATAGTTATTTGATTGTCATGAATTAGTTAATAACTTCTAATTGCTAACTGTTCACTGTTCACTGATATTATCCGGTGCAACTAAAACACTCACAGCCGCAGCTAAAGAAGTACCGCACCAAGGGCAACCAACTTGAATATGCTCGATAGAAGAAACTTTATGACAATTAGGACATTGCAAACCATAAGAACCTTTTGGTAAAGGTGCAGTTGATAAAGGCTGTTTTCTTGGAACGCTAGGAGTCGCAGATTGATTATTCTGTTTTGGCTTTGGTGGTTCTAAAATAGTAGCCGGAAAGCTATTAACTTGCGGAATACTGATATTAATAACTTTTAACTGCATTTGTCCCAAACAAAGAATACTGCCTTCATTCAAAACCGCATCTTCTTTTAATAACTGCTTTCCATCCACTAAAGGAGGATTTTTGTGTCTCAAATTGCGAATATAAAAGCTTTTTTGCACAGAATTAAATAATATTTCTACATGTAAACCCGATACCGTAGGATGACTCAAAACAATATCGCAGCGTTGGGGGTCCCTACCAAGGCGGATAGTGCCAGGATTCTTACTAGGCTGTTGTTCGTAAATTATCTGAGTTTTTTCTTCGCCAGCATCGTGCCACTGTAAAGTTAGTGAATTCATTATCTTAATAAGCTGTAAGCTTCTCCCTAACTAAGCAACTTCAACCATTATCTGTGCGATTCCTAACACGAGCCAGCATAAGCAATCAAGTATGCTGTAAAAAACTTAAGATAAACCAAATTAAAGGTTAAAGGTTAAAGGTTGTGCTTATCTCTCTATCAATCTCATCTATTAGAAGCTAATTTATCGGCAATTCTAGTAGTTTCGGGTAAACGATATTTCGGGGTACAACGCAATACGTAATCAATCGCTGTTGGTAAACTAATGCGATGTCCGCTAGAAACGTATAATGGTTTAACGTTTGAACGAGTACGTAATACTGCTCCTATTGTTTCATTATTATGTATTAAAGGCTGCCAGCTTCCTTTTGCTTGAGAAACTTCTTTATAATCACCTATTAACCAAGATTTGGCTACCCCTATCGTAGGCATATCAAGAATTACACCCAGATGACTAGCAATGCCCATTCGACGAGGATGGGCAATTCCTTGACCGTCGCACAATATGATATCTGGTATTTTATTTATCTTTTCTAACGCATCTATAACTGCCGGAATTTCACGGAATGACAAAAAACCAGGAATATAAGGAAAACTTGTTTCCCGTTTTGCGATACTTTGCTCTTGTAAACGTAAATCAGGAAAACTCAACACTGCTACCGCAGCACGACTGATTTTTCCATTTTCTTCAAAACCCATATCGACACCAGCAACGTACTTGATGGGTTCTTCAAATTTATCTTCTGTAATAACATATGTTCTTAATTCTTCTTGAATTGCTTTAGCTTCTGAGGTGCTTAAATCCCAACCATGACGCTGCTTAATTTTCATAATTCAGTATGTAGTATATTTGTAGTGTAATCTAATTTAACTCATCACTGGCTAAATATGAATGTAGAGACGCAAAATTTTACGTCTCTACAAGGTTGCATTATTATTAATTGCTCCAAACTAGAAAAATTTAGGTTATCCCAGCAAAACTGGGCATTAAAGAGTCCAAACAATTATCAATACTGCTAGAAGATAAATCATTTAGACAAACAACCTTTTCAACTTGATTAAAATTTAACTGCATCGATTTACGATAAGTTGGATCGTAATGAGATTGCAAAATATCTTTGACGAATAATGTCCAGTCTTGGTTATCAATCATCCGATACCATTGACTGATTTTTTTCCATCCGCAATTAGACTTGAGTTTTTCTAACTTTGCTTTGAGAATTTCGGGATTATTAATTAAATGCGGATATTCTGCTAACAGATATTCAATTCTGGCATCAAGCGGTAGCTGTATTTCTACACAGCTAGATTGCTTCATTTTCTTCCATAAAGATGATGGTAAATGAATTTCTCCTATCTTGCTGCTTTCAGATTCTACCCATACAGTTTTATGATAATTAAAGCTTTTCAGTGCTTGCAGCAATTTGGAATCAAAATACTTTTGCGTAGGCTGAGGAGAAACTTTACCATGCCATTCTTCACCTAACAAAGAGCCACGATGATTAGCTAAAGCTTCCAAATCTAAAATTTGAAAACCTTTCTGACGCATTTTTTCTAAAATATGGGTTTTTCCACTACCAGTTAAACCGCATAATATTTTGTAATTTAATCTTACCGGTAAAAAATCTAATTCTTGACGTACATAACTACGATAAGTTTTGTAACCACCTTCAAGTAAAGTTACTCGCCAACCAATTTGAGATAATACTGTAGCTAAACTAGCAGAACGTTGACCTCCACGCCAGCAGTAAATTAAAGGCTGATAGTCTTTTTCTTTATTAACGAAATGTTCTTCTAAGTGTTGGGAAATATTTTTTGATACTAAAGCTGCCCCTATTTTCCGAGCTTGAAAGGGTGATAACTGTTTATATATCGTTCCAACTTTAGCGCGTTCGGCATCATTTAAAACCGGTAAATTAATTGCACCGGGGATGCAGTCTTCTGCAAACTCGCTACTTGAACGAACGTCGATTATTTCACTATAAGTTTCCTTATGTGGTTCTTTAGTGTATCTGAGCGAAGCAGGCATTGCAGTCAAACTCTATTTTTTTTATTATGACATTCCTAAAAAGCCGTGGGACTTTCTATTCAGAGCAATCTTTAATAATTACAGTATGACCCGAGCATCAATAAAAACTACTTTATTTTACATTAAGCAAGTAACTTGATAGTTTTTTGGCATTGCTGAATACAGATATGAATTTCTAAAGGTATCTAACAACAGTCGTTTAAATTCCCCAAAATTGGGGGACTTTAACATCAACTTCTCTCCCAAAGTTAGGAGTAGGAGGGCTATTCATATTTCGATTGTGCAATGCCGTTTTTTAGTATCTATTAGTATCTATTTCAAATATCTATAAGTTGATACTTGAGAAACTGTATGCTTTTATGCAAAGATATATCGTTTTAATTGATTCTAAGTATGGTTAGGCAATCAAAGGCTTATGTCATATTTTTTGAGTAAACAGGCAATAGACGTTGATACCAATAACTATTCTCTTTAATTTCCCCAAACGCAAAACTGGCCGTCTAGTGTAAAAACGCATTTGAGGCAATAGAGATTTACATAAATTAATAAATATTACAAATTACAAAGAGTATTCTCAATGAAACGAGTACCATCATTGCCCGCATGGATTCCTTATCCGAATGCTTGGTTAAGTGCTTTAATGCTGTCAGTATTAATGGGTACCTTTTTAGGTATTTTCAGACGATATGGAGATTCACTGTACAATTTATCCAAATGGTCTAAAACTCCCGAACAGTCTGCCGTAGTTGTCATCTTAATCTTAATTTTACCTATACCGGCGATCGCGTTGTTTCATCACTTATTCCTCAGCCGTTTTATGTCTCCAATCCCAGGAGAAAAGATAAACGCTACAACCGGTTTTTTCCCAGGATTAGTGAGTTGGTGGGAAAGTTTGTATAGCTGGTTGGTAATAGTGTTATCTACGCTGATAGCTACTTTAATTTGTACGCCTTTTTTACCATTATTTAAGCTCAACTACAATAAGATTATTGCAACATACGCAGAAAATCCAAGCAATTTAAGATTAGCATTTGCTGGCATATGGATTTTATGCGCCGCTATATTTTATCAAATTGCATATTTATTCAAAGCTCGTCTTGTGTTTAGCGATAGTATAGACGAAATAGATACTGCTAAAAATAAATCAAAACAACTTGATGCAGAAGAAGATGAAATAATTTCTACAACAACAGTAACTACGGATAGCACGACAACCAAAAAAAGTTCTGATGATTCTACCGAAGTTGTTAAAAAGCCAAAGTCATCAAAGACATTTTTAAATATCTTTGTTCTTAGTTTGGTTGGTGCATGGCTATATATGTTTTTCAGTTTACCAGACGTTCAGCAGAGTATATCATCGGGAAATTTTGGAGAACAAATTCAAAAAAGAATTAGCACCGAAACCAAAGTAGTTAATAGTCAAATTTCCAAATTATCATCTCAAGGAAACTCCTTCAGCGAAGCATTAACTCTTGCAAATAGTGCGGCACAAACCGAAGATTTAGCGACTTCTAAAGAAGATTGGAATAAAGTTGCGGGTAAATGGAAAGCAGCAATGATATTAATGCAAACCGTACCACCAGAAAGCCCTAATTTTATCGTAGCAGAACAAAAAATAGGACAATATCAGAAAAGGCTAAATGCAGCAGAGAAACAAGCTGCTAAAGCTGATTAATTTTAGGTATTGAATTTTAGGAATTTAATAAATCAAACAATATCCAATAAATAATAGTTAGTGCGAGCGAGCCATAAAACTTGTCGAAACACATAGCAAGTTTTATGGCTCCTATTTTCTATTGACAAGCTAAATTAATATTAACTAACCGCTCAATTTGGTAAATATTGCGTCTATTCCTAATAATTCAAAAATTCAAATCGGCAAATTGTTGATTTATAAGAATATCTACTTAAATATATTTTCGTAAATTTCGGAAATCACTGAAAAATGAATCAGAACGTTATTTTTATCTTTAAAATGGGAAAAATAGGAATAGAAGAGTATTTTTAATAAATTCTCATTTACCAATTAAATTAGTATTTAATATACTTTTCTTATGGCTGGCAAAACAACCATTAAAAAAATTAAGTTGTATGTATGGTTTCCATGTCCTAGCTCTTGGTAAAAAGCTTTATTTTTATCTATATTTTAAAACTTATTTATATTTATTATTAATCAAAATATAGGAATCATAATTGATTTTTTAAAATACGTAGGGTTTGTTGTCGCTCCGCGACAACACACCATTATTTAAGGACTTTGGTGCGTTAGACTAACCTTGTAACGCACTCTACAAATACGTGATTTGTAATTTTTTTCAATATTCAAATTGGATTCCTATATAAGGAAAATAATAGTAAATAATAAAGTATGCTTACACAAAAGGTTTTATTTGCAAAATTTTAACAGCTTGCTAAACCAACTTTTAATGAAGAATATAAAATCCATAATATTTATTTTTAAGTAAATGTATTTCTGTTAATAGTAAAAAAATATAAAGTATGTTAATCATACTTATAAAATAGAAATTCTGTAAATATAAGACCAATTATTTGTTTGTGTTTTTTCAGTAGTACTTTTTACATAAAAAAACTTATAGAACTTCTTTGTTAGAAGAAAATGAGTGTTACATCTCCAAAATAATAAGACTTCAAGCCAACTTATCACTTATAGTTTTGCTTTAATTCAACATTAAATTAGAAATCGATATGACTCAAAAAATTATAAAAGCTGACGAAATTATAGATTATTCGTTTTTACTGCTTCCCCACATTGTCTGTGCAGATGGACAAATACATAACAAAGAAACTCAAGCTCTGCATGAATTAGCACAACAGAGCAACATGGGAAAACGCACCATAGAAGAAATGGAGAAAATTCTTGCTCAAGATGAAAACTTACTCTCAGTAGAGGATGTAGCAAATAAAATTCTCCCAGATGAGCAAAATCAAGTGATGCGACAAATACTTGCTATTGCTTACGTTGACGGTTTCTTTTCACCGTTAGAGCGGGAAATGGTTTATTTAGTCGCAGAAATTTGGAATTTTACAAAAGAGGAAGTTGAAGGGCTGATTGAACAAGCTGAAGGCTTATGTACGTCTCAAACTATTGATCATGAAGAAAAAGAACAACAAAAAATTTCTTTCGGTGCGCGACTTCTCAAAGGAGCGGAGTCAGTAGTTTCACGGAAACTGGTGGATAAATTAGGAGAAATTGCTCCCGAGAATGTCGGACAGCAAATTGAGCAACTGCGACGAGAAATATTGTTAGCAGGGCCAGAATATGATGATGCTATTAAAAGATGTGCTACTGTTGCTGTCCAAGATTATAACTTTGGCGCTCTTGCTCTGAAACGAACTGGTTTAACGCTGCAAGATTTAGGAAAAGGTATCCAAAAACAATTAGAAGCAGTTAATACAAAAAAAACTACAAAAGGTAAAGCCAAAACAGCGGCTGAAGTAGCCAAGCAACTTGAAACTACCAGAAAATCTCTTACCGTAGAAATCATCAAAGAAATTGAAAGTGTACGCGAATCCCTTGCAGCAAAACAACGCGCTCTGAATCATTTTAGTATTGCCTTTATGGGTAAAACTAAGGCTGGGAAAAGTACTCTCCACGCTATTATTACAGATGGTGGCTGGGATGCTATCGGTGAAGGGAAACAGCGCACTACTCGTTTTAATCGAGTCTATGAATGGAAAAATATTCGGATTATTGATACTCCCGGTATTGGCGCTCCTGATGGCAAAACTGATGAAGAAATTGCTCAAAGTATTGTCGAAGAATCTGATGTTATTTGTTATGTAGTAACAGACGATAGCGTACAGGAAACTGAATTTAAATCCTTAAAGATATTAAAAGAGAAAGCAAAACCGCTAATTATTTTACTCAATGTCAAGAAGAATTTACGCGACACTCGACGTTTAGAGTATTTTTTAAAAAACCCAGATAAGCCATTTGCTAAGACAGGTAAAAATGATTTAGCTGGACATGTTGAAAGGATTCGGCGTTATGCAAAACAATATTACGGTAATGATTATTTCGATATTATTCCGGTAATGTTGCTTGCTGCTCAGCTTTCCCGCGAAGAAGAATATCAACAAAATAAAGAAAAGTTGCTTAAAGCAAGCCGAATGCAAGATTTTCTAGACTCTATTCGGGTTTCTTTAGTTGAACATGGTGCCATTAGACGCTCTCAAACTTTACTTGGTTCAACTGTTGGTGCAATTGATAAACCCGATAAATGGGTAACACAACAAATACAAATCTATCAACAGTTGATAGAAACTCTTAAAAATAAACAGAAAACTACCAAGAAAAATATTCGCAAAGCAACAAATGATAATTGTGATTATTTAAGTAAAGAAATTAAAACTATTTTTAAAGAAGCTTTTGATGCAATTCCTCAATTCTCAAGAGATAATTGGAACGCTGATGAAACAACATTAAATATTAAATGGGATAAAAAAATTCAATCTCTCAAGTTTGATGAGCGTCTAAAAAATGTTTTTCAAGAAAGTAGCACGCAATTTCAAAACGAAATTCAAGAAATACTTGAAGAAGTTGGAAATGAATTACAGCTACTTGTCAAATTAACAGGTGGTGATTTTAAATTTACTCAGCAAGATTCCATTAGTTTTAAAAATTTATTAAGAATTGGTGGAAATGTTCTTTTAGTTGCAGGAACTGTTTTAACTTTCTTTGCTCCTCCTATTGGTATTGCAATCGGAATAGTAGGTACAGCTATTGGCTTTATTACTGGATTGTTTAAATCGAAAGAGGAGAAACAGCGAGAAGCTGCTGATAAAATCGAGGATTCTTTAAGCAGTCAACTTGATGATTACCAATATAAAACTCTTCAAGAAGCTGAAAAAGAATTTAAAAAATATTGTAATAACGTTGAAAATAGCGTTAACGATTACTTTGAAGAATTAATTGCGGGATTAGAAGGAATTACAACAGAGCTTAATACAGCCAAAACAAAACTCGATAACAACATAAATTATCTGAATCGTGCTTATGCGAAACGAATAATTGATTGGTGTCTCGGCAAATACGAACCATTAAATGATAGTTCCATTATTAAAACTATTGCTAAAGTAAAACGTGATTTTGGCAAAAATATGAACATTCAAACCAAAACTGAGATTAAAATCAATAAATCTCAGGAGGAAATTAATCTTGTTTTGCAAGAGGATATTTCGATAAATCCTACAGATTTAAAACCCATAAACGAAACTAACTTATTTAACTAAATCTTTGATAAACAGGAGTCAATTAAAATGAATCAAGATAAAACTTCCTTTGATGCTGCTGCTGTCGGCGCTCAATTCAAAAAAACTTGTATAAAATTTGATGAATTACTAGATCAAGCAAATCATCCCGAACTTATAAATATTCGTCAAAAACTAAGAAAAGAACTAAAAGAGCATAAAGAAAAAGGAATTTTGACAGTAGCTTTTATCGGTCAATATAATGCTGGTAAATCTACCACAATCTCTGCTCTCACAGGAAGACGCGATATTCGTATTGATTCCGATATTGCTACCGATAAAACTGCTCATTATGACTGGAACGGTATTAAACTTATCGATACACCGGGACTATTTACGGATAGAAAAGACCACGATGAAATAGCTTATGAAGCGATTAATAAAGCTGATTTATTAGTTTTCTCCCTTACCTATATGCTTTTTGATTCACTAACAGTTGAAAATTTCAAAAAATTAGCTTATGAAAAAGGTTATCGGTGGAAAATGATGCTTATCATTAATAAAATGTCTGATGAAGCTGGTGAAGAAGCACAGAAAATTACTAACTATCGCAAAAGTTTATCCGAAGCAATTAAACCCTATAGTTTAGACGAATTTCCTGTTTGTTTTATTGATGCTAAAGATTATTGTGAAGGTGTAGATGAAGACGAAGAATTTCTGATTGAAATTAGCCACTTTCAAACTTTTATTGATGCATTGAATAATTTTGTGGAGAAACGTGCAGCGTTAGCAAGATTCGATACACCAGTGCGAATTGCATTAAGTTTAGTTGATGAAGCTCAGTTAAAATTGACGCGGGATTCTACTGAAGATGCGACATTTTTAGAAGTTTTAACACGATTATCTCGAGCTGTAAGAAAAGAACGCGATCGCCTAAGAACGAAAGTTAAAAATATAGCCTTAGAAATGTCTGCTGCAATTGCGAGAGAAGGTACTATACTAGCTTCTGCTGTTGGCACCGAACAGGATTTTGAAAAACTTAATAAACAATCCGAATTAAATGTTGAGCAACAATATGAACAAGCAGAAACCAAATTACAAAATGCTGTGAATTCAGCAGTCGAAGATATTCAAGAAGAAATCAAAGAAGTATTGCAAGGAAATTTAGTTCAAGCTTTTATAGCTTGTTTAAAGAAAGCTGAAAATGTCTCCGCTGAAAATGTAGCTTCTAGTTCAAATACACAACGAATTCAAGAACAAGTGGATTTTCTTAAACAAATTAGTGAAACAGCAGGACTAAACTTAAACAGATTTGCAACTAGTACTTCTGCAAATATTGCTGGAAAAGGTTTTCTTACTTCTATGAATGTAGCCGGAAGTGGTTTACATCAAACTGTTTTAGCTGTAGGTAAATTTGTCGGCTTCAAATTTCAACCTTGGCAAGCTGTTGGTATCGCTAAAGGTATTGGAAATGCAGCTATGTTTTTAGATCCAGCTTTAGCAATTGTATCAATCGGAATAGATTGCCACCAAATGCATAAGGAACAGGAGCGAGAAAAGCAAATAGCTGATCTAAAATGGGAGATTGCCAGCGAATTTCAGAAAATAGGCAAAGACTTAGAAAATCAAATTGAATTACAATTATGGCAATTTGAACAACAAGTTTACACAGAGATTGAAAAACAAATAACAGCCGCACGTCAACAAGAAGAACAAGCTATTGCTATTTCAAATACCTCGGTAAAACAACTTTTAGAAATTCGTAATAACTTTGAAGTTATTATTCGTTATATTCAAAAGGCAACAGCAAATTCAGCAGCTAAAAAAATGTAATTAAGCAAAAAATAAAACCCAATATATCTTGGGTAAATATCCTTATACAGCCTGCGAAGGCAGGCTTTGTAAATGTAGCCCCACCCTTGGAGGGTGAGGGCAACTTGTTTTATAAAAATCTTCTAAAATAATACCAACAAAGTAATTTCACCCCTCAATCATGTCAGATAAAAAAACGCGGCGTGAATTCTTAATTACCAGTGCGGCTGTGGCTGGTGGTATTGTCGGATGCAACTCTTTACAGCAAAATTCCACTAGCAATGCTGCACCTCCTGCAAAAATGCCAGAACAAGTTTTGGGTAAAACTGGTGTAAAACTTCCTATCTTTGGTTTGGGTGGGGCTGGGCAAACACCACTATCTCGGAATGGAGCCGAAAAAGATGCCATAGCACAAATTGAAAAAGCACTACAGCTTGGTATTCGTTACTTTGATACTGCTGCAAGTTATGGCCCTAGTGAAGATTACATGGGGAAAGTGCTGCCACCGCACCGTAAAAAAATCTTTTTAGCTAGTAAAACAGCAGCAAGAGATAGAGATGCTGCTTGGCGAGAATTAGAAAGAAGTTTAAAACGATTAAATGTAGATTATCTGGATTTATGGCAGTTGCATCATGTTTCTTTCTCAGAAGAACTTGATACTATCTTTTCTAATTCTGGAGCAATCAAAGCTATAGAAGAAGCCAAACAACAAAAACTGATTAGATTTGCCGGAATTACCGGACATCATGAACCTGACATAATAGCTAACGGGTTGCGTCGCTATCCTTTTGACACTACCTTAATTCCCGTAAACGCTGCTGACAGATATCATCCCCGTCCTTTTCTTCCCGTAGTTTTACCTGTAGCGCGAGAGAAAAACGTCGGCGTAATTGCGATGAAAGTACCGGCATACGGTCGTTTATTCAAACCTGGCGGATTATCTGGTATGAATCAAGCTTTAGGTTACAGCTTATCTCAACCAGGTGTACATTGCTGTATAGTCGCTGCTGAAAACATTAAACAATTAGAAGAAAACGTTAACGTTGCCCGAAGTTTTCAGAAATTAGATGACAAACAATTAGCCGCAATCGAAAAACAAGTTGCCCGAATTTGGGAAGACGGTAATTTTTTCCGCGCTTGGACATGAAGAATAGAGGGGGAGAAGTGGAAGAGGGGGAAGAATTATTACTCTTAACTCCTAACTCCTAACTTCAAAATCTCTTTCGCAGCCCTTTCGCAAACTCCAATTTCTCCGACAAACTGCTGCATTTCTTGATAATCAGCTTTCATTTGCTGCTGTCGCTGTTCGTTTAATAGAAATTCCATTGCTGCTTTCACAATGTTTTCGGATGTAGCTGTTTCTTGAATGAATTCGGGTACAATTTCCCGCATTACTAGCAAATTTGGTGGAGAAGCATAGGAAATTTTTACTTTGAGTATGTTTTTACCAACCCAATAGGTGAAGGAATTTAAACGATATAAAACTACTTGGGGTACATTTAACAATGCTAATTCCAAGTTAACCGTACCTGATTTTGCGATCGCTAAATCCGCAGCAACTAATACTTCTTTTTGTTGACTGGATACAACGGTTGCTTTTAATTGATACTTTTGTATTTCTTTTTCTATTTGTTCTCTGTATATTTCTAAAGATAAAGGAATCCAAAAATGTACATCTGGCATTTTTGTTTGAATTTCCCATGCTGCTTCAAACATTACGGGTATCAGATGTTTTATTTCTTGGGAACGAGAAGCGGGTAAAAGTGCAATACAAGTTACATCATCAGCAATTCCTAATTCCGCACGCGCTGTTTGTCTATCAGGAAAGCTTTGCATTCTATCTACCAAAGGATGCCCTACCCAAGTTGCATTAGCACCTTTATTTTGAAAATAACGAGCTTCTTCAGGAAATATCGCTAGTATTTTATCGCTAATTTTGATTAATTGTTCTGTATCCTTTTCTCCGATGGAAGTCACCCAAACTTGAGGAGCAATATAGTAAATCGTAGGTACGTCGGGCATATGACGACGAATATACTTACCCATCGGCAAATTTCCCCCCATATAGTCAATAAATACGACTAAATCGGGTGGATTCTCTTCTAAATAAGCAATTGCTTGTCGCTGAATTTTTAAAGTTGGCAATATAAAAGGTAAAGCTTCTAAAATCCCAACCGAACCAATAGAAGTAGTATTGGCGATTAAAGTTGCGCCAGCAGCAGCCATTTTATCGCCACCTAAAGCTACAATCTCTAATTCTAATCCTTTTGCTGTGGCTTGTTGCTTGAGTGCTGTAACTAAAAGTGAACCTTGTAAATCCCCTGACACTTCGCCAGTACTAATAAATATTCGCATTGAATAATTGTTAGTTGTTAGTTGATAGTTGATAGTTGTTAGTTGATATTTATTTCATTAACCACTTAAGTACTAATAAATATTCGCATTGAATAATTGTTAGTTGTTAGTTGATAGTTGTTAGTTGATATTTATTTCACTAACCACTTAAGTACTAATAAATATTCGTATTTAGCAATCGTTATTTGTTAGTTGATAGTTGATAGTTATTCCACTAACCACTAGCCACTAACCACTAACTATTCTTTACCAGGAATTAAACCACGTCTTCCGGGCATTTGAGAAAGTAGTAAAAAGCGACGTAAATGTTTTAAATGTTCGTTATCGCTTAAGAATTCTAATTTTTCTATAGCTTCTTTGAATGTTATTTCGGAGCGGTAGAGAATGCGGAAGGCTTTTTTGAGAATTTGTAACTCTTCAGTGGAAAAACCGGCACGTTTTAGTCCAATTAAATTAAGAGTACGAATGCGTGCGGGATTTCCTTCTACCAACATATAGGGTGGTACATCTCTATCAATACGTGCCATACCACCAACCATTGTTCGTCTGCCAATATGGACGAATTGATGAACTCCTAAAACTCCACTTAGTCTTGCAAGTGACTCGATATACACATGCCCTGCTAGCGCCACTGAGTTAGCAATGACTACAGAATCTTCTAAAACGCAGTTGTGACCTATATGAACGTAAGCCATCAGCAAATTTCCGTTACCAATACGAGTTTCCTCGCCTTCACCAGTAGCACGGTTGATAGTAACGTATTCTCTAATACTATTATCGTCGCCAATCTTAACCTTACTAAATTCCCCTGCAAACTTTAAATCTTGAGGTTCCGAACCAATAACCGCACCAGAATAAATTCGATTTCGCGCTCCGATTTCCAGAGGCCCTTTTAGCACTGCATGAGAACCAATAATCGTCTGGGGACCGATTTTTACGTCTCCCTCAATGGTAGCGTAAGCACCAACTTCAACAGTTGGATGTAATTGCGCTTTAGGATGAATTACAGCGGTTGGGTGAATTTGTGTCTTCAAGGGTGCATCTCCAGAACAGTTTGCGCGGCACGAGTAATTTAAGTATTTAGTGGTCGAAAGCATCGATGATTCGTAACGATTATTATGAGGCAGCGAAATCTCAGAATTTTTACTATACTATAATGACTATAATGGCTTTTTTTTTACTGCAATTCTCGTAACTGATGATTTAGCAAAGGCACAATTGCTATGTGCCTTTACTTACTCAAGTGATTTCTCAATTAACAAGAGAAAACATTAGTTCGCCTTTTGCAGCAAGTTGACCGTCTACTTCGGCTCGACCTTGCATCTTACCAAAACGACGACGCTTTACCCACAACAGTTCCAAAGTCATTACCAGTTGGTCTCCCGGAACTACTTGGCGATGAAAACGCACTTTATCAATACCAGCAAATACAAAAAGTCCGCCTTCATACTCGGGTAGTTGAGTCATTACGACACCACCGACTTGTGCCATCGCCTCAACAATTAGTACGCCCGGCATAATAGGCTGTCCGGGAAAATGCCCTTGAAAATGAGGTTCGTTAAAAGTAACATTTTTGATACCGACAGCTTGCTTTCCAGGAACATAGTCGGTAATTCGATCTACTAGTGCAAAAGGATAGCGATGCGGTAGCAGTTTCTGGATTTCTTCTACTGTAAAAATTGTTTTGTTCTCCGATGTAGTTGTGTTAGAATTGCCCAATTTATCTTCAGTAGATGCTGGCGCGTTTGCGCCCTTATTGTTAACTTCGGTAGCAGTTGACATTTGGCTTATTTAGATTAATTTTTCCGGTAGGTATTGAAAAGCAGGCGATTATCTTGTAGAACTTCCTCAACGATGCAGCGATTTTAGATTAATTTTTAAATCCGAAAATCTGAGCCTCTCAATTCTAAAATTCTCTTTGCCAGTTGAATATGTAAATTGTGGCTGGCTTTGTAAGCTAAGAAGTGAGCGCGGGGGAAAATTCCCAATAAACTTAAATCTCCTACTAAATCCAAGATTTTATGACGTACAGGTTCATTTGCAAATCGTAGTGGCGGATTAACCCAGCCATCTGGACCACATACAAGGGCATTTTCTAAGCTTCCACCTTTGATTAATCCAGATGTTTTTAGATGTTCTATTTGATGCATTAAGCCAAAAGTACGGGCAGGGGCAATCTCTGCAACGAAGCTTTCATAAGAGTTTTGCGATTCAATCGCACTTACCCAACTGTGCCATTGATTACCAATCGCAGGTAACTCAAAATCAATTCCATAGCTAAAACGAGTTTGTGGTGCTGGTATCGCACAAACAAATGCATCTTCTTCACGTACCCAAATTGGTTCTGTCAATAAAGATAAAGCGTTTTCAGATACAGTGGAGCTTTGTTTTAATGTTCCGACTTTAGCTATACTTTCTGCCCATATTCGTGCCGAGCCATCTAAAAGTGGTACTTCCGGGCCGTCAATTTCAATGCGGGCGTTATCTATGCCCATACCAGCCAAAGAAGCTAATAAATGCTCTACTGTACGAACGCTTGCTTCACCATGCCTTAATTGAGTCGAGAGAACCGTCTGGCTAACTGCTGAGATACTAGCTGGAATAGTGGGTGCTTCTGGTAAATCAACTCGCACAAAATAGCGCCCGCTTCCTGGCTTTGCTGGCACTATACTGACATTAGTAATTACCCCACTATGCAATCCAATTCCTGTTTGGTTGACTGAAGAGGCTATTGTACGCTGTTGCATAAGACACCCTTTTATATAATTCGGGAATATTGATATATTGCGTATTAATTATTTATTTCCAAGCATTGTTCTGAAGAACCACAGCTAAAACTTTCAGAAGCAATGCTTTAAGTAATAGTATTTAAGTAAAGGTAAAAATTAGCAAGTTAAACGGAAAACAGTTAGAAGAATAGGGAATAGGGCATTGGGAATGGGTAATTAGAAATCGAGAATTTAGAAGATGTAAAAGATAACTTCTAACTCCTAACTCCTAACTAACAGTTCCTAATCCAAAATTCGTTTTAGAAAGTTTTGGGGACTCACACGGGCACCCCAAACTTTCCGTAAAATCCAAAATTTCTAAAACCTTTCGCCAATACCAAAGTTAATTCGGCTGTCTCCATCATCGTTAAGACCGTAATCAATCCGAATCGGGCCAAGCGGAGACTGTACTCTTACCCCAAGTCCATAACCAACACCTGTACCGTTTTTATTAAGTATTTCTGCTGGTTCGGTTGTAGTTCCTAAGTCACTACCTACATCAACGAATAACGCGCCACTAAGCACGGAGAATAACGGGAAACGATACTCAACAGATGCCTCTACATAGCTACGCCCGCTGCTTAATCCACCTTCGTCATAACCGCGAACTGAGTTACTACCACCTAAAGAAAAAGCTTCATAAGGAGGTAAGTCACCCAAAACTGTTCCAGCTTGAACGTTAAAAGCTAGGGTTTCGGCTCCCTTACTAAAGTTGGTAAAGTCTACAGGTATGTATTGACTGTAACTGCCACGCAACTTTGTAAGCGCAATACTACCTTGTCCGATAGGTACTGACTGGTCTATACCCAAACGTAAAAAAGAACCTTTGGTTGGCTGTAGGGGGTTATTGCGCTTATCGCGAGATGCTCCTAATTTGACCAAAAACAAATCATCTTCACCATCTCCCGAAGCACTTAGTTCAACCGGGTCTGAAATTCTATTATCTCCTTCAAAAATCGCACCTTGTTCTCTTCGATCTCCGTCTCCGTCGGTAATTGTAACCCTTTGATATTGCAAACCAGCAGAAGCTACCCATTCCGACTTTTTATAAGGGTTTTTATTTAAGGGACGGTTGAAGTTTACACCACCACCAGTACGGACAACGCGAGGGCGATCGCGTGCATCATCGTTTCCACTGGGGTCGTCTAAATCAAAGGTCTCAATTTCTTCATCATCGCCATCAAAAATTAAGGAAATTGAACGACGACGGAATGCATTTACTGTATAAGAAGTACGATAGGGGTCGCCAGCTATCCAGGGGTCTGTAAACCGCAGGTCAAATAAGAATTCTCTTACACCTAGCTGTAGTTCGGCTCCTAAATCTTGATTTCTACCATTAAGGTTTTGTTCTTGGTAGCTAATAGTACCGAATAGTCCGCTCGCAGAACTAATACCGGCACCTGCGGCAATAGAACCGCTATTACGTTCAACTACATTGACGATTACATCGACCTTGCTAGGATCGTTACCAGGGTCAAGAGAAACATTGACATCTTCAAACAATCCCAGTCCGAATACTCTTTGTAAATCTCTTTGTACGGTATTGCGATTAAATACGTTTCCTGGCTTTAGTTGCAGTTCTCGCTCGACAATATAATTTTGCGTTCTTCCTTTTACAGGTTGCCCGTCTTCGTTAGTTGCTTCACCATCTTTGTTACGAAACTGAACTCGGATGTCTTCTACCACACCTTCAGCCACTTGTAAAGTGACTACTCCGTCGGGTGATACTTGAGGTGCGCCAATTACGTTAGCTAATACGTAACCTTGGTCTTGATATTTTTTAACTAGCTCTTTGATACCTTCTTGCAATTGGCGCAAGTTAAGAATTTGACCGTATTGTTGGCTAAATACTTCATCAACAGCTTTATCAGGCAGTACGGAGGGAACCTTAGTGCCCGGATTTGCATTTATTTGTACTTTTTGCAAAACGGGGTTTGGTTGAACTACAAAGCTTACCCTCACACCCAATGGTGTATCTTGAGGTGCAACTTGAACGTTTGAGAAAAAGCCAGTTCCAAAAATAGCATTAATATCTTCTTGTAATTGCGAACGGGTTGTAGTTCGTCCAGGTTGAGTGCGAATTACTCTATAAACTTGTTCTTGCAATTGTGGTGTTAATTGCCCGCTTTCCGATCTTACTAAAACTTCCGATACTAATACGCGGGTTTCATCGGCTGCGGGCTGTTGCTGTTGTTGCGTCGTGCCTGGAGCCTGGAATTGCTGCTGCGGCTGCTGCGGCTGTTGCTGTTGCAATTCTGAAGGGTTTATTTGCTGTACTGGAGCTTGATTATTTTCCTGGGCTGGGGGAATTTGAGGTTGAGTTGTGGGAGCATCCGCAGGAGCAGGTTGCGGTGCTGGTTGTTCCCTACCTTCGGGTAAATTATTGGGTGGGGGAATTTGTGGACTATTTTGTGCAGTTGTCGATTTAGCTGTTGGTATAACAACTTGCAATTTTTCTGCATCTGAAATTTGCTGCGATAATCGGACAGGTTTTTCGGGATTATCGCTTGCTGCTTGGAAAATTTTTTGTGACTCTTTAGAGGTATTGGCACTTTGTGCGTTTGCACTTGAAGAAACTCCAATTGCCGTAGCAAAAGCCATTACCGCCGCTAAAAAGGGAGATAAGCGCATAATATTAAGATTCCTATTCACTTCCACACACCATCGTTCAATATGATAATCATTTGTCATCAGTCAACAGTTATTTGTCAAGCACAGTCATAACTCATGACATCAAACAAAATCTAGTTAACTAGATTTTCGCTTCTATTGTTTTTAACACTCTTTCTAAAACTTCTTGATAGGCATTTTCCACATTTCCCAAATCTTTCCGAAACCGATCTTTGTCTAAAACTCGATCTTTAGCATCCTTGGTAGAGTTATCCCACAAGCGGCAAGTATCTGGACTGATTTCGTCTGCTAAAAGTAATTTTTGTTGTGAGTCCACACCAAACTCTAGCTTAAAGTCCACTAAAGTAATGTCGCATTTGCCGAAAAAATCTTTGAGAAATTCATTGATTCGCAATGTTAGATGAGTAATTTCTTCAACTTGTTCCTCGCTAGCTAGTTCTAACAACAGTAGACGTTCTTTAGTTAACAATGGATCTCCTAATTCATCGTTTTTGTAATAAAACTCTACTAAAGGCTTCTTAAGTACGGTTCCTAATTCTAAACCTGTTTGTTTACAAAGGCTTCCAGCTGCTATATTCCGCACAACGACTTCCAAGGGAATAATTTGCACTGCTTTTACCCGCATTTGGTTTGAATTTGGGTTATCTAGGTAATGAGTATTAATACCGTTTTGTTCTAATTTTTGAAATAGTTTGCTAGAAATGCTACAGTTTATTGTTCCTTTGTTAGTTATGCTGCCTCGCTTTTGAGCATTAAAAGCAGTCGCATCATCCTTAAAATCAGCAAGTAAGATTTCTGGTACATCTGTTTGATAAAGAATTTTGGCTTTTCCTTCGTATAACTTCGAGTTAACAGACATGGTAGCGGTTGTATAGTGTGAGAGAGAACTGATACCGTATTATGGCTTAATCATTCTATCTTTAGTCATTAATTAATAGAATTAATTAAAATGCAAGGAAATATATTTTTAAAATTAGCAAAAACAAAGGAATAATAAATTAAGACGTTACCGTTGGATTACCGTTTGGTAATAGGTAAAGTCTGTTTGAAATTAAGATATACGGAACACCTAAAACTAAACTCTAGAATTAAAAAACTGATGTTAGCTGATTACTTGTCAACCATTGTCCAAACTCCACTCCAGGATTCCTTGGGAGGCTCAGCTAAATATTTTTTACAGCGTTCGATATGAATATTGGCAGCACTATCTGTCGGGCGAATTCTTTTTGCTGCTTCAAAACAAATTAATGCTTGTGGAAAATTTCGAGAAGAATAAGCAGTGCGTCCTGCATGATAATAAGATAAGAATTCTTGAGTATTTGCGTCCAAGCAAGTGCTGCGATCGCCAATCAACTCATAAATTTTTACGGCTTGATGTTTACCTTTAACTCGAATTTTGTCAAGTTCGCGGACTATTACGCGGTCGCTACATAGTTGATAAGTAAATTCGCTTAAAATGATATCGCAACCATATTCCTTGGTGGTTCCTTCTAAGCGCGAACTTAAGTTGACTCCATCGCCAATAACCGTATAGTCCATTCGCTTGCGAGAACCAATATTTCCTGAAACTACTTCTCCAGAACTAATTCCAATGCCAATTTTGATTTGCGGTTGTTCTTGAACAATGCGCCTTTCATTAAATTCCTTGAGCCGATGTCGCATGTCTAAGGCAGCTTGTACTGCTCGCCAAGCGTGATTTTCTGTTAAAGGCAGAGGCGCACCAAATACTGCCATTAAAGCATCGCCAATAAACTTGTCTAAAGTTCCTTCATAGTTAAAAACGGCTTCCACCATAGTTTCAAAATATTGATTGAGCAACGATACAACTTCAGCAGCTCCAAGGTTTTCTGTAAGAGTTGTGTAACCTCTAATATCAGAAAATAGGATAGTAACTTCCTTACGTTCTCCTACCATTAAGCCATCTTCTCCTAAAGCCATAACTTGCTCGGCGACGTGAGGATTTAAATAGCGGTACATTGTCGTTTTTAAACGTTTTTCCTGGCTGATATCTTCTAAAACAACCAGTCCGCCACGTACCCCACCTTCTGGATTGGTTAAGGTATTGACTGTAAGGTTAATACTTCTTTCTATTGGCTCGACTTGAGAAGAATGTACGAACTGAGATTGAGGAGTAAGCGGTAGGTTCCAAGGTATAAAAACTTCTGGATTAGAAGAATTTGGCAATGCTAGTATGTATTCTTCTAACTCTTCTGACTCCCCAGGCAAATAATACAGCCCTACCATCAAGCTTTGTTCTGGAACGTAATGTCTTGCCCCATTATTTAAACTATCTTC
Source organism: Rivularia sp. MS3 (assembly GCA_019192545.1). Classification (GTDB taxonomy): domain Bacteria; phylum Cyanobacteriota; class Cyanobacteriia; order Cyanobacteriales; family Nostocaceae; genus Rivularia. The sequence continues at coordinate 133,752 of JAHCMI010000003.1, read as the reverse complement.
TAAGCGGAATTGTAAATTTTCGATAGGAACGATTTCCCACAACAGGCGACCAATTAAATTTTTTTCCCAAAGAATTTTGTTATCTCTTGTACTTGCATCTCCTGTCAGCGGACAACCTAATAGCTCCAATGCTGCATCATTAATAGTAACTATTCGACCTTCCATGTCTGTGGATATTACAGCATCCGATAGACTTTGCAAAATGTCTTTCTGATATTGTTTTTCTAACAATACACTTTCAAATAAACGGGCATTTTCTAAAGCAATTCCTGCTTGTATATTGAACGCCCGCATAAATTCTTCATCTGAAGCTGTAAAACTTCCTTTTTGTTTATTTATTAATTGCGTAACGCCGATTAACTCATTAGCTGAATTGAAAACTGGCAAACATAGAATATTACGGGTGTAATAGCCCGTTTTTCTGTCTGTAGTAGGGTCAAAACGAGGATCTTTATATGCGTCAGGAATATTTAAAGCTTCGCCAGTAGATGCTACGTAACCAACAATTCCCCGATTGCTAGGAATGCTGATCTCCATCATGGTTTCACCGTCAGCAGCAGCTACTTTTGTCCAGAGTTCGTTCATTTCTTTTCGATACAAAAACAGCGTGCTGCGGTCTGCTTGCATCAAAATCCGCGCTTGTTCCATGACTATTTGTAAAGTCGCTTCCAAATCTAAACTTTGACCAAGCGTTTGAGTTGCTCTTAAAAGAGCTGTTGCTCCTCTTTGATTGCGTGCTGCGACATAAAAGGACTGACAGCTTTCAAGGATAATACCAATACTTGCTGCAAATTCTCGAAAACATTTTTCATCTTCGTTATCAAAAGGAATTTTCCCTGCTTTATTTGCAAGTTGTACAACAGCAACAATTTGATTTTTGCTGCTTACTACCGGCATACACAAAATATTTTCAATCTTATAGCCTAATTGTTTTTCTAATTCCGGACTAAATAAAGGATGAGTAGTAGTTTCGGCAATATTTAAATATTGCCCGGTGCTAGCAACATGACCTGGAATCCCAACATTTATAGGGGTACGAATTTCTAAAGCTTTATTAATATTGTCCTGCGGTACTTTTGACCATAGCTGACCTTTATCACGATCTACTAAAAAAATGGTGGTATGTTCTGCTTGAAGAATTTGCCCTATTTTTAAGGTAATCGCTTCGAGTACTTTCTCTAACATTGTTTCTAATGCTTCATTATTTATCAGTTCTATAGCTCTGATAAACTGTTGGAACTCGGCAGTGATAAAATCGAGCAAGCAAACAAATTCGTTAACTGAAAGGTCTTTAACGCGCCGTAATAAAGCATGGGTACGATTAACCTGAGTCAGTTCCGTTAACGTAGCTAGTACGCTTCCAGGATTCAAAAGTGTCATGGGAGTTATAAATTCAAGATAATAGAGGTTTGATTTTAAGTACAATTTTATACTTACATCAGAATCATAATCTAATTTTTGCAATTTATAACTATATAAAAATAATGTAATTTATTTGATTATTTTTTCAGATAAGCATTATTTATCTATATTTAGATTAATCAATGCATCAAATCTTTTGAAAAATTTGAATATAATGACTTCCTATTTATACTGAATTACTAATGCAATTAAGTACGATGATAGCAGATGAAAATATTTATCTAAATTAATCATTATGTTTTTCATTAACGTAAATATAAACCAAAAATACTATTTAATAACAATCATTAAAAAGCTAAACATGTTTATAATAATTTTTTAACTAAATATCATTTCAAATTAATAAAGACGGGTGAGATTCCCGTCCTTAGACCGTTAATTTATATGGTCGAATTTAGAAGGTCAAATTCAACTATGCTGATTTAGGCATCTGAGAATACACAACTTCTTCATAGAAGTTTTGTAACTGATGAGTCGCAGCAGACCATCCCCAGCGTTCTGCTTCTTGACGAGCATTTTGACGGATGACTTCTCGCTGCTGTTTTTCTTCTAAAAGACGAAGCGTTGCAGCTATTGCTCCTGCATCATCAGATTTTGGCTCGAAAAGATATCCATTGACTCCATCTGTAACAATATCTGGAATACCTCCAGAACGTGCCGCAACAACCGGACATCCAGCAGCCATTGCTTCTAATAGTACCAATCCTAATGTTTCAGTACGAGAAGGAAAAACGAAAGCGTCAGCACTAGCGAAAGCTGAAGCTAAATCTCCTCCAGTCAGATAGCCTACAAAATAAGTGTTTGTGCCAGAAAAATGCTTTTCCAAAGCTTCGCGATGAGGTCCATCTCCTACTAGTGCTAGTCTGGCTTCGGGAATACCTTCTAAAATCGGCTTGATTCGCTCGATTTCTTTTTCAGCAGATAAACGTCCTACATAAAGTAGTAAAGGAGCTTCTGGATGATTTTGCGATAACCGCTCCCGCATTTGAGGACTACTCAAGGTTGGATGAAATAATTCTGTATCAACTCCTCGTTGCCATAAATCTACACGTTCTATACCATGAGTTGTTAATTCTTTGATCATTGCTGTAGAAGTACATAGATTTAAAGCAGCTTGATTATGAGCAGCTTTAAGCAATTCCCAAAGCAATCCTTCTAACATTCCCAAACCGTAATGTTGCAGATATTGCGGTAAGTGAGTATGATAGGAAGCTACTAAAGGAATGTTATGTATTTTACTATGAATAATCCCAGCTAAACCTAGAACTGCTGGATTGACTACATGAATAATATCTGGTTTAAAATTTTCTAGAACTTCACCAATAGCCGGACGAGGTAGTGCTAATGTTAATTCCGGATACATAGGCAAAGGGAAGCCAGAAATTCCATAAATTTTAGCTCCAAAGTATTCTGTGATTCCGCCATCCGGACAAACTACTAACACTTGATTGTTATTACGCTGTAAGTGTTCGACGGTATGACGAAGGCGCGTTACAATTCCGTCAACTTTAGGTAAAAAGGTTTCGGTAAATAAAGCAATTCTCATACAAAACTATTCAGTATAGGAAGATAGCAGAACAATTGCATTTCGCATGTTTGATAAATGTTGATAAATATGTATATAAGAAGCGAAGGGATGATATTGCGGGGGCAATCATATCTTAAATTTACCGAATATCTCAATCGTAGAAAACTAAAGTTGAATATTAACTTGTGCTAATACATCCATAAACAATTCTACAATTTCTTAGTAGCTAGCATTTAGTTGCCGGAAATTTAACAGCTAAATGCTAACTACTAAAAAAATAATTTTCCCTATTTTCTATGCCAAGAAACTTTTGGCAAAATTTGTTTGTTATCAACTCTTTGCTGATACTTGACAGCAAAGTTCAGCAATGAGTCTAGCAATGAATCTGACAACAAATGAGGCTGCAAACCCAAATCAAGAAGTTTGGTATTTTTAGCGTTAAAGTAGTGCTGTTCTAACTCTACCCTAGGGTTTTCCAAATGATTAATATCTACATTTAACCCTATCGCATTACCGGCTTTTTTCACCATCATAGCTAAGTCACTAATGCTGAAAAGTTCGGTAAACTGGTTAAATACGCGGAATTCTCCTGGTTGTGCAGGATTTGCAATCGCTAATTCAATACACCTAACTGTATCCCGAATATCCAAGAAGCCTCTTGTTTGTCCGCCTTTACCGTAAACGGTTAAGGGGTGACCTATTGCAGCCTGAATACAGAAACGGTTTAATGCGGTACCGAATACACCATCATAGTCAAGACGGTTTATTAACATTTCGTCCATACCCGTTTCTTCGGTTAAGACACCGTAAACTACCCCTTGGTTTAAATCTGTAGCTCGTAATCCCCAAATTTTACAAGCAAAATGAATATTATGACTATCGTGAACCTTACTCAGGTGGTAGAAACTACCAGGTTGCTTGGGGTAAGGTAAAGTGTCTTTTCGTCCATTATGCTCGATGGTAATATAGCCTTCTTCGATATCAATGTTTGGAGTACCATATTCACCCATTGTCCCCAGTTTGACTAAATGACAATCGGGAAAATCTTCACGCATGGCGTAAAGGATGTTCAATGTACCTACTACATTGTTAACTTGTGTTAAAACTGCGTGTTCGCGGTCAATCATCGAAAAAGGAGCCGAGCGCTGTTCGCCAAAATGCACTACAGCTTCTGGCTCGAATTGATGCAGAGCTTTTTGAACAAACTCATAGTTGGTAATATCGCCGATAAATAAGTCGATAGATTTACCAGTCAAATCCTTCCAGCGCTGGATACGTTGCTGAATAGGTGCAATGGGCGTTAAAGTCTGTACACCTAATTCGTTATCCCAGTGCCGTCGCACTAAATTATCTAAAATTCCAACTTCATAACCACGATTTGAAAGGTAAAGTGCGGTTGCCCAACCACAATAGCCATCTCCACCAATAACCAGGACTTTCATTTTTACGCTTTTTATACTCGCTGATAGCTAAATCTATCAGGTTTGTGTCCCTTCTCAACCATCATGGTGATACTAACTCAAAGTTTTTTTTGCAAATAAAACCTAAATCCGGGTGACTAAGCGTGAAAAACGTCCTCTAGCTTAGAAAGTAAATAATTTTAAATTCTTTGGAGTCACACTGCTATTTTTGAGGTAAAACCTTTCTATATGCACTTTTCATACTACTGTTTCACGAGCAAATTCAAGCTGATTTTTGGACAATTGTAAAGAAGTATTACAAAAATAACGTCAAAACGCTTTGCAGTCTTGACAACGAATAGGGGAACCGATATCGTAAGATACATACCCGGGTAAGAACGCAAAATAGTTATATGCAAGCTAAGCAAAAAGTTACTTTGTATCTATCCCCAGAACTGCACAAAAGTTTGAAAATACGTTCAGCAGTTGAGAGCGAACCAATGTCAGAGCTTGCCGAGCGTGCCCTCGTATTTTATCTAGCAAATTCAGAATTGGTAGATGAAGTCGAAGGTTCTTACGGAAGAACTCACAGGGTTTATTCATGTCCCAACTGCGAAAGTTCACTAGTCTTGCGTGAAGGGGAGTTAGTTGCTCTAGGTAATCAGCCAGGAGTAATAGGTGGTAAAGAAGTTTCTGTCAGTGAGATGGAACAAGGTGAAGAAGTTAATCAAGAAGACTTTGAAGAACTGGTTCCTTGTTAGCTGATACGCGAATTATGGATAGTTAATTCATAATTCTGTCTTTACCGGAAGTTGAAAGCGATGAACGATGTCTGTAGTGTCTTTAGGTCTCAAGTAGGTTGATATATGCAAGAAGAACTCAAAATACTAGTTCAAGCTCAATATCCCTTAATCTACCTTGTGACCTCCGAGGAAGAGCGGGCAGAGCAAGCAATTTATTCTATCGCTCAAAGACAGCAGCCGCAGCGTCGATTGTATGTATGGACTGTAACCCACGGAATTGTGGAGTATGGTCAAGGTAGGAGCGTAACTCAACACAATACCGTTTCTCCGGAAGCGGCAATTGAATGGATTATCCGGCAGAAAGAACCTGGTATATTTATTCTTAAAGATTTACATCCGTTTATTGATGCGCCAGCAACAACTAGGTCTTTACGAGATGCGATCGCTAGCTTTAAGGGTACTCAAAAAAATATAATTTTGATGTCACCAGTACAGCAGGTTCCTATCGAGTTGGAAAAGGAAGTAGTTGTGCTTGATTTTCCACTCCCAAATATGTCTGACCTGAATAAGGTGTTAGATAGTCATTTGGGTCAACAAAATGCTCGGCGGCTAACGACCGAAGCACGGGAAAAGTTATTAAGAGCGGCTTTAGGATTAACCAGAGATGAAGCCCAGAAGGTATATCGTAAAGCTCAGGTTACCAAACGGCAGTTAACCGAGAAAGAAGTAGATATAGTTTTATCTGAGAAGAAGCAGCTTATCCGACGCAATGGAATATTAGAATACATTGAAGAAGATGAAACCATTGAAGCTGTTGGTGGTTTGGAAGAATTGAAAAAGTGGCTGACACAGCGTTCTGATGCTTTCACTGAGAAAGCCAGGGAATATGGTTTGCCGCAACCAAAAGGAATGTTAATTCTCGGGGTTCCGGGCTGCGGAAAGTCTTTAATTGCCAAAACCACTTCAAAACTATGGGGATTGCCGATTTTACGCTTGGATATGGGGCGAGTCTACGATGGCTCAATGGTAGGAAGAAGCGAAGCTAATTTGCGTAATGCCTTAAAAACAGCTGAATCTATATCTCCGGCGATACTATTTATTGATGAATTAGATAAATCTTTTGCTGGTAGCTCTGGTTCTGGCGACTCTGATGGAGGAACTTCCAGCCGTATTTTTGGGTCTTTCCTAACCTGGATGCAGGAGAAGAAATCACCCGTGTTCGTGATGGCGACTGCCAATCGGGTTGAACGCCTGCCAGGAGAATTTTTAAGGAAAGGTCGATTTGACGAAATTTTCTTCGTGGATCTGCCTACATCTCAGGAAAGGCAAGATATTTTCACGATTCACCTGAATAAGCGCCGTAAAGACATATCAAGATTCGATTTGGAACAGTTATCCAAAATGTCTGATGGCTTTTCTGGAGCAGAAATTGAACAAGCGATAGTGGCGGCAATGTACGAAGCTTTTGCCCAAGATCGTGAGTTCACTCAATTAGATATTATTGCTGCACTCAAGGCGACTTTACCGCTGTCTCGAACGATGCAAGAACAAGTTACTGCGCTTCGAGACTGGGCGAGACAGCGAGCGCGTCCAGCAGCAGCCTCCGTAGCTGAGTATCAGCGAATGGAGTTTTAAAAGGCTTTCTCCTGCTTTGGTAGGAGCAAAGGCTAGCGAACCCAAAGCTAGCAAATAAAAAAACCGCGTAATTGTAAACGCGGCTTAGTCTAAAAAACCGTTGTCTTAATCTCAATCTTCTTTTTGGAGGAAACCCAAATGTCTCACTTTAGCACTCTACGTACCAAGATTACTGATTCTGAAATTCTTAAGTCTTCTTTGAGCGACTTAGGCATCACCGTTAAGTCTGAAGCTGATGTTCGTGGTTATAACGGTCAGCGCGTTCGTGCCGACATCGTTGCAGTTTTGGAAGGCGAATATGACTTAGGTTGGTCTCGCAATAGCGATGGTTCCTTTGATTTAATTGCGGATCTATGGGGTGTTGCCAAGAAGCACAACCAGACCGAATTGATTAACTCCATCAATCAAAAATATGCTGTTAACAAGACTTTAACTGAAGTTAAGCAGCGCGGTTTGCAAAACGCTAACGTTAAGTTGGTATTGCAATAGAAATTTTTCTGCGCGTTCCCAAAGCTGCACGGGTTAACTTAATTAAATAGATAGCGGTTAACCCGCTTTTTCGGGATTGGGACTTACCCAGTCCCTTTTGCTTTATCTACATTGAATTTAACATCTTTAAACAAAAACTTCAGTTGTCTGTAATTCAATATCCGATTAAAACCCGATTTATCGAACAAATCGGGTTTTTGAGCTTTATTTCACACTTATGGGAAATTGTAATTCGGTTACATACGAATCGTTATCCTGTTCGTTTCCACCAATAACATAAACCTCGCGGTTGGAATCAATAATTTTGTAACCATTATTTTCAATCCACGATAGTAAAGCGGTGTAGGCTTGATTGATTTTGCTGTAACTACCTTGGTAAATTAAGCAAGCTGCTTGTTTGTAACCTGGTAATTCGTATACTTTTATTCGTTTGTTAATAGGGACAGCACCATCAAACGTTATAATAGCTTCCACATCCACATCAGATTCTTTATATTCAGGGTCGTGTAAAATTCCCGCACAGTAATCATTTACTTTGATTCCATGTTGTTGAAAATAACCAAATAACTCTTCGTAAAGTTGCGACATCGCACCGTAATTGGGCACGATATCTCGTATTCCTGCAACTTTAATTGGTTCAATTTTTTTGATTACAACTTCATAATTTGGCATTTTGTCTTCTCTCTCTATTTGTTTAAGTCTTGTTTCCACTCGCAAAAGCCGCGCTTGTTCTTCTTCTAGTAATTTGTGAAGTTCTGCTTGCTTAAGTCGCAACATCCCGCGTATTTCTACGGGTGGTAAATTGTCATCCAATAACTTGGCAATTTGTTCTAAGGAAAAGCCTAAATCTTTAAAAGCTAAAATGCGATTGAGTCGCGGTAATTGCTGTACAGAGTAGTAGCGATATCCTGTAAATTCGTCTATATCAGCCGGTTTGAGCAATCCTAATTGGTCATAAAGTCGGAGTGCTTTCACAGTCACCTGGCTAAGTTTGGAAAAGTCACCGATTTTAAGCATTTTCTTTCTTCGGCTTAATCAATAAATGATTTCGATATGCTCGGAACTAAATAGTTAGTGCTTTTAGTTTCATAAATAATTATTTCGTTGATGTAACTTTTCACAGTAAACAATCTCCTGTAAGGGGAGAGTCAACTATTTTTTTGCCTAAGTGCTGATTTATATGAGATGCTGATTAATTAAATGCTGCTCTGTTACTTAACGTATATATATTTGATGTCTGTTGTTTCTTCTGTCTGCGTAACCGTTCCCGCAACAACTGCGAATTTAGGCCCTGGTTTTGACTGTATTGGTGCGGCTTTAACGCTTTATAACGAATTGAAGTTTATTCGAGAAGAAATTAATCCAAACAAAAACTTGGTTATTACAGTTACCGGAAGTGAAGCAACAAAAGTCGCAACCGATGAAAGCAATCTTGTATATCAGGCATTTATTAAATTTTTTCAACATGTACAACAAACAGCACCTCCAGCAAAAATTGAAATTAAATTGGGAGTTCCATTAGCGCGAGGTTTGGGTAGTTCCGCAACGGCTATTGTTGGTGGATTAATCGGTGCAAATGTATTAGCAGGTGAAGTTTTAACTTTATCTGAGGTGATGGAATTAGCCATTGCGATGGAAGGACACCCGGATAACGTAGTTCCAGCACTTTTAGGTGGATGTCGTTTGGCAGCAACAAGCGATAGGGGATGGGCAATTTGCGATATTCCCTGGTGTCAAGATGTCGTACCAGTAGTGGCAATTCCAGATTTTGAACTTTCGACAAGCGAAGCACGACAAGTATTACCGGCTCAAGTTAGCCGTCAAGATGCGATTTTTAATACGGCACATTTGGGATTGTTATTGCGTGGATTAGAAACTGGCAATCAAAACTGGTTGCGGGCTGCTTTGCAAGATAAGTTACATCAGCCCTACAGGAAAAAATTAATTAATAATTACGATGAAATAAACGCCGCAGCCTTATCCGCCGGTGCTTATGGTATGGTAATCAGCGGCGCTGGACCAACATTGCTTGCATTAACTAATACCGATAATTCTCAAGCAGTAGCAGCAGCTATGGCTTACGAATGGCAAAATAAAGGCATTAAAGCACAAGTACAAACGCTCCAAATTGATAACCAAGGAGCAACAAGCGTCGTTCAAGGATAAAAGGCAATTATGCAAGATGTTCGGGCAGAAATTGAGGTGATTCGTTCTCAAATTAATCGACTGCGCCGAGAAGGTGCTTCTCTTGCTGTGAACATCACACCTTCAGAGAATGATTCACCCCAAGAGATAGCAGAAGCTTATCGTCGTCAGGCAAGAGAAAATCCTCAATTGTTTGCCGAGCTTAAAGCTATAGATGAGGCGATCGCTGCTTTAGAATTTCAGCTAGCAGAAAAAGAAACAATCATCAAAAAATCTCGCAGTGGATATATAACCCGCCTTTCCGAGCAGATAGAACAATTGGAAGAAGCTAAAACTCAGGCTAAAGCTCATGCAGAACGGATAAATCAGCTAGCTTCAGAACTCGCAACAGAAGTCAACAGTCTCAAAACTTGCGCCGATAATCTAACTCCACTTTATTGGCAGGTATATTACAAACCATTCATCACGGGCTTTAAAACTATCTCCGTTCCCTACGTTCGTTCTGATGGAGATGTTTGGACGATTGTTAATCGGGTTGTTTGAATTAGGGAGTAGGGAATAGGGAACGGGGAATAGGGAGTAAGCAGTAGGGAACAGTTAAGAATACTTCTGCTAGCAAATTTTCTTTATTTATAGAAATTGCTTTTCGCTTCCAGCATACATTTCTATATTTTTGGCTAACCATTTAAAAACTTTACTAATTTTCAACTCCTATAAGAGCGAGTTTATGTAACAAATTACTACGGTGACTGAAGTCAATGCTGTTCGCTTTGTTAACAAAAATTTATGTTTAACATAAATAACACCATTTTTATAAGTATTTATTACTAAAAAACCCCATTTTTTTCGTTTTATAGGGGTAAATTCTGTTTACAAAACTATAAAATGCTTAATATAATGTAAACATTAAGAGAAATTGTAAAACGATTGTCAGTAATGAGCGAATTTCCTTGGCTAACTTCTATAATCTTGTTGCCCGCTTTGGCAGCATTGGCCATTCCCGCACTTCCCGATAAAGAAGGTAAAACCGTTCGTTGGTTCGGTTTGGGAGTGGCGATCGCCGACTTTGCACTAATGATTTGTGCCTTTTGGCAGAACTATGATTTTCAAGATGCATCATTCCAGCTAGTTGAAAAATACGCTTGGGTACCCCAGTTAGGCTTAAACTGGTCTGTGGCAGCTGACGGTTTGTCAATGCCTTTGATTTTATTAACAGGTTTAATTAATACTTTGGCGATTTTTGCGGCTTGGAGAGTCACGAATAAGCCACGTTTATTTTATAGTTTGATGATGGTGATGTACGCCGCTCAGGTTGGTGTATTCGTCGCTCAAGATTTATTAATGTTCTTCTTGATGTGGGAAATTGAGTTGGTTCCCGTATACTTACTAATTTCCATCTGGGGAGGACCAAAACGTCGCTATGCGGCAACTAAATTTATTCTTTATACAGCCGCAGCATCTATATTTATTTTGGTAGCAGGGTTTGCAATGGCATTCTCTGGCGATACCGTAACTTTCGATATGGCAGCTTTGGGAATGAAGCAATATCCCAAAACTCTAGAAATGCTTGCTTATGCTGGTTTCTTGATTGCCTTCGGCGTAAAATTGCCAATCTTTCCGCTTCACACTTGGTTGCCCGATGCTCACGGTGAAGCTTCAGCACCGGGTTCAATGATTTTGGCTGGCGTATTGTTAAAGATGGGTGGTTATGCATTAATCCGCATCAACATGGAAATGCTGCCCAACGCTCACGTTGCTTTTGCTCCCGTATTAATTATTTTGGGTGTAGTTAACATCATTTACGGTGCTTGCTGTGCCTTTGCACAAACCAACTTGAAGCGTCGTTTGGCTTATTCTTCAATTGCTCACATGGGTATCGTGTTAATCGGAATCGCTTCCTACACTGAAATTGGTATGAGCGGTGCGATGTTACAAATGATTTCCCACGGTTTGATTGCAGCAGCATTATTCTTCCTCTCCGGCGTAACTTACGAACGCAGCCACACCTTAGCGATGGATAAAATGGGTGGTATGGCGAAAGTAATGCCAAGAACATTTGCTTTGTATACCGCTGGTGCAATGGCTTCCTTAGCGCTACCTGGAATGAGTGGTTTTGTTGGAGAATTGATGGTATTCCTCGGTATTTCTAGCAGTGATGTGTACAGTTCCAACTTTAAAGTTGTAGTTGTGTTGCTAAGTGCTGTAGGCGTAATCTTGACTCCGATTTATTTACTATCCTTGTTGAAGCAAGTATTCTACGGCAAGCAAAATGAAGAATTACATTTGGATGAAGTAGTACCCGATGTAAAACCTCGCGAACTTTTTATCGCCGCTTCTTTATTACTTCCAATCATTGGTATCGGCTTGTATCCGAAATTGGCAACACAAACTTATGATGTGAAGACGCAGCAAATAGCGGCTCATGCAAGAGAAGCGCTGCCAGTAATTGCATCCGAACAACCATCAAGTTTGTATTCTAAAGTTATTTCCGCACCAACATTAGCAGATTCAAATATTGCTGGCGCGGGTTGATATTACCAAGTAGTTAAGTACGAAATTCCGGGCTGGTGCTATTAAATCGTTGTAAAAATATTTGGTGGGGGTGATGATGCATCACCCCCATTAATTTTTGTTAGTTGTTAGTTGTTAATTTTCTAAATCACCCGCAGCCTAGAAGGCTAGGGCTACAGGAACAAAGCCCATCTGCATGGGCTAAATTCGGCCAATCTTTATAAAGAAATGCTATGAATAATATCTTGTAGGGTGTGTGACGCGCTCGATGAATTATCTATATTAGTTACAAATTAATGAATCGCGTCACGCACCATCTGTCGCTCATGATGCTTGATTTGAGCATAGACTCATCATCTGTATACTCATTACGAACAGCTTGAATTTCTTTTTCTGTTTCTAAATTATCTTCGTAAACCACTTCTTCAGCTTCAGAGGATGTTTGAAAAGTATCCGGCGGTTAAAACCGCTACTACACAGGCAAAGTCCACCTCCGTGGACTGGTTGATTCTAAACCCGTGCAGACGGGTTTTGTTTGTGTAGACGCGGTTTCAACCGCCAGTTCGAGTATTTAATTAGACTTTTCAAAAATCCTCTTAAAAATTTGTTGTTCAATTATTTTTTGAAGTTGACATTTCTCTTCTAAATCTAAGGAAGAAATAGCTTCTACTAAAGTTTCTAAAGTCAGTTGTAGTTTTACAATGGCTGGCATTTTTCTTACGGTTCGTAGTTGCGCTTTAGCGCCTCTTATCGGATGCGCTAAAGCGCAACTACGAACCTATTTCCAGTCACCTTGTAGAGTAAACGCAGCCCAATAATAAGGATTCCGCCATTGTGGATTAGCCCATAACTTCCGCTGTGCAGCCCTTAACGCTTGAGTCGGATTTTTACCTTCCTGCAACATCTGTTTATAAAACTCTTGCATCAATACCGATGTACCTTTATCGCTCACATTCCACAACGACAAGGCAACTCGTGAAGCACCCGCATACATCAAGCCTCTTGTCAAGCCAACAATACCTTCACCGCTGACGTTTTTACCAATTCCAGTTTGGCAAGCACTTAATACAATTAATTCTGCTGGATAATCTTGTTCAAATAAATCTGCTAACCGTAAATAACCGGGGATTTGTTTACCATTTTTATTAACTAAAGATAAAACAATTCCCGACAATTCGGGTTGTTCTGGATTGACAAAACCGTGAGTTGCAAAGTGTAGAATTTGGAATTGATTGAGATTTTTACTTGTTGCCCAATTATAGTTAGCGTCAAAGTTAAATACTGGTAAACTTGATTGAGAAGAAACGAGTTTTAATATAGCTTGTGCTTCATTTGCTGTATAAGGTAATCTTGTCCAACCATTACGGTTAAGACTTTTTGCGGAACGTTTTAGAGCAGAACGTTCTATTTGAGTATTAATATCAATATCAAGGTCGTAACTTGTTGATTTACCCGTAATTCTTTCGTCGTTGGAACTATATACTGGATCTGCAAGAATAGCGATTTTTTTCGGTGCTATTTTACGTTTAGCTGTTTTTTCTCGTTGGATAGCAATAGTTGATGCTGAAGGTAAATTCACAATTTCATGATTGAGCATCAACGGTTGATAATTTGTATTATCTAGATTGGCTAAAGCTGCAAAAGGAATCTGTTGCAACACACCATCAGCAACGATAACCAATCTTTTACTAGCTAACTTACCTTGTACGGGTTTAAGAATAATTTTGCTAAGTTTTTGTGCTGAATCAATCGGTAAATTATTTGTTGCTAATTCACTGTAGAATTCTTTGGCAACTTTTTCAATTTCTTCACCTGAAGCTAATTCGTAACTATCGAGGGAATTAGGAGTAACTAACCATAAATAACTACGCTCTTTACCCAAGGAATATTGCAGTAAAACGGTATCCTTATCTAATTGCTGTTGAATTTGGGGTAATTTTAACGGCTCTGGGTTAGTTAATTTATCCCTTTCTGGATTTTGAGCGCGGATTTTGGCTTTCAGTTGTTTTTGTTGATTGATAATATTTTGAATTTCCGCTTCGGTTTGTTTAATTGTGTCTTTAGATGGTTGCTTTTGATTAATTAATTTAACGAGGATTTTTTCTTGAGCTTGACGTTTTAGCTGTAATTCTTTTTCTTCTGCAATGAATTTGGGATTAACATTTTTGCTGAGTTTAGCGTTAGCTTGAGCTAATAATTCGATCAAACCACGAGCGCGGGAACGTTCGGAAATGTGTAGCGCTATAGTATCGTATCCTTTTGATGGGTTTTTCTTGTGTTGTTCCATCAATAAGGCTATGTATAATTTGTAATAATCTTGGACTGTGGAGAAGTAGGTGGTTTTTAAGTCTTGGTTGGTGTAGGTAGTGCGTAGTTGTTCGATAATGGCGATCGCGCTTTCGATTTTCTTTTTGGCTGCTAGCAGTGATTCCTTGCTTCCTTGCTCAAATAACTGTATTGCTTCTTGTGTTAACTTTTCTGCTTCAGCGCCGATTGCTTCGAGTTGCGAACTTCCTTTCTGTTGAGCAATTATTTCTAAATTCCTAGAAGCATATACTCTCCCCATATCGGAAATCAAAAATACGGTTAAAAATACAGCAAAGGCGCGATGTATTAAAACTCGGACATGGTGATGTTTTTTGCTCATGTCTTATTATTTGAATTTAAGTAATTTTTGCTACTGCTATATTTATATCTTTCTAGGGTTTTCCGAATTATGCAATTCCTAAAACTGAAAAGTTATTGATTCTATAAAACCACAGAGACGCTGAGAGCGCAGAGGATAGAGATGTAGAGGAGATAAAGGAATATTATTTAAAAAAGATTTAATTCACGTAGAAATAATTGTTAAAGCTTTACGCATTTGATATGTATTTATTTAAGTATAAATACCTTGGAAAAATAAATGTTAAAAAATATTACTAATTGAATTACAGAACTTACACTACCGCAACCAAAAAGTAGGCATTCCCCAACTTTAAGATCCCCCCAACCCCCCTTAAGAAGGGGGGCTTTGCACAAAACAAAGTCTACTCAAGTTAACTAAAAGACTTACTCAGTCCTATTTATAGGACTTTCGCTATTAGACAGGGGTTTGCAACCCCTGGCGGGTATGAACATAGTCGGATGGTGGTGAGGCGCTTATCTTATTTATCGCGGGAGTAGATAGTTGGGCTTCGTTCCTCAACCCAACCTACCATTAGAAAATGGTTAGAACGTTACATACCGTACAATTATTTATTTAAATATCGGATGGTGCGTGACGCGCTCCTGATAATTTGTTACTTCGTAGATAGTTTATTAGCCGCGTCACACACCCTACAAGAAACTAACAATTAGCAACTAACAACTAACCACTATCCCTTTCATAGAAAAAACTCGGCTGTAGAAATAAGCCGAGTTTTTACTTTAATCAATTTAATGCTTTAGAACTGATGTATTAGCCTTCGCCAAATTCCTCTAGTAGCTTCTTTTTGTAAGTTACTGTGGCAATAGTGACTTTATCATCTTTGATGCGGTAAATAATTCGATACATGTAGGCAAACTGTTGTCTGACACTATCGTCATCGAATTCGGGGACGATTTCACCAGAAGTAGGACAATGGTCCAAACTGCGAGTTACATCAAGTATCTTTTTAACTACCGCAGCAGCATAGGAAGCTGAATCACGAGAGATATATACGGCGATCGCTTCTACATCATCTAAAGCTTTAGGTGACCATACTACTTGATAAGCCATTTGCTTAAACGTTCTTTGGCCTCATTATGTGTCCTTGTTCCTCTAGTATCGGCTACTTCTATGCTACGTCGCACTTTTTCACTGACATACAAATGATATTGAATATCTTCAACTGAACAATCATCCGGTAACTGTTTCAAAATAGATTGGATGCTTTCTTTTGGAGTACTCATAAGGTTATTTTTTGGGTATTTATATAAATTTGGTAATAGTAAGCGGGCTAGTGCCCACTTCTATTGTCTCCTAAAAGTTGCTGTAATTGGTAATAGCATTCTTCATATTGTCGAGTACTTCGGATACGGACATGGTTCCTAAATCTCCGGAAGCACGGGTACGAATACTTAAAGAATTGGATTCTACTTCTTTTTGTCCGACTACAGCCATTACGGGAATTTTCTGTTTTTCGGCATTACGTATTAGTTTACCAAGTCTGTCGCCACTAGTATCAACTTCCGCACGAATACCTAATGAAATCATTTTGGCTGCGACTTCTTTAGCGAAATCTAATTGCGCTTCTGTAACTGGTAATAATCTTGCTTGTACTGGCGCTAACCATAAAGGAAAATCACCTGCATATTCTTCAATTAAAATACCAATTAATCTTTCTAAAGAACCGAAGGGCGCACGATGAATCATGATTGGACGTTGACGAGAACCATCTTCGGCAACGTATTCTAGTTTGAAGCGTTCGGGTAAATTATAGTCAACTTGTACTGTTCCTAACTGCCATTCTCTTTCTAGTGCATCTTGAAAGATAAAGTCTAATTTAGGGCCGTAGAAAGCAGCTTCACCTATGCCTTCAAAATGCTCCATTCCTAACTTATCAACAGCACTACGAATAGCACCTTGAGCTTTTTGCCATGCTTCATCGGAACCGATATATTTTTCTTTGTTTTCTGGATCGCGGAAACTCAATCTGGCTTTAAAATTCTTTAGTTGTAATTTATTAAAAACCGATAAAATCAAATCCACAACATTGAGAAATTCTTCGTCTAGTTGTTCGGGTGTTACAAATAGGTGAGAATCATCGACTGTAAAACCTCTAACTCGGGTTAAACCACCTAATTCACCGGATTGTTCGTAGCGGTAAACTGTACCGAATTCTGCTAAACGTATTGGTAATTCTCGATAGGAACGTAGTTCGTTATCGTATATTTGAATGTGAAACGGACAGTTCATCGGCTTCATCACAAAACCGTTTTCTAATTTTGCAGCTTCAGAATTTTCCGCCATCAAGGGAAACATATCTTCCTTGTATTTCTGCCAATGTCCTGAAGTTTTAAATAAATCAACTTTGGCAATATGAGGAGTTACTACAGGTAAATAACCCCGCTTTAACTGCTCTTGTTTAAGAAAATCTTCTAATAAAGTTCTTAATAAAGTACCTTTGGGAGTCCACAACGGTAAACCAGGCCCAACTAAATCGGAAAATACAAATAATCCTAGCTCTTTACCCAATTTACGATGGTCGCGACGCATTGCTTCTTCTTTACGTCGCTTGTACTCTGCTAGCTGCTCGGGATTTTCCCAAGCTGTACCATAAATACGCTGCAATTGTGCCTTATTTTCATCTCCACGCCAATAAGCACCGGCAACACTTTCTAATTCAATCGCTTTGGGCTTTAATTCTCCAGTATTTTCTAAATGAGGACCAGCACATAAATCCCACCATTCATCTCCTAAATGGTAAATAGTAATTGGTTCTTCTTTAATATCTTCTAGAATTTCTAACTTATAAGGTTCGTTAATTTCTTTGATTCTACGCTCTGCTTCCTCGCGACTAACTTCTTCTCTGATAACGGGTAATTTACGATTAATTATTTTCACCATCTGCTTGTAGATGGCTTTTAAATCTTTCTCGGTAAAAGGTTCTGAATTTTCAAAATCGTAGTAAAAACCGTTTTCAATCCACGGACCAATGGTGACTTGCGCTTCGGGAAACAGCTTTTGTACCGCCATTGCCATGATGTGAGAAGTCGTATGGCGAATTTTTTTTAAATCCTCAGATTCGCTGGTACGCGGTAAATTAATTTTTTCGGGTTCTTGCGACTGATTATGAGATTCCGGAGGCGATATCGGCTGTTTAACCATTAGCGAACTGTTTACTCTATATATTATGGAACTGCATCTATATTAACGACCTGGAGGTAGACTGCATAACTCTTCCTTAAGATGTCGTCAATACAATTTACATAGTCTTCTCTATTAACAAACTGTATCTACATATTCCCTCTTTTGGATATGTACAAATTACAAAGTCAATATATATAATCAAAGTGTAATCAGAATTACAGATTTTTTTAAGGTTCTAACTGGAAAAATATACTCCTATAAATGTTAAGAATATTAAAGAACGTTAATATTAGTAATAAAATTCGGATTTTTCTTCTCATTTATGCGAGACTCGAATTTGCTGGAGACAAAGTTATCTGAAACAATCTTGCAGCGATTGTTGAAAAACTTCGAGTATTGGTAAAGGTTCTTTACAAATCTCGTTAGAAAAAATCGCGGTTGTCTTCGGATAAGCAACAGCGATCTTATTTGTTGACCTAATTAGTTTGCTGCGGATGAAGTGAAAGCAGACAACATATTGTTTAGAGTTGCTTTTATACCAGGTGGGAATTTTATATCGGTTGCTGTTATATTGTAATGTTACAATGCGATTCCACTCTAAATAAGATGTTTTGGGTCAGCAAGGAAATTATAAAATAATAGATTTTTTTTCTAAAGTTCTTTAAAATTAACGAACTTTGAGAGAGAATGTAATTAATGCTACAGAAAATTTGATTTTGTATAGTCTGCTTTGCTCGATTGACTATGGGCGTATTGATGGGTGGGAGCAATCTATGTAGTTAAGCCATTGGCGAAAAATGCTTGCTCCGAATAATTGAAATGAATGTTTAAAAACTTGCTGCTCCTAAAGGAAAAGAAAATGCTATTACAACTACTTTACATTCTCGCTTTTACTATTCTTGCTTTTATTGCTGTTGCGAATCTGATCCGAAATTTAATCATGTTTAGCTTTGATAGACAAGGAAACTACCCAGCTAGATTTGGGAGATTGGATCGAGTCAGCGCTAGAGGAAATCAAGGCAATTATTCGCTGTCTTCAAGAAGAAATTTGGTACCTCATCCTGAATTATTAGATAATTCCGGCAATATTGTTAAGGAACCTTTATTGGTAATGCGTTCGATTAATGTTGAGGATGCTCGCCAACAGCTTGATGCTCTTTATGAATCATCCCCTGGAAGTAAAGCAGATTCAGAGGAAATTTAAAAGTAGTAATTTATTAGTGGTAAATCGGAAACTGTGTAGAGACGCTTTGAGTTATTACCGTGCATCAAACAAGCACGTGAATATGAAATAGCGTCTCTACATTTCCAATTGATAGCTGAATTCAGCAATTCCTCGCCATAGATTTATGCTTCAATAACAACGCGGAGGTTTCCGCGTTTTTTGGCAACGCGACAAGCAGTGGTACTGCCAGAACGCTCAAATTCTAAATCAAGAATTGTTGGGCCAACTCGTAAATTATGAAGAGAAAGACTATTGATAGATTCTGGTAGTGCCGGATCGATAATTCTTAGGCAATTATTAGGTGCGTCGGGAACTAAATTAACCATCATTTGCAGCAGCTGGAAAATAGAACCAGTTGCCCAAGCTTGAGGAGTACAAGCAACAGGATATCTTACGGGAGCTTCATCACCATTACGTTCGTAACCGCAGAATAATTCTGGTGGGCGTTGATAAGGCTGCATGGAAGTCATATCAAATAAACCTTGGAAAATTTCCAAAGCTTGATCGACTAAACCAAGAGAGCGCAATCCCATTGCGATAATTGCATTATCGTGAGGCCATACCGAACCCACGTGGTAACCCATCGGATTATAAGCTGGAGACAAACTGCTTAAAGTACGAATACCCCAACCATTAAACATATCTGGTGCCCGCAATCTTTCGGCAACGCTATAAGCATTTTCAGGAGTAAAAATACCTAACTGCAAGCAGTGGCCTGGGTTAGAGGTAATGCTGTCTACTTGCCTACCTTCACCATCCAAAGACAAAGCACAAAAATCTTGGTCTTCAATCCAAAAATCTCTATTAAAACGAGTTTTTAAATTTTTAGCATCTTCATGCCAACGATCTGCTAAATCGAGTCGCTTTTTCATGCGAGCGATTTCTGCAAGGCGCATTTTAGCAGAATAAACATAACCTTGTACTTCACAAAGGGTAATCGGGCCGCTTGCTAATTCGCCTTTACGATCTACAATACAGTCACCAGAATCCTTCCAACCTTGGTTAAGCAAACCGCGCTTAGATTTACGAATGTAGCTGAGGTAGCCAGTTTCTTCTAAGTTACGATCTATCCAATCCATTGCGGCTAAGGCATTTGGCCAAAGTTGCTCTAAGGTTTCACCATCATGAGTCCAAGCATAGTACTCGGCATACAGCATTAACCATAGAGGAGTTGCATCAACCGTACCGTAGTAAGGCGTATGGGGAATTTCTTTAGTACGAGCTAATTCTCCAAAGCGCAATTCATGAAGAATTTTTCCCGGCTCTTCTTCGCGCCAATCATCTTCGACTTTGCCTTGATAGCGAGCAAGTAGAGTTAAAGTCTCTTTAGCTATTTCTGGATTTAGCATTAATGTTTGGTAAGCAGTAATTAACGAATCCCTGCCAAACAAAGTCGAAAACCAAGGTACGCCAGCCGAAACAGTCATCGATTTACCGAAAGACTGGCGCAACAAATACATATCTTGTTCCCCGCGCTCGATAACTCGATTAAAAGTTCCTTTATCCGAACGAATTTGAGTAATCTTTTGTACCCAATTTTGCTCCTCCATCATCTCGGCGGATCTTGCCTGAACTAAAGTTACAGGAGCGCTAACGGTAGAAGTAGGCTTATTATTGGTAAACATATTAATCCGATAACCCAGCTTTTGGGTTTCGTGGCTGCCTAGCTCCAACTGCCAAACAGCTGTATAACCTTTAAAAAAATCCGGTTGGCGATGCTGAAAATGGATGCGCGATTCCATGATCGTATTGTCTAAACCTTGATAAGCAAGGGTTAGAGCTTCTTCTTTAGCTTCGGAATCTTCATTTCTTGCTAATGCTGTCTCGCTATTGAGAGCTTCTTCCGATTTTGGCTCTACTAAACGCAGAAGTCTACCGCGTTCATCCCGACTAAAACCACGGACTTCAAATAAATCGACATAATCTGCATCGTAACTAATACTGATTTCAAAACTGACGGTAGTCGTACTATAGTTAGATATTTCTATCTCTTCAAATAAGGCACCGTTAAGTACTAATTCCCTACGAATTCCGACAGTATCTGCTTGCAGCCGATCTTCAATTCTAGGATTCGTGCATAACACCGAAAGTGAGAACCCTTTATCCGCAGTACTGCTCAGCAAAATTGGCGATCGCCCTTCAATTTGGAAATCTAATCGGCTGAGAAATCGCGTATCGCAGCAAAATAAACCCATACTAGGGTTGATATCGTTGAGCGAGCAACCAGCAATATTACCCAAAGTATCTGTTACCAAAAACAAATCGTCATCTTTTATAGTTAAAGATGCTTGCGGCCTTTCACTTAAAACACAAGGCCACTCTGGTATGGGAATTTGGTCGGCAGGAACAAAAGTTTTTCCGTCTAGTGTAATTTTTTCCGGTGTCATTAGGGTATCCGGTGTCATTAGCAAAAATTCCGTGTACAGGTGTATATTTTCTTCGTTAATAATGCGTCAGCAGGAAAAAAGACGCTGTTCAAAACTGATTTGAGCCATCAAGCAAAAGCATTAATCGCATTCAGACAAGTTAGGGGACACAAAAAGACTAATATATTAAATCTTTATGAATATGTATCTTTAAAAAAGTATCCTAAATAGCAATCCTCTATTGAATAAAACTAACTAAAATTTGTAATTTATTTGCACCTAGTTTTTTAAGAGTTTTTGCCTAAGAGTCTTATACGCTCGCTATATCGACTATTACCTACGCCTGTAGTCGCAGGAACAGCTTTTATCATTTTTATCTATTAACTATTACCGTAAATTATTTAAACACATTATATAATTCTTATCTATATTTATTGAGATATACGGAAAGCGAATATAAACATAGGTATAAACATTGTTTTTATCTTGGACAAAGAAAAAACAATACATTTTTTTACTTATACCACAAAATGTTAACTTAATTTCAAATTCTTAATAACTGATTTTCAAAGTAATGGAATATTTAACTAAAAGTATGCAAATTAATATTACTTAAGTTATCAGCTTATTTAATACTTTGCCCGGTAGTACAATAAAAGGAAGTTATAAAAAATAAAATATACCAACAAAACTTTACTACTCAATTAACCTCAAAACTTTTTACACTTTGATGTTTTGATTAATCTATTTACTAAAATTAGAAAAAACTTTCAAATATTAAGTAAGTCCTTTACACTTAGTAATCTCAGAAGGTGAGTTAGATATTTTACAATAAAAAAGTCTACCTTTAGGCAGACTACAATAGTAATATCATGTAACACTGAATATGCTCAAAATTGACACGGACGCAAAGTAGACAAAATTAAAACTAAAATCTCCAAAATAGCTAGGTTAAGCCGATTACTTAGAATTCAAAACCATAGAATAAGCTCTTTCATACTCATCAGTCATAGATTCAACGCTGAATCGACTAACGATGTATTCGCGGCAAGTTTGGCGGTCTAATTTTGTTGCTTTGGGCACCATCTGAGTCATTGTGTCTGTATCGTCGCAAACAAAACCCGTTTTTCCATCTGCAACAACTTCTGGTACGGAACCTAAATTCATTGCAATAACAGGGGTACCAGTAGCCATAGACTCAATCATGACTAAACCAAAAGGTTCTCTCCACGCTATCGGGAACAAAGTTGCTATTGCTTCACCTAAGAGCTTTACTTTATCTTCGTGGGAAATTTCTCCAAGATATTGGATTTGTTCGCCATCAATCAGTGGTTCAACTTGTTCCCGATAGTAATCAGCGTCCACTAAATCAACTTTTCCAGCCATTTTCAAAGGTAAATTATTAGCACGAGCAATTTGTATGGCTTCAACTGCTCCTTTTTGGGGGGAAATTCTACCTATAAAGGCTAAATAAGCAGGTTGTGCGGGTGTGCTGTAGAAGGGATATACAGATGTATCAATACCGTTGTAAACAGTACGAACATAATTCAAATCCAGACAAGGTTCTCGCTGCGCTTCTGAAATACTAATTAAAGGCTGTTCGCGAAAACGCCGATGTATTTTGATTGTATCGGAACAAAATGCTCCGTGAAGCGTATGCACGGTAGGCGTTTTTACGAAACTGCTGTAGGGCAGAGATGCATAACCAATGTGTGAATGAATAATATCAAAATCGGCATATGCTTTTTGATATACATCAGCAAGAATCATTTGATGATAAATATCTGGCTCTTGAATCGAAGAGTCAAGACGTAAGGCGCGATCGTGAACTGAGTGTAACTTTGAAGAAATAATTGAGTCTCCAGAAGCGAACAAAGTTACTTCATGATTGCGCCGAACTAATTCTTCAGTAAGAAGTTTAACAATCAGTTCTATTCCGCCATAACGGAAGGGAGGAACGCGCTCCCATAAAGGAGAAATTTGAGCAATTCTCATGTTTCACCTACTGAGTGGGAAATAAAGCATATTAGACTCAAGCCGGATTATTGTTTTCAAAATTATAGAAAACAATAACTTTATTCAGACTGAATAAGTATCCTGTCCCTTGCCTAGCTTAAATAACGGCTGCATCTATTTCACGAACAAGGTTGGAGTCTAACTGTAAATTCAAACAACAATAATAATCAAACACTTTTCAATATTGAATTATTAGTTGTCAATATTGCCGAATATTTCACGATAGCAATTACTTCATAAGAAGATTGTACTCTTTATTTAATTGACAATGAAATGACCATAAACTTTGAGTATTACTTCAAGATTGTTCGGCAGTGCTTGAATAATCTTGAAATACAGACAAAGTAATATTACATTAAACATCAATATGATGCAATATACTTAATCAATTTATGTATTTTTATAATTAAATGCTACTTAAACATGGTTTCTATTAACCGTATACAAGCTAAAATAATGCCATATAACTTTATAGCTTGAATATCACATACATAATAAATTATACAATAATCACTGAAGACAGCTAGATAGTTAATCAGCCGATATTGGCAATAGCGTTTTTTATAACTAGCCGCAATAAACTGCAAGATTGACAATATACTCAATATTTACAATCAAGATAGCGATTGAAAAATTCGGATATATTCACACAAGCTTTCTTATAATATATGAAGTTTAACAAGCAGCAAATATCTTTTAATGAAAGCAAATATAGTAATTAAAAAATATAAGTTTACTAATAATTATTGCTATAATTGTTAGTAATTAATTATACAGACATGTTGTGTTAATATTTAATTTGTTTTCAACTTAAAATTAGTATAACTGAATGCATATATAAGATGTAGCTAAAAAACATTCTTATTGCAGTTATGGTTATCTTAATAGACATTCAGATGAATTCTTTTAGTAACCAAAATAGTTAAGCAATACACTGTTTGAAACTAACAAAAGTAATATAAAAATATAAGTAAAAAGTAAAAAAGTATAGGTGAATGCAAAAGACGAAGATAATATATCTGAATCAAATATCTGAATCAAAATAAACGAATCAGCTTTGCTATTTATGATGCTGATATTTGTAGATAGAGTTGATTTATATATAAAGCATTTTGTCAGCCGACTTAAAACATTTGCAGCAGTTTAAAAATTAAGTTGCGAGACAGAAAGAAACCGAATTATGTAACAAAATATTAAGCAATAAAACTTTGGCGATCGAATACGCCCTTTGGATAAATGCTTTACTTTGCACTTAGCTAGCTTTGCTTCAGAGGCATTTTTTTTGCTGACATATTTCAGATAAACAAAATTTTTAGGCAATAAAGCAACTTGTTTTATCGAAATATCCGCAAACAGCAAGGTAGAATATTCTCATTAGCAATCTGAGAAGGTTGTCTAAAGGCTGCGGTTAGCTGCGACTTCAGAACCGTGATTATTTACACGGCTCTTTTAACTTATTTAATTTTGTTTACAAATTGCAACTTTATGCTCAATCTGATACTCCGTTGTAGTTTGTACAATGCAGCTGTGACGTGGATTTAAATCCAGATTGTGGCGACATTACGACATTCATGAGCATTTCGACTTCCGTGCTGAGTGATTTGCTACAGGCACTAACGTACCTGCGGCCCCAAATATACTTTAAAGCTTCATTAACTGCGCTCTCCCACGCGATGGAAGACCAGGTTTTGGCTGCCACAATGGAGCAGCCGTTAGTAATTGCCAATTTTCAGAGAGAAAGGTTTTACCGTCAAGAAGCTCATCGCTATCAACGACTGGCGCAAATCAGCAATCAAGTATACGTTTTATCTGCACCAGAAACTGGTTTTAGTAGCAGTTCAGAATATTATGAAAAAGTAGCTTTTGAGCCACAAGATGCTCTTTCTCAAGAATGGCATTTGGTAGTGATTGCTTTTAATTATGCTACTTGCTTGGTTTGCAGAGAATATCCTGCTTCTATACGTAGAAGAGAAATGTCTCCAGAGTTCACCCCGAGTCTTGATATGGACACGGCAAGGAGATTTGAAGGAATTTGGACGGCTGAAAGAGGTGTAAGCTTGAAAGCTGCCGATTTGTTATTGGATAAAATACTTATTTATCGTCCGGAATTAGCCGAGAAAATTGAGCAGGCACGCCAACGCTTTGGTATTGGAGACAATTATAGTCAGAAAATAGTTGATGAAAAGAGCGAATATGCTTGCGATATCGACACCAATCCCTTCGTGCAACGCTTAGTTACCTATTTACAAGCAAGCCAATATAAATTACATAAAGCCTATCGCTCGATTGCCGCACAGGCACGAAAAGAACGTTTAGTCAACTCAATTAGTACTGCAATTCGGCGATCGCTAAATCCGCAAGAAGTATTAGAAGTTGCCGTACAGGAGTTAGGACAAAATTTGGCAGCTAGCCGATGTTTAATTTATCGCGCTCAAAAGGCAGATACTAATGCCGTTATCGAACACGAATTCCGCAGTTCCGAAGTTTTATCGCTTTTGGGACAAACCAGAGAGTTACAAAAAAATCCTATATTTCAGCAAGTAGTAGAAACCGGTGAAGGTGTTTGTGTTACCGATACTCTTGAAGACTCTCGCGTAGCTAATTCTGTAGAAGTAGCTGATTTTGTCAAAAATTTTTCGATTCGTTCTTGGTTAATGGAACCTGTATGGTTCCAAGGGCGAATGTTAGGGATTATAGAATTGCAGTATTGTGGCGATAAACCCCATGAATGGCAGGCAGGGGAACAAGATTTGGTCAAAGCAATAGCTATCTCTGTAGGAGCCGCTTTGATTCAAGCTGAAGCCTACGCTAATTTAGAAGATTTTAACCAACAATTAGAAGCATTAGACCGTACTCGCAGCAATTTGATAGCTATTACCGGGCACGAACTGCGTACTCCGCTCTCAACAATTCAGGTGTGCTTAGAAAGTCTTGCTACCGAACCAGATATGCCTTTGGAATTGCGCGAGGTGATGTTAAGTACGGCACTTTCTGATTCAGAAAGAATGCGGAAGTTAATTCAAGATTTTCTCACTCTTTCCAATTTGGAAAGCGGTCGAATCGAATGGCATCCAGAGACTTTGACTTTACAAGAATGTGTAGATTTAGCAATCAGTAGAACCAACGCTCGTACCAGTATAGAAAGCTTGCCTAAAGTATCGGCAGAAATATCAGAAAATTTACCTTTAATTAGAGCAGATGGTGATTGGTTAGTAGAAGTGTTAGCCAAACTAATAGATAACGCTTGCAAATTTACGCCACCGGAGGGAGAAATTACTATCAAAGCGACTCGTAACCAAAATCAAATGGTTGAAGTTACAGTAGCCGACACCGGACGAGGAATAGAGCCTAATCGTTTAGAAATTGTTTTTGACCGTTTCTATCAAGAAGAAGGAGCTTTAAGGCGCACCACTGGAGGAACTGGTTTAGGCTTAGCAATTTGTCGTCAGATAGTTATAGGTTGGGGAGGACAAATCTGGGCAGAATCATCTGGTAAAGATAAAGGTTCTAAATTTCACTTTACAGTACCGAGTGTTGAAGGAAGTCAGGAGGAAAGATTGTTTGCAGCTGTGAGGAAATAGGAGATTAGGAATAGGGCGTTGGGCATTGGGGATTGGGCATTGTAAAGGCACGTGAAAAATGAATTTTTAGCTCGTAGATTAGTAGTGCTTCCTAGCGTGGGCGAAGCACATACATCCTGCTTACTACTATAAGCAAGCAGGATGCTCGCACTAAATGCAATTGAGGCGAATTATTAAATGACTTGATTACTATAACTGTTAAGTACTAATTCCTAACTATCCCCAATGCCCCATGCCCAATGCCCAATTCCCCATGCTCAACTTTTGTTAAAGTTCCTAACGCAATCGTAATATGACCCCGCTTGCAGTGTTAGGATGCCGTAAAAACGTTGAGAGAATATTTATGGCAGAAACACTCTCTGGACAAACTCCGTTATTTGGTGGTAGCACCGGCGGCTTGCTCAAGAAAGCAGTGGAAGAAGAGAAGTACGCGATTACTTGGACTAGCCCCAAACAACAGGTTTTTGAAATGCCTACTGGTGGCGCTGCAACAATGCTTGAAGGCGAAAACATGCTGGAAATTGCTCGTAAAGAGTACGGCATCGCTTTGGGCGCTCAATTCCGGAAAATGAAAATCACTGATTACAAAGTGTACCGGATTTATCCTAGCGGCGAAACTCAGTACTTACATCCGGCTGATGGTGTCTTCCCCGAGAAGGTTAACGAAGGCCGCGAAAAAGTGCGTTTCAATGCTCGTAAAATCGGCGATAATCCCAGTGCTGCAAAGCTTAAGTTTAGTGGCGTAAAACCTTTTGACGCTCCTAATCCGTAGTTGAATCAGTTAGCAGTGAACAGTGAACAGTTAACAGTTAATCCGTTTTTCGGGAATTGAACTAAAAAATATGGGGAATAGATTGTCGGTTGGGGCTTTTAAACTGTATGTCTTTCCCTGTATTCTTATGTTTAACCGATAAATGATAACTGGTTACTGGTTACTGTTTACTGATGATCCACACCCTCCGGGTGAACAACTGTTCGCTGTTAACCGTTTATTCTTGTATTGATTCGTAAAGTAATTGTACTAGTAATCGAGTTCCGTCACTTTGCTTGAGTTCTGTGTAAGATGGTTCGGGACGTTTACCAATTTCCCGCAAATCGCTTAAAAGTTCTGGATGAAACTGACAGGTAAAAGAACGACGCTTTTTTTTGGTTTCAAAGTCTTTATAGTTGATGCAGGTGCAAGAACATTCAGTTAATATTTTTCCCTCTGCTTCTGTGGAAGCTAAAATTTCTACCGAGTAAGGTAATTGCAACAGCCAAGAAAGACTGCTGCCAGCTATGATATGTCGATGAGGAACAATGGCGTTGTGAAGGGAAATATACGCCCAATTAGCGAACAAAATCGCTTCTTCGTTAACTTCGTCGTAGTGGAACATGGAAATTGCAACATCTCGTCCATGTTCTAAAATCATCTTGTCAATTACTCCTTCATGTTCGTAAGCCATAATTTTATGAGCTTCGAGCAGTTCGATAGGAATTATTGAGTTTTTAGCATTTGGGGTTTTGTAAGGCAGTAAGTGGCGATCGCCTATTTCTTTGTCTTCATTAAGAACTACTGCAAAATTAGCATCATCCCAGCCTTGAGCCACAATTCTACCATCTCGCTTTTCGATTTTAAGGTTTTCTCCGAGCGACTGAATTTTTTCTGCAACTGACTTCAAAGATATTATTGCTTCCCCTTGAGCATCGTGGAGTAAAGTATCTGTATTCAGTATTTCTTGGACAGCGCGTTTTAGTAAACGAACGTGACATTCTGCTGCTAGTTGATGACTCACACAAATCATAATCACAGGAGCGCTTTGAGGAGAGCGGGATAAGAGAAGTTTCTCAACCAAATCCAACATACCTTCTCTGGAAATGTTAGAAGAAGTCCATTGAGAGGAATCGTGAGCCGAAGCGTTACCACCTTCTAAAATCACTCCCATGCTAGAAGAAAGAATAGGAACTACTGAATTTAAATCGAGAGTTCCCACATCCCAAGCTGGGAATAAAATTGAATCGCAATCAGCTAATTTTTGAGCAATAAAAGCGACATTTTTAGATGCTCTGACTTCTTCATCTAAACTGTTAATGCCGACATGCTGCCAAGGTTCAACAATAAAAATACAGTTGCGAGATATTTGGGGATGCTGAAGTAAAAATTTCCAATCTTGTGGAGAATTAATAACTTTTTCTAAAGGTGATGTATCTCCCCATTCAAACTTTCCATCTTCAGAAAACAAGGATTTTTCTGGTAAAGGATCTTCCGAACTTCTATCTGTGAGAAAACGTCCGAATAAAATCAACATTGACTGTAAATCCGAGCCTTTTTCTCTGAGATAACCAGGTGTTAAACGCCACTTATGAAAAGTATCTTTTTTCTGCGATGAAGTCATAAATACTATTGATTTTTACCAACCTCATCATATTAAGATGGAAGACTTCACCTTAAACGACGAGAAAATTTATTACTGATATAAAAATTGGCGTAATAGCTTTCAGTTTAGAAGAGTGGAGCTAGCAATACAAAGCCAACCTGCGTTGGCTAAATTAGGTACATATAGCGAATTTCAGTTGAGTAGAATACACGCTACACCTCACCCCGCCCTGCGGGCACCCCTCTCCTTATAAAGGAGAAGGGAAGGTGCAATCAGAGCGTCTGTATTGCATCCAAGTGAAAACCGCTATATTTTATCTTTTAAATTTCTGCTTCAATTCCTGCTGCTCTGAGTTGTGCTGCTAATCTTTCGGCTTTTTCCGAACCCCACAATAAGAGGTTGCCGTTTTCATCCCACCATCGCAGCCAATAACCACTGCGATTTTCTCTACTTCCTTGCCATACTCCTAAAAATAATTGCATTTGAGCAATCCAGAAACGATTATTAGCATCGGATTTTTGCAGATGATAGCGTTTTGAATCATCCAATTGATAAACTTCAATTTCGCCGCTATCTGGCTCAAAAATTATATAGTTAGGAACTTCTAAAACCTGCTCGTAAAAAAACCACTTTCCCGGAGGATAAGTTGGTTTAATTGAATATTCTCCACCTTCAGTATCGGAAAGAAATTCCATGACGATAACGGGAATATCGCCTTGAAGTTGCGGGGTGTAGCTGCTTTTAACTTCCTGTCGGGATACGGTTATTTTTGGGATGTAAGCCCAATCTGGGGCTTTTACTACCACTTTTTGATTGACATTAGTGCAGATTCCGTAGTTGGTAGAAGTGAGTGAATTATCTGGTAATTTATTTGCAACTTCTAAACTTTCGGTTAATGCAGCAGCAAGTAATGGTTGATTTATATCGTTAGTAACGTTATCTAAAACATAGTTTTCGGGGAGTTTTTCCCAGGTGATTTGGTAGTTGGGAGCGGTGGAGAGCATGGGAGGAGATATAACAGTTTTGTTTTAGTTTAGCGGTTAGGGTGTTAAAGCCAGAATTGGCGATCGCCATCTAACGCACCGGGATAAATTCCTTGTAAGCGTCGGTAAGCCATAATATCGGAGCCGTAAAGCGGTACTGGTAAACGTGGTTCTCTCAGAGAGCCATAGTGAAGTAATGTAAGTTTGAGCGTGGTATCTACTAAATCTTCAATTGATACTAAATGTCCTGCTTCGTGAATTTTTAAACGCAATGGGAGAGGTAAACCCATATTTTCATTTTTCAATTCAGTCGTTACCAAAATCACTTCACGAGATGATAGACGTAACGCCAAACCTTTTGTAGGTGCTTTAATAACTTTTCCATTCCAGTTATAAAGTCTAGGTATTCCTGATTTATAACATTCAACTAAAATGAATTTAGAGTTTATAACTTCTGCCCATTCTTTTAAATGTATAGCTTCTTTACCGCAAAAACGTCCGTCTCGATAAATTAAAACAGTCTTTCCTTTTAGTTTTGCTCTTGGAAGAAATTTTTCTAAAACTCTTCGCGGAATCTCTTCACCTTCAATCAAAGCATCTTCCAATTTATAGCCGTTAAATTCCCCTTTTTGTCCATAAAGTCTTAAACTAGCACAAGCATTCATAGTTCCAGCAGTTTTCTTTTTGGAACCTCTAGAAATATCTAAACCTACAAAATAATCTGCTATTTTTAATGGTTCAGCTAACACATACGGTAAGTTACCTAACTTAGCTAATATTCCTGGAATGACTTGATTAAGAATATTACTAACTTGGACTTTTTTCAAGGTATCTTCATAAATTACTTGGCTCGCAATTCCTCTTCTTAATAACCGTGAGTAAACCAAAGAATAAAGACTATCACCAGTATCGTCAGTACTTCTATCGCTAGTAGGTAAAAACACTAAAACTATATCGGGATGTTTTTCCATTAAATCATCTATAGCTTCCTCAATTTTGATTCTATCTTTGATATTAGTATAATTTTCTAACGGTATTGATTTAATATTTTCTTTAGCTCTTATACTTCCAAAACCATATTTATTTAAACGTTTTTCAACTTCATTTAAAAGAGAAAATGCAACCTGAAAATTACCAATTTTTAAAGCAGCTATGTTAATTTTATCTGATGGATCTTGGTAATCTTCATGACGGAAATAAACTCCACCTTGAGAAAGTCCTGTGAGTATACGTTGTTGAAGACCAATAACATTATTACCAAATAAAAGTTTGGTTTCTGAAAGCTTTAATGATGGCTGCCAAAATAATTGTGAGTAACTAGAACTATTTATACTTCGTCCTAATTTTAATCCATAATTAGCTAAAACTATATTTGCTTCTTTTTTGTAAACTTCTAAAAGTTCTTTTCTTTCTCTACAAGCTACTTTTGTTGCTTTAAGTAGCTTTCCATAATCTACTTCAAATTTATTAACAGTTTCAGCAGTTACACATGGACGTAAAGCTGCCATTGCGTAACGAAATTGTGTCTTATTCTTACCAAATTGCACGGTAACTACTGGTTGCTCGTCGGGTGCTTCTTCCAATGCTTGCTTGCTAATTGCACCAGTTGCATCTTCTATTAACCTTTCTCTGTGTTCGGCAATATTACCAATAATTCCGGTGATTGTAGCAAAGCTATTATGTTCGATATCCCGAACTTTTAAACCAATTAAAAGCTTATTTGGATCTTGTCTAAAAGGATGATTTTCAAAAAATTCTGCTAAATTGCTTTTACAGCTAAAATTACTTTTAACAGTTATTGTTAAAGCTGAGAATAACTGATTGTTTATTTCTATAGTCTCTGCCCAAAAATTTGCTTCTCGCTTTACTTCTATCTGTTTTTCCGATAAAGCTGTTTCTGATGAAAAAGGACGAGTAATTTTTAAAATCCTAACTGCTAACTGAGATAAGGTAGAAGCTGTTAACTGCGGTTGACGTACCCATTGAATCGAATAATCACAATCGCCGATATCTTTTCTCAATTCTTCACATATTTCTGTTAATGCTTCTCGCCATTATTTTTGGCTTGGCATAACTTGATTTGGTTTAGCTAAAGCCCAAAAAAACTTTTTATCCCAAATTACAATAACATCTGGAAACTTGTGACAAAAACGCCAACTTAAACGGTTGCCAATTTCTCGCTCTACTTCCGGAGAAAGCCGAAAGCAGATAAAATTTGGTTTTGTATCTTTTAAAATTATTAAAGGTAATATTTCGCTTAAAAACTTTGTTTCTAAAGCTGATTGCGGACGTGGTTGAACCATAACACTATTCATATAGCACCCTCAATAGCGAATTCACAAATAGAACTAAAAGGACAAAATCGACAGCTTACACCAGCATTTTGGGGAAATATATCTCGAAAATCATCAGTTTTTTGGCGGTAACGTCGTAAATCTGTTTGATGCTGTTTTGCTATCCTAGACATCGTAATTTGGAAAGATTCTAACGTTTCAGGTGTAGCTGTAATTGCCTTTGATTGCTTGCAGGTTTCTAAGTTATAAAACGAAGCAACTGCTTTATGTTCTGGGTAAATATAGCTAGCTGCTAACAGATAAATGTAAGCTTGTCTGCGGTCAAAATTGGATTTACCAGTTTTGAAATCTAAAATATGTAGGGTATTGTCTTCTTCTAAAAAAATACAGTCGATTGCTGCATATAAATTGAATAAATAACTACCCTGCTGAATTAAAATTGGTTCGGGAAAACCTTCATCACCTCGACTAAGTTTAATTACTTTTTTACCTAGTAGAATCGGATTTTCAAGATAATTTTTAATTACTTGAGTTACTCTTTGTTGAACTAAATCGGATTCTTTACTTAACTGCAAAATGCTAATTATTCGATTCAGTGTATCTTCTTGTGAAAAAGTTGAAGAATCTTGATGAATCTCGTAAACCGCTTTTTGTGCCAACAATCCTATAGTCTGAGCCGTATTATCTTTTTCTAAAAGTGCTGCTACTTCTGGTTCCTTTTTTCTCGCTTTAGCAAAACCTCTTTTCATATCGCAATGAAGATGTTCGAGTCCTACCGCTGGAGAAAACAAAGACAGCAGATTGTAACTAGCAAAATTCCAAACTTTTTTCATAAAAAACTCTTAATTTTATTCATTTTGTAAGGATTTCGTAAATCGCTTGACTGGTTATAGCAGATTTGGATACACCTGGTTTATTAGCAATTTCAAAAGTCTGTAAGGCTTCTAACATCTGCTCCGCAGCTTGTTTCAAGTTTGTATCGCTACTTGAAGTCTGAACCTCTTCTAAAAGGACTGTTAAAGGTCTACCGATAGAAAAACATAGCTGATTTGGATTAGATTGTTGATTTTTATTCATTTGACTAGAGATAAACGAGCAAAAGTACTATAGTGTAGTTATTGCACAACTTGACCAATATAGTCAACATAGATTAAAAATTTTACAGATATGAACCATTGAGAAAAGGTAGAGTATGATTCTTAGGCTTAAAGGAAGAGAACCGTGAAAGAAACCTTTGGTAAACTCATTCGCCAAGCTCGCAAACAGAAGGAGTATAGTCAGCGCGAGCTAGCTAAATTGGTAGGAGTTAACTATACCTACCTGTCAAAGTTAGAGAATGACCACGCTGGCTATCCTCCTAGTGAAGAAGTTATTGACTTGTTAGCCGAAAAACTAGATTTGATAGAAAAAAAAGATGAGCTAAGACGACTTGCAGGAAGAATAACTCCAGAAGATGCCGAAGTATTTGAAGAGCTTGTAAGAAAGTATAAACAAATGCCTGCTTTACTTCGGAGGATGCGAGATGAACCCAAATTTGCACAGGAATTATTGAAAGAAACAACTCCAGATGAAGAGGAGAAATAGAGTTGAATGTTATTAAGCCATATCGCTTTATGTCTAAGCAAGAAATAGAGCAAGTGGCATTAGATATTTTGAATAGGGTACAAGCAAACCGAAAACGTCCTTTAAAAGGAAATTGTGTTGCTGAAGCTGTTGCTGATTATCTGGATATAGGTATTGTTTGGGAAACTATAGTTCCCGATCGTGAGGGATATATAGCAGCAATGATTTTACCAATTCAAAGAAAAATTATTATTAACGACCAAATTCCAGCATTAGAGGGTGGTTTTGGACAATCTACTATAGGTCACGAAATAGGACACTGGTTACTTCACATAGAGCATCATGCTCTCGATGTATTTAAAGAAAGAATGAGTTCTGAATTGATAATGACTGTAGAACCATTTTTATGTCGTAGCGTTACTGCTAAAAAAGGAATTGAATGGCAAGCTCAATATTTGGCTAGTTGTTTACTTATGCCTTTATATAAATTAGAAGAAGCACGAAGAGGACGCGATTTTACTAAATGGCGACATTTGTATGCTGTCGCAGATGAATTAGGAGTAACAATTTCTAACTTAACAAACCGCTTACAAAGTCTTGGCTGGATTTATATTCCTAAAGCTTCAAAACAAATTTATCAGGGCAACAATTTTTCCAAGATAAGTTAAAAAAATTCGCTTTTTAACATCAACACTTCATTAATTAATCCCAACTCCACCCTACAGTTAACAATCGACTTAACCGACGAACAATTGAAGATGCAGGAATATATGGAAAATGGCGCTCGCTTAGGTTGGTTAATTAATGTTGAAGCAAAACAAGTAGAAATTTATCGCCAAGGTAAGGATGTAGAAATATTAGAAAACCCTACAACATTATCCGGTGAAGATATTTTACCCGGATTCCTATTTGATTTAACAACAATAATTTGACACTCCCCATCAATAAATTGAAGGGGATTCTTAGTTCACAGGGATTCCGACGAATTTACCCTCACTAAGCATCTTGACCGTGTGCCCCACGGCTGCAAGTCCTCTAATTAGAACTACTTGAGCGGCTGCGATATCTCTATCAGTCGTATAGCCGCAATTATCACATTTATGAACACGTTCAGCTAAAGTCTTCTTACCCGTTTCATGCTGGCAATTAGGACATATTTGAGAAGTATTCTTAGCATCTACTTTTTGAAAATAAACACCACGTTTAAAACAAGTTTGCTCAAGGATATTAAAGAATTGACCGAAACCTGCATCCAAGCAATGCTTTCCTAACATTCCTTTAGATAAACCTTTATGGTTCAAATCTTCTACAAATATCATTCCTACTGAATTTTCCGCAAAAAAATGGGCAGGCTTGGTTTGAGAGATTCCGGGTTGTGACAAGTTACTGGTATTGGAAGCCTGCCCATTTTTTAAGGTTTCGTCTCCTACGTTATCGCACAATTGATGTGATAACTTTCTATGCCAGTCTTTACGACAATTAGCAACATATTCATGCAATCTCGCAACTTTCCGTACTGCTTTTAACCAATTATTCGAGCCAAAGCGTTTTCTACTAACACGTTGTTGCAGCAATTTAAGCTTGCGTTCTGCGTCAGCAAAAAACCTCGGACGCTTAATTAAAAGACCGCTACTTGTCGCAACCATTGATGTAAGCCCTACATCAATCCCTATTCCTTCTCCATGTGGCATCGTTTGCGGTGGATTTACATCCCACTGCACGGTCAGCGTTACATACCAACCAGAAACACGTTTAACTACACGCGCTTGTTTTAAAAACAAAAGCTTTTTCTAGTCTTCTCAATGTTTGCTGCAAGGATTGAGCATTGATTTTACCTAAATACTCGTTACTTTTACGTGCAGCAGTTAAAGATTTACATTGACTTGCATAAGTTGGGCGTGGTGCGTCGGCAGGAATAATGTAACAGCCATGAAGACTACAAGCTTTAATCTTACATGACCGGGATTTATACCAGTCCTTACGTTCTGCTAAAGCATAGTTGTAAACTCTACGATGAGTCTCTAACCATTCTTCAAAAATATCTATTTGATTTTTTGTTGGCTTTAACTTGAATTCGTAAGTCAGATTAAACACGCTGTTATCACCTCCTACTTATAGTATACTCTATTATTTACAAATCGTCCGGTGATTTCTAGGTATCACGGGGAATAAATGAGCCACTGCGTTGCCGGGGTACAAAGCGGTTGTAGCAAGTGGCGTTCCCGTGGCGCACTACACCCCCATAATTAAGCCACTGCGTTGCGGAGGAACACGACCGTTGTAGCAAGTGGCGTAGAAATTAGGGGCACTGTGCGCGGTTCCGGTAGAGAAGTAGCAGTGCTACGTCTCCCAAAATTTAGAAATCAAACGGAAAAATAAAAATCCTAAACCCCCACCAAAACACTCTCTAACAACCCACTAAACAACTTCAACCCATCGGTATTTCCCAACATCGCATCGGAAGCCCTCTCTGGATGGGGCATCATTCCCAGCACATTACCGTCTTTATTACAAATACCTGCAATATCTCTTAACGAACCGTTGGGATTTTCACCTTCGTAGCGAAATACAATTTGATTATTATCTTCCAACTCTTTTAAAGTTTTTTCATCAGCGTAAAACTTCCCTTCACCATGAGCTACAGGTAAAATTATTTGTTCGCAACTTTGATAACCTTGCGTCCAAGGTAAATCGTTTCGCTCAACCTTTAGCGGTACTCTGTCGCAGATAAAATGCAAATCTCGATTTCTAATCAATGCACCAGGTAGCAGTCCCGACTCAGTTAATACCTGAAAACCATTGCAGATACCCAAGACAAATTTACCTTGCCGTGCATGTTCTACGACAGAGGACATTACCGGGGAAAATCTAGCAATAGCACCACAGCGGAGATAATCTCCATAGCTGAAGCCACCGGGGAGAATTACCACATCAATATCAGAAATATCCGTATCTTGATGCCAAACCATACGACTTGGTTGCTCAAGAATGTCTCGCGTCACGTAAGCAACATCGCGATCGCAATTAGAACCGGGGAAAACAACAACGCCGAATTTCATTATCAGGTCAAAGGTTAAAGGTTAAAGGTATGGAAGAGGAGGAAGATGGGGAAGAGGGGGTAGAGGGGGAAGAATAAAAATAACTTTTAATTCTTAACTGCTAACTCCTAACTGCTAACTCCTAACTCCTAACTGTTCACTGTTCACTGCTCACTGCTAACTGTTCAAACTGCTCCAATCACGGATTCCACTTCAGTTAAATCGAAGCGATAGTTTTCAATCACGGGATTTGCTAACATTTGGTCGCATATTCTGTCTAAATCTTGACGGGCTGAATCTTCCGAATCAGAAGTAATGGTTAATTCTATGTATTTACCAATTCGTACTTGTTCAACGTTGTTGTATTCCATCTGCTTTAGTCCGGATTCTACTGCTACACCAGCAGGATCTAAAACAGAAGGACGAAGAGTTACAAAAATTTTAGCTTTGTACTTAATCGGCACTTAATATCACCACTAGCTGCTCTGGGTATACTATATCCTTCTGAGGTCACTAAAGGGAAATGATATTCTTCTTCTGCTTCAAGTAAATTAAAAGTAGACGTAGTAATAAAATGGACGGCGTTGCTGTTACTTTAAATAGTTATATTTTATGAAACCCATACGTACCCGCAGCCAAGAGCGGATTTTAAACTTACTCAAATCCATCAAACAAGGTATTTCCGCCCAAAATCTATACATAGAATTGCGTAATCGCAATCAAAGTATGGGTTTAGCAACAGTTTATCGTTCGTTGGAAGCTTTAAAACTTGAAGGATTAGTTCAGGTAAGAACTTTAACTAATGGTGAAGCGCACTATAGCTTAGTTCAGCAAGACAAACATCATTTAACTTGCTTGCAGTGC
This sequence comes from Rivularia sp. MS3, assembly GCA_019192545.1. GTDB lineage: Bacteria > Cyanobacteriota > Cyanobacteriia > Cyanobacteriales > Nostocaceae > Rivularia. Next base: position 95,780 of record JAHCMI010000003.1, on the reverse strand, counting down.
GGTAGATCGATTCCTATTGAACAATGTCCGGTTCATCAACTAGAAACTGAACTAGAAACCAACCAAAATTTTAAAATCTTTTATCACACCTTAGAATTCTTCGGCTTATGCGATAAATGTCATGCCAAGCAAGCTTGTTAGGAGTTAGGAGTTAGGAGTTAATAATTATCCCCTTGCCTCCTTATCTCCTTGTCCCCTTTTCTCCCCATTACCCATTACCATGCTTATCAACTTGAGCTTCAGAGACGATAGAACGTATACCTTCGATGCTTCCAGGAATTGTTCGGGGGTCCATAAACATGACTTTGGAGCTTTCGCTTTGTCCGATAGCCGAACCCATGTCTAAGTAACCTAAAGCTAAGAGTACTTCTAATGCTTGCTGGGCTTTAGGATTCTCTTTCATTTTTTGAGCGAGAATGTCTGATGATTGAGCGATCGCGTGAGCTTTGAGTATTTGTTGCTCGCGTTCTGCTTGGGCTTTAAGTACGGTAGCTTCTTTTTCTGCTTGAGCGCGTAAAATTACGGCTTTTTGATTGGCTTCTGCTTCCAAAACTTGGGCTTCTGCTCTACCTCTAGAACTGTTAACCGCTGATTCTCTTTCCCCTTCAGATGTCAAAATTGCTGCCCGCTTGCGTCTTTCTGCGGACATCTGTAATTCCATTGAGTCTTGTACTGCTTTAGATGGAATAATATCTCGCAGTTCTACACGAGTAACTTTTACTCCCCAAGGGTCTGTTGCAATGTCCAAATCCCGCAATAAAATTTCATTAACTTCGGTACGAGCAGTAAAAGTTTGATCGAGTTCTAATTGTCCCATTTCCGAACGAATTTGAGTCAATACCAAATTCACCATAGCTGCTTGCAGATTTTCAACTTTGTAGTAAGCTTTCTCCATATCAACAATGCGCCAATATACTACAGCATCAACTTCAATGGCTACGTTGTCGCGGGTAATACACTTTTGCGGAGGAATATCGATAACTTTTTCTCGATTCGTTTCGCGGAAAACCACTCTATCTAAGACAGGAAGCACCAAGTTGAGTCCTGGTTCTAACTTTTTGTTGTAGCTTCCCAATCTTTCTACTAGCGCTTCGTTTCCTTGGTTAATAATTTTTACAGAAGCTAAAGCAGAACCACCAAAAACGAGGGATAGCATTACAAATATTAAATCCATTTTTTTCTCCTAAGATATTTTTCAAACATAAAAATCACAAACTAAACTCAAGCATGAAAATCGAAAATAAACATCGAACACAACAGCCAAACATGAAAATAAAATACGAGAACTAAGAATGCAAAATGTTTTCGGGCATCACAATCAAGGTTGTACCTTCGCGTCTAACTACATAAACTCTTTGATAGGGGGCAATAAAAGCCTGTTCGTCATCACATCGCGCCCGCCAAGAATTACCTTCGTACAAAACTCTTCCTGTTTTACCTGCCGGTATTTCGGTGATAGTTTCGGCTAAAACTGCATCTCGAATTTTTGATTTGCGTTGTGGTGGTGAAATATATTTACGGGTAAGCAATATTAATGATGTCGAAAGCAGCAACCAACAAAATGCTTGCAGCCATAAAGGTATTCCTAATGTAAAAGACAATAGCGCGACTATAAAAGCGCTAATACCCATCATGAAAGCGACAAAAGCTGTAGGAATAAATAATTCCGACAAACACAAACAGGCTCCCGCTATCAGCCAAATTAAAGTCGTAAAGGGCATATAACATCCTAAAATCTACATTCAGGATAAATTGATTCGCAGATGATGTGTACAAAGAAGGCTCAAGTATCAAGTATGAAAGGTCATTGTTTTGAACTACAAGCTTCTTAACTACTTCAAAAGCCAAGATTTGATTAAGCTTGGCGGTAATAAATTTAGATACACTTGCGTGAATAAAATTTTCTGAAAGCTAAAAAATTTAAAGTTGCTCTTTTTACGGTAAATTTTGATTACTTCTAATAAAAAACTTTTAGTAAAAAGTATACTCACTTAGTCTAGTCGAAGCTAAAATTCTTTGACTGCTAAATGTCACTTAAATTTACGTGTTAATTCTAATTGATGGAATTTATACCTAATGATTTCTACTCAAAGAATAGTTTATTGCACGAATCCCCACTGTACCGATCCTATTAATACTGTAGGCAATCGCCTTTGCGCCAATTGCTTTACACCTTTGGTTTACAGATATGTTTGGGCGGTAGATTCTAAAAAATATAATTTAGAGCCGGGAGACAAAATTGCTTCTCGCTATGAAGTGATTTCACCTCAAATTTGGCTGGATACTCAACCAATAGTTATACCCCAAACACCAGAAAAATTACCGGCAGACGTTCTTCCCTATCTACGCTTACATCAATATCAATTGCACGTACCTCATGTCTACGGTTTTACACAATTGCGTCAAGATAGTGAAGATAATATCCTGTTGCTAGAAAATGCACCTATTAACGATAAAGGCAGCCTCTATCCGGCAATTACAGATGTATGGGAACATTCAACTGCTGTCAGACAAGTTTACTGGTTGTGGCAAATTCTAGAATTATGGAAACCTTTATCTGAATTAGGAGTTGGGGGTAGCTTATTAGTTCCAGAAAATCTGCGGGTACAGGGTTGGTGCGTGCGTTTAGTCGAACTGATCGAAAATCCCACCGTACCATCATCTTTACAGCAGTTGGGAGAATGCTGGCGACCGATTGTAGCTATTTCTCACACAAAAGTTAACAGTCCTTTAAAAAAACTGGTTAAACAAATGTGTAGCGGTGTAGTTGATTTTGAAGCTATTGAAGCCAGACTCAATCAAATATTGCTATCAGCAGCAGCAGAATTACCCCTAACTTTAAGAACATTTGGAATTACAGATAAGGGAGAGCAATTAAACAGAAATGAAGATAATTGTTTTCCAACAGCTAAAGATTCTAAAGAAGACTCTTTATTACCCAAAGTATCCGTTGTATGCGATGGTATCGGCGGGCACGAAGGCGGTGAAGTTGCTTCTGCGTTAGCCGTACAGTCAGTAAAATTGCAAATCAAGGCTTTACTTGCTGAAGTTGCACAGCAATCGGAAATCGTATCCCCACATTTATTAAAACAGCAAATTGAAGCTAGTTTGCGAGTTGTAAACAACTTAATCTGTAACGCTAACAACCAGCAAAAACGCGAAAAAAGGGAGCGGATGGCGACAACGCTGGTAATGTCGGTACAGATACCGCAAAGCGTAACTACTACGGCTAATTGGCGTTCGGAAAATGCCTGCGAACTTTATTTAGCAAGCGTTGGAGATAGTCGGGCTTACTGGATTACTCGCAACTATTGTCAGTTACTTACGGTTGATGATGATGTTGCGAAACGAGAAGTACTTCACAAACGCAGTCTTTATCGTAAAGCATTACAGCGTCCCGATGCTACAGCCCTGACTCAAGCATTAGGCACTAAAGAAGGCGAATTTCTTCACCCCTTTCTCAAACGATTTATTTTAGAAGAAGATGGAATATTGCTATTATGCTCCGACGGATTAAGCGATAACAATTTGATCGAACATTATTGGCGCGATTATGCTTTACCAGTATTAACGGGTGAAGTCTCTCCTCAAGAAGCTGCTGATTCCTGGATTAAATTAGCAAATCAAAAAAACGGACATGACAATATTTCGGTAGTAATTACCCACTGTCGCGTTATTCCAGATTATTTAGCAATAGTAAGCCCTAAAGCCTCTGATATAGAAGTGTTGGAAGAGGAAGCAGCACAGCCAGAACAAGAATTAGCTGAAAGTTCCCAAGCGCTGCTAGACTTACGACTTCCCGAGGACGAACCCGTTACAAGTACAGGAGTACCCCCTGCGAAGAAAAAACAATCGCGACATCCCTTAGCATTAATTGGCGGATTGCTGCTGTTCCTGTTAGTCGGTACGGCATTAGGATTGCTTGTATGGTGGCTGGCTAATCCCAAATCGTTTAATGCCACCTGCAAACAACTTCCCCAAGAAGTGAGGGGAATTTGTCCTCCCTATTAAGAATGGGGAGATGGGAATAGAGAGACAAAGGAGGAGACAAGGAGACAAGGGGCAATATGCATTTTAAACTCCTAACTCCTAACTCCTAACTCCTAACTCTTAACCTTTTATTTTCGACTAGTTGACCAAAGTAAACTTTTGGAGTGAAGATATAGAGATGGAAACTCTTGCTTTCATGTGGGAAGAGTTTTGCATTGGGCTTCTATACCGCATTTATAAGGTTAAAACAAAATTTAAAGTGGCAAGCAGTCTATTTTTTGATAAAAAACAAATTCCGAAGGGGGATAGCCGTGACGACTGTTGTGGACAACCAAAAGTTAGACGTAAATAGTGATATGAAAGTTGGCGATCGCGTCCGTGTAGTTAAATCTGTAATAATTTATCATCACCCCGAACATCGCGGTGAGGCTTTTGACATCAAAGACTTAGAAGGGGAAGTATTTAATATTGCTACCGAATGGCAAGGAAGACCTGTTAGTGCTAATCTACCTATTCAAGTAAAATTTTCTAAAAGGTTTAAAGCTCACTTACGTACTACAGAAATAGAGCAAATCTCATAACTCCTTCTTTAGCTTCTGCGGCGAAACCAATGAAATATATTCAGTTCGCCGCGCATTTTTTTTAGTTCTTCCCGATTGCTTTTAGCCGTATCATAATACCATTGACAATAACGACTAAATTCCGAGCGCACTTCAACTTCTCGGTAAAATTTATGTGTAGTTTCATTAACAGCAATAGCTTCTTCTATTTGAGATGAGCCAGATGGAACTATTCTTTGTAATTCTTGAGACATATTAATCAAATGTTTTAAGTTTTAGTTGTTAGATATAGCGCTAAAAGAAGGTTAGAGGTAAAAGGTCAAAGGTAAAAGGTCAAAGGTATAAGAATAATCATACTGTTGGGTATTCATTAATGTCCTAACCTAATTAGGGTTTGTTGAAAAAGTCTTTTAATCAGGGTAGGGAATAGGGAAAAGGGAACAGGGAACAGTTTTACCTCTAATTTTTGGAGTCCAAAAAATGCGAGATGCAAGGTTTTTAAGGCTTATATCCCTATTTTCTTGCACTTTTTCCAGTCTAAATAGCCCCAAAAGCTTGCAATATAAGTGTTTTAAATTAATTCAGCAGACCCTAATTACGTTATGCTATAAGGTGAAAGGTCAAAGGTCAAAGGTTAAAGAATCATAGATTTGGGTATTCATTAATGTCTTAAACCAATTACGTAATGTTGTAAATACTCGCTGCTAAATGGTTACTATTTACCCACTGATAACTGATAACTGATAATTGTTCACTGTATCAAACCCAACCCCGCAAACGATATATAACCATACCAATATACTCTTTTAAAGCAATAGTAAAATTATCAAGATTTTTACTGTCTGGCAAAATATTTAAAATTGCTCCTTTAGGAGTGCTAGCTAGTTCTTGAATTTCACCTTCAGTGACTAAAAAATCGGTAGGTGCAGGAATAGCTTCAATCTCTTGATGTTTGAAAATTGCCAGCGAACGCGGCATGTGCATCGCTGAAGTAACTAACAGTATGCGGTCTATATTGCGTTCTTGAAGAATCTTTTTTACATTTACAGCGTTTTGATAAGTATTGAGCGAATCGGGGTCTTGTAGAATATCTTGCTGTTTAACTCCCATAAATACAAGTAATTTTGCAATATCTTCTGATTCTGGTGTACCGCCACCCCGCCAATCAATACGGCCACCACTAACAATAATTAAAGGTGCTTTTTCTTCGCGGTAAAGTTGAGCCGCATAGAGAACGCGATCGCCAGCTTCGCTCAAGTCTACGTTGGTTCGGGGTTCGTAAGCAGATTTAGTAGCACCACCCAAAACTACAATTGCTTCTGCTGTGGGAATTTCTGTTAATGGAATATTTTGCCATTCCAAAGAACGTATTAAAAACCGAGAAACCCAAGCATTAGAGCTAATCAGCAATACAAATAATGCTAGTGCGATGAAAGATGCGGCTATACGCGGTCGTTTCCAAATGAATAAAAACGCTAAAAAACTACAAATACAAGCAAACCCAAGAGGATAGAAAAATAAAGGTAATAGTTTAGAAAGATATAAAAACATGAATCTGTAAGTTATGAGTAGTTAGTTAGGAGTTAAAAGTTAGGATTTAGAAGTTAAAAATCAAGAAATAATAACTATAAATTGCTTGTTGGCATTTGATACAAAAAAACGCCTAAATTGTTCGATGACAACGTCAATTTTGAATTTATAACTTAGCTTTTACAAACAAACAGTTTTTGACAAGCAGAGCAAGATACAAGTTTTGAGTGAATAACTGCTCGCAATACTGCTTTTACCTCTCAACGATTAACTTCTAACTCTTAACTTTTAACAACCCGCCTTGCGGTTACTTTTCCCAAAACTTAATATTGATTCCACGATTGCGACGGTAACGACGGGTAGGTCTTCTAGTTCGCTGCGAATTAATTCTCTGAGACGGAGAAACGAATTCGTCTTCGGTATCTGTATCTCGTTGAATCCGATTTGATACTTTAGTAACAGTTGGTTCCTTGCTTCCCCACCAAGCAAAAATAAAGCCTCCGCTTAAACCAGCTAATCCACCAAGCAAAATGCTTATGGGTGGATCGTAGCCTAAAAGTAAAAAGCTGAGTAAGAAAAATAACCAGTATTTAAGCCCAGCATCTACACCATCGGAAGATGCTACAGTTTCGGGATGGGGGCCGCTTCTTGTAGATGTTGTAAATAAACCTAACCCTAACCCACCTAATACTCCTAGAAAGACACTTAGTTCCACTCTTCCAGAAGAAAGGAAGAATATAAATGCCAAAAATATTCCGAATATTAGTTGAGAGATAAATCCTTGGGAGAGAGGTAAAAAATTACCAGAACTTTTTTTTGCCATAATTCGGCTATTGGCTAATAAATCTCTTTTAATTGTGCATCTCGCGATTGAGTTGTATCTAAGATTTTAAGATATAACTTTTCTTTGTCGGTAAATGGTTCCGCTGCTTTCATTTGTGATGGTAGCAAATCGGCAGTAGAATCTGCTACGTCATCGTTACGCTTGACAATACGTTGCTGCAATACAGACAGCGGTGCAGTACAGTAAACAATTTTTAAGGGTATTTGGTTTTGATTTGCTTTTTCAATTACCTTACCTCTAAATTGCTGTTTATCGTATTTTGCATCTAAAATCACCGAAAAACCCAAACGAGCTAACATAATTCCTAATTCCATCAGTCTGGAATAAGTTTTTTGAGTCATTTGTGCTGTATATAATTCATCACCTCCTCTTTGCAACAAGGGAATTCCTGCTAAATGCTTGCGAACTGCATCCGAACGCAAATGAACGGCTCCGATTTTTTGAGCTAAGTACCGGGCTGTAGTACTTTTACCAGAACCCGATAAACCAGACATTAACATTAATTGTCCTTGAGTTGGTTTGGTATATTCCCAAGCTTGCCTGTAGTAACTCGCAGCAGTTGAAGTTGCTTGTTGTTTTGCTATTTGGGGTACATCTGGATCGTCAAGTAAAAATGACGTTACCTTTGCTCTTACATAAGCTTGTCGGCTAGCGTATAAAGGCAATAATTGCACGCCTTCATAGTCTCCAGTTTGTTCTATATAATTATTTAAAAAAATATTGCTTAAATCTTTGCGATTTCGCGCTTCTAAATCCATGATTACGAATGCTACGTCATAAATAACATCGACATAACGAAATGCTTCGTTGAATTCAATACAGTCAAATAGCATGACTTGCGAATGCCACAAGCAAATATTTCTCAAATGCAAATCACCGTGACATTCTCGTATTGATTTGTTCGCAATCCGACTTTTAAACAATTGTGCGCGATCGCTAAAAAATTTGTCCGTATAATATTTTGTTTGATTAAGCTGCTGTTGAGTTTGAGCTACACCGATATATTTTTTAGTTTGTTGGTAATTTTCATCAAATGCGGCTTGCACCTGGGTTACTTCTCCAAAAGAACTGATGTAATCGTTGGTTGCAGCGCCTTGATGATATTGAGCTACTACTTTTGCTAATCGTGCTATATGTTGTTCTTCAAGTTTCCCGCGCTCAAACATTTCACTAAACAGCGTTTCTTGAGGAAATTGGCGCATTTTTAATGCATACTCTACAGCTTCACCCGTTCCCCCCAACTGATACTTATTATCCGAAAAGATAATCGCAACAACTTCTAGATAAATTTCGTCTGCTGCCTTTTTATTTAACCTTAATTCTTCTTGACAAAAATGCTGGCGTTTCTCTAACGTCGAATAATCCAAAAAATCTAAATTTACCGGTTTCTTCAGTTTATAAACGTAATCACCTGTTAATACTACGTAAGAACAGTGAGTTTGAATCAACTGTATTGGTTCAGAGACTGCATGAGGATAAAACCCTGGCTGCATCATCTGCTCAATTACTGCCCCAATAGCAACCCTACTCATTTTTTTTACTTGGGATACAACTTTAACTTATTTATAGATACAAAAAAACCAGGAGTTCAACCCCTGGCATTTTAATTTTATAAAGTATAGTTTAAGTCTCCGCAGGCTCGACTTCTGCTTCAGTTTCATCTTCCTCTTCTGTGGTTGCACTGACTTGAGGAGGTAAAACGCTAACAACAACTTCTTCTGATTCCGCTGTTAATGTTACGCCTTTGGGTAAAACAATTTGATTAACGTGTAAGCTGTCTCCAACACTCAAGTTACTAACATCAATATCAATTGCAGAAGGAATATTCTCCGGCAGGCAGTTTAGCTGCATTTGAGTAATGACAGTATCTAATATACCGCCTTCCTGTTTTACACCAACTGAATCGCCAATAAAATTGAAAGGTACTTCTACGGTCATTTTACCGTGACCTGCGACAGCAAAAAAGCTGAGATGATAAGGTTTACCTGTAGCTGGATGGGCTTGAACTTCTCGTAATAAGGTTTGTCCCTCCCAAGGGATATCGGCAACTTTCAAATCAATCAAGGTATTGTTAACCGAAGCTTTTCTGAGTAAGCGTTCGACTGTTTTAGTCTCAACTACCAAAGAAATAGATTCCGTGCCTTTATGACCATATAAATTGGCAGGAATTTCTCCAGAACGTCGCAAAGCCTTTGTTTTGCTTCCTTCTGGCCGCTTTTTGCATTCGACCGTCATTTCCATAGTTTTGTTTTAATTAATTACGGGTCAGTTTACAGTTGAAGCTGGGCAGTGTTTGAAACTGCACCTTTAAAATATACAGACAAAGAAAACATTGTACCTTATACAGTCTCTAAAGAAACAGGAGTACCATCAGCTTGTAGCAATGCTCGCTTTGGCCCGTGAATTGGATCTTCAACAATTATTGTTTGATCGCGACTTGCACCCAAGGAAACAATCGCAATTGGAACTTCAACTAATTCTGCCAAAAATTTCAGATAATCGAGTGCCTGGGGCGGCAAATCTTCTAAACTACGACAATCACTTGTCGATTGCTGCCATCCCGGTAAAGTTTTGTAAATCGGGCGACACCGGGCAAATTTTCTGGAACTGGTGGGAAAATGCTCGGTGCGTTCTCCATCAATTTCGTAAGCGACACAAACTTTGATTTCTTCAAGTCCATCAAGGACATCTAGCTTGGTAATTGCTAAGCAGTCCATACCATTGATGCGTACTGCATAACGACCAATCACCGCGTCAAACCAGCCACAACGCCGCTTGCGTCCGGTAGTTGTACCAAACTCTGCCCCGATAGAACATAGCTGCTCTCCAATTTCTCCAGAAAGTTCGGTAGGGAATGGTCCTTCTCCAACTCTAGTGGTATAAGCTTTAGCTACACCGATAACTCTATCGATGGCAGTTGGTCCCAAACCGGTTCCCACACAAGCTCCACCTGCTACCGGGTTCGAGGAAGTAACAAAAGGATATGTTCCGTGGTCTAAATCTAAAAGAGTTCCTTGTGCCCCTTCAAATAAGATATTTCTTCGTTCTTTAATCGCTTGGTAAATTTCCAAGGAAGTATCGACAACGTAATCGCGCAGGCGCTCTGCGTATCCTAAATACTCTTCAATGACAGCAGAAACATCTATCGGTGGTAAGTTATAAAGCTTTTCTAGAATGACGTTTTTATAATTAATCGTCCATTCTAGCTGTTCGCGCAACCCTTGAGGGTTCATTAAATCCAACATCCGAATACCCGTGCGCTCGGACTTATCAGCATAAGTCGGACCGATACCTCTACCTGTAGTACCGATTTTATGACTTCCCCTTCGCTCTTCCGAAGCATTATCAATCAATCGGTGATACGGCATCGTAACGTGTGCCGTTTCGGAAATTAACAAATTGCTTGTAGAAATATCTAAACTTTCTATTTGATCTAATTCCGCTAGCAAAACTTGCGGATCTATTACAGTTCCAGAACCAATAATACACTTGGTATCTGGATACAAAATACCAGAAGGGATCAGGTGCAGCTTAAAGGTTTGATCTTTTACTACAATTGTATGCCCCGCATTTACCCCACCTTGGTAACGCACGACAACATCTGCGGAGCGGCTGAGTAAATCGGTTATTTTTCCTTTTCCTTCATCGCCCCACTGGGCACCTATAACAATGACGTTAGCCAAGAGATTTTATTAAGAATTCGGTTTTCACAAATGATTATTATCCACACGGAAAGTAACTCATGTCAAGGCTACTAGGCAACATTTTAAAAAAAAAACTTAATTCCTTATAAAATCGTGACAAAAGTAACATTTTATTTAATCGAAAATGATTCTTATACTACATTTTTAGATTTTATTCCTGGTAAAATAATTAACAATTTAATTATGTAACTATTTGAAAGATACTTTCCTACAACTTGTTATCAAAGATTATTTTCGATTAACAATGTATTTAATATGTATAGATGAAGCGTAGATTTATATATGGCTTATCTATCATAATGATTTTGTAAGTTTTTCCTTCAAGGAGGTATTGCTAGCGGAAAAAATATTTATGAAAATTATTTAATTTGCGAATTAACATGTTTTCTGAATATCTTGAGATATATTTGACTGCATGATAAAAATTACTTATTGAGTATTTTATCCTAATCATTCAATAGTATTTTATCGAGTAAGCTCGTCCAGAATTAAACAATAATTAACTAGCGAGAATCAAAATATAAACTATATATTAATTTTTACTAATTTCGCCCCGAATATGTTTTGAAAGTAAGTAATTATAATGATGAATTTTGAATAAGTTTTTATAATTTTTTATTTTAAATAAAAAAAACCTAAATATTATGAAGTCATTTAGCCTTAAAAAATTCAAAATATTATTTTTCTTGGCAGTTTTTGTATTGTTTACAAATATGGTGATTTCATATAGCAATATTCATAAACTATATTCAAGCCAACAAAGCGTAAGTAATTCAAATGAAATCATGATTCGGCTTGAAAAAACGCTTTTTAAATATAAAAATGCCCAGTCGGCACGTTATAACTATTTAAAATCCACTAATACAGATTATTTAAAAACTTACCTTTTGTGGCAAAAACAAATTGATGAAAATATCAAAATTTTAAAAAAATTAACTGCTTTAGATAATCAACAACAAAACCAAATACTATCTTTAGATCAAAATATTCGTAATCAACTAAATATATTTGGAATAGAAATAGACTTAAATCGCGATATACCGGTAAATGAGGCAGACAAAGTTGCTTTAGAAAATGATATATATAAGCAGATTCAAACTATTGAAGACAGAGAAAAAGAACTGTTGTTGGAACGAAAACTCATATTACAGTTTAACTTTCGCAAAGCACTCGCGGCATTTTTTATCGCTGGTTTAATCAATCTAGGATTGATAACACAATTTTACTATCTGCTCAAAGATTACATAGTCAAACTAAAAAAAACAGAAATTGCTTTACGGCAAAGCGAAAATCGCTTGCGAGCAATAATAGATGCAGAGCCGGAATCTATAAAGCTGATACATAAAGACGGTACTCTTTTAGAAATCAACGCTTCTGGAATCAAAATGATGGAAGTTGAAGATGCTGATATCCTCATTGGTAAATCAGTATATACAACAGTTACGCCTGAGTATCAAAAATCCTATAGATTAATGCATGAAAGTGTTTGCCAAGGTAATAAAGAAACTTTAGAATTTGAAACTATTAGTTTTAAAGGTAATCGTCGCTGGATGGAAACTCATGCAGTACCATTACCAACTGAAAATAACAATATTTTTTTACATTTAGCAATCACTCGCGATATTACCCAACGTAAAGCTTCAGAACAAAAACTTCAACAACAAGCAGCCTTATTAGATGTAGTTTCAAACGCAATTTTAGTCAAAGACATTCAAAATAGAATTTTATATTGGAATAAAGGTGCTGAAAATATTTACGGTTGGCAGGCATCTGAAGTTTATGGTAGAAAATCATCGCAATTGCTACACAAAGAACATTCTTCAGTGCAGGATGATGCATTATTAAGCGTAATTAATCATGGACAATGGCAGGGAGAGTTATATCAAGTAACCAAAGAAGGTAAAGACATTATCGTCCAAAGTCGCTGGACTTTGTTGCGAGATGACAAAGGACAACCAAAATCGATTTTGGCAGAAAATACAGAAATTACCAAAAAGAAACAACTCGAAACTCAACTTCTAAGAAGCCAGCGTTTAGAAAGTATCGGCACTTTAGCTGGTGGTATTGCTCACGATCTTAATAATGTATTAGCCCCTATATTAATGTCAGTGCAGTTATTAGAAAGAAAATTACACGATCCTCAGCATTTACGATTGCTTAAGACTTTAGAAACTAATACACAACGCGGTGCTAATTTAATTAAACAGTTATTGTCATTTGCTAGAGGAATTGAAGGCAAACGCACTCTGATTCAAATACAGTATCTAATTACAGAAATAGAGCAAATTATTCGAGAAACTTTTCCAAAATCAATTCAATTAAATTTAAATATACCTTCAAACTTGAATTACGTTTGTGGAGATACCACTCAACTACATCAGGTACTAATGAATTTAGTGGTTAATGCCCGCGATGCCATGCCAAATGGAGGTAAATTAGAAATTTCTGCTGCGAATATCTTGATTGATGAATATTATGCCCAAACCAATATCTATGCCAAAATTGGTGCTTATATTGTCATTACCGTAGCCGATACGGGAGTGGGTATGCATCCAGAAATTCAAGAACGTATTTTTGAACCATTTTTTACTACCAAAGAAGTAGGAAAAGGTACTGGATTAGGTCTTTCTACTGCTTTAGGTATTGTTAAAAATCATGGTGGCTTTGTAAATGTTTACAGCGAATTAAATAAAGGTACTATCGTTAAAATTTATTTACCAGTTCAATCGAGCAACGAAACAAACCTTTCCTGTTGCGATGAATCAGAAGACTTGAATGGTAATGGTGAATTAATTTTAGTAGTTGATGATGAACCAGCTATTCGTAAAATTACTAAATCATCTCTGGAAGCATATCATTACCGCGTACTAACAGCATCGAATGGAATCGAGGCTATAGAAATTTATGCTAAATATCAACAAAATATAGATTTAATTTTACTGGATATGATGATGCCTGAAATGGATGGTGAAACTACTATCCGAATGTTAAAAAAAATCAACGCTCAGGTAAAAATTGTTGCCATTAGTGGCTTAGTAATGAATTACAATACAGATTCTCAATTAAATCTTAATGTCAAAGCATTTATGCCGAAACCCTGTACCGGCAAGGATTTGTTACATACTATCGCCAAGGTTAGCAGGGAATTTAGATAGACTTTACAAAAAATTTTATTGAGTATATATTTTTTTCCCGTTTGTTTTTGTTAATATTAATAAAATTTTTAGTATGAAATATCAATTATGGCTTTATACGCTGAATTGCATAGACATTTGGGCGGTTCGGTTGTACCCCGGATTTTATGGGGATATTTCGAGCGTCATTCCAATGATCTAGTCAAAGGCTTTAGGAACTATCAAGAATTTGAAGAGTTTTATACCAAGCCTCGCAATACCTTAGAAGAGTATCTAGAGTTGCATACTTTAGTTGAAAGCGTGCAAACTGTAGAAACTTTGCCCTATTTTATTTATCGTTTGGTACGCGGTGCATACATTTTTGAAAATTTAGCTTACTTAGAACTGCGCTACACTCCTTACCTGCGAACTCCAGAAAATCTTAGTCAATCACAGAGAATTGACAAGATGGCAGAAATTGTCAACGTAGTAGGTAAAGCTAGCAATGTTACTGAATATCCGATTGTTGCCAGTCAAATTTTGTGTATGCACTCGCGTCTTCCATATGAAGTCAATAAAGCGATTGTAGATTTAGCTGCTCGAAATAGACAGTATGTATGTGCTGTAGACGTAGCAGGAGGAGACAGCGCTTATGCCGAACGTATGGATGAATGGACAAGCCTTTACGAATATGCTTTATCTGTTGGTTTGAATACTACCGGGCATGTTTATGAAACCAAAGATGGGTGTCATCGGGATTTATTACCCTATTTAATGCGGATTGGACACGGTATCCAGATTCCGCTGCAACATCCAGAGTTACTTAAAGATGTGGCAAGAAGAGGGCAATGTTTGGAAGTCTGTCCGACAACTTATATTAAGACAGGCACCTTGCAAGATATCCGACAATTAAAGTTGGTATTTGAGCGTTGTTTTGATGCAGGAGTTGATATCGCTATCTGTACTGATAATGCCGGGTTGCATAACGTGCGTTTACCATTTGAGTACGAAAATCTTTTAACCAACGACATTATCGGTTTTGAAATGCTACAAGCTTGTCAGGATGCAGCTTTCCGTCATGCATTTGCTTGGCCATACGGAGGCGAACGTCCGGCGCAGTTGTTAAATGGTTTACTCCATCCTCAATCGCAAAAAGCTGTAATGGCTAATAGATGATTAGCGACTACTAGTAGCTGATTAGCTAAAAAGTGATTTTTGTTGCAGCCAGTGAATTTTTATTTTTTAGTCAAGAGTGAATCAAGGAAACCCGACTTTTACTTGTAATGCTAATTATTTAAAATAAAATACATTATGACTATGTAAAAACACTAGCCAAAAAAGTAGTTTGTAATTACTTTGTTGAGATAAAACCCTTTTTATTTGCCGAAAATAATAGATAAATGTACAAATAATGGTTAAATTGGAAACATGATTAATATTTTACTCTCAGTATAAATAAACTCATTACAAACCATTTAGAATCATGAATTTCTATTAATAACTACAATAAAACACGGTTGTGCGGTAGAGTAATTTGTATCCTCGCCAACAGTGTACGTTATGGCATCTACTATCCAAGCTCTACCTTCAGAAGTCGTACATCTGATTGCAGCCGGAGAGGTAATTGATTCTTTTGCTTCGGTGGTACGGGAACTGATCGAAAATTCCTTAGATGCAGGTGCGACAAGAATTGTAGTTTCTGTGTACCCCCAACAGTGGCGGGTACGTGTAGCGGATAACGGTTGTGGAATGAGTTTAGAAGACTTGCAGCAGGCAGCAAGCGCCCACAGCACCAGTAAAATTCGCTTGACTAAAGATTTGTGGAAAATTAATAGTTTGGGTTTTCGCGGTGAAGCTTTGCACAGTTTGACAACCTTAGCTGATTTAGAAATTATCAGTCGTGGATCGAATCATCGCGAAGGAAAAATAGGCTCTAACGGTTGGCGGATTGTATACGGCGATAAGGGAGAACCTTTAGTTATGGAAGCAGCCGCGATCGCGCCGGGAACCGTAGCTGTAATTTCTAACTTGTTTGGTAATTGTCATAATCGCCGTCAGGGTTTACCTTCAATTTCCGTACAAATGAAAGCAGTGCAAGCAGTAATTCAACAAACTGCTTTGTGTCATCCCCAGGTAACCTGGCAAGTTTGGCAAAATGAACGCGAATGGTTTGCTATTTATCCTACTGGCAATATCAAGGAAACTCTGTCTCAATTTCTGCGAAGAGTCCATCCATCGGATTTGCAAGACTTGAAAGTTGAATTAGATGGTGCGAATTCTTCTTTATCATTAGTCATCGGATTACCAGATAGATGTCATCGTCATCGTCCCGATTGGGTAAGAGTAGCGGTAAACGGACGCATGGTTAAATGTTCGGAACTAGAACAAACAGTCCTCGCATCATTTCACAAGACGTTACCACGCGATCGCTATCCAGTGTGTTTTCTACACTTATCCGTTTGCCCAAATCAGATAAACTGGAATCGCAACCCCGCAAAAACAGAAATCTATCTCAATCAACTTGATTATTGGCAAGAACAAATTGCTCAATCGATTGAAAAAGCATTCAGCATTAATTGTTCGGGTATCAAGGAATCTTTACAAGTAGCGCGAGTCAGTAAACTGATCAAAGCCGCAGAAGCTAAAAGCGGTTATAACTTCAATCGAAGAAATTCTTTAGAAAACACTTTTGAAGAAAATGGTAATTTTAATCAAACTGATACTCAATTTAAACCGCAAACTTTAACGCAAACGCAAAATTCCCCTCTTTCAACTTCCATTCCTTTAAAAGCAGTTGCTCAAATCAATAAAACCTACATCGTAGCCGAACATCCAGGGGGAATGTGGTTGATAGAACAACACATCGCTCACGAACGGGTTTTGTACGAACAAATTTGCCAACATTGGCAATTAGTAAAATGCGAACCACCAATAATTCTTTACCAACTATCCCCCGCACAAATAGAACAGTTACAGCGAATTAATTTAGAAATAGAACCTTTTGGCGAACAACTATGGGCAATTCGCCAAGTACCCGCACTATTACAGCAGCGCGAAGACTGCGCCGAAGCCATATTAGAACTTAGTAAAGGAGGAGACTTAAAAACTGCCCAAGTAGCCGTAGCTTGTCGCAGTGCAATTCGCAACGGTACAACCTTGAGCCTACCGCAAATGCAGCAGTTAATAGACCAATGGCAGCGCACCCGCAACCCCCGCACCTGCCCCCACGGAAGACCAATTTATTTATCCTTAGAAGAATCAGCCCTAGCTCGCTTCTTTCGTCGTAATTGGGTAATAGGTAAATCTCACGGAATTTAAACAGTGAGCAGTTAACAGTGAGCAGTCAACAGTTAAAGAGTTTTGGGTATCGGACATGGAGGATGGGATAATAATTGAAGAGTTAGGAGTTGAAAATAGCAAGTAGCAAGTAACGAAATAGTTATTTTTCTTTGTCTCCCCATCTCCTTGTCTCCCCATCCCCCTCTCCCCCTCTCCAAATTCTATGAGTGCAGAAATTATTTGTGTCGGTACGGAAATGCTGCTGGGAGATATTCTCAATAGCAATGCTCAATACTTAGCGCTACAGTTAGCTCAGTTGGGTATCCCTCATTTCTATCAAACTGTTGTCGGTGATAATGTTGATAGGATAAAAGAAGTTATTGAAATTGCTAGCAATAGAGCAGAAATTCTTATTTTTACTGGGGGTTTGGGGCCAACTCCCGATGATTTAACTTGTGAAACAATCGCCGATTTTTTTGGTTCTCGTTTAATAGAGCGTCCTGAAGTTATCGAAGATATTACCAAAAAGTATAAAGCCAGAAATCGGGTCATGAGCGCAAGCAATCGCAAGCAAGCTTTAATACCCGAAGGAGCAGAAATATTACCCAACCCTACGGGTACGGCTCCCGGTATAATTTGGCAGCCACGCCCTAATTTAACAATTTTTACTTTCCCCGGTGTACCTTCAGAAATGCATCGCATGTGGGAGGAAACCGCCGTTCCCTACCTAAAGAGTCAAGGTTGGGGAAAACAAATTATTTACAGTCGAATGCTGCGATTTTGGAACGTTCCCGAATCTGCTATGGCTGAAAAGGTTTCGGCTTTACTCAATTTACCTAATCCTACAGTGGCTCCATATGCGAGTAAAGGACAGGTGAAATTACGAGTTTCTGCTAAAGCAAGTTCGGAAGCCGAAGCAGAAAGTTTAATTGAACCTGTAGCAAAGCAAATTCAAGAAATTGCTGGTTTAGATTATTTTGGATCTGATGACGATACTCTAGCTTCAGTAGTTGGTGACTTATTGCGGAAGTCCGGAGAAACGCTTTCGGTGGCAGAATCCTGCACTGGTGGAACTTTGGGAGGAATGTTAACCGATATTGCAGGAAGTTCCGATTATTTTTGGGGTGGTGTAATTTCCTATGATAATTCGGTAAAAGCTGGAATGTTGGGAGTTAATAAAGAAGATTTAGAAAAATACGGTGCTGTAAGTTCCACAGTTGCGGAACAAATGGCTGCTGGAGTCAGAAAGCAGCTTGGTACAACTTGGGGATTGAGTATAACCGGAATTGCTGGTCCTGGCGGAGGTACAGAAACGAAACCAGTGGGATTGGTATACGTGGGTTTAGCAGGAGTTTCAGGAGTTGAAAGTTTTGAATTCCGATTTAATCCCGTGCGGGGTAGAAGTTTGATTCGTCACTTCAGCGCTTGTAATGCTTTGGATAGTTTGCGACGGAAGTTGTTGCAACGAGGGTAATTGCTAATTGGTAATTGGTAATTGGTAGGTTGGGTTAGACAGGAAAATTAATTTGATTTGTAACTGATTAAAACTATTGCCGTTTTGTTTTATAATCGAGCTTAACAGCGAACTTAATTCATGAATTCATCACTACGGGATCTGGACGAGAAACGGTGTTTATTGAAGATTATCATGATAATTTTTCAAGCTGTAATATCAATTAAAAATGCTGTTACTTTCGGTACTTATTAGTGCCTTATCAATATTTATTTGCTCGCAAATAGTCTGTTGAAAACAAACTAGAATATTTTGATACTTTTCCTGTAGAAAGTGAATTTTCGACCTATTCCCACAAAAACCCCAAAAAGAATCTAAATATTGCATAAATATAAGTCAAACAGAAATAGATTCAAATGGTTACAAATCAGAGTTATACTGATTAAGTACTCTGCGGCAGCAATGCTACTCCACTATCAAATACCTAGGAAATATATAAGACAACTAAACCTGAATTAATAACGCATAATGCCCAATGGGCATTTACAAATTAATAGTTTGAATGGTAAATCCAAGCTGATTTGAATAAGTTATTTGATGAATTTTATACATAAGACTAATCCAAATAGATTGAAATCAATGTATAAATATATAGCTTAAAGAAATAACTTAAATAAACAACTTAAAATATGCCATCTATCTAAAGTGATAAGGAGAAACCTTTTAAGGATAATTTTTCTCATTACTGTAGAGTCAAGGAGAATATTCATAGTACATTCTATATAGACCCATGTTTTAAACAAAAAATTGCAAACAATTTAGCTTTTTCTGGATTTTCGCTAAAAATAGCTTTGTAAGCTCGCAATAACATTTCTTATTCTTGGAATAATTTTTATTTATGAGATAAATTACCTCAAATCCAGTCTATATAAGGTTTTTACGCTAATCTGTATTAGCCTTTATTAAACATTTTGTGTTTCACTATCGGCATAATTAATCTTTAGAAGGTTGCTGACAAGTTCACAATTTGTTACAAAAATACAAAGAACTTCTAGTAACCTGTACTCAAAATGTTTGGCGGACTTACTGGTTTTAAAGATTCTAAAGGCAGCGACTGGGGCGAGCAGATGCTTAATACTGTTGCGAGCCAAACGATTCGCCACTTGTTTACAAAAAGCGAGTCGGTAGAAGTCTTTGTCCGCTGCTATCCCTCCAGTAAGCTTTTACAGGGCAGTATTGACAGCTTCAAAATGGGTGGTCGTGGTTTAGTAATTCGCAAAGATTTCTTCGTTGAAGAGATGTCGTTTGAAACCGACGCAGTGTCCATTGACTTCAGTTCGGTACTGAGCGGGAAATTGCGATTAAAACAACCTACTCAAGCGATCGCTCAAGTCGTGTTGACTCAAGAAGGCATAAACCAGGCTTTTAAAGCTGAACTAGTGAAAAAGCGTTTGGTGAACCTTGACGAACCAACATTGACAGCCTTGTCTGATGGCAAACCCGTTTCTTTTACTGATGTTGAGGTGGAATTGCTCCCCGATAATCGGTTAAAGATTTTCGCCAAAGCTGATTTAAGTAATGGCGAATTAGTGCCGTTGTATATGACTGTAAAAGTAGGTATTGAACGACGACGACGAGTTTCGTTCAAAAATCCTGAAATTGATCTGGAGTCGGTACCAGAAGAGCAAAGAGAAACTTCGGAAACTTTATGTACTGCATTAGCTGAAATTTTAGATAATATGGTCGATTTAGACCGTTTTGACCTAGACGGAGTAAAAATGCGCCTTAATCGCTTAGAAACAGAAGGTCAAAAGTTAATTTTTAGCGGATATGCTGAAATTGAGCGCATACCACGCACTTAGGAATTAGTCAACGAACAGTTATCAACTTAAATTTGATAATTGTTCCTCATCTTAGCTTCTAGGAAAGTTTAAAAATAATGTCACCAGAGTTAATACCCCCCTGTAGTTACCAGTCTTCTGGAGGATTGCAGGGGGGTGTTTATGTTGGAGAAAGTGGGGAAAGGTTAAAGGTTAAAGGTCAAATGTTATACCTACCAATTGCCAATGCCCAATTATCAATTACCAATGCCGAATTCCCAATCCCCCATTTAGTAATTAACAACCTATGTAAATTAAGCCTTGAATTGTACAATCAACCGCAGGTGTGTAAAAGGGGAAAGTATTGTGTCGCTCAAAACATCATCACCGCAACTGCTACGGGAATTAGGGGTTTTAGGCGCAACAGTGATGGGGCTTGGTTCCATTATCGGTACCGGTGTTTTTGTAAGTATTGGTATTGCTGCTGGGATTGCGGGTAATGCGGTGATTTTGGCTGTAATGATTGGCGCATTGGTTGCCACTTGTAACGGACTTAATAGCGCCCAACTAGCTGCGAATCACCCTGTAAGTGGTGGTTCTTACGAATATGGATATAAATATTTAAATTCTTGGCTGGGATTTACCGCTGGATGGATGTTTTTATTAGCAAAATCTGCATCTGCGGCTACTGCTGCTTTGGGTTTTGCAAGTTATTTTTTGAATGCCACGGGTTTATCAGGAAAAGGCTTACTTGTACCTTTGGCTTTAGCAGCGGTGTTTATAATTACGGTTATTGTTTTGAATGGTATTCGTCGCTCTAATCGAGTAAATATTGCAATTGTATCTGTTTCGATTTTTAGTCTACTTTTCTTTATCCTGGGGGGAATTCCTACAGTAATAACAGTAGGTAATAAAAATCTCACACCTTTTTTTCAAAATTCTTTCGCTGACGTGCTTCAAGCTAGCGCTTTAATGTTTGTAGCTTATACAGGTTACGGTAGAATTGCGACTTTGGGAGAGGAAGCAAAGGAACCGCGCAAAACTATTCCTCAAGCTATTATCGTGACGATGATAATTACAATGCTGATTTACGTAGGAGTAGCGACGATTGCTGTAGCGGGGGTAGGAGCAGAAAGTCTTGGTGAATCGGCTTTAAGCGGACAAGCTGCGCCTTTAGAAGTTGCTATACGCAACTTTGGTATTCCGGGAGGAGCGCAAATATTAGCGATTGGCGCAATATTTGCAATGTTGGGAGTATTGCTGAATTTGATTTTGGGTTTATCTCGGGTATTGTTAGCAATGGGAAGAAGACGAGATGCCCCCCGTATTTTCGCAAGATTGAACGATTCGGGTACGACTCCAACACCTGCTGTAATTGCTGTGTGCGCGATAATTTCTGTTTTGGTTTTGATTGGTAATGTCAAAACCACTTGGTCTTTCAGTGCTTTTACAGTTTTAATATATTATTCTGTGACTAACTTAGCTGCTTTTTCTTTACCATCAGAGGGCAGACTTTATCCGAAATGGGTGTCATTGCTTGGTTTATCAGCTTGTGTATTTTTAGCTTTTTGGGTTGAACCTTTCATTTGGCAAGTTGGTTTAGCACTGATTATTGCTGGATTAATTTGGCACGCTGTCGCAAAACTGAAAAAAATGTAGAGACGTAGCAATGCTACGTCTCTATAAATGGTATGATTCGCAAACTAAATTTTAGAATTGAATTTTCAAATTGAATTTCCAAAATGAATTTTCAAATTAATCTAGAATCTATAGCACTAACTCATTAGATTAAGAAATTAATTAAGCCTGAAACCTACAATTCTTTAAGCTTTAACCTTTAACCTTTAACCTAATAATTAGTGCTATACAAACTTATTTAGCGACCAACACCAATATATTGGAATCCAGCCCTAATAGTTGTTTCAGGATCGAGGAAATTACGACCATCAATGATAACTGGATTGTTCATCAATTGCGCCATTTTTGCGTAATCGAGACTGTTGAACTGTTGCCATTCGGTAACAACTACTAAAGCATCGCAACCGTCAGCCAATCTTTCTGCATCAGTTTCAACTTGTACGCCAGAAAGCCCGTGACGCATACCTGATTGTGAAATAATTGGGTCGTATGCTTTGACTTTTGCTCCCAATCGATTCAACTGCTCGATTAAATTCAAAGCTGGAGCATCGCGCATATCGTCAGTATCTGGCTTGAAGGTTAAACCAAGTAAGCCTACAGTCTTACCTTTAAGAATTTTTAACGCTTGCTGAAGTTTTTCCATTGCAATCAAGCGCTGACGTTCGTTGACGCTAATTGTAGCTTTGAGTAGCTGTGCTTCGTAGCCGTAGTCGTCAGCAGTGTGAACCAATGCTGATACATCTTTGGGAAAACAGGAACCACCCCAACCAATTCCGGCATTCAAGAACTTGTTGCCGATACGGGAATCTAAACCGATACCCTTAGCAACTTGAGTTACATCGGCACCAACGCGATCGCAAATGTTAGCAACTTCGTTAATGAAGCTAATTTTAGTTGCCAAGAAAGCGTTTGCGGCATATTTAACCATTTCAGCAGATGATAAATCTGTTGTTAGTACCGGTACCGGAGGTAAGGATTTATCTTCAGCATACTGACGCTCTACAATTGGAGTATACAGTTCTTTCATCATCGAAAGAGCTTTCTGAGAATTGCCTCCCAAAACAATCCGGTCGGGATTGAAAGTATCGTAAATTGCCGAACCCTCGCGTAAAAACTCGGGGTTGCTAACTACATCAAAATCTCCAGTCGGTAATTTGTCATCACCCGAAGCTGCACCTGCGGGTACCAATTCTTTTTGACGTTCGGCAATTCCATCGAGAACAATCATTCTTACCCAATCTCCAGAACCAATAGGTACTGTAGACTTATTCACGATTACCTTATAACCGCCATTCAAATGACTACCGATACCTTTGGCAACTGCTTCGACATAACGGGTATCGCTTTCACCTGTTGGCAAAGGTGGAGTTCCTACAGCAATAAATAGAATTTCTCCATGAGCAACTCCTGCTGCCAAATCGCTGGAAAACTGAATTTTTCCATTTTTTATGGCATTTTGCATAATTTCTGAAAGCCCTGGCTCAAAAATTGGCGATTGCCCGGACTTCATCAATTTAACTTTTTCTTCGTTATTATCTATACAAATTACATCATGTCCAACATGAGCCAAGCAAGCACCAGTTACTAAACCAACATAACCTGTACCAATTACGCAAACTCGCATTTTATTTAATTCCTCACTTTTTTGGAGTTGTCTAACAAATTTTTAGTAGTCAATATCCCAAGAGTCTATATTCTAGAGCCAAAAGTTTTGAGCAAGAAGTACTTATTTTTACTTAGCACTACTATTGACAACTAACTTCTCCTTACTTTGTACTCGCTCTCGGAAATCTTCTATAGTCTGTTTTAACCCTTCTTGAAGAGGAATGGTAGGTTCCCAATTTAACAAGCTCTTGGCTTTAGTAATATCGGGACGACGGCGACGGGGGTCATCAGAAGGTAGTGGCTCAAATTTAATTTTTACGTCTGGATTTACCATGTTTTGCACGGTTTCTGCCAACTGTAGAATGGTGTATTCGTCTGGATTACCTAAATTAATCGGACCAATATGGTCTCCATTCATTAAACGCATCAATCCATCTACCAAGTTGTCCACATAGCAAAAACTACGGGTTTGCGAGCCATCTCCATAGACGGTTAAAGGTATACCCTGTAAAGCTTGAACTACAAAATTGCTAACTACCCGTCCGTCATTTTCTAACATCCGAGGGCCGTAGGTATTGAAAATACGAGCAACGCGAATATCAACATCATTTTGCCTGTGATAATCGAACATTAGCGTTTCGGCAATTCGCTTACCTTCGTCATAGCAAGAACGAAGTCCGATAGGATTTACGTTACCTCTGTATTCTTCCTGTTGGGGATGAACTTCTGGATCGCCATAAACTTCACTAGTAGAAGCTAGTAAGATTCTTGCTTTAACACGTTTTGCCAACCCCAGCATATTCAGCGTACCCATTACATTGGTTTTAACTGTTTTTACGGGATTATATTGATAGTGTACTGGTGAAGCAGGACAAGCTAAATGATAAATTTGCGCTACTTCTAACCTAATTGGTTCGGTGATATCGTGGCGAATCAGTTCAAAATACGGATGATTCATCCATTTAAGGATATTCCGCTTATGTCCTGTATAAAAATTATCTAAACAAATAACTTCATGCCCATCATTCATTAATCTATCGATTAGATGGGAACCAATAAATCCAGCTCCGCCCGTCACCAATATTCTCATAGTTGACCAATTAATTACAAATATTTACGTTATTCGATTGTGCTTGTCTCTAGGATACCCAGCTTGACAAGAAAAATAGAGTTGAACTACGGATAGTTCAAAAATTTCTTGAACCCAGTTATTTTTCTATTCGATGCAATCTTCCCCTTAGATTGAAATCGCTTGCTTAACAATTCCATAAGAAAAATAACAAAGATTGTGTAGTGACTGTGAAGTATACTTATAAAATTTATCAAAAATTTAATAAGTTAAAGTTATTGTAGGGGAGTACATTTATCTTGAAGATTTAGGAAACTGTAGAGGTTCGTGTCATCTGTTAAAGAATTGGGTTAGAGTAACAGCCCCCTTCGCATTCGGACTTTCTTGCTTCGTTTTAACGGTTAGTTGAAAACTGCTCGCTCAAAACAGCTTACTGAAAACTAGTAACTGGTTGCTGAGTACTGGAAAAACCAGCTTTAACAGTGGCGCTATTAGTACGCTGTGGTGGTTCTCCAAGCATGATAATCGAACAAGTTAATTGACTAGCTAACTGAGTTGTGACATCACTAATAGCTAATCCTCCCGGAATGGTGCGATTGCGAGTAAAAGGTAGCACTACTAAATCGTACAATCGTGCTGCCTGTAATATTGCCTGAGCTACATTCTCGTGAGCAATTATTTGAACTTCAGGTGGATTAGATAAACCGAGTTTAGATACTAATAGTGAAAGTTGCGATCGCCGATGAGATATTTTGCTCGAACTAGTACGGCGATCGCATACGTTGAGTACGGTAACTTGGGCTTGATTGGATTCTCCCAACATTGCGGCAAACTGCACTGGCTGCAATATAGGTGCTGTCAAATTTTCTACGGGTACTAAGATACGCTGTATTTTAGAGGGTGATTCTACGAGACGAGTCACGGCTACGGGACAGTGAGATGCCCATAAAACACCATCAATTACATTACCGAACAAACGCGCTTTGAGTCCGGTACGTTTACCCCAGCCCATAACAATCAAGTCTGCCTTTTTTTCTCTAGCAGTTCTACTAATTCCTTGGGCAAAAGCATCATCTATTCGTAATAATGGTTCTGCTTCTACATCTAATATACGACTTAATACTGTGGCTTTACTCAAGAGTCTTTCGCTTCTTTGTAGCGATTTTTCTAATTGGGGTGCATCCATACTCGCTGTTGCAGTGGCTATTGCTAGGGGCATAATTCTGCCACGAGCTTGATGAGCAAGTAATGCAGCCATTTCCATTAAATGTTGCTGAGTTTGAGGATTGTAAATCGGTACTATGATGCTAAAAGGGTTGTCTCTTTTATCTGAAACAGCAACATATGTCGCTGTTTGTTGCTGTTTCAATAATGAGGAATTCAAGCCTCGTGCTGCCCGACTGGTAATTATTGGCCCAATTCCAGAAGTTACCAGAATTAAAACTATGACGCTATTGAAAATATCTACGTTAAATAATTCAGCTTGATATCCAATAAAGGTTACGCAAGAAGTCACTCCTACTTGGGGTAGGCTTATAGACCACATCGCGATCGCTTCACGCCAATTGTAGCGGTAAATTAGTTTTGCGAATAATGCTGCAATTAATTTACTCGCAGTCAAAATCAGCAGCAGAAGTAGAGTCAACCAAATCAAGTTTATATCTTGCAAAAAAGCTGGTAAATCAAGCTTCAAACCAAGGTCAACGAAGAAAATCGGAATAAATAGTACGCTACCGACAAAAACAATCTTTTGTTTAACAATTCCATCTCCAATCACCTCATTGACAGCTAATCCAGCGAAAAAGGCTGCAATAATTGCTTCTATACCAATTAACTCAGCCATGCCAGCAGCTAAAAAAACTGCTGCAATTACAAATAAAAACTGGTTTGCTTCATCTTCTCCGGTTCTTCTGAGAAATTCCTTACCAATCCTGTTAAGACCTACTAACACTACCACCGAGTAGACAGCCAGCCAACCTAACAACGCAATGGTCTGCCAAATATTTAATTGCTGTAAATGTATAGAAACGCATATAGCTAAGATTAATAATGTGGCAATATCTGTAAAAATGCTGGCTCCAATTGTTACACTTACAGCTTCATTATTGACTAATCCCAAACGATTAATAATCGGATAAGCCAACAGAGTATAAGAAGATATTAAACAGCCGATTAAAACTGAACTTAACCAATCAAATCCAAAAATTTTTCCTAGCAAAGTTCCCAGCACTAAAGGAATGCTAAACGCAAAGCTACCAAAACCTAAAGCGCGATTTCTTTTTCTACTTAATTGTTCTAAATCAACTTCTAAACCCGCTACAAATAATAAATAAGCTAAGCCAATGGTTGACAATAAATCCCAAATAGAACTATCTATCTCAAATAAATCCCAACCAGACGAACCTATTAATATTCCTGATAAAATTAAACCAATTAGTCCAGGTAATCGCAGTCGTTCAAATATAATAGGTACGACTAAAATAACTACCAATAAAATAACGAAGGGAATGATTGGTTCCTTTTCGATAAGTTCGCTGTATGGTAAGACTGCAATTCGCTCTAAAAGTACCATATTTTTTTTATTGCGGACAAAGCAAAAACGTGCTGCTTGAGAAAGCGATCGCAGTTATGGTTGACAGAATTTTTTGAACTACCTTTTTTAAACAAAAATAGGCAAGTGCGAATAACGCAAAAAAACAAAAATTATACTTAGAATACCTTAAAAGCTGTTTGTAAATTAACTACCTATGGATGTATTTGATTCAAAATAAATCGCAACCGGTCGTAATCATCTTTAAGCAATACGCTTAAGTACCGCCCTGCTTCTACTAACCATTGTCGGTCGGCTTTACGCAGCTTGTATACATCGCGAATTGCTGCTGCACTCAAAGCTTCCACTGGGGCCGCATTAACTGAAAGCAGCGTTTGTAAAAAATCAAATTCTTCGGTAAATGTTAATACCGACTCGGAATCGCATCGATGAACCGCTTGATGAATCTGCGGCGGACGAGGTGGCAAATACTGATATATTTTATTATTCTGCCCTTGTTCAAATCCAACAATGGCTGCCCGAAATTCCGTTTTGAGCATGGCAAATATCTGGGGTTGTTCCTCACGCAAATCTTGTAAGGATAAACCTAAAGCCACAGGTCGATGTACGGAATCTATAGGCATTGTAGTTGCATGAAATACAACTGCAAAAACTTTATTCCCGGACTCTTCATCTACCGAACAAACCCAGCTTCCGAAAGGAGGCATTGCTGGAAAACTCAAATCTTCCGGGTCTAAACACTGTGCTAAAAAATCACAGGTAGCAGTTTCAATCACTTCTGCAAAATGATTGGGGTCACGATTGGTGTTACTAAACTGCGGTAAAGGAAGGCGCATAAATAAATAATCTTTATTAACTACAAGGTATAAGTTAGGAGTTATGAATTATCAGTTAAAAGATGATAACAAATAATACAAAACTCTTAACTCTTGACTTGTAACTAATTTACTTGGCTTTTTTCCGTCCTGCTGTGGGATCTACAGGCTCTAATTCATTTAGTCTGAAGGTAATTAATTTATCCCAATTACCACCTTCAAATAGTACAGCTACTTTACCGCTGCTTACTCGTTGCACAAGTCCGCTCATACGGTAATAAGTATCTGCGGGGTTTTTTACACGAACGGTTGCTCCAGGCAAAATCATGATTTTCGCTATGATTGGGTTATCAATTATCAATTATCAGTTATTAATTATCAATTTTGACTCGCCGTATGCGAATTATCAATTATCTTCTCTAAGGTGTGGATAACAAACAATTTTGATTCATCAGATACAGACATCTAAATTCTTTGAGTTAGAACTTAATCCATGACAATCGCGCTCATACCTTGTTATTGGATGACGCGACTGTGTCAGGTTTCGCTGACATTGTTGATTTTTCGTTAATACTTTTTGAGATTGCGAAAGTTCGCGACTGATTCAACTAATCCGATGGCGATAAAGTTGGATAACATTGCCGAATTACCGTAACTCATAAATGGTAAAGGTATTCCTGCTACTGGCGCTAACCCTATGGTCATTCCAATATTAACAGCCATCTGGAACACAATCATTGCCAAAACGCCAACTGCTATTAATGAGCCGAAATTATCTTTAGCTGTCAGGGCAACATGCAACAATCTTTGACAAATTAAGCAAAATACCAGCAACAAGAACAAACAACCGATAAAACCAAATTCTTCGCCAACTGCTGAGAAAATAAAGTCAGTATGCTGTTCGGGCACGAAATTCAGCTGAGTCATCGGACCGTTGAAAGGACCCCAACCAAACCATTTACCCGCACCAATGGCGATACGAGACTGAATTAAGTGATAGCCGGTACCAAGGGGATCTTGTTCTGGATTTAGAAATGAAGTGATTCTACCTTTTTGATATTCTCTAAGTAGGTTGTTCCAGGCAAAGACTCCTAATTCTCCACCTAATAGATTTAAAAAAAGCGCTCCAATACCTCCGAAGCCGAATTTTTTCCCAGGTAGAGTACCCCAACCTATCAATGCCATAGTAAAAGACCAAATTAACCCCAGGGGTGTAAGAAATATCCCTTTAGCAAGCACTAGTGGTTCAGCCCAAGGCCAAGGTACGCTAAATAAAATCGCTGCGACTACTGGAGAAACTAATAGTATTAACCAACCTGGATTAGCATTAGCCCAATACAGCATTGCTAATACAATCGCCCCAAATACCAGTGACGTTGCTAAATCTGGCTGTAAAAATACTAATCCCCAAGGAACTGCCGTTACTGCCAAAGCTCTGAAAAAGTTAGGAAGAGTCGAAGCCGTGCGCTTGTTTAAAAGTGCAGCTAAAGTAATAATCGCTCCTATCTTGGCAAATTCTGACGGTTGGACATTGAAACTACCAATACTAATCCACCGCTGCGCCCCTTTTGCGCTAACCCCTATTGCCATTACTGCGATCAAACTGGCATTAGTCAATGCAAAAGTAATCCAGTGCCACTGTCGGAGATTTTCGTAACGAGTACGGGCTATCAGCAATGCCAGTAACAAGCCTACACTCGCCACTGACAAATGGGATATCCACTTACCTTGTCCCTGGTTTAATTCTGTACTAAGAATCATAAAGCCACCAAACATACTGACGGCTATTGGCAGTAAAAAAAGTAGTAAATCTACTTGATGCCAGGGTTTAAACAATGACTGCCAGCGATTTCTGTTTCGTGAGTAGCGTGACTTTTTAAGTAACATCGGGTTTTGTTTTGATACCTGAGATTTTAAATGTTTGGTAAAAGTGAAACACTGTGTCTTATTATCGTTATTCTCAGTATTTTGCCCGCTACCCAGACAGAAACATATCGAATTTTTATGTCAGGGCAGCCACTGATACTTTTCCTGCGATCGCTAAAGAAATTTCTTTTAAGGCAATTGCTGATGCTGATTCTGAGTCGGCTATAACTATCGGAATTCCCTTATCTCCACCAACTCTCGTAGATATTTCCAACGGTACGCACCCGAGTAGAGGTATTCCTAATTCGGTAGCTGTTTTTAGACCACCACCAGAACCGAAAATATCATACTGTTTTTCTGGCATATCTGGAGGTATAAAATAACTCATATTTTCAATAATTCCCAGAACTGGTACTTTCATTTGCTGAAACATTCGCAAACCTTTACGAGAATCTAACAAAGCTACGTTCTGCGGGGTAGTTACTATTACCGCACCAGCAATAGGTACAGCTTGTGTTAATGTCAACTGGGCATCACCCGTACCTGGAGGCATATCTACAATTAAGTAGTCTAATTCACCCCATTCCACTTGATATAAAAATTGACGAATGACTCCATTAAGCATTGGTCCGCGCCAAATTACGGGTTGATCGCGGTCGATTAAAAAACCCATCGAAACTAATTTGACACCATGATTGAAAGCAGGTTCTAATATTTCACCTTTTTCGCCTTGACGGACGTTAATTTGTGCGGTCTCAAGTCCTAACATTGTGGGGTCGTTAGGCCCGTAAATATCGGCATCTAGCAAACCTACTTTCGCTCCGGTTTGAGCTAATGCGACAGCAATATTTACGGCTACAGTGCTTTTACCAACACCGCCTTTACCGCTAGAAACGGCAATAATATTTTTTATCCCAGGTACCCCATTACGGTCGGGTAAGCTTTTTGAGTGCGGTGTTTCTGCCGTAACTTCTACTGATACATCCGTAACTCCCGGAAGCTGTCTCACAGCTTTTTGACAATCTTCAACAATAAATTCTCGTAAAGGACAAGCAGGTGTAGTCAAAACCAAAGTGAAGCTAACTTCCCCATCTTCGATTTTGACGTTGCGAATCATATTTAGTTCTACTAAACTTTTACGAAGCTCGGGGTCTTGTACCGGTCGCAATACATCTAAAACCGAACTTTCGCTAAGAACATTTTGCATAGCATTTTCACCCTTAATACTGAAACAATTTTTAACAGAAAAATATTATCTAATTAATTGGGGCATTGGGGATAGGGCATCGGGCATGTGGAGAGTCAAGAGTTAGCATTTGTAATAGTTTCCATTGGTTTTGCGAATAGAAGCAGAACAGTTTCTTTGATGTTTTGTTTTCCGCAGTAAAAAATCTACAATTACCAATTACCAATCCCTAATGTCCCATACTCAATTCCTAATTCCCAATTTTTTAAAATTCAAATAATTCAGATTGTAAAGTTGATTTTCTTTTTCCAGATACTGCTTTAATTGCGGCTTCTTCGACAGCTTCGATTAAAGCCCGTGCGACTCTGTCAGCATAAGGACGAGAAAAAGACCAAACTAAGGGAGAAAGCCAACCGCGTAAAGTAACCGAATAAGACAAACAACTACCACAAACTGTGGACTCGATTTTGTAACTAATTCGTTCTTCTACACCCGGAATTGCTAGAATTCGCACGCTTAACAGTTCCCTTGGATTGACATGTTCGACAAAAATGCGGATTGGAATTGGCGAAAGACGGGTTACTGCTTTGTAAATTAATCCTGGTTTTGGTACTAGTCCATAAGGTACGTTAGTACTTTTAAATAACGGGTGCCAGGAAACGTCTGCCAAATCAACCACTTTATGCCATATTTCATCTACAGAAGCAGAACTAATTTCGCGATAACTTCGTACTAGAGAAACGCAAACTCGACGACGCTTGCGGTTGATAAATTTTGAGAACCAACCTTGCATTCTCTTAATCCTCCTGGCTACACACTTTGCTGAGTCCGGTCAATTGGGTAACTTTAACTGTTTCTAGTTCATGAATATGAATAGAGCTTTCCTGAACTACCTACACTGACCGTTTAAGGTTACAGTGGGGCTTCTGTAGTCGTAGGCGAATGCCATAAATGAGACTTTCGCCTCATCTTAGGTTTACTTCCCTTCACTTGTGCAGTCGCTTACAGCATATTGTTACAGAATTCAGTCTCAATATTAGGGTACTCACATCAAAAAGTTGCAAAAAGTTAACCTCGTTATGAGCCTATACCTATTTGAGGGAGAATAACTTTATTCACGTTACCGGAAAATTACGTGGATTATTTATATTCCCTAAGTTTTTACATCCAGGTAAAACTGACTGCGGGATTTCACAAGCCGAACAGTTCAAAATAATATAAGTAAAAATCGTCCTAAAAGGTGTAGAAATTTATGTTGACATCGCCAACCTCACCCAAATCGCCCTCTTCTCAATCTCTGCCGCCATCCGATGCTAAAGCCTTAGTTAGCAAGTTTATGAAGCAGCTGCAAGATGAAATTTCTCAAGCTTTAGCTGAACTTGATGGCATGGGAAATTTTCAAGAAGACAGTTGGGAACGCCCCGAAGGCGGTGGAGGACGTTCGCGAGTTTTACGTGAAGGTGCAATATTTGAACAAGGTGGCGTAAATTTTTCGGAAGTTTGGGGTTCCAATTTACCGCCTTCGATTTTAGCTAACCGTCCGGAAGCCGCAGGACATAAGTTTTATGCCACCGGTACTTCTATGGTGTTGCATCCCCGCAATCCTTACGTTCCTACGGTTCATTTAAATTATCGCTACTTTGAAGCTGGCCCGGTTTGGTGGTTCGGTGGCGGTGCTGATATGACCCCTTACTATCCTTTTGCTGAAGATGCAACTCATTTTCATCAAACTTTTAAGCAGGCTTGCGATAATCATCACCAAGAGTATTACCCAGTGTTCAAACGCTGGTGTGATGAATATTTTTACCTCAAGCATCGTCAAGAAACTCGGGGTGTTGGTGGTTTATTCTTCGATTACCAAGATGGAACGGGTAGTTTGTATCGCGGTCCCCATGCCGACAAGGATGCAGCTAAATACAGTAATGAAATTGGTGAATTACCTTCTAGAAATTGGCAAGAAATATTTGCCTTTGTTCAAGAATGTGGTAAGGCATTTTTACCCGCTTATTTACCAATTGTGAAAAAAAGACATGGCATGGAATATGGCGATCGCCAACGAGATTTTCAGCTATACCGTCGGGGCAGGTATGTAGAATTTAATTTGGTATACGACCGGGGTACCATTTTTGGTTTACAAACAAATGGACGTACTGAGTCCATTTTGATGTCCTTACCACCATTAGTACGCTGGCAATATGGGTATAAGCCAGAACCAAATTCTCCGGAAGCTCAACTGTACGAAACCTTCCTCAAGCCCCAGGATTGGGTGAATTGGAATCAGAGACAGACCTAAATGATGTGAGTTAAACTACTAAAGATACCGTTTGTGCTAGGTGACATTTAAGGCTGTAGCTTGTTATTCTCTAGCTACGGCATTAACAATTTTTGTTACTGGAGGGTTTCTTAATTACATATATAAGTAAATCTTACAGTAAATATAGATTTGTCTTATTGACACCAATATTTTGCAGAAATAGCCGTATCTAATCAGTTAGTTTGAAGAGTGCTAGGGGAAAACTCGTGATTCATATAGAACAGAAAAGTTTTACAACTCAGGACGGAAATACTGTTATCGTTTTGTCACCCACCGGTCGTTTAGACATTACTACGGCGTGGCAGTTTCGTTTAAAGTTACAAGAATGTATCTCTAAACTTAGTCCTCATGTAGTTGTGAATCTAGGACAAGTAAACTTTATTGATAGCTCCGGTCTTACTTCTTTAGTTGCCGGTATGCGAGATGCAGATAAGGTAAAGGGTAGCTTCCGTATTTGTAACGTACATCCAGAAGCAAAGCTAGTATTTGAAGTAACTATGATGGATACAGTATTTGAAATCTTTGAAACTGAAGAGGAAGCTTTAGAAGGTGTACCTCGCAGTATTGCTAGCTGAAAAATAAGTTAGGAGTGAGGAGTGAATTTAGTTGAAAACAGTGATATCAGAACGTTACTACACTTTATTTGTTTTTAGCCCATAGAAATGACTATAGAAAGTCATAAATACATTTGTTTTGAATATAGTATACGAAAGTGCTTATAACTCCTGATTTCTAACTCTTAATTTCTAAATTTTTACATTTTTAACTTTTAACTCTTAACTCCTAACTTTTTTCAAAACTGCCGCAACTTGGTGTAGCGATAAGGACCCATAATTGCTCCCCAAGTTGCTTTTCCGGTTGCCGAATCGATTCCTTTGTCATAGCTAATAAATTCGTTTTGGGTTACTTCAAATCCTAATGAAACTTCTATGGTGTTGCCAGCGTAATTGAATTTGCAACGAGTATGTGGTAAGGGTTTTGCAATAAATTTATATTGGTTTGCGCTAATAGTGACTGTATTCATCATTAGAGAGCATCCCGGAAGTAAATCTAATTTTTCGGGAGTTAAACTATTAAGTAATGTACCATCACGACCTGCCCCACGCCATGCAATTGGGTTTTTAAACATGTAATACTGAACTTCAAAGCATCCATCGGCGCTCGTAGGTGTAATTCTGAACAAACGCTGACGGTAAGGTTGTTCTAAGTCAAGAATATTGGCTTGCTCGGCAAATAAGGCTATGCTGTCTTCTTGAAATAAAGGTACAGCCCTTTGCCACATCAGCAAATTAACGTACCAAGCAGGTTCGCTCATTGCTTGTGCTTTATTCTCAAACTCACCTGCTAAGTAATTTCCTAAAACGTTTAAATCTGGCGAAGAACTCATAAATACAAATAAAAGATTAAACTGTTATAAATATGAGTTGATTATATAGTGAAAGGGGTTTGTGTTACATTCGCCATACTGAAAGTATAGTTGTAAAATTTTTTGCTATAGCTTCAAACAGCCATTTGTCACAATTGCTCTATAACAAAATGGGCAGTCGGGCACCCATAAGAATTTTTTTCTTTTAAAAAAATCTCATGGAAACCCTAGGATTCCCGTTCTGGGTCTTCCAGACTTAGAATGAACGACCCATTTTTTTAGGAGTACGTTGGTAAAAATGTAATTGCTTCTAGCCTCCACTAGGATGTATTTTTCTTCTGTCGTAATCGTTTATTAACCATTACTTGGCAAAGTCGCCTACAAGCGCGAGAATAAGTTTACATTGCCCTTAAATTTCATACAAATTTCTTCGTGAATAACGTCCGTACCGTTTCTGAAACAAAAAGAACTTTCTATAGTCTTCACACCCGTCCAATCAACACGATTTATCGTCGGGTGGTAGAAGAATTGATGGTAGAAATGCACTTACTTGGTGTAAATGCTGATTTTAAGTATGACCCGATTTATGCTTTAGGTGTAGTAACTACTTTCAACCGATTTATGGAAGGTTACAACCCCGAGGAAGACAAAGAATCAATTTACAATGCTTTGATTAAATCAGTGGAAGAAGATCCACAAAAATACAGGCAAGATGCCCGCATGTTGGAAGATTTAGCTAAAAGCACAACGGGGAAAGATTTAGTTAGCGATTTAAGCCAGCGGCGCTTAGGTAATAATTCTGAACTACAGGGATTACTAGAAGGTATTGCGAACAATCCTTCGTTTAAATACAGTCGTTTATTTGCAATTGGTTTATACACTTTATTGGAATCGGCAGATCCAGAAATGGTTAAAGACGAAAAACTCCGCAATGAAGCTTTAAAAACTATTGCAGATGGCTTGAATTTATCTGAAGACAAATTGAGCAAAGATTTGGATTTATACCGCTCTAACTTAGAGAAAATGGCACAAGCTGCCATAGTAATGGCAGATATGATTGCAGCAGATCGTAAAAGACGCGAGCAACGCGCTCAGAAATCCGACACTAAAGTTTCCCCTCCGAGCCAAGAATGACTAAAAAAGTCAATTACTCATAAATAAGTTAGGAGATAAATCGAGGTTTATTACTCCTAACTTTAAAGCTTAAAGAGGTAAAACAGAGTAAATTAGGCTGCTAACAACTGAGAGTGTTAGCGCTCCCATTATTGCGCTCCAAATTCCGTAACGTAAGCGGAATCCTTGTACTAGAAACGCTGCAATACCGAAACAAATTACGGAGATAATAAAGGTAAAAATACCTTGAAACAAAGTTAAAGTAAGAAGATTTGGTATTGCAAAAATTAATATCAAAATTGGTTTAACTAATACAGTCACAATACCAAGAACAGCGGCTGAGATGAAGCTTTTTTTCAAAGAATCTACTTCAACTCCTATTAATGGAATTTTGCTGATAATTAAAAAGCTAACAGCTGTTATTAACCAAGCAATCAAAAGTGTCGCGATATTCATTTGAACAACTCCTATAAAATCGATGGAAAGAAGCTAGCAAATATTCGGTTTTCAACCAGAAAATCGGACATAAGAGATGGAATGATTATTATAGCGTTTAGGACTTTCAGTAAGATAGAAACATTGGAAACAATCAGGTTAAAGCAAGTTAAAAGTTAGGAAATGATTTAGAAGTTAGGGGTTAGGAGTTAAGAGTTAATAGTAAGACATTAGGTATTAGTGAATTAGAACGCGAACTATATTTATCCATATTTTGTACTACATTCAAAATCTTTGTAGAGACGTAGCAATGCTACGTCTCTTTGTTCCTTGTCTCCTATCGTACTAAGGACTTGGATTAGTGCTGCTAGGAGCAGCCGGTGCAACAGTTGCTTGAGGTGCAGGTGCCGTCGGTGCGGATGCTGGGGGAACTGTTCTAGTATTTCCGCTAGGAACTCTAGGAGAATTTCCTTGCTCGGTTTGGGGTTGATTGGGAATAGTCGGAATAGGTAATTGAGTACTGCCGGGAGGTAAGTTAAGGTTAGGATTATTTTGAGGTAAGTTAGGAGAAAGCGGTGAAGTATTAGGAAATGGCAATACTCCACCAGGTGTAGCGCCGGGATTGATAGGTAAACTAGGGATTGGCTGCAATGGATTTGCAGGTTGTTCTTCAGAGCCAGGTATAATTGCTAAGGATACCCTGTCACCACCCACTTGCCGCAGCAAATCTAAAATTTCAATTACATCATTATAAGTAGCCGATCGCGAAGCATATAGCACTAAAGTCCCTTTCGGGTTTCCTGCAAGATAGTTCTTTAAAATACCTCCTAATTGCTGACGCTGTACGGGATTTTTTTCTACATAAATTTGACCGACTGCATCAATAGTTACGGGTAAAATCTCTCGTTGTGTATCTGGCTGGACACTAGATGTTGCAGTGTTAGCTTGAGGCAAATCTATATTGATTGACTGTTGGCGAGTAAATTGTAACGATGCCAAAATAAAGAATACCAGAATGCAGAAAACAACATCGATTAGCGGAATAATTTGAACTTGAACTTCTTCGTTTGGGTTATTTAGATTGATTTTCATCTGTTAATTTTCACCACATCATGAATCGTATTGAAGGAAGGTACTACTAATTGCTGCTTGGCAACAGTTGCAAGTGCAGGTGTAACCTTATAAAGAAAAAAACACGGCCCTTGCGATGAATATTTTCACGCAGTGTGTGTGGAGTTTGTATTACTAATTGCGAACCGTGAATAATTACTTATCTTCAGATTCAGGTGATTCAGATTCTGGTATTTGAGGAGGTTCGGAAAACTTGTTTTTCCCTCGCTTACGGGGACTTTTAGTATTTTCCTGTTTGGTCTCTTTTTCTCCTACAATTACTTCAGATAAAGCTCTAGGAGCAGGTCTTATATTAGTATCAGTGGGAGGAAATTGGCGATAAAGTAACTCCATTTCATTCCCAGCCTGACGAAAAATTTTGACCTGATTGACTAGTAAACCTTGAAACCATCGATAAAATATTAAGGTGAAGATTGCAACTACTAATCCAGCAGCAGTACTGTATAGCGATTCACCAATACCAGTAGTGACTCCGGCACTAGCTTCCGTACCCAAATCGGAAATCTTAATTGATTCGAGAGATTGAATCAAACCCCAAACGGTACCAAATAGTCCCAACAAAGGAGCAACCGCAATTACTAACTCTAAAACTTTCTCGCCGCGACGCATCAAAGCTAATTCGTTTTCTGCTGTTGACTCAAGTGCCAATCTGAAAGTTTCGGGGTCTCTTCTTGGTAAACTTAAAGGTGCATAGAGAAACCTCCCTATAGGTTGACGATCTGCTCGTTCGGCAATTTCGGTAGCTACCCCCCAATCATCGCGAGCTGCGTCTAATACACGGTCAACAATCTTTCTTTCTTGAGTTAAAATTCTTAACCAGAACCATAGTCGCTCGAAAATTACGCTCAAAGATAAAATCGAGAAAAAAAGTAAAGGCCACACTACAGGACCTATCTTACGTACAATATCTTCAATATTCATGACTTATAGTCTCCTCCGTTCATCCTCAACCACAACTACACCACTTTAATTTTAGAGATTAATGCACAAGTTCTACATTGAATGTGAACTATCCTATATTGAAGGTCTTGCATATAAGCTATTGCCGGTAGCATATTCCATACAATAATAGGGCGGTTATTCCCACAGGAAGTTTAGGTCATATTTTGCCAAAATTAAAGGTATGTTGAGGTAAAAAATATGAAATTCTCAATTCAATCAGTGTACGAATGGTATCGTGGTTTGATTCGTAATCCCAAGTACCGCTGGTGGGTACTTTTGGGAACTCTGGTATATTTTATTAGTCCAGTTGATGTAATTCCCGATATTTTCCCGATTGTGGGACAGGTAGATGACGTTTTTGTGTTAACACTATTGGTTAGCGAATTCTCACAACTGCTTATC
This sequence comes from Rivularia sp. MS3, assembly GCA_019192545.1. Lineage (GTDB taxonomy): Bacteria > Cyanobacteriota > Cyanobacteriia > Cyanobacteriales > Nostocaceae > Rivularia. Next base: position 57,054 of record JAHCMI010000003.1, on the reverse strand, counting down.
GAAGGCTTTAAAGCACGCAAGGGAGTTACCGAAACAGATACACAAACAGCAGATACCACAACCGATGGTGTTCCAAAAAGTGCCGATACTATTGATGTTGATGCTGTTTCCGTAAAATAGTATTCCTAGCGAAATAAAACGTATTATAACCTCCTTTTTCTGCTTGCTAATCCGCCGAGAAAGGGGGATATTTTTATCAGTGAACAGCGAACAGTGAACAGTGAGCAGTTAAGTAAGTCGGCGTTAAAAAATCAAGGTATGTCCGAAGCGAGTGGAACGAAGCATTCACCCGTAGGGTGTGGATCATCGCAATAGATTGAGGGTTGTTTACATTCCGTTACATAGTTCTGTTTATTTGTGCCGACTTACTTAAGAGTTAAGAAGTTGACCTTTAACCTTTAACCTGTGATGAAAAATCTTCCTGTTATCGGATTAATTCCTGCTGGTGGAAAGGCTACGCGGATTTCTCCTTTACCTTTGAGTAAGGAATTGTATCCTGTGGGTTTTCGAGGTGGTGGTGATATTAGAATTAATAATCAAAACAATAATCAAAATTATTTACGTCCTAAAGTTGTTTCTCACTATTTGCTGGAAAAGATGAGAAACGCGGGTATTGATAAAGCTTATTTTATTTTGCGTCGGGGGAAGTGGGATATTCCGGCTTATTTCGGTGATGGTGCTATGCTTTCGATGAGTTTGGGATATCTCATGATGGGTTTACCTTATGGAGTTCCTTTTACTTTAGATAGTGCTTATCCTTTTGTAAAAGATGCTGTGATAGCTTTGGGTTTCCCAGATATTTTGTTTGAACCGCAAGACGCTTACTCAAGAATATTAAAAAAATTAAATAGCAACAATGCTGATGTAGTTTTGGGATTATTTCCTACTGATAAACCTCAAAAAGCAGGGATGGTTGATTTTGATGATAATGGTAAAGTTATTTCAATCATTGAAAAGCCACTTCAGTCAAATTTACGTTTTATGTGGGGTATTGCTGTTTGGAAACCAGAGTTTACTGAGTTTCTTCACGAGTATTTAATTGCTGTTAAAGAAGATATAAATTTACCAAATTTACCGGAAATTCCGATTGGTAATGTAATCCAAGCTGCTATAAATAAAGGTTTGCAAGTGAAAGCGGAAGCTTTTGACAATGGTAGTTATTTGGATATTGGGACTCCGGATGATTTGATCGAGGCTGTAAGGAATTTTGCTGGTGATTTTGAGTGATTAATGTTTTGAAACGCAAAGTTTCGCGGAGGAGGGATATTTATTAATTGCTTCTCTCTTTAAACTTCTTTCCTCTGCGCTCTCCGCGCTCTCTGCGGTTTTTTTAATCGGTAACTTTCTGCTAAGAAGAGATTAATCCCCGCAACTCTTCCAAAGAATTAACAGTTTTAACACCTCTTTGAATTACTTTTAATTGTTCCAAATCGGTAATTTGAGAAATTTGTGGCATTAATTGCAATCCTTCTGAGCCGAATTTGATTTCTAAAGCCATTTCGATTCCAGATAATCTTTCTTCACGTCTTCCTCGTGCTTCCCCGCGAGCTTCACCTTCTCTCAAAATCTGCTGATACCAAGGAGATTCACTTAATATTGCCATATCCCACCTCATTATTTGTTGAACAAGAGCACGATCTATTACGAAGGTAGCAAAAAAAGCTAAAACGGTTTCTAGTTGATTAAGGTTTTCATCAGCACGAAGCTTTTGCAAGGCTTGCTGTATGGTTGATTCTTCTGCACCATCTTTGAGAATCGGTACGAATGGCAGTAAAGATGATAAGTTTTCCTCAAATGCAAGATTAGCATCGACTTCCCACAGGTTAATTACCCGGTAATCTTGACGAGCTTGTAAACCAGCAAATTCCGATTCATAACGGGTAGGTATTTCTGTTTCGCTAACTTTGAGAATGTTGATTAATACGGGATAAACGGTAGGCTGTGGGCAATTAAGTAAAGTTTGTTATTCCCTAATCTCGGATGGTGCGTTAGACGATTTCCTAAATTATCGTTTATTTGATAAATAATCGTGCGTCTAACACACCCTACAAAAGAAGAAAATTAAACTTCCACCTCAACCTCACTGACTGCGAACTCTTCACCAAATTCCGTTAAGAATCTAAAGGCTTTAACAAAACTTCTGGCGCATTCTTGGGGAGAAGTGTTGTAAAAGTAGCGCCATGCTGCGGCTTTGTCTTCGTCGTATTTGTCTTTTCTTTGAGGTTGATTGTTTAACCAGTTTAACCGCACTGCGTGACCAATTAATACGTCTAAGACAATATATCCACTGATTTGTAATTCTGGATTATTTTTGGCGATCGCTGCTAGTTCCATTAAGGCTTCGACGTTTACCTGTCGGTATTCTGGAGCTTCGATTTTATTCAGCAAATGCTCTACTCTTAAAGCAAAGTTCTTTTCTCCGGCTGTCATTTCTGATATCAGTGATTTACTATCCAAGCGGTTGCGGCGCTCTAATTTATCGCCGATTACTAAGCCTTTGCAGTGGTGCATTAATTCCCAAACTTCCTCGAAAAAGTCTTCTGGTACGCGGTTGATGGCTCCTTCGGCTTGCCGATATCTTCGCCAACCTCCTTCTGGCACGTCTATTTTGTCTAAGCTAATTGGCTGCAATATCCAATCTATTTCGTTTTCTTTCTGCTTGACGTGCAGTGATTCTTGCTGGCGCAATAGCTGATTCATGCCGGAATACTGCAACAAACAGTCTTTCAATCGCGTTTTTACTTCAAAGGGCGATCGCTGCATTAAATTTTCGTAGGCTTCGTCTTGAGTAATATCTAATTCTCTGGCAATTTTACTAGTAATAAATAAGATGATATTGCCGATTCTTAAGGTTAGCAATCCTTGAAATATTTCTGGCTCGGAATTGATTAAGGTACGCAAATAAATAAGAATTTCTTGAGTCAAAACTCCGTCTCTTACGTCTTCGCGACAGAAATCTTTGATTTTCTCGACTATTTCTTTGTGGGAAAGCGGTACTTTGATTAATGATGCTTCGCTATAAGCTCTACCAACTACAATTTGCTTACCGCGTGCTAAAAGGCTGGTGACTATATCGGATAAACGCATATCTGCCATTTGCAGCAATCCGGCAGCGCGACGCACCACCGCCCAAAGTCCGATTTCACCTGCTTTGTAATAAACTTCGTCGAGCAAATCCGATACTGTTATTGTATTACTAGGTTTGCCGAAGCCGGTATCGAAATCAAGTCCTTTTAATCGGGTTAATGTCTGCAATAATTCGATTTGTTCGTAAAGGTTATCTGAGGAGCGCAAGGAATCAAGCAAGAATTCTAAGTTGGTTTCGCATTCCATTTGGAATTCTTGGGTATGTTCTAATAACCAGTTGTTTTCTGGATTATAAAGTAAATAGGAACTGCGAGGAGCAATTTTTGTAACTGGCGATGTTTGAAATTCAAAGTTTTGCTCTAGGTTAACTCTTTGAATATTAGCAGAAAGCATTAATTGATTTAGCCTCCCCAATTTTACCCGCACGCCGTTACAAACACCTTCTTTCAATTCTTTTATCAACGATAATAATGCTTCGCTACCTGTTTCTAACATGGTGCGAGTAATCGTTAAAGTTAATGTCGGACGACCTAAATCGCTCCAGTATTTCTGAGTGTAAGCCAATTCGCTTTTAAGATGAGCAACAAGAAAGTGATAATCTAAGGTTAAGTAAAATTGCTCTGCATCTAGAAATGAAGGTAGAAATACAACGTTTTCGTTACCTATACGAAATATTCTCGAAGTAGTTAAACTTCTCGGCAGTCTTGGCGGTCTTCCCGTCAAACCGAGTTTTTCGTTACATCCAATTCCTTTGTAAATTGCAATCAAATCTGCTGATTTTCTGACTTGAATCGGTTTTATTTGTGATAAGGTTTCTGTTTGAATTCCGTTAACTGCTAATTGAGCTTGTAATTCTTCATCTTCTGCTAATAAAGCAATTTGTACTATGGGTTTTCGCTCTCTTCCTACAGATAAATGTCTGCCCAAGGGGTCAATATCTCCTACCGAGAGCAATTTTTCACTCAACATTTGTCCGAGAAAATACAAACTTTGTGCCCACACCAAAGGAACGTTTTCATTGGGTAAACGCTTTTGAGTCCCCGGTGCTTGTTTCTCAGCTTCGATATTTTCTTTGGGTACGTAATAAACTTCCGGTAGCAAACGCATATTATCGCGTTCGACTAAGGTATATGACAAACTTTGCTGATAATGCTTGATTCTATCCTGCTCGCTGCGAAATAATGCATCTAAATGTAAATAAGTGAAAAATAACGGCCATTCACATTCTATATGCTCGAATTGCTTGAGTTCGCTCGGTTCGTAATGCAAGCGGTGACTGTCTTCCAAAACTGTTTGATGCCCGTCGCGCAAAAATCGCTTGCAGCCGTAATTACCTTCTAATTTACTGACTATTTCTTCCAAAGTTCGCTGATGTAAATTTTCATCTTCTACAGCAAATGCCGGAAAACTAATTACGCTCAAAAGTGCTGCATCAATTTCTTTGGAAGCTGATTCTCTAGGTAATAAATACTCTAAGGTGATGCGAGCGCGGGCTATTTCATCGGGTAAAACGTGAATCACCGATGCTTTACTTCCATGCACGCCGAATAAATCCAGTCCGTTGATTGCTTCTAAGGCAGCTTTCGCCATTCCTACAGAGCTAGCATTTAATTCAGCATTACCATGATTAATTTTATTACCCCGCTCCCAAATGCCATAATCTGGCGTGCGGTAAGCTCGTCCGATATAGTAAACCAGGTTTTGCACAAAATCGACTTCATCGAGGGTGTAAACCAACTGCACCCCTGAAGCTGTCATCTGAGCCAACATCAACAAGAAAATAGATGTCGCATCAAGCTGTAAATGTCCCCATTCATCATCACCAACGACAATATCGCCGGTTGCAGTATTGTATTTAGCATGTAAAGCATCCAAAGGCGATTGAGTATGCTTAAATTTTTCAACTTTAGCCGCTTGTCGCATCATCGAGAATAACAATCCTCGCATCAGCTTAATAACGCTGTGTTCTAATTCGTAAGCACGCCCCTTATCTTCATCAACTTTGCGATAAGCTAATGCTAATCCCCAAACCGCTAAAATACTGTAAACGTTATCCCTTACCCATGCGTCTGTATAGTCTCCGTGGGCAGTGATTGCCGTCGAAGCGGGGAGCAAACCAGTAATCGGATTTTGACGTGAAAGAATAATAGTCTTTACTTGCTGATAATAATATTCTAGCCGAGGAAGTAATTGTAAAGTTCTAAACATAATCTAACGATAGATAACTCTTGGCGGGGTTTTATCCCCATAACCATCAACTAAATTTTAAGAGCTAAAACAGCATATTTTATAAAATGTCAACTAACAGTATTACCAACCCCGAGATGTAGCCTTGTTAATAATTGCTTTCGTTAAAATCCAAAACTGTTGTTTTCAAGATAGCAAGCTGACAAGCAGTAAATATTGCAATTTTTTCTCCCGATTGTCAGCAAGTGTAAATATTCAACTTCTAAATCCGTATCCTAAATCCGTAAATTATAAAATATTAAAAACTTGTTTTTCGTTTATTTAAATCTTGTTAATACTTGGCTTAATGCTAAATATTTCTAATATTCTCTACAAAAAGTCTATTATTATCAAGCTGTTTGCTGCTACTCTTTTTTTTTACACCTGCATTAACTTCGGATACTATTTTTCTAATCTCAAGATTATTGACAATCCAGTCTAGTAGTGGTATTCAAACTTGTTCGATAAAATTCTATTGTTAAGTTACGGTAAATTTTAATACTGTAAGTTTATGGCAAGTCAGAATAGGTTATTGCGAATTTTACAATAGTTTTCCTGATTCTTCTGATGTTGTATTATCTGCGTTCAATGTCACGTGATTCCCCTGCAAACCAGGCAATTAGGGGTTCAAAATCAGTACTATCACATAAATTATTTTTACTGTTTAAAACAATAACTACTTGCTACAATGTTAATAATTTGACTGAGATAATTAGCAAGGAAATTGAGATATTACCTTGACATAGATAATGAGAGTAGTAAAATCTACTCTATTGAAATGAAAATCGGGGCATTTAGATATTCAGTAGTGCGTAATATCACACAAAATAATACTGAAGCTCAGCATCTACCGGATTACACAGTTCCGGGTTAGTATTATGACTTAGCGATGCCTTGATAGGTAATCGATGTTGATTTTATAAAAATTTATGGACAGAAGTCCGGAAGACGGTAGTATCACACTCCTCTGAACTGTAGAGTTTATCTCTCAGCGCGGGGGAGGTAAAAGGAGGAAATATGCTTATTCAAGATGTTCGCAATTGTGCAATCAACATTGCTGATTTTGGCGTTACAGATTTAAATGAACTTAAATGGGACTTAAACCATCTACCAGCGGTTGATGTTGGAGAATACATCGCTAGTTTGTCTCGAAAACAACGCGCAATCGCGTTTCGTTTACTTAATAAAAGTCGAGCAATTGACGTTTTTGAATATTTACCTACCGATATACAAGAGCAATTAATCAATTCCCTTCATGATGTCAGGGTGGCACAAATCTTAGAAGCAATGAGTCCCGACGAACGTGCAGAATTGTTCGACGAATTGCCTGCTAAGGTTGTCAAGCGATTATTACATTCGTTAAGTCCCCAGCAACGACAAGTCACTGCAACGATTCTCGGTTATCCAGAAGGTACCGCAGGAAGGGTAATGACTACCGAATACGTGCGGTTGCAGGAAGGAATGACTGTCAAAGAAGTACTGAATAAAATCCGCTGTCAAGACAAAGACAAGGAAACTATTTATTATGCTTACGTTACTGATAGCAACCGCAAGTTAGTTAGTGTTGTATCGTTGCGACAGTTATTATTTTCCTTTCCCGATGCATTATTAAGAGATATTGCCGCAGCAAAAGTTATTAGAACTACTACAGATACTCCCCAGCGCGAAGTAGCTAAAATCATGAAGCGTTACGATTTAATTGCTTTACCTGTAGTAGATAGAGAAGATAGACTCGTAGGCATTGTTACGATTGATGATGTTGTAGACATTATTGATGAAGAAGCTACAGAAGATATTCAAAAACTTGCTGGGGTGAGTGGCGGTGACGAAGCGGCTTTGTGTTCTCCTAGAGTAACCCTCCGCAAGCGTTTACCTTGGCTGTTGGGAAATATTGGTTTGTATATTACTGCTGCTAGCGTTATTGCACCTTTCCAGGAAGTTATTAAAATAGTCCCGGTTTTGGCAATTATTATGCCCATCTTGGCTAACAGCAGTGGTAATGTAGCTTTTCAGGTTTTATCTGTAACAGTAAGAGGTTTGGGTTTGGGGGAAATAACGCCAAAAGACACCCTCAGACTTTTACGCAAAGAATTAATGGCTGGTTTAGGAACTGCCATCGGATTGGGTTTAGCTTTAACCACTTTATCAATGATGTGGTCGCCACCTGATGAGCGTTGGGTATCCTTTGTTGCCGGTAGTGTCATGGCTGTGAATGTATTAATCGCTGTAACTTTGGGAACCGTGTTACCGATGGGACTTAAACGTTTAAATCTCGATCCTGCCTTAATCAGCGGCCCTTTAATGACCACTACTTTAGATGCTGTTGGATTTATGACATTTCTATCTTTGATTTCTTTTGCTTTACAAGTATTCTTTTAACAGTTAGCACTTAGCAGCTAACTGCTCGCTACTGGTTTTTGGCTGCTAAGCGTTCGAGTAATTGTGTTTTTTCAAATTCTAATTGCTCGATTGTCTGCTGCAATGCTTGAATTACCCGATACATTTCTATAGGGTCAAAAATTTTCAGCAGATTAGTTAATGTTAAAAGTCCCAGCCCCTGCCCCCAATCCCAAGATACGACCAATCTTCGCACGTGTCGCTGCTGCATCTGTTTATGAGCATCCAAAAGTGAATCTTCTGGACTTAATAAAAACAGCGGCGAACTCATAACCATCTGCGCTCTAACTTCTGCTAAATTTATTTGTAGTCCTTGAAATTGGACAATATCTCGTTCGGTAATGATACCAACCGGATTTGCTAGGTTTGAATCCCAATCTTTGACATCATCTTGAGTTATTACTACACAGCTAATTCGATGTTCTGCCATTAATTGAGCTATTTCTATTACTGAAGCTGTACCTGGGAGCGTAAAAACATCTGTTGTCATGACATCGGCAACCCGTCGCATTCTCAGAAAATTGTCGGGACGCAATACTTTACGAATGCTTTCTGGTGAAACTATGCCAGCTAATTTACCACTATCGTTAAGAATTGGTAAGTGACGAATCTGATAACGCCGAAATAAAAATAAAACTGCGAAGATATCCTCCAAAGTAGATTCATTCAGAGTAATCGCAGGCTGCGCCATTACCTCAGTAACCTTCACCTGTGATAAGTTTCTATCTTCAGATGTAAGACGGACAATATCTCGTTCTGTAAAAATTCCTAATACTTCCCCATCTTGCAATACTAAAACACAGCTGCAACTATTTTGACCTTCGCTTGCATTATCCGAATTTATGCTAATTCGACATTGATTCATCAAAGCGATCGCATCTAACAGTAGTGTCTGAGGCTCAACCGTTATTGGATTACGCTCAATCGCTGCTTCAACTAATGGAGTCTTTATGTTCATAATAATTAGGTAAGTAAGTTTTCTTTTTCTTCCGAAACTGAATCAGAAAACTTAAGAGATGTTACACAAAAAAATTACAGAACTCTATTTGTATAGACATTAGTCTTATAAAGGTTTATTATTAGGGATGTTACACACAAGAGGGTTCAAAGTATAATCAAATTAATAGCTACAGGCTATTTAGGTTATAAAAGTTTAGTATCTAAATACTTGACTTATATTTCCATGTAAAACAGATTATCAGCTTTTGATATCAGATATTCTAGGAGTTCTTCCATAAAGACGGTCTAGGACTCGTTTTACTGAAATACGTTTCCATTCACTAGCGCGCTTGGTTTTATAACCATGTTGATTTAACCAATCAGCAATCTGTTGCAAGGATTTGCCAGACTTATGGTGACGACGAATTAAGTCAATAATTTCTTGTTCTTTTTCGTTCTCAATTAATTCACCATTAACAGATTTTTGACCAAAAGCTGGCGAGCCATAACCGGCATAGCCACCGTTTTGAGCTTTAATCTGTCTGCCTCGTTCTAACCTTTCTCTAATTTGATTTGATGAAATTTCTTCGGCAGTCATTGTTTTAGGATTTCCAAAGAAGCTTTTGCTTATTTTTGTCCTATTTTAGCGATGGCTATCGGTTCATTGTCAAATAGTTACTATATCCTCTTTTCAACTTAATTATTACGACCAAATTATGTCAACAGTAGATAAAGTTCCAGCCGCAGAATTTGAGACTCTTTTGAAATCAGAAAATTTACTCGTAGTTGATTTTACTGCTACTTGGTGCGGTCCTTGTCGTGTAGTTGCGCCTTTAATGGAACAGCTTTCTCAAGAATTTCAAGACAGCATTAAAGTAATCAAAATTGACGTAGATAAAGATAAGCCGCTGGCGAAAAAATACGAAGTTAAGACTATCCCTGCTGTCTTATATTTTAAAAATGGTGAATTAGTAGAAACTATCAAAGGTGTTTCACCATACCAAGAGTTTGCAAATGCTGTTAAAGCGCATATTTAGAATTATCGCTTTCTGACTTTATGTCGGCAGTCCCCGAGAAGCTCACACTTACCTTAGTGAAAGTGTGAGTGTGTCTCCTTAAACAGGTATAGAAATACTTGGCGCATGTTGAAATAAATGGCAATCGTGAAAAAGCAAGGTCTGAGTGCGGTAGATTGGGTAAGGCTTTGAGTACGTTTAAATATACTATGGCGTTCCGCCACGCTTCGCTAACGTATATGAGCCAATAATTTTGATTTCTGTGAAATTAGGGCTTAATGATAATGTTGCAAGTTATAAAGATAACTAAGTTTTGAATTGATAAATTGGTTTCTGATGATAGTTGTCCTTCAATTGTTATGCTTCAAATACATTTCAAAAAATAAATACGAAGACATAATAGCGCAAATTTAATAGTTATATTAGCATCTTTATACCATCAACTAATATGTAATTAGTGCGATGACGGGCTGATAGTTGATTCATTTATATATTAAATAATCATAGCCAGATATAAAAGCCACCACGCTATATATGGCCTTAAGGCAGTACCTTGAGCCAAATAGTATTTTAATTATTAAGTATAAATAAGTCTACTAATTCATTACTGCAATAAATATAGTTGTAGAGTGCTACCAATTTCTTAAAATATTCAATTTCACTAAGTCAAATTGCACGGCAAATGTATCTAATACAATGACTTCAAAAAGGGATATTAAAGTGTTAACAGAACTACTGAATTTAGAAGGGATGAAAGTTGTCTCACATCGTCAATATAAGGGACTCGGAGTAATATTACAAATTGAATCAGTTAGTAATGAAAGTATCTGTCCTCGTTGTGGAATAAAAACTCGTCAACTACATCAAAATCATAAATACATAATAAAAGATTTACCTTGGGGCGAGCAACAATTATTTTTAGAAATAAATAAACGACAATTTAAATGCAAAAAATGTCAAAAACCTTTTACAGAAGACTTACATTTTGTAGGTAAAAGAAGAAAATATACTAAAAGGCTTGCTAATAAAACAGTAGAAGAAGTCTTAAAATCAGATGTTCGGACTGTAGCAAGAACAAATAATTTAACTACAAGAGAAATAGAGAAAATGTTAGAAGATGCATCAAAAGGCAATATGGAATAAAACTTTTATTTGTTAGTTAAGCATACTAAATGTTGAAAAACCAGATTATAAAATTCAAGAAACTATCTCATAATTTGGCGTTGCTGAATCATGAGATGATTTAACTATATTTTGAACGAAGTATTAGTAGTTTCAAACGCTAATTCATCCCGCACTTATGCAACGTCCAGAATTTTAAATACTTCAAACTTCCACTTGGTGGTATGATTCCCTCTGCATACTTAAACTAAGTAACGGTAGAGACATTATGATGAAAGCTAAAGACATTATGACTAAAGAAGTCGTAACTATTAGCGGTTCGGCGACTGTGGCTGAAGCTGTGAAATTAATGAAAGAAAAAGGATTGCGCGCTCTAATTGTAGAGCGTCGTGATGATAGCGATCCTTATGGAATGATAACAGAAACAGATATTATTTATAAAGTGGCAGCTTATGGTAAGAATCCGAAAGAAATGCGGGTTTATCAAATTATGACAAAGCCTTGTATTGTGGTAAATCACGATTTGGGAGTAGAATACGTAGCGCGGTTATTTGCTAATACTCGTATTCGCAGAGCGCCTGTAATTGAAGGTAAATTATTGGGCGTTATTTCTATTAGCGATATTTTAAATAAAAGTGACTTTGTAGAAAAGCCAAAAAGAATCTATATTGAAGATGAAATCGAGGCCGCAAGAGTAGATGCACGTGCCGTCTGCGAAGAAAAAGGAGCAACATCAAAAGAATGTGCTGCGGCTTGGGATGTAGTTGAAGAATTACAGGCAGAAGCTGCTCATAAAAGGTCTGCAAAAGTTTAGATAAGCTAGCTTTAATTGATAAATCAGTTTCCGATGATAAAATTCAAGTAACTTAATCTTTGGTAATCTCAGAATTTTAAATACTTCAAACTTCCACTTGGTGGTATGATTTCCTCTGCATACTTTAATTAAGTAACTGTAGAGACATCATCGCTCGTGCTAAAGCACGTTTGAGTTGATAAATATCCATGCCTACTACCACCTGGACTCGTCATCACGTACTTTCCCTGGCTGATTTCACCGCAACTGAATACAACGCAGTTTTGCAGACTGCCGCTAGTTTTCAGGAAGTGCTAACGCGGCGGATGAAAAAAGTGCCTACTTTACAGGGACAGGTGGTGGCGAATTTGTTTTTTGAACCATCTACTCGAACTCGGAGTAGTTTTGAACTTGCTGCAAAGCGTTTGAGTGCAGATACCCTCAACTTCTCCGCAGCAAGTTCTTCTATGACGAAAGGAGAAACAATCTTAGATACAGCCAAAACCTATTTGGCGATGGGTACCGACATCATGGTGGTGCGTCATCGAGAAGCAGGAGTACCAAACGCGATCGCAGCAGAAATGAACCGTTTGGGTGTAAAAGTGAGCGTGTTAAATGCTGGTGACGGACAACACGAGCATCCTTCGCAAGGGCTGTTAGATTTGTTTACTATCTGTAGCCTGCTTGACCAAGAAAAGCCGAGTATAGAACTTCTACAAGGAAAAAAAATTGCCATTGTTGGCGATATTTTACATTCTCGGGTTGCAAGGTCGAATATTTGGAGTTTAACAGCTGCTGCCGGTGCAGAACTACATTTAGCTGCACCACCGACACTCTTACCGAAATTATTCGCAGATTACGGCAAAGATAGAGCGGGGAAGTTATTCGTACATTGGGAATTAGAACCAGCTTTGCAAGATGCAGATTTTGTCATGACACTGCGTCTGCAAAAGGAACGAATGACGGCCCATTTATTGCCTTCCCTGCGGGAATATCATCAATTATTTGGAATCACCAGAGATAAATTGAGAAATTGCCAAGAAAACGTGAAAGTATTGCATCCAGGGCCAGTAAATCGAGGTGTTGAAATCAGTTCGGATTTAATGGATGACCCAGATTTCAGTTTAATACAGAATCAGGTGACGAGTGGGGTTGCGGTGAGGATGGCTCTGCTGTACTTAATTGGTAGTGGGAAAGCATAATTATTGGGCATTGGGCAGCGGGCATTGGGCATTGGGCATGGATGGGGTAATTGGTAATTGGTAATTGGTAATAGGGCAGTGGGGTAATTGGTAATAGCTAATTGGTAACTGCTAACTGCTCACTGTTAACTGCTCACTGTTAACTGTTAACTGTTAAACCGGTACATCATAACTTTAGCTTTCGCGTCTTCTTCGACGAATACTAAGTATTCGCCATTTTGGCGTTGAAAAGCACGCACCCCATAAGGAATATCAACCCAACCAGTTTCCCCGAAAACTTCTGCTCCCGGTTTTAAAATTTTGACTTGTCTGCCGGTTTTGGCATCGTAAACGTAAACTTCCGCCTTTTTCACCGTCACGGCAAACACATAATCACCAGCTACACTCATTGCTGCTGGATTCAATACTTCTGGAGGTGCGCTTCTATCTACGGGAAGCACTATCCGATATTTTGGTTGACGATTACCTTTACTCCAATTGTCGTAACGAGCGATTTCGGAACCGATTAATTTGGCGTAGTCGCTGTTAATTGCCCGATTCTCTTCTGTATAACCCGATAAATACATGGTGTCGGTTTCGGGAAAGTATTCAATCCTGCGTAAATCACCAAATATTTTTGGATGAGCGATTTTTTCCATTTTGCTGTAGCTGTAGATTGGATTGCCGTTTTTATCCAATCCCTGTAGAGGAAAATGACGAATTCCCACACCATCTTGAGTACGTAAATTTTTCCAGATATCGCCTTTACTATCTACCCACCATCCACCAATATAAGGATGGTCTTCGCTTCTATCGTATTCGTCGCTCTCAAATTTGCCGTTACCGTTTTTATCTCGCCAAATCCATTCACCTTTACTAGGTTGAAAGGGAGGATAATCTTTCCCTAAAGCTGGTTTACCATTTGGATGACTAACAACAAACATCCCTGACGGTATGGCAATTTCACCATCGGTTTGTTTGTTAAAACGGTAAATTTGCAGCATTCCACCGTACATATCAGTTAGAAACAGAAACTTTTTACCCTGAATGTTACGTACAAAAGGTGCATCTGGAGCGGTATGCAAGCGAGGATCTTGAGGATATTTGAAAGCGTTTAATGTATAGCCTTCGTAAGTTGCTTCTTTACCGGCTTGTTTGCTGAAATCCATTGCGAAGCGTTCGTTTTTGGTATATACACTTAAACCGTTGGTTGCTGGATCTACGTCAGCGTTATCAAGGAATTGCAACCCTAATAGCTTCCACTGTAATTTTCCGGATGCTGAGAACTTGCGTAAATCTACTCCTGAACGTTCAAAACCATCATTACTAATATAAATATTTCCCCAGCTATCGCTACCTACTCCTGAAATGCCATAAAATTTTAAATCTTTAACTTTCCCAGGAACCCCGGCATAAATTCCACCTTTTTCACCAAAAGTTGCAATTTGTTGAGGTTGATTTTTAATGTTGTAAATCAGAATTTGCTGTTTGCGACCGTTTTCAGCAACTAAAAGTCTACCGCGATTATCGACAGCAACTGCACTCGGATTCTCTAAACCCGAAATTACTCCCGGTAACTGTTTACCCTGCTTAGAATAATGTGCGATCGCGTTATTTTTGATAACCCATAAATCGCCGTTTCTATCAATAGCTATGTTTCCAGGTTTAGCAACGTCAAAACTGCGTAATTCCTGCATCGTTTCTGTATTATAAACGCGCACTTTATTGCCAACACTGTCGCTGACAAATAGCTCTTTACCTACAGATGCTAGTCCCTTGACTTCATCTTTCGTACTGACAATCAACATACTTTTATCCCATCCTTTACCATTCGAGAAAGGTGCGATTTTTCCAGCTAAGTCATAGCGTCTAACGCAATACCAATTCGTTCCTTTTGGGGGATAACCTTCTTTTTTCTGGTCAATTCCCGACTGTTCCATCGCCACATATATATATTTATCATTCGCTGTAATCGCAACTCCGCCGCTTCTTCCCCATCCATGCAAATCTTCGGCTTTTCCAACTACATCCCCATTTTTATAAATGCCTACTTCTCTACCTGCTTCATCCCATTCGCTATTCGTGTAGATAGTTCCATCAGGAGCTACATACATTCCACTAATTTGGATTTGTACCCATTTATCACCACCACCGAAACTATTACCAATCCAAGAAGTTGTATAACGAGCCGAAGAAGCCGCAGGGGTCATTTCCCCATCAAAATGAATTGCAACTATGATTGAAACTGCTAAAGCAGCACTTAGCAATAATAGAAATTTCTCAGTTTTACGATATTTTATGCTTTCATTACTGAATAAACGCTTTATATGAAAATACACTAGTCTAACTTTGTTTATCTTTTTCCGGATAAAACTACGACAAACCGCTATAAATCTATTAATCATAAATTCACCTAACTATTAATTACTTATGAGTTTTACAGCAAAGATAATTCTATTTATAAACAAAATCTATGTTAATAACGGACAATATATTGATTAGAGTTAAGAAAAAACCTAGTATCCGTAGCTATAGATACTGTTTTTCTATAAGCTGTTTTTTTGATTAATATCTGGAAATTTATCTTTATCTATTTCTATGAGCATCTTATTACTATATAAATTAAAAAGCTTGTATGAGAAAAGAATAAAAATAATAAGAAGCAAATATTTCATTACTCCAAATACCTTATACTTCTATACAGCAGCAGCTTTTCAATTTTGCTTTCATCAATAAGAATAATGATTTATTACAAGAATTGGATTTGTTTTACATAAAATTCATCAAAGTAACATGAGATATTTAAATTTAAATCAGTAATTTCCAATATGTAATATAAAGATAGATAATTAATTAACTCAGAAATACATGTATTTTTACTTACACTTAAATCAATATGTATTTTTAATTACAAACAGCTATATAGCAATTGATTGCTAATAATTATTCGTGAATAAAGGTGATAATTAAAAATGTGAATCATTATAGGAAAATATTAGTTCCACAAAAAATAGGTAAAGACATTTGCTAACAAGCTAAAATAAGACGGATTATATCCTAAGCGCTAATCTATTCTATATATTGAAAAAGTTAGTTACCTAAATTTGAGCAAACATAAATTCAAAGATTATAGGGATAAATTATTAGTTATATGGGAGTAGCAAAAGTGATATGTAATGAAACAAACTATACATCAGTGAAGCCTGCATCTATACTTTGCTTGGGTTCGGGCTGGTTTCCTAAAACCCCCGGAGGATTAGAAAGGTATGTTTACGAACTTACACTGAGGTTAGCAAATAATAAAGACCAAGTAGAATTATGTGGGGTGGGTTTACCCGAAAATGAGGCTAATCTTCCTATCACCATGACGAATTTAGCTGCACCAGATACCCCTATATTAAAAAGATTATGGAAGGTGAGAAATAGCTTTAAAAATACAAGAAAAAGCAAGCCAGACGCAGTAAACTTGCATTTTGCCTTGTATAGCTTGCCAATATTAGATTTAATTCCCGAAGATGTCCCAATAACCTTTAATTTTCACGGGCCTTGGGCATCTGAATCTCTTGAAGAAGGAATCAGTAACGTAACAGCTTTACTGAAAAAATCCTTAGTTGAAAAAAGAACTTATCAGCGCTGTCATCGTTTCATTGTTTTAAGTAGAGCATTCGGAAATGTTCTGCATCAAAAGTATCAAATTCCCTGGGAAAAAATTCATGTTATCCCCGGTGGAGTAGATATCGATAGCTTTAAACCCGATTTATCAGTTCAAGAAGCACGCATTAAATTAGGATGGTCAATAGAACGTCCAACTTTGTTTACATCTCGACGTTTAGTACATCGAGTTGGACTTGATAAACTACTCACAGCTATAGCTCAAATTAAACCCAAAATTCCCGATATATTTTTAGCGATCGCTGGAAGAGGACCTTTACAAACTAGCTTGCAGCAACAGGTTACAGAGTTAGGGCTAGAAGACAACGTTAAGTTTTTAGGTTTCCTACCCGATGAACTTTTACCAGTTGCTTATCAAGCAGCAGATTTATCAATTATGCCTTCCCAATCCTTTGAAGGTTTTGGGTTGGCAATAGTCGAATCCCTCGCTTCAGGTACTCCCGTTATCTGTACCCCCGTAGGTGGAATGCCAGAAATTCTCGAAAATTTTTCACCTCATTTAATCACAGATTCCATTGAAGTCAACGCCATTGCTGAGAAATTAGAACAAGTATTCTTAGGAGAAATAGCTAAACCTTCACGAGAAGAATGTCGCGAATATGCGGTTAATAATTTCGATTGGGATAAAATCACAAAAGAAGTTAGAAAAGTAATAATGGGTGAAGGGATTAAGTAGAAGGGAAGAATAGTTAGGAGTTAGCAATTAAGAGTTGGATTTAGGAGTTAGGAATTAAGAGTTAAATTATCAATTACCAATTACCTATCCCTAATTCCCAATTCCCGATTCCCCAAACTCTAATATTTAAATTATGAAAATCTTATTTTTAGATCAAAGCGGTAAACCTGGTGGTGCCGAATTATGTTTAATAGATATTGCTAAACCATATCAGAAAAATTGTTTAGTAGGATTATTCGCTGATGGTTCTTTCAAAGATTTGTTAGAGAAACACGATATCCCCGTGGAGGTTTTAACAAATCAAGCCATACAAGTAAAAAAAGAAAGTTCTCTCAGCCAAGGATTAGCAAGTATGACTCAACTTGCTCCTTTAATTGCTAAAGTCGTAAAAATTTCCCGAAATTACGATTTAATTTACGCAAATACTCAAAAAGCATTAGTTGTAGCCGCGATTGCTAGTTTTTTCAGCCGTCGCCCTCTGGTATTTCACTTACACGATATTCTTTCAGCAGAGCATTTCAGTAAGACAAACCGTACCATCTCCGTTAATTTAGCCAATCGGGCATCTTTAGTAATTGTTAATTCTCAAGCTAGTAAAAAAGCCTTTATTGAAGCAGGCGGAAAAGCTGAATTAGTCGAAATCGTTTACAACGGCTTTGAACCACAAAAATATATAAATAACAGAATAGAAATTAATCAAGTTAGAAAACAATTAGAACTCGAAGATAAATTTATCGTCGGACACTTCAGCCGTCTTGCACCTTGGAAAGGACAGCACATATTAATTGAAGCACTGGCAAAATGTCCGCCAGAAGTTACGGTAATTTTAGTCGGGGATGCTTTATTCGGCGAACAAGACTACGTCAAACAGCTACATCAGCAAATTGATTCGCTACAGCTACAAAACCGAGTTAAATTTTTAGGTTTTCGTAACGATATTCCCCTGCTCATGGCAGCCTGCAATTTAGTAGCACATACCTCAACTTCTCCCGAGCCTTTTGGAAGAGTCATCGTAGAAGCCATGTTATCGGGGACACCAGTAGTTGCAGCAGCATCCGGTGGAGCAGTTGAATTAGTAGAATCCGGTGTAAACGGTTTTTTATCTACTCCAGGTAATCCCCAAGAACTTACCGAAATTATTGAAACCTGCCTATCTGACAAACAAAAAACTGACGCTATTGCACAAAAAGCAAAAGACAGCGCCAGCCAAAGATTTCATGTCGCCAATATCAACCAGCAAATCGCTCTGTTATTACAACAGTTAGCAGTGAACAGTGAGCAGCGAACAGCGAACAGTTAGAATTTATACCTTTAATCTTTAAACTCTAACCTTCAACCTGAATCACGCTGCTTCGCGCAACTGGGGCTTTTGAGATGACTCTGCAAAGGAAAACTGTAACTGTTCTGCTGCCGGAGCTTTTTCTTGCTGCAAAACTTCTATATCAATATTCACGCTTATCAAATAATTACCTCCATCAGCGTCAACCTCTTCGGCTATTAGCTTGGCAATATCCGGACGCTTGGAACTAAGCACATCGCGCAAAATACATCTATCCCACTCGTGCTTAGCTGTAGGATTGATACTCAGAATAAAATGCTTAACCATAAGACAGTACCCGATATTTAAATATTTATTTTCTCAAAGGCTGTTATATCGCCACTAATGCCATTTTAGTTCATATGTACTAAATTAACAATATTTCTTTGGAAGTAGGTAAAAATCGAGTGGGAAAACAGATGATTTTAGTAAAAAGTCTTCTTATGGCTGCTTTTGGGGCAATTATGAGAATTATTAAGCAATAACAAAGCTTGTGGCTAAAGTATGAGATGAGTTTATTCCTACGGTAAGAGTAAAGATAAAACGGTAACACTTATTGTGTTTATTAGTAGTCCAGATAACAAATGGATAAAGAAGCGAATTTAGGTGCTAATGCTAAATGTAGCCACTATCCATTGGATTACAGACTTCTATCGGAAGTATATTTTTTGTCGTCGTAACATAATCAGGAGAATTCTTATGAAACTCACCAAATTATCCAAAACTGTTTGTGCAAGTGCATTCGCTGTTAGTTTAGCTGCTTTACCTTTGTCCCTTCCCGCTTCTGCTCAAACAGAGACTTTAGATACCGATGTAGATAGAACAGTCACAGTTCGAGAAGATGACGGTTTTGATTGGGGATGGTTAGGTTTGTTAGGTTTGCTTGGTCTAGGAGGATTAGCAGGTCGTAACAAAAATAGAGAAACAGTATACCGCGATCCTAATGTTGCCGGAACTGGTACTACAGAAACAACCACAAGATACTAATAGAGACTAAAAAGCTGTATTCGTAATTGAATTGGTACGAGCTTCGATTGCATATAATTACGAATTGCTTTGACTTTTGAAAGATAAATGAAAAAGTATTTTAAAGGAATCAATTATGAGCAATTGATTCCTTTATTGGAACGGTAATACTAACACTGATAACTGCTCACAATTAATTGTTCGCTGAATTAAGCCAAACATTTTGTTGAGGTATGGGAATCGAAATTCCAGCTTTATCAAAAGCAATCTTGAGACGGCGACGGTATTCTCTAGCTACATTCCATTGTTTGAGAGGCTGGGTTTTAATCCAAACGCGAACTATTAAACCGCGATCGCCAAAGTTCTCGATTCCCAAAACTTCCGGTGGCTCGATAATTTGATGTTCCCATAAGACATCTCGATCCATATCGAAACCAACAGTTTTAATAAGTTGTAAAGCTTGGTCAATATCAGCTTGATAAGCGATGGGAATGTTTAAATCGGCACGCGACCACCGACTAGAGAGATTAGCGACTATTTTTATTTCACTGTTAGGAATAGTAATTAAACGTCCTTCAGCATCGCGTACCTGAGTTATACGTAAGTTAAGATTTTCGACTAATCCCCCTACATCACCTACTGTAATAACATCACCCAAAGCATACTGGTCTTCCATAATAATTAGAAAGCCATTAATAGCATCTTTAATTAAACTCTGGGAAGCAAGAGAAAGCGCCACACCAATTAAACTCACACCAGCTAGTAAAGGAATAATATCTATCCCTAAAGCAGTCAAAGCTAGCAAAATTCCGACTCCTAACCAAATAAAAGTAATTATGCTTTTGGCAACACCGGATATAGTTGATACTCTTAGCTGCAATCTTTCAGAAGTTTCTGGAGTTAATAAAGTAGTACTTTTTACGAAAGCAGAAGTTAAACGCTCTGTTAAGGCATAACTGAGACGAATAGCAACATAAATTACTAGCGCAACAATTCCTAAACGTAAAGGAATTTTCAGAAAAGCGATGATTCCCACTTGTAAAGCTCGCGTGTAGGGAAACAAGCTTAATATAATTAAAGCCCCGCCTCCCCAAATTCCGGCTTGAGCAATTTGGAATAATCGTTTTTTGACTTCTCTTATATGTCCTTGCTGCTGTTTATCAAGTAGTGTTGATATTGGTCTATAAGCCTTTTGTGCAGGGGTTAAAGTTGTTTCTTCAGAAGAATTTTTAACCGGATGCAAGAAGTAATAAACCCCACCGCTCAACACAATCATAATTGCTAAGGCAATCGCCGCAACCTTGCCTTGCTCGGTAATATATTCAGAAGTGCGCTCATATTTAGCTTCCTTTAAACCTTCTAACAATTCCTGTTGAATATTAAAAGCTGAAGCTGTAGGACTAAACCCCCTAAGTTTTGCATCTTCTTGAGTAATAGTTAAAAGATACCGTTCGTTGACATAAATTACTGGTAAACCATTTTCAGTACGAATGTCTATATCTAACTTTTCTTCAGAATTTCGTAAATAAGCCTTGCTAATATCGGCTAAATTATCCTGAATATTTTGTAAACGGTCATTTAAACTTGCTCTTGGTGCTGCAATTGAAAATAAAGGTTTTCCGTCTAAATAAACCGGGCCAGCAACAACTTTATTTTCTAAATCTTTAATATTTAAATTTAAAGAAGGTGGCTGTATTCGTGAATAAAAAGGAAACTGTGCCGTTGCTACGTTGATATTAGTAAATACAGTAATCAGTAGTGAAAATAAAGCAATAATAATAAATCGACAGCGCACGCAACTAATACCTCCTTGTTATTTGATTTATTTAGAATTTGGAAATTTTTACACTCCCAGGATATAGCCGACATATATCCTGGCAAATAGTTTCTAGAAATATACCTATCGAAAGACGAGTTTCGAGTAGTAAGTAGCTAGTTAGGAGTTAGGAGCTCGAGGTTTGGGGTTCGTGGTTCGAGGTTAGGAGTTAAAAGTAAATAATTTCATTTCTTTCTTCCACCTCTTCCCCCTCTGCCCCCTCTGCCCCCTCTGCCCCTCTGCCTTGTCTCTCGGTTGACAATTTCACTTCCAGACGGGATATTGTGCAAAGAACAGTTTGGCATTTATCAAACAGATACAAATCATGCTGTATATTTGCCAGACTTGATCTAATCTAGTAGAGTGCATCTTCTAAGATGCAACACTTTATCCAAAAGAGGAATTATTTAATGACTGCAACAACTCCCAGATTAAAGCACGAGGTTAAAGACCTCGGCTTAGCTGCTTTGGGAAGACAACGTATCGAATGGGCTGGACGTGAAATGCCTGTGTTAAAGCAGATTCGCGACCGTTTTGCAAAAGAAAAGCCATTCGAGGGAATCCGTTTAGTAGCTTGTTCTCACATTACAACTGAGACAGCACATTTGGCGATCGCTCTGAAAGCAGGTGGTGCTGATGCACTGCTAATTGCTAGCAATCCCCTATCAACTCAAGACGACGTAGCAGCAAGTCTCGTCGCAGACCACGAAATTCCTGTCTTTGCTATCAAAGGCGAAGATGACGAAACCTATAAGCGTCACGTTGAAACTGCTTTAGACCACCGTCCTAACATCATCATTGATGACGGTTCTGATGTAGTCGCAACTTTAGTTAAAGACCGCAAAAATCAACTTTCCGACATTATCGGTACTACCGAAGAAACCACAACCGGGATTGTTCGCTTGCGTGCAATGCTCAATGATGGCGTGCTATCGTTCCCTGCAATGAACGTTAACGACGCTGATACCAAGCATTTCTTTGATAACCGTTACGGTACCGGACAATCAACCCTCGATGGAATTATCCGCGCTACCAACGTTCTATTAGCTGGTAAGTGCATTGTTGTTGCTGGTTACGGCTGGTGCGGTAAAGGTTCTGCACTCCGCGCTAGAGGTATGGGCGGTAACGTAATCGTTACTGAAATTGACCCCATCAGAGCTATTGAAGCAGTAATGGACGGTTTCCGCGTTATGCCAATGGCAGAAGCTGCACCTCAAGGTGACTTGTTCATCACCGTTACTGGTAACAAGCACGTAATTCGCCCCGAACACTTCGATGTAATGAAGGACGGCGCGATGGTTTGTAACTCCGGTCACTTTGACATTGAAATTGACCTCAAATCCTTGGGTGCTAAAGCTAAAGAAGTTAAGGATGTTCGTCCTTTTACTCAAGAATATAAATTACCCAGTGGTAAATCAGTTGTTGTCCTCGGTGAAGGACGTTTGATTAACTTAGCAGCTGCTGAAGGACATCCCAGCGCTGTAATGGACATGAGTTTTGCGAACCAGGCTTTAGGTTGTGAATACCTAGTGAAGAACAAAGGTAAGCTCGAACCCGGTTTGTATTCCATTCCTGAAGAAGTAGACAAAGATATTGCTCGCTTGAAGCTAGAAGCAATGGGAATCAAGATTGATTCTTTAACTTCTGCTCAAATCGAATACATGAATTCTTGGACTTCCGGAACCTAATTAAATTTTGCTTCGGAATTAATTTCAAAATCAAATTGTAATTTTTAAGAGATGGGCACAGAGGTCCATCTTTTTTTTTGAATCAATTTTTCTTAAATAAATCTGAATTCAAGTTTACATTTATTACGTGTATTAAATTTTCAAAAAAGAAAATATAATTGCTACAAAGCTTGAATTTATGTAAAATGAGTACGTATACATACTGCTAGTCTATGTATATAAATTCAGAAATTTTCCTGTGGATGTTTTTATTCGCTGAATATACAAACAGCATATTTTAATTTGCACAACTCAAACAGGCACAACAAAAAATTATTTATCTGGCTTGCAAAAGAAAAAAATTATAGTTTTGTACTCAAGTGTATTTTGTGCTTTGTATATGTAAAAAATCTACATAAGTAGTGATTTTTATTGCTGAGAGTTAAATATCTATGAATAGTCAACTAGTTGTTTTTTTCTTGGAATACAAGGGCTTTAGCTAAAGCTGAATTTCTATGAATAAGTAAATATATTTATTATGTAATTAAACTTGTAAAATATTTTATTTTTATATGCAGTCTGACTTGAAACTATGAATACAAAACTTGCAAAAATCATCAGTTTTTTAGCAAAATCAGCGAATACTATTGCGAATAATGAATTAGACTTGTCTGGAACTTTCGAAATGACTGAAGCTGAAATTGAACTTGAAGATTTACAGCAAGCTGTTATTCATCTTAAAGATGCTGTTGATGTCATGAAGCCATTAGAAAACTCTCCTCTGGGTGTGGAGATACATGATTTGACTACCGCATTTTTATTTTTAGAATCAGCTAGAGATGCATTATTCCGAGCTAGTATTCCTAATGCAGCTAAAGCCATGAATAAAGTAATTAAAAATATCAAGTTAGCTTGTAAAACAAAATCAATAATGTATCAAAAAATATTGATTGCAAGGGTTTTAGATAGTTTAAACAGAGTTTTGCATTCTATAGAAAAATCCATAGATAATGTTGTAACTCCTATAGTCACTCATATGACTTATGAAGAATTGTTATCTAAGCTTGCAGCTTATTCATCAGGAACAGTTTATTAATTGCAATATATAAGTTTTAGACTTGCTCCCATAGCGTAATCGGATTTAGCAGGTGTCGTATTAAATTCTTTCATCTTAGATATTTAGGAATGGCCGCAAAAGTAACGTAATTACGTCCGGATCGAGCGACAGCGACGTAATCTCCTAGATGTTGGGATGATACCCTGCGGGTGAATGCTTCCCTACACGTAGTGACCGTCGCAATCACAATTTGAGCTTGCGTAAGTCCTAATCTATGAGTTAAATTCTTTAACCTTTTATAGATTTTAGGAATATTTGCAATACTTTTCAAAAGTTACGATTAAAAATTAGGGCTTCAAAAAAACTTCATCATAGTTTGTAATTTGAATGAAATATTGTTGCCATTTTGGCATTATCTAGGTTGATTTTGTCCTTAAAGTAAAAGTAATAACCTTCTATTTTCATTATTCATCTACACTTATGAAAAAAAAGAGTAAACTTGACATTTAAGTGCGAAAAAAACAGCCTAGATGAGTCATAGGCAATCTCAGACCTCAAATACCAACTAATTTATACCTCTTAACGAAATATGATAAATGAAGCAAATTTTGCAAATCATCCTCTTAGCATAAATCAATGAAAAAAGTATTTCTCACCACTTCTGTAGAAACTGTTTCTATAACTTTTTTCTTTGGCTTCATTTTTTCTACTTTACTTACTTATATGAATACAGTCTTCACCCATAAAGCCAAAACGCTCTAAACTAGAAGCATGATTTGCAATTGGTTCTAAATTGGCTTGCTGAAGATAAATCCTAAAGTAAAGTAGTATCTCAGAGGATGTAATGATGCGCTATAAGTGATACTCGAAACTGTTGATTTCCTCCTAAATCCTCCGCTAAACTAGGGGACTTTAACCTCTATAAAAAAGCAGGGAAGGGGAGATCATCTGAGAATTATGATAAAAACTATACTTTTCCGCCCATCCTCTCAAGTAGATAACGAATTGTTCTATAAGTCTCAATACCGAAGACAGCCTTCATCGGAAGAGATTAGAATTATAAATCTTAGCTTTGGTTTTCTTTATTCCTTGCTTACTTCTATTTGTCTTAACAAACCCTACTAATTGTTTAAATTTATTGTATAGGTTACTGGATACAGACCTAAAAAAGAGCGCAAACGAGATAATATTTATCGACGAAAGAATTTTGTCTGCTCGTGAAGTAGAGTCAAAAATTTAACTGATTATTAGTTAAACAAAGATTGCTTAATGCGATTTATTAAAGATGGCTCAGAGTTTAGCTTTATAAATGATAAGATGCGCTCCTCCTGTTCGTGCTAGGAAGGTAAATCATTATTAAAATGCCCCAAACTGATGTTTAAAATCCCAAATTCTAAAAACTTAGCTACTCCATTGGAGTATAAAGGAGTTTACCCTTGTCCGGTATGTAGAGTTGGAAAAGTTCAAAATATGCCTTTAATGGAGGCAATGTCTTGTGATTTTTGCCATCAAATTTTTACCGTTAACTTGGAGCAACAACAGCTAAAAATGCCTTCGAGAGAACCTCCCTTAGTCTGGGGCTGGAATGGCTTTTACTGGACGGAAGCCCATTTAGAAGGAGTCGAATTTGGCTGGGGTTATGTATTAGCAACTGTTGCTTTTGTACTGCTGCCTACCTCCTTAATCGCATTAGTTGCTTATAATTTTCCTCCAAATCCTAATGCTCCTTTGTCCTGGGTTCCATACATTTGGACAATACTGACTTTTTTCTCTCATTTAACGATTATCATTTGGCTATTCATAGAGGTTTATCAAATTCCACTCAAAGCATATTTAAGAGCTTTGCAACAGCGTTTTCTTGGTTGATTAAATTACAAATTACAAATTATTTCGATAATTAATTAACACTCCCACCCATTCAACGGGTGGGTTTTTTAGTTCGCAAGCTAGAAAACCGCCGCTCAATCGAAGCAATCTTCCCTAAAGATGTTAGCAAGAGAAGATGTAAACATTTGCGCTAATATCCTAATAATGTAAACCAATCAACTGCGACATGGAGCCAAATTCAGTACTAACGGAAGTCATTTTAACCTCATCACGTAAGTCTTTGGGCAACATAAATCTTGATTGGACACCGCAGCCAGGGAATTATATTGACTTAAAAGGCAAAACATATGCAGTGCTGGAACGTCACCATCGCTACCAGTTAAAAGAAGGACGCTACTGCTTGCACAAGATTGCTATTTACGTACAATCAGCAAAAAGACCTGATGAAAAAACTTTAGTAAACGGACGTTGGATAATTGGTGATGCTAGTTGCAGCTATAATGCTCTTTCAGAAATTGTCCGGTGTGCAGTTAATCCGGTTGGGCCTTGTAAAGGTTGCAAATATTTTGAAAAATTATAGCGTTAAGAAGTAGGTCAAAGGTTTATTAGCTATAGATTTAGGCATTTGTCAAGGTCTTAACTTAACGGAGCGATACCATATAACAATAACTTTTAATCTACAACCCCTAACTTTTCTCCAACAGTTAAACGACTACCGTTAACAAAATCCCATCCCGACTGAGGACGTTTACCAGCTAGCTGTACTTCTTGCAATAACAATAAACCTTTTCCGGTTTGGACAATTGCTCCTATACCTTTAACAATACTTACAATTTCTCCTGGTTTACCTGACAAATTTGATAAATCTGGTAGTTTAGTTTTCATTTCTTGAATTAATTTAGGTAATCGATCCGAGTTGTCCGTACTCAGGGGCACGGTACCTAAGATTTTTAATGGTTTATCGCGAAATGTTGTAACGCAATTAGGATAAAAACCCCTAATTTTATTGTGTAAATGTATAGCACTTTGAGACCAATCCAAGCGATAATCTTCTTTTTTAATCAAAGGTGCATAAGTTGCTTGAGAATTATCTTGGGGAATAGGTTCAATTTCTTTTTTTTGAAGTTTTATCAGCGTTTCTACCAACAAGTCTGCACCCATCGATGCTAATTTTTCTGCTAAATCTTGGGAATTATCAAGCAATCCAATGGATGTAGTAGCTTTTAGCAACATTGCGCCGGTATCCATACCCGCATCCATCAACATAGTTGTAATTCCCGTTTCCTCTTCCCCGTTATGCAAACACCATTGAATCGGAGCCGCACCGCGATATTCGGGTAATATCGAACCATGAACATTGACGCAGGCTATTTTGGGCATATCTAAAATTTCTTGTGAAAGAATCTGTCCGTAAGCAATTACTACGAATACGTCTGCATCTATTTCTTTTAATTGTTTCAAAGTTGCTTCATCTTTTTTTATTCTAGTCGGCTGCCATACAGGTAAACTATGCGTACTAGCAACACTTTTTACGGGGGAAGGAGTTACTTTCTTGCCGCGCCCCCGGACTTTATCCGGTTGAGTCACAACTGCAACTACTTCAAATTCCGAATGATTGAGTAGTTTTTCTAAAGTAGGAACGGCAAATTGAGGAGTGCCAAAAAATATTACTTTCATAAAGTTCAAACGATTTGCTTTTCAACTCTAAACACTAACATCATCCATAAATATATAGTTGTGGGGTATATTTATTACCTTTTTCACAATAAGTCAATCGATAGAGTGCCTCTAACCAATCTATAGGCTATACTGATGATGAACTAAGCAAATGTTCAAAAATTTATATTTTTATATATTGCGTTCTTCATTTTTTTTATTTTTGAATGGAGAGCAAGCATTTTTACCTAAGTTTTACAGCCGACATTCGCTAGTTTTACTGTTGCAATTGAAACTTACATATGTTTCACTGAAGTAAAACGCTTAGCAGCGTGTGTAATATTTTTATAGTTTTTTTCTGCCCCATTTTTGAATATTTAGCGCGATCGCCGGAATCGGTGTTGGAAACGTTGAAGTAAAATCCATTAGGTACTTAGCACCTAAGATTTGAATTTATATCCGTATAAAGTTATCTAGGTTATATTTAGTTAGGTATAATTCCTAAACTAGAAAAACAAATAAGCTGTAACTTGATTAACTTTCTCGAAGTAGCATCTGATTCTGCTGTTATTGTTCAAGGTTTCTATACCTAGGCAACAATATTGTGACTCGATTTAGTGCATATAAATCATAATTTTCCTAAACAATTGTTCGGAAAATGAGTAAAAAACGATACCCTATTATCGTAAATTTATGCGAAATTAAAAGAGATAATCTCGCTAAATCCGAAGTTCCCTGTTATACATATTAAAGATAGCCTGCCCCATTGCCGTGAGGCATTGCTCCTCCCACAGCAACCGCCCTCTAGAGAGTCAACTAAAAAATGCTGAAACATCTTTTACTATCAGGATGGTTCCGCGTGCAACCATTCCTCAAGTACGTATTAGTGGTAGTGCTTATTGCGCCTTTAGTAGGAGCATCAGGACACTCCAGCTCGGCAAAACAATCGCAACCAAACTCCCTTACTGCCGAAATGCCAAAATTGGATTCGGTAATAGTAGAAGTTCCGATTGCTAGCGAATACAAATTATCGCAACCAGAAACAGTAAAAACTTTGACCCCAGAAGTTGATTCTGAGTCAATAAAATTAGCTGCGGTTATTGAGCCAAAAATTATACAGCCTAATGTTGTAGAGTCCTTAACAATAGAGACTGTAATTCCGGCAGAAGAAGTAAAGCCTGCTAAAAATCCTTCTTCAATTAACGAAGACCCATTTAAAGAAGTTGAACTCGCGCCTCCTGTTAGTAGTACTAAGGTAGAGTCGGGTAAAATTTCTGCTCGTGGAATTAAGCTAGTACAGCGTTTAAAAGCTGCAAAAACTCAATCTTCAAAAAAAGATATTTTAGTAGCTAAGTTGGCGGGTGCAAAATCGCTTAAAGCAAGTAAAGTCATAGCTTTGAGAAGAAATTTAATTCCTCAACCAACCGATGCCCCAGTAGTTGAAGAACAAGAAGAGTCAGAATTATCTGGGCAAGATCCAATCGGAAGCCCTCATGCAATTCCTTGGAAGTGGATAACTGCTACTCAGGAAACACTAAGTGCGAATGGCGGTTCGGGGATACGTTATTACCGTAGCGTACCAGTCATTTCTCCAGATGGTCGTTATTCTATTTACAGTCGGGTAAAGTTAGAAGTCAAACCACAAATGCATAAAAGCCGCGTCAGCAGCGTGTTATTTGTGGAAGATAGAAAAACAAATCATTTGAAGGTTGTTGCATCAACTTCTGCTTTAATAGATCCATTACTTAAATCTAGAGAAGTTGCAGGTAAAGACAGTCAAATTCCAGGAAAAATCGGCGTACTTGTTCCTGTTGGCTGGTCGGAAAATGGCGAACGCTTCTTAGCACGCAAATTTGAAGGTTTATTCAATACTGCTCACGCTACCGATCAAGCATTAATTTGGAACCGTGAAAAGAATCGTGCTAATACAGTTGCTCCTTCTCAAAAGAATCATCAGTATGATATTGCGGTGCTACTAGGTTGGAGTAAAAATACACCTGACAATGTTGTGTTTAAGGCTGGCGAAATGGGTCAAGAGACTTGGCCTACGATTACAGTTGCTAATGACGGAAAAACAGTTGCGACACCAGAATTAGATCGACCTACTAACTTTGGTAGAAAGAATACTGATATTTGGGCTGGGCCACAAGTAGCTTATCAATAAGTTAACGCTCCGAAGTCGATTGATAAAATAAGACTTAAGGCAATCCCGCTCCAGTTTTGGCTGAAACGGGATTTTTCATTTATAGCCCTACTTATCAGGTTAAAGGTCGAAGGTCAAAGGTTATAGCGGTTTTCACTTGAGTGCAATACACGAAACTACCCCCGCCTTACTAAGGAGAGGGGAAGGGGTGAGGTTTCGAGTGTATTCTACTGAACCGAAAACTGCTATATATTATGTCCGGATAATCAGTTATACCAAATCCAGTGAATTACTTACAATATAAGCCTCTTAAAAAGATGGCAGTTATTGCCAAAATAACCTTTTACTGATTAACTTGTTACTTATTACTCATTACCCACGCCGCTACAGATACGATAACTGTTTAACCGGACACAATATAATACCTAATAAAACCTAATCTCCAATAAGCTATACCCATTGCCCAATAAAAAATATATGCTTGTCCCAAAGTTGATGGCAAAAGCACATAGTTTTCTATTCCAAAATTTTAAATAAAATTACTCAGACTTTTTTTCACCTGTTTCTGATTCCGTAGCATCCGTTTTTACTCTACGAATGGGTACATTAGCAATTAAAGCTGTTGTGCGCTGGTTACTTTCCAAAGAAAATTCCAGACCATCAGCTTCAACTTCCACGTAGCGACAAACAATTTCTAAAATTTCTTGCCGCATCTTTTCTATCATTTGAGGGCTTAAATCGGCCCGATCGTGAGCAATAACCAATTGCAGGCGACGTTTAACATCATTGCGACTGTTATCGTTACCGCGAAAAAAAAGTCTTTCCAAAAGTTCAAGAATCATTGCAGCCCTATGAGCGCATACTGGATTTGATTAAATTATTTTTGTCCACAATAACCTTCGGAGGCGGGAAAATAGGTTGTCTTGGGACGAGTCAAAATCAAGAAAATCTACCGTTTCCCCTTCCAATCTACGAGCAATGTTATCGTAAGCAGTCGCAGCTAAAGAAGGATTTTCTGATAAAACCAGAGGTTCGCCACGATTGGTAGAAACAATTACCCGCTCGTCGTCGGGGATAACCCCAATTAAGGGAACTGCTAGAAGTTCCTGAACATCCTGCACAGACATCATATCATTTAACCGAACCATTGCAGGTTTTATTCGGTTAATTATTAAGTGAATTTTCTTTACTCCTTGTGCTTCTAATAACCCTACTACCCGGTCAGCATCACGCACTGCTGCTATTTCGGGTGTTGTAACAATTAAAGCTTCTTTTGCTGGAGCGATCGCATTTT
The DNA here is from genome assembly GCA_019192545.1 of Rivularia sp. MS3. Classification (GTDB taxonomy): domain Bacteria; phylum Cyanobacteriota; class Cyanobacteriia; order Cyanobacteriales; family Nostocaceae; genus Rivularia. Next base: position 26,201 of record JAHCMI010000003.1, on the reverse strand, counting down.
TAAAACCCATTTCGATACCAGCGGGGCTATCGATAATGATGTACTGATATTTTTGCGCTAAGGCATTTACCAGCAGTTTCATTTGGTCTGGCGTGACGGCTTCTTTGGTGCGATTTTGTGCCGCAGGTAGCAGCACTAAGTTGGGTTGTCGCTTATCTTTGACTAAAGCTTGTTCCAAACGGCATTCTCTAGCCAAAACCTCTACCGCAGTGTAAACAATACGGTTTTCGAGTCCCAACAACAAATCCAAATTTCGCAGACCAAAATCAGCGTCAACTAATGCTACCTGACGACCTATTTTGGCTAAAGCCATGCCCAGATTGGCTGTAGTAGTGGTTTTTCCTACCCCTCCCTTACCGGAGGTAATGACAACAATTCGAGTCATGATTACGAACGCGCTCGTGATGGCATAAAAAAATAATAGAGTTATTAGTAGTTAGTAGTTAATGGTTAGTTGCTAATTGTAAAAATTAATAGCTAATAACTAATAACTAATAACTAATTCGAGAAAAATCATTAGCTTTGGTAATGCGGATTCCCTGAGTCGTCATATACGCAACTTCAGCAGTCTGCTGCATAGGCGATTTCTCTGGCGCTCTAGCTAAGGCATCGGCAATTCGCAACTGGGTTGGTTCCATTTGTAAAGCCATAATCGTGCATTCGCTGTTGCCTTGGGCACCTGCATGAGCAACCCCACGCAAACGACCCCAAATCAGGATATCTCCCTCTGCGACTACAATACCACCAGGATTTACATCTCCCAAGATAATTACACTACCTCTGTGACGAATTTCTACGCCAGAACGCACGGTAGTCTCTAAATAAAGTGGTTCTGCTGGCGGTAAATTATTCTTCGAGGCTGCAAAGGAAAAAGCCGTTTTTGGCTGCAATTGCTCTACAGAATAACCTGCACCCGCCGCTGCAATCGCAGTTTGGCGACGACTGGTACCAACTGATTTGAGTTGCAAAGACATTTCGCTTAAGGTTTCGGCAATATCTTGGAGTTGTCTGCTATCAAGCAAACGGTCGTGTGCAATCAAATGTACGCTTACCTTAGAGTTCTTAGACTCAAAAAAGCGTTTTTGCGCCAACAGCCGCAGTTTCATTTGCTGCCAAATTTCCGACCAACTATATTCCGATACAGACGCTTCCGATACAGTTGGTAAAGTTAATACCAATCTGTCTTTCTCGCTGCGAATTTCTACCTGTATTTTTTGATATGCCGCATTTTCCAATAACGATGTATCAAGACTTATGTCACTATCAATTTGTTGCTCGGTAGAATCAGAGTTTAAATTTGCAATTTTAGAAACAGATTGTTCTTCAGCGTTCGGTTGCTTAGAATCTAATTCATTCTCTAAAACTGTATTTTTATTATCTTCAATACTAGTTTGATTAGTTTCTCTAACCTCAGTTTGATGGAAGACGATTTCTTCGTGAGGAATAACTGTAATTTCTTCAGCCTTAGTGTGATTAGAAACTGACTCTAAAGACACATTAGTTTGATTGGAAACAGAATCATTCTGCTCGGTAGCGGTAGATTCCGAACTATCAGGAAGTGTAACTTTAGAATCTGTCTGGGAAACACCATTGTTAGAGTTTAAATCTGGAATAGCTTCTTCTGAAGTCATGCAGCACCAGCCAAAACGCGGACATCAAACAATTCTCGATAATTTTATATCGGGAATTATAATTAAAAAATATCTCATCAGTACAATGTATTATTGAAAACAATTCACGTACATAAAAGATATTTGGTTAATTGACGCACTACCATACCATTAAATGCAGGTATCTTAGATAATTATTTTTTTATTCCTGTCAAAATGCGAACTTCTCTTTTTGAAAAATTGAAATATTCTGCGATTGTCAAATTAGTTTTAGTTATTAAACCTCACTTCAAATTTTTACTTAATCTTTGGTAAACAGTCGCGATCGCATCTGTATCACCAACATTACCCGGAAATAGTACTACTGGTAAATTAGGAAACTGGGGATGATTTTCTGGAGTTCTTACCATAGATACACCCGCGAGAATCTGACCGAGTAAACGGGCAGTTTTTAAAGCAAGACCGGTACTTAAAACATCGTTTGAGGTAATACCTCCCTTACTAATTAAAAATCCTATATCAGAAGGTAAATGACCTACAACATCCATTAATAAGTTGGAAACCTTTGCCCCAAATTCCAATCGGGTATCAATATCCTCAAAAGTTAGTTCTTCACGGCTGGTATAAACTACTGGTGTATTACCAGCATTATGTGCTTCACGAACATTTGTGAGTATATCGGATAGCAGTGTAGCAGATTGATTTTCTTTATCAAGCAACTGGGCTACATCTACCTCGATTCCGACAATACCTTTTGTTTGTAAAAGTACTTCTAACTGCTGAGTTGTTTTTTTGACGTGAGAGCCAACTATAATTGCCCCTGGCTTTCCAGTAATTACATACTCAGCCATATTTTCTGGAGAAACTTCTTGGGGAGGCAGCGCAGCCAAAGCAGTTAAAATACTTGCAGCAGAACGGAATAAAAAGCGTTTTCCTTGACTTGCAGCAGTTAATACATCTTCAGCAAACTTATCTAAATCCGCTTGGGTTTCGCCATCAACAACACCGCATTGATTATCCGTAAGTTTCATCAAACGTTCCAGACAGCCGCTACGAATATCCTCAAGCAAAAATCTTTCTACCTTGGAGGCAGCTATGCGCCCTTGGGTTTTCTCTTCGACATATTCGGGTAAATAACTGTGATTGTATCCAAATACCGAATCCCGAGCGAACTCAGTTTCATGAACTGCAACCAAAGCGCCCTGCATCATTAAATAATGTACGCTATCGCGAGTAATACGCCCTCCTTCAAAAAATGCCGGGACTAAAAAATGAGCATCAAAAGCACCCAATTCTTCAGCAATAACATCAGTTTCAATTGGGTAATGTCCCCGCAAAGTTGAATCGCTACGACTAACAACCAGAAAATCTTTAATTTGCTCAGCTTCTATTGCCAATTTCAAGTTATGACAAACCTCTTTAGTTACAGATGCTGCTTTTTCTGGAGTTAATGCTCTAGTATTAGTTAAAACAAAAAAAATCGGTGAATCATCTTGCAAGCCCAATCGCAAAGTCTCTACATCCCACTGCATTAAAAGCAAGCAACCGTGGACAGTTTGAGAACCGGTAGGGTCATCATCAAGAACAATGATTTTTGGTTTTGCAATCGTATTTTTAGCCATATTTTCAGTCATTAAAATTATTAGGGCGACTGTAATTTTTTGATCTGAGTTTGAACATCAACAGCAATCTGCAATGATTGATTGAGAAGTCGAGCATATTCGCCAGCTTCTGTACTCACTTGCAAGGCTTGCAGATTGGCTAAATTATTAACAAATAAATCTTGATTGCTAGCAAGTAACTTTTTATTATCCCGTAAAATTCGTTCTGTTTTCAGAGCTACGACTAAATCTTCTCTAATTAGTTGTAATGCTGCAATAACTTGATCGCGATCGCTAATATTGCTCTGCGTATTTCCCGCTGTATCTAACTGGTCATTAATATCGATAGCTTGTATAACTTCATGATATTCATCAACTTCATCTAGAAGCTTTGTTAAGGATTTTGGACAAGTTTTGCGTCGCCAAAACCACCGTGCTAATATCACTATTAGAGGTACTAAAGTTAACAATAATAAGCCGATAAGAATTGAAGAACCAATCGTAGGTAAAATAATAAATGCATAAATAAAACCGACAACAATAGGAGTAAAAGCTAAAGCTGTAATTACCTCATTCATAAAAAAACCAAAACGTTTCTCGCGGTTTTTGAGAATTGAAGGACGAAAAACATCTTCCGAATCAACTCCCGTTAAGCGTCTTAATTCTCCTTTAGTAATTTCTAAACCGAGTAAATCTGGCTGCACTTGGGGATATTCTCCTGAATGGTGTGGGTTATATTTCGATGGTATTGTATTAAATTTGAAAAAAGAATACCTGGTTTGCTACAAGTCGGGAAACACCGAGGTATTTTCCTCCGGAAGACGGGAAACCATCAAAATTTTTTATTCAATAGATATAAATTGTGTAGAGACGGCATACATGATGCAACTTCTCCCTGCATTTGAGTTTATATCGAGAATTTAGTGAAATCGTATTAACAATAAAGCTACAAGATAAGAGTTGATTTTTTCGGAATATAATCTCTATGGTTTCTAAAACAATTAAATAAAGATGATTTTGATAATATTTATCAAATTTATGTACAGCAAGCTTTATAAGGAGCATTTTATTAAGTTCGTATTAGCATTCGGCATTAATTTTGGATATTACGGTATTAAAAAATTAGTTATTTGTAATTTTGGTTGAGAAAGATTAGATACTTTCGATATCGTTTTATTATTAAGAGTCGTATTTATAAAATATATTTGCTTAATAGGTATTGTATTCATAATTTATTTAATATTATGGTCGGTTTAGATTATAAGAAATACTGGAAGGAACTAATTTTCCTGGGTATTTTGATAGTACTTTTGTTAACAGTGGATTCCGAGGATAGTTTATTCTTGGTAATTGGCTTTGCATTAATCAGTAATTTCATTTTAAGTGAAACTAGAGACCAGTACAAAGCAATACATACGGCAGTATCGAGAGGAGATATTAATGCTGTTAGAAACGAATTAGAACGAGGTGAAGATGTTGATTCTCAAAAAAATCAAGGGTTGACTCCTCTTGAGTTAGCGGCTAGCGATGGTTATCCAGATATCGTGGAATTACTCATTAGTAGAGGAGCAAATGTCAACCATAATCTTGAAGATAAAGAAAAAGATGAGGAAACACCTATTTTTTGGGCAGCCACATCCCACCATTTTGATATAGTAGATATTCTTATTGCTCATGGAGCTACGGTTGAGATACAGATTGCTGCATTTTTGGGAGATACAGATAAAATTGGAAATTACCTCGAACAAGGGGGAGATATCAATGCCAAGCGTTATAATGGCAAAACGCTTCTGCATATGGCAGCCTGGAATAATCAACTAAAGACGGTTGAACTTTTAATTATTAATGGCGCAGATGTAAATATTAAAGATAACTATGATAGAACTCCACTACATTTTGCAGCGTATGTTGCTGAAGCAGCAGCAATCATAAATACACTTATTGAAAACGGAGCAGCGATTAATTTGATAGGCAGGGGTGGAACTCCGTTGCATATTGCAGCACATCATAACCATAACAACATAGCAAAACAGTTAATCGAAAGAGGTGCTAATTTAGAAGCCGAATATAGAAGAGGAGAAGGAGAAACTCCTTTACACGAAGCAGCAAGACGCGGTAGTACGGATGTTGCAGAACTTCTTATTAATAATGGAGTTCAAGTCAATGTTCGAGAAAATTCTTCCGGCTATACTCCTTTACATTATGCAGTCATTTGGAGACATATAAAGATGGTAGAGCTACTAATAGAGAATGGTGCAGACGTTAATTTAAGGGATTTTTCTGGAAAAACTCCTCTTTATACCGCTCAAAACTCTAGAGAAGAAATACTTTTACTTTTAGTACGTAATGGTGGGAGATTATGAATATTAAAAGATTCTTTTAGAAACAAGCCACCTTAAACAACATAACCAATTTCTATGATTTCTTGAAGTTTTTCCTGATTTTCATCAGTAACATTTAATTGTTTTTTCATAATTACATGACTTCCCCGTTGACGAACTTGCTCAAATCCTAATCTCTCCAAAGCACGGATGACTTCTTCGGCTTTTACCCGTGGTAATTTAGGCACTTTTCACCTCAAAAGTAGTTAGAAGAGGACGAGAATTCTTTAGCATGGGAAATTCTTCTAAATAAAGTTCTGTAGCTTCTTTCAGATTTGCCTTCGCCTCTTCTATAGTTTCCCCCTGACTAGCTGTTCCGACTTCGGGACATTCAGCCACATACACATCTTCTTCCCAATAAATCACTGCTCTAAAAATTTTATTCATTGCATTCTCAAATCGTAATGTATTGTTTCAGGCTTTATTTTCCTAAGATAAACTTAATTTAATAACCCTGTTAAATAGCTCAATGATATCCCCTAAGTTACTAGAAATTGACCGTTCCATCCGCGACTTATCTTTAGAAGAACAAATGTGGCTTTTAGAAAGTTTGGTAAAAAACTTGCGAAAAAAGACCAACACAAATAATTTCCCTTTGAAATCTCAAGATATTGAAAAAGAAATGGCTGAAATGGCGAATGATAATGAGATTCAAGCCGAAATTCATGCTATTGATGAAGAGTTTGCTATTACCCAGATGGATGGTTTGGAAAAGCAGTGAGTATTGAACGAGGTCAAATTTTTTTCGTAAATCTTAATCCTGTTGAAGGAAGAGAGCAAGCTGGTAAACGTCCAGTTTTAGTTTTGTCTATAAATAGCATTAATAATTTGCCTTTAGTTGTCACCGTAGTAGTAGGAACAAAAGGGACAAATATTAAGCGCGATTACCCAACAAATGTACGTGTTTCTTCAGATGAAAGCGGATTACCTATCGAAACAATTTTTATGTGTTTTCAAATACGTTCTTTAGATAAAAGTCGGTTCCCTGCTCAAATAGCAGGTCAAATTTCACAATCAAAAATGCTGGAAGTTGAAGCTGCTGTTCGTTACTGCTTAGGTTTATAGCTATTAAATATAACTTACATTTCTACAAACTCTTCCCTCCGCATCCTCTGCATCTCAGCTTTTTTTTACACTCTACTTTCCACAAACATTTCAGAATGTTGCAAAAAGTGAATTCTGAGAATTTGTAACAAATAATAGTGGTAAATTTGAATACTTTTTACTATCTATTAACTATAAAGCCAGGGAGAAAATTTCATGAGTGACTTACAAGGTTCCACACCCAACCAAGGAATTCTCAAAACCAACAGCGATACTATCAATACAGTTAACATACGTTCGGGACCTTCGCTGAATCGTCGCGTGATTCACGAAGGAAAAGAAGGTGATAAAGTGAAAATTCTCGATCAAACTAAGCCTGCTGGAGATACCCACGCTTGGTATAAAGTAAAATTTGGTTCCGAAGCAGATGATATCGGTTGGGTACGTGAAGATGTAATTGAATTGACTTACACAAATCCTGCTGATGCTTCAACTTTATTATATTTTGCTACTGACAGCAGAACGGTAAGAATTTATGCCGAAGAAAATCAAATTTATATGAATGTTTATGACAATCGTGCCGAAAAGACAGAATTATATGCTGTTGAAGCTGCAAGATTGCCAAAAGTTGATGCCGAAAGTAAGTTTAAAAGCTACGTTGCCATCAAAGATAATACTGCCTACTACGTGAGATTTATTCCCTTTGGTGAAGTAGATTTTATTATTAATAATGCCACCAACGGTAATATTCTTCTGAAAGAAAAAGGTTTCCGTGCTAGCGGCGGTGAATATCAGAAGCAGTGAACAGTGAACAGCGAACAGTGAGCAGTGAACAGTGAGCAGTTAATAGTTAGAAATCATAAAAATAGTTGTTCAACGTACATTTTGCGACTCATTTTTAAGCCCTATTTATCTGACATTTTGCACAATTCTCAACAACCGCCTAAGAGGAATTAAGGATGCGTATAGTCTTTATCACAATTATCGGATGATCCCCCCTTCCCCCCTTAAAAAGGGGAGTTCAAGTTCCCCAATTTAGCGGGGGATTTAGGGGGATCTTAAAAGTTGTAAGTATCATTTATAGCGCATCCTTACATCCTCTAAGAATAAATTCTCCTCTCTTATACAAAAAGTCTGAGAAATCAGACTTAGTATGGATTTTAGTACGTTAAAACTTACTAAAAGCCTGTTCGAGTCGTCTTTAGACGACTTTATATGTGAGCCTGAGAATTTATTCCAAGGCAGAAATGATAGGCTAGTTGCGAATGGTACAAGATATGAATAATAAGCAAAATCTGAATTTGAATTCTAAATCACCAATTATTAATTGATAGCTTATTACTGTTAACTGTTAACTGTTAACTGCTCACTGCTCACTGTTAAGGATAAAGTCCTCTATCGTTCAATGCTTGTGCTACTCTTCCTACGCCTAATACATAAGCTGCTAATCTGGGAGAAATTTTTCGGGTTTGGGATTGCTGCATAACTTTACGATATGCTTGCATCATCAAACTTTCCATTTCATCATTGACTTTTTGCTCATCCCAAAATAAATAAGAAAGTCCCTGAACCCATTCGAGATAACTAACTACAACTCCACCGGCATTACTTAAAATATCTGGTAAAACTGTTACACCACGCTTTTCTAATGATAAATTTGCTTCGAGAGTAACTGGTCCATTTGCAGCTTCGACGATAAGATTAGCTTGGATTTGATTAACGTTTTCATCGGTAATTTGATTTTCTAAGGCTGCGGGAATTAATACATCACAATCTAATGTTAGTAACTCTGCATTACTAATTGGTTTTGCTTGAGGATATCCCGAAACTTTTCGATTATTTTCTTTTTGATAAGCAATTAATTCTTGAATATCCAAACCATTCTCCGCAAATACACCACCGGAACCTGTAGATACGGCAATAATTTTTGCTCCTGCTTGATATAGCAATTGAGCCGCAGCACCACCGACGTTTCCAAAACCTTGGATGGCTATTCGGGTACCTTGTAAAGATTTACCTTTGTCTTTCAACGCTTCGCGGACAATAATCATTACACCACGTCCGGTTGCCATTTCCCTTCCTAACGAACCACCGATGGAAAGCGGTTTACCGGTGACGACTCCGGGTACAGAATGACCCATATTTACTGAATAAGTATCCATCATCCAAGCCATTTCGCGGGCTGATGTTCCCATGTCTGGCGCGGGTATATCTACCGATGGGCCAATGTCTTTGATTAACTCGCTAATATAACGACGAGAAATACGTTCTAATTCGCTAACGCTGTAATTTCTGGGATTTATCGCAATTCCTCCTTTACCACCACCGTAGGGTATACCCAACAATGCACATTTCCAAGTCATCAACATTGCTAAAGCCGAAACTTCCCGCAACGTGACTGCTGGATGGAAACGAATACCACCTTTATAAGGGCCTAAAATATCAGAATGCTGGACTCGATGTCCTGCTAAAACTTGGATTTCACCGTTATCTCGTTTTACCGGAATCGAAACTGTAACTACTTTACGCGGATGACTGAGTATTTCTAATAAACCTTGGTCTAACTTTAATTCTTTTGCTGCTGCGTCTAAATAGCTACAGGCTTGGTCGAACGGACAAATATAAGCGGGAGAAGGAATCTCGGACGCTAGGAGAGATGTTTTATCCATAAGATGTAAAAATTAAAATATTCTTTGTTATCAACATAAATGTAGAGAAGCGTTAGCGCAGCGTGCCTGATGAGGCATTATGTCGCGTCTCTACAGATTTACCCTAGCTTAATTTTTGATTATTTCAGGCAATTTTGTAAATTTCGTTACATTTTTTGGTTAAAAATTAAGAATTAAGAATCTAAAATCCAAAATCGAATGGCAACTATTAACTCCGAAAAACTTCCCGTACCTCCTGGAAACTTAGGCTTACCGCTTATTGGTGAAACTATCAGCTTTTTCCGCGATGCAGACTTTACAGAAAAACGATATCAAAAGTACGGATCTATTTTTAAAACTCGTATTTTTGGCAATCCCACAATAATTATGATTGGTTCGGAAGCCAACCGTTTTCTGTTTACAAATGATAATAAATACTTTTCTAATCAATGGCCTCCTAGTACTAGAATTTTATTGGGTTCTGCTTCTGTTGCAGTACAAAGGGGTAATATTCATCAAAAGCGACGCAAGATTTTATCACAAGCTTTTCAACCAAGAGCTTTGAGTGAATATACTTCCACTATGGAAGAAATTCTTAGAAGTTATGTCAATAAATGGGAAAAAATGGATATTTTGATTTGGTATCCAGAAATTAGAAAATATACTTTTGATGTAGCCTGTAAATTACTTATAGGAACTGATAAAGCAAGCGATAGTGAGTTATTAGAACTATTTGAAGAGTGGATAGCAGGTTTGTTTACTCTTCCAATTCGTTTACCTGGAACTAAATTTCGTAAAGCTTTACGTTGTCGCAAGTTATTACTACAAAAAATTGAAGAAATAGTATTGCAGCGTCAACAGCAACCCGCTTCAAATAAAGACGCTTTGGGAATATTATTACAAGCTAAAGATGATGATGGTAGTAGTCTTGGTTTAGAAGAAATTAAAGACCAAGTATTAACTTTACTATTCGCAGGACATGAAACTTTAACATCGGCACTTGCTTCCATGTGCCTGTTATTAGCAGAGCATCCCGATGTTTTTAGGAAGGTACGTGAAGAACAGCAGCAATTAGGATTTTCGCAACCTTTAACTTCGGAAAATCTCAAGCATATGACTTATTTAGACCAAGTTATTAAAGAAGTTTTACGCTTTTCTCCCCCCGTTGGTGGTGGTTTTCGAGAAGTAATTGAATCTTGTGAATTTAACGGTTACTTGATTCCTAAAGGTTGGACTGTCTCGTATGCTGTGCCTAAAACTCATCAAGATAGTAGTATATACACTCAACCATTAAATTTTGATCCAGAACGTTTTGCGCCTTCTCGGGCTGAAGATAAATCAAAACCCTTTGCTCACATACCTTTTGCTGCTGGGATGCGCGAATGTATCGGTAAGGAATTCGCAAAGTTGGAAATGAAGCTTTTTGCAGCGCTGTTAGCTAGAGAGTACGATTGGCAACTTATATCGCAGCAAAATCTAAGTAATAATCCGATTCCTGCATCTGTTCTCAAGGACAAACTTAAAGTTAAATTTAGGAGAATAGGGAATAGGGAATAGCGCTGCGGTCTTAGGGGTTTCCCCCACGAGCAACTTTGTAAGAGAGGGAATCACCTATTCCCTTTATTAAATAAAGCGGTTTTTATTTAAGTTGAATACTTTTAAAACCTCACTCTGTCCTAATGGACATCCCTCTTCTTAACAAGGAGAGGGAACGAGGGTGAGGTTATCTTTGTATTGCATCCAAGTGAAATTAGCTATAATTCAATATCCATTTGCATCTTAATTAAAATTGAGTTTGTTTCTTAATCGTTATGGGAATGATTAAACTCATAAACATAAAAAAGTTTGTTCAATCTACGCAGAAAGTATCCTATTGCTGCGCTCAAAGCTGCACTAACTAAAGCCAACCAAAATCCCATACTTGGAGCTAATGCAAAAATTGATGATGTATCTATTTGTTGAGTTGCTGCTTTTAAAGCTATAGCACGAGTATCTAAGAAAATTGCCAAAAATAAGCAGGCTACTGCAAATGCGAAACTTAAATTAATAGAGCGCTTAATATTTTTGAGAGCGTTTTGACAAACTATACAATTCTTTGTATGCGTATTCCACACATCAAAAAGTTTGGCTTTGTTATATTCTTTTGGTGGTAAATTGGCATCGCATTCCGCAGCCCAAGGTACGCCACCACCGGCTCTTTTTTCCAGCCATTGGCGGAAAGTTACTACCATTTTATCTTGAGGATTGGGAGTATAAACTTTATCCAACCATCTATTATGATGAGCTTGGGCAATAAATTTTTCTTGATAATGAAGAAAAACTGCATCTTGGTGCAGAAAAAACGATGATAAAATATGACCTAACCAAGATGGCATAGGTAAACCAAAAAAACCTAAACCTTTTGGGGATTCTCCTTTCTCATTTTTGACAAATACCTGAGCGCCGATATGACGACACCAACCAGGGCGTGTAGGAACGGCATACAAAGCTACAATAAGTTTGCATCCTTTTTTGTCAACGGAACAAATTCGCATATGACAAGGAGGCTGAAAATCATTAACTGCTTTTTCTATACGATCATTAGAAGTTGGTGCAATTTCAAAAGAAAACCCTTCTTGAGTAGATAGCTTGCGCTCGCGAGGCATATCATAATATTTGGCATCTTCATAGCGATTACCAATAATGCCATGATGAGAAACAGGTGCATGTGCTGGATCTGCAACATTTTCCATGAAATAATCCCAGCCATAAGGTAAATCGCGAATGTTCCAGAAAAGCTTAATAATTTTATCAGAAGTATCATCTAACTCGGGAACAATTCTAGGCGATCGCAACTGACTTTCGAGTTTAGCGGTTTCTCCTGACTCTCCCCATACCCACAACAATCCTTGACATACCTGAGTTGGATAAACTGTTGCACGGGATTTATTATTAGAGCAATTTTTAGCTTCAGTTTCTTTGTCTTTTGATTGGGGTATGCTGACACATTCACCTGCGGAATTAAAACGCCAAGCATGATAAGCACATAAAATAGTACCATCAGGCTCAATACGACCTTCAGAAAGAGGAACAAGTCTGTGGGGACAAAAATCTCCAAAACAGTTCCATTCGCCTTTATTATCGCGCCATAAAACAATATCTTTGCCAAGCAATTGTAAAGAATGGGGTTGAGACGAATCTAAAAAGTCTACTACAGCAACTGGATACCACTGCTTTGTCCACTCAAATGTTTCTTCTGTTCGGTTTGATGTTGTTAACTCAATTTCATTAGTAGTTTGTTTAAAGTTATTTTCAATAGTCACAGCTTCCCCTCTTATCTATTTATTTAGTAAGATTTATGAAATATTAAATACTTCTATATTTATCTTATCTTTAAAAATAAAAAAGGATTTACGCTTATTTATTCCCGTGTTTATTCTTAATTATTCAGCCAGTAATTCTAAATAGATTCCCCTACAAAATCTATTTAATGCACGTTTGTTCTTGTGACTTCGGCATCAATTGGTTTCATCATGAATAACCGCACCATATGTCCGAAAATTGAAAGGAAAGGAGGTACTTTTTGGATTAATTTGACGATGCTTGAACGATTGCTATTGCTAATCTCCGTTAACCGCAAATTACTATCGGAACATGCTTCCAATCTCCGGAAAAATTCTGGACTTTTGGTATTCAAAATTGCTGGAAATGCTCTGGCGGATGTTTCGTTAGTCTTTTCTATTACTTGTTTGTTGTATTCGCGAGCATCTATACCCAGAGATTTATAGAAGTTTTCTCTCTCAAATACCGTCAGCGTATGAGTAACGAATACAGTTAATAAAAAGAAACGCACCCACAAACGGGCTTTCCAATTATTGAAAAGTTTGGGCTGCGATCGCAACAGCGCTTTGAAGAAATCTCCATGTCTGTTTTCATCTTGACACCAACTTTCAAAATAGCGAAATAGTGGATAGAATTGATTTTCTGGCTTTGCTTCTAAGTGACGAAACATAATAATGTAGCGCCAATAACCAATTTTCTCAGATAGGTAAACCGTGTAAATAATCCATTCTGGGGGAAAGAATGTATATGTACGACTTTTGGTTAAATAACCTAAATCTAAAGAAAGATTGAAATCCGCCATTGCTTTATTTAAAAATCCTGCATGACGCGCTTCATCTCGCGCCATACAGTTAAAAGCATCCGCTAGCATGGGATTGCGGTTTTTAAGTTTGCGCGATAATTCTTTGAATAGCAAAAATCCTGAAAACTCAGAAGTACAACTTCGTTCTAAGAAATCAATGAAAGCTTCGCGCTTTTCACCATCAATACTATCCCAAGTCTGTTTAAATTCCTCATCGCGCACGAAGTGATGACGATTATAATCGGCTTTCAACTCGTTTACAATCGCCCCTAACTCCCTCTCATGCGCCGAAATATCCATCAATGCCACAGCATCAAAATCTGTAGTGTAAAACCGAGGAGTTAACAGTGTTTCCTGCACTGGCGCTTTTACACCTTCTTTAACCAGCTTCGGCTGTGGGCTTGGAAGAGACTTTGCCATGAGAATTCTTTTATTTATCCACTTTGAGCTATATATCCATTAATAATTGCAATTTTTCATCTTAGTCAAAAATATTTAAATTGATTTACAAAAACCATTGTCACAGGTGGCTGCTCGAATATCTTTGTTTATTGAGAATAGTATGCAATAATAAATTGTATAAATATTATCATTTTGAATCTATAATTTTTTATTAATTATCTATAAAGTTAGTTTTTAAAACTTAACTTTTATGTGTTTTTACTTAATCTTTAACCATCCTTTTTTTTTTTATACATATTCTTAACCGAGATAAGTCTTAGGGTAGATGAATAGACAAAGGTTAATAAGATAATTTGTTACCAATATTACTAATAAGATTAACAAAAGGTTAACTTGCCTTTAATAAAAGTTTATTGTGGAGTAATTATGGAAGAATCAGATAAAGCAAATAAAGAGAATTTTCTTTACCCTATAAGTAGTTATTACGGTCAATTCAAACCAGAAAATTTAGTATTTAACGCTAATTTGCAGGAATTTGCTCAGAAGGTTGGCTATATCGTCAATTTGCAAACTTCTGGCAAAATTACTTCTGAAGAGGCTTATAAACAAATTAAAGCTCTATGGAAAAAATTGAAAAGTAGCAAGAAGGAACTCGGAATCCACGACAAACCTTCAAATGAAAGTTAAGGCAATTTTTCAACTCTAGTTTGGCAACTATAGTTTGTTAACAAAAATTGTAATTATCAAGACTTAGTCAACAGTTCAAACTCTTTAGGAGTTAAAGACACCATAATATTATCCGAATCTATGCGGATAATCCAGCGCTTACTAACTTCTTCATCCGACAATATCTCTTTAGCGTGAATAAAACCAACTTTTCCTGCTATATAAGACGGGCGTAAAATTATGACTTTATCTCCGACTTTTATTCCTTGCGAGTTAGCCAATTGCACCCCCATACAATATCAACTTCATATCAAAAATTATTGTTTCAAAAATAATACAAGCAATAACCGATGTATCGCTTAACTTTCACTTAACTTAAGATTTATATTAGCGCTTTTTAAACATCAGGGATAAATATCATACATAACAATTGCTTATGTAAATTGCAAGATTAATTATTAAGACTTAAATTTTAATCACGTTATATAAATATATTTGCAACAAATAGATATTAAGCATTTATTAAAGAAATAAAGCACCATACTTTTTTAGATTTGCCTAAAGATGTGAAGAAATGTTTTTAGCTATATAGCGATACAAAAAACGAGAACTACAGCGAGTATTGTAAAAAAGATAGTAGCTTTACATGGCTATTCCCCTCGATGCTAGTTTCAGCGTTGGCGTATTTGTTTTAATCGAAACCGAGGGGGACAAAAATTCAAACTGCGTAAATCCTCACAGAAGATAGCGTTTCATCAGTGCAGGATTAGAAATGAGTAACAATCTAGCGATAAAACTTCGTTCGGGAACTCAACAGTCTCATGCCGCAACGGAACAAATCGGTTTTATGAAGTGTTTTGTCAAAGGGCTTGTTGATAGAAATTGCTTTGCAAAATTTTTGAGTAACTTATATTTTGTTTACAGCGAACTTGAAGCAGCGCTTGAGAGCAATAGAAATCATTCCTGTGTGGGTATTATTTATTTTCCCGAACTAAATCGTGAAGCCAATTTAGAAAAAGATTTAGAGTTTTATTATGGTGCGGATTGGCAAAATCAACTTCAATTATTAGAAGCGGCTCATAACTACATTACTCGCATTCGTGAAGTATCGCAAAAACAACCAGAATTATTGATAGCTCATGCCTACACTCGCTACATGGGTGACTTATCCGGCGGACAGATGTTGCAAAAAGTAGTTCAAAAAACCTTGAATTTAGAAGGTTATCAAGGCACATCTTTTTATAACTTCGAGCAAATACCCGACAAAACAGCATTCAAAAATAAATATCGCCAAGCTCTTGATAAAGTTCCTGTTGACGATACGACAGCCGACAAAATTGTTGCAGAAGCCAATCATTCATTTTCTTTCAATATGCAGATAGCAAAAGAATTGGAAGAAATCTTAATTCGATCTATTGGCGAAGAAAAGTTTCATAAATTGATTGATAACGAAACCGCTACAGCCAATTAGGAAGAGGGGAAGATGGGGAGACAAGGAGAAATTTAAACTTAATTTAAGAGTTCTTAACTCCTAACTACTAACTCTAAACTCCTAACTTTTAACTCTTAACTGTTCACTGTTCACTGTTCACTGTTCACTGATTATGGTATTCCAATTTCCTGGCGTTAAGTTTGACTTAGATATTATAAAAAAATACGATACTCCGACACCGAGATATACGAGTTATCCACCCGCCACAGAATTAAGCGAAGCCTTTAGTGCAAAGGATTTTGAGTCGGCTATTTCTAGCTCAAATCATAGAAAGACTCCGCTATCCCTGTATTTTCATATACCTTTTTGTGAAAGTGCTTGTTATTATTGCGGTTGTAATACTGTAATCTCAGAGAAAAAAGAGATTGCTATTCCTTATGTTGAGCATTTAGTTAAAGAAATTCAGCAAACAGCAAGTTTGATTGATTCCGATAGAAAAGTAGTGCAAATGCATTGGGGAGGAGGAACCCCAAATTACTTAAACATACATCAGGTAAAACAACTTTGGGGGAATATCAATCAATATTTCAATCTTGATGTTTCTTCAGAAGTATCAATTGAAATTAATCCTACATATGTAGATAGAGACTACATTTTATTTCTGCGAGAAATTGGATTTAATCGAATTAGCTTCGGGATTCAAGATTTTAATTATCAAGTGCAGGTAGCTGTAAATCGAGTTCAACCAGAAGAAATGCTATTTAATGTCATGGACTGGATTCGAGAAGCTGGTTTTACAAGCGTGAATGTAGACTTGATTTACGGTTTACCTTTTCAAAATTTACATGGTTTTTGGAAAACCGTGAAAAAGACGATTGCATTAGATCCCGATAGGATAGCTGTATTTAATTTCGCTTACGTACCTTGGTTGAAACCGTTGCAGAAAAAGTTACCAGTTGAAGCACTACCTAAACCTCAAGAAAAACTGGAAATCTTTAAATTGACAATTGAAGAACTTACTGCAAATCAGTACCAGTTTATTGGTATGGATCACTTTGCAAAAGCCGACGACGAATTAGCGATCGCTAAAAGTAATGGTAGTTTGGGACGTACTTTTCAAGGTTATACAACCCATGCGGAAACGGAGTTATTTGGTTTTGGTTCGACATCGGTAAGTTTGCTTAGAGATGCTTACGCTCAAAATCATAAAAAACTCAAGGATTATTATCGAGCGGTTGAAGCAGGAATTTTACCGATTAGTAAAGGATTTCAATTAAGTTGGGATGATATTCTCAGGAGAGATGTAATTATGGCAATTATGTCTGGGGGCATTTTACGATTTTCAGATATTGAATCAAAATATAATATTAAATTTAGTCAGTATTTTTCCCCAGAATTAGAAGCCTTAAAATTAGTTGAAGCGGATGGATTAGTTAAGTTATCAAGCAATCAAATCGACGTGACGGAAATAGGTAGATTATTAGTCAGAAATATTGCCGTCATTTTTGATTCTCGCAAAACTACTCAACAGAATAAATTCTCCCGCGCAATTTAACAGTTACCAGTTACTGAAAAAGTAGTAGGGTGCGTTTGACTGATGTCGTAACGCACCAAAATTATTTAACTATAAACAGTAAGATACTAAACTGTTGACTTTGCTGTAATTTTCAAACTTTTTCATTTCAGAAGGCAGAAGGAAGGAGGCAGGAGGCAGAAGGTTACTCACCCTTAAAAGAGTGAGATTAAAATAAATATTTTATACCTTAAATAAGCAGTCTCAGTATAATTATTTATTCCTTCTAAGCTTTAAACTCAGAACTAAAGTTTTTATTTATACTTTTTACCTTCTGCCCTCTGCCCTCTGCCTTCTGCCTTTTTACGACTATTTAATTAGCATACCAAGTGCTGAAGAACCTTATTTTTTTTAGAATACTAACTACTGATGGGTCGTAATTATTTACCAAAAGCAACACATATAGCACGTTTACTTCCCTGAAATGGCAATCGTTGATGACCAATGCGTTTATTATCTAATAGCAATATATCGCCATCACGCCAATTAAAAATTGTGGCATTGTTCCAATATGCTTTTATAATCAAAAAAACCTCCCACGGACTTAAATAAGTTCCATCTTCAAAACAAACATCTAGTTGTTTTCTACTGCCTGGGAACCAAGATTGTAAGTTCTTTTGTTTTGGAAAAATATAATTCAAAATATTATAAAAATAAATAAAAATTTGTTGAATTATTGTGACTAACCATAATACAAAAAGCACTACAAAGTTGCGAAATGTTCTTTGATGTAAAGTAACAAATAAAGCTTCGATAGCCATACCCCAAATAGGAAATAAGGGGGAAAAACCAGCCCAGAGTTCTTCTCCAGTTATTGGATGTTGAACAATCGATTTAACTTTGGTTTCAATTATTAAGTCTTTCTGTGGACCTTTAAGCCACCTAATTTGTTGACCATTGGCAAGACATTTTTTTTCTACAAGATTGGGTTTATTTGTACTAAAAACCTTATCCCATGTTTTGCTTTTACGAAACCACGGGCATTGAAACAATCTGATATCTAGAAATCTTTGTGGTTTTTCCGTCAAAAGCATACTATAAACCATAGCTTTTTGACGGCACTTATCTATTAATGAAGCTGGTAAGTCGTTTATGACTGAACCCATATCGATAATCGGTGTCTGCCCTCCCCACTCTGGAGATTTCCAGCAATAGAAAAAAATATAGGTTGGCTGGATTCTCGGAACGTAGGACAGTTCAGTATGAGCAGGTATAGGCAAATATGAAGAGTAAGAGGTAGTCGTCCATACATGTTCGATCAACTTTTTTCTCGGAGCGCCACCAGGATATTCAGTTGCTAGAGTTTTTGAAAATAGGCTCAAAGCCACTTTTTCAAAATCTTCTGGGGTTTTTATCTCAAAATTCCGAAATAACAAAGCCCCATAACCATGTAACTTCTTCAACAGTTCTTCAGTGGAACACGCAATCAGTTGACACAAATCTTCAGTGGAACAAGAGTCTGGTTTAGTTGGGTTTATAACCAATAGTTTCGATGAATCAATAAATTCGCAGCGTAACACAACAATATGTCTCCCTGCCCGTCTCAACCGATCTATTTAAATCAAAGTTAACAGGCTAGTAGTGATTGCCCTTTGGAGATCGATCTCCTCTATTAACAGTATATATTATCTATAATTATTCAGTTATTTATGTCCTTTTTTTCTCTTCTGCTATACAAAAGCGTAGGTTAAATAACCTGAGTTCGGGTTAAGCAGATGCAGGTAAAAGCCACTCTAGGTAAAGCAAGGTTAGGCTTTTTCGGTTGATGGCAAACCCGCTATTAATCCACATAGAACGTTAACACAAAAGTTAACAGGGCTTCGGTGCCTGGAATGCTCTATTTGATAGTTTTGCAAGAGTCTAATCCTGAATTTCTCTCTTATGAGAAATCCAGGGATTTTGGATTGAAATCCAGAAATTGTCAAATTTGTAAATACAACAAAAATAAACCCGGTTTTTTCAAAAAACCGGGTTTACAAAATATAGCGCTATATTTTCTGTTCCCTATTACCTATTCCCTAGCAATCAACAAACACATCATCAACAAAATTCCCATGCAATCCATAGGGAATATGATGCTTAAGATGTAACCTAGCAATTGGTTCTTTATTCAAATCTTTAGCATCTAAAATAACTACGTCAGAGCGATGATGATTTGAATCATAAATCAAACCCAACAACCAACCATCATCTTCATCACCATGACGATTTCGCGGCACAAAATTCGGCTCGCTAGCAAAACCATGAGGTGCAGCGCTCCAAACTTGCTTTTCACCGGTTTGCAAATCAACTTTTTCAAATGCTTGTAACGGTGCATTACCGCTAGTGCCATGAGCCGCACCGGTGTATAAATAACGATATTCGCGTCCAACTTTCTCTGGATGAACGCAAGGAAATTCACAGCAACGGCTTTCAATTAATTCTCGGCTAACTGTATTATCTTTAAGGTTAAGATGAAACCGCCAAAGTTGACCGGGTTTTAAAGCATCAAAATCAGTTTCTCGGAAATCGCTTTCGGGTTCGACTTCTGGTAAAGATTCGTAGCAAATCGAATCAATAACTATTTCATCACCCTTTTCAAAAGCATTAGCATGATGAAACACAAAACCAGATTGCGTTTCTAATATTTGTACTTTAGTTTTATTGTTATCTTTATTAGTCGTTGATTTTCGTGGAATTACAATTACTTTAGTAGGTTTGTCTGATTGAAACTTAATACATTCTCCAGCACCGCGCATTCCCAAAACAAAAGGAATAGGATTGAAAGAAACGGGATTTTGAAACAATATGCAGTAGTTAGGAGTAATTGCAAAATCGTGAATAAAAGCAAAACCTGGAACGCTATGAGCGGTTTTACGGACTATTTCACCCGCAGTATTTAATTCAAAGATAGTAATAGTTGTAGACAATCCCGGTTTGATAGAAAAATTCACCAAACAAGGTTCGCCATTATTTTGCTCGCAACTAGGATCGAAACGTGGATGGGCTGCAAACGCTTCTCCTTCAGATAAAACCCCATCAAAATATTCTTTACCTAAAGTTTCTAAAGTTTGAGGCTCGAGTTTATGAGGTTCTGCTGCTTCCCATAATGCTAACAGCTTACCACCCCAATAAATAACGTTAGTATTAGCAATATTTTTTAAATTAAAATCGAAAGCATTTGCCAACCAACCACCAGGTTTTTGCGTACCAAATACACCACGATAAAGAATTTTTCCGGCTTTTTGTTCTTCTAAATAAGGCTGAGTCCGAACAAAACGATTGCAGAAATGAGCGCGTCCGTTGTTAAAAGTAATTCTACTAATCATTCCATCACCATCAAAAGGATGGTGAATGTTTCGTCCGTTAATATCCAACAAACCCGGACCATTTCTAAACAGCGTGCCGTTTAATTCTGCCGGAATTTCCCCCTCAATATCATCAATCCAATAATCGCATTCTTCTTTTAAAGATTGATATCCACCCTGCCAACTTTCGCGACTATAAGATTTTTCGGCAACAGTTGAAGCTACTTCGTCAATTTGAAAATTCTGCATTTCTAATAAATAGTTATGACTTAAGGGTAGTTAAAAGCAAAAAATAAATATTCTTTAACCTTTAACCTTTAACTTATAACCTTTGACCTTTGACCTTTAATCTGTCAATCAACCACTTCTTCTGGTTGTTTCATGATTAATTCTGACACCAAATCAGGCATAATTTCTGTTTCGTCACTTTCTTCCAAAGCTGTTTGAGTTAATTTTGGAGTTTCTTCTCCGGCAGCAGGTAGCCAATTAATAAACGGTAACGGTAACAAAGTGCTGAGATTAGTAATTGTTACTAACAGCCATAACTTATCAAAATTGGTTTCAGTAACCCCTAAATAATGCATCAATGCCGCACCCAACTCGTGAGAAACTAATCCCGCTAAATTAGTTACCGACATTAACAGTGCAAACAAAGTCGCTTCTACTCCCGGAGGACAAATTCTCGCAGCCAGTACCAAAACAGGCATATAGGCAATTTGCCCCATGACTGTCAAAATTAAACTATCACCCAAGCTAAACCAGTGGTCATCTATTCCTAAAGCACGGTTAGCGTGAGTAACCAGTAACAGTGTAGTTAGTCCTAAAATTGTTGATAATACCGTACTCCAAGCAAAAATTACTCGAAACGGAACGCTCTTTAAAAATCTTTGGAAAATCCAAATACCAACTAAAGCCGCAACACTCGTTACTAAACGTACCCTTCCTAAAAATTCTGGTTGAAAATGCAGTTCGTTCGTAGTGAAAAAGAAAAACGCCGATTCAGAACTTGGTGTGGCTTGCCAGATGAAGAGAAATGCAGTAGGCAACCAAATTATTTTCTGAGTTATGGCTTGACGCAATAACTTTACTTGTTGTTTAACATCTTCAAAATTGCTGTTTTTATCATCTTCAGTATTTTTCTCTACAGGAGATTCAGCAATCAACCAGGCTACTCCAGAAACTATCAATGGAAAAGTCGCGGTAATCCAAAATACAGTGCGCGTAGTAAAATGTTCTAGCAAAAATCCGCTGAAGTAAGCAGTAATTAAACCCCCAAACGCCGAAGCTCCCCAACAGATAGACTGCAAAGAACCTGCTTCAGCTTGCGATTCTGCCCTTGCTCTTTCTACTACCAGCGAGTCAACTATGACATCACTCACCGCCACCGAAAGCGAACTCATTAAAATTGCAGTCACCGCAGCCCAGCTACTATTAACTACAGTAGCCATACCAACCCAGGCTAGCGCTCCAAGTATTCCCGATAAAATTAAATAAGGTCGTCTTCGATAACCAAATATAGGAAAACCGTCGGAAATAAACCCAAATACAGGTTTAATCACCCAGGGTAGAACTACAATACCAAACAAGGCAGAAACCTCGGCAGGACTTAGCCCAAGCTCATCTTTGAGAAAAAAGCTAACTGCCAAACGCGACAGCCCCAAAATACCTTGGACAAAATATACGGTAAGAATTGCGAACAACTCTGCTGTCGGTTCATTACCGAAAAGAATTTTTTCTTGTATTGAATGTTTGACCTTAGACCAGCCAGAGGTGGAAACCTGCATTAGTAAATATATTTTAAGATTTCTATACTTTTATTATGATATTTAGCGGACATACTGGCTACTGTCTAAGGTATGGGATGTCAAGGAAATTTGATTATTTTTATCTGGAAATCGATAGATTCTTAGATATTACTGGTGAAGGTTGAGCTATAAATTCAAAAGCTATTTTCATAAAATTAGTGGTTTGTCCCGTTAGTTTTGATGGGCATATCGTAAATATAAAAAACATTTTCTTCCCCCACTCCCCCACTCTCCCACTCTCCCCCTCCCTGCCCCACCCGTCAATTTCAATGGGACAGACTAGTAGCGGTTTTTTTACCTAAAACTACAACCGCATTTTGTCCCCCAAACCCAAAACTAAAACACATCGCTTTTTTAACATCACTTTCACGCGCTTCTCTAACTAAATTCAAATCAAATTCAGGCTCTTTCAAACCTACACAAGGCGGTAAAATTTTATTCTTAAAACTCAGTAAAGAAAAAGCTACTCCTAAAGCACCGGAAGCGCCAATTGTATGACCTGTACTTCCTTTGGTAGAACTGACTGCTACCTGCTTTGAAAATATACTTTGTATAACCTTACTTTCTACACGGTCATTCATCTGCGTAGCGGTACCGTGGGCGTGAATATAATCAATATCTTCTGGAGAAATATGAGTGCGATGTAAACATTTTTTAACCGCAGAAATAGCACCTTTTCCTTGAGGATCGAGTTGATTCGTATGATATGCGTCAGCAGTTAATCCAAATCCACAAATTTCACCATATACTTTCGCTCCGCGCTGTCTTGCTAATTCTGCCGACTCCAAAACAAAAACCGCTCCCCCTTCTCCTAAAACCAAACCCTCTCGACGAACATCAAAAGGATAGGCACCAGTTTTTGCTAAAGCGCCCATTTTATCAAAACCAGTTATCGTCAAAGGCGTAATTGCAGCTTCCACCGCACCGGCAATAACTCGCTCGCATTGTCCAGATTTAATTA
This sequence comes from Rivularia sp. MS3, assembly GCA_019192545.1. Lineage (GTDB taxonomy): Bacteria > Cyanobacteriota > Cyanobacteriia > Cyanobacteriales > Nostocaceae > Rivularia. The sequence continues at coordinate 2,668 of JAHCMI010000003.1, read as the reverse complement.
AATTAAAACCTTGAAAAAGCGCCCAAATACCAGTAGCACAAGCAGCCATAGGTGCTAAAACAATTCCCGTTGCACCTACGAGTTTTGCTGCTGCGATCGCGTTCATATGAGGCAATGAAGAGAGGAAGGGAGAGAGAGAGTAGGGTAGGAGGAGAGGAGGAGAAAGTTTTTCTTCCTTGTCTCCTTGTCTCCTTGTCTCCTTGTCTTCATACATCCACCTTGCCATCTTTTCCCATTCTGCTTGATAGCTCCGACTTGAACCAATTACTATTCCGCAATCGGGTAAGGGTGAAACTAACGAAGCATCCTGCAAAGCAGAAATGATGATTTGTTGAGTTAGATTTTTTAACTCGGTAGGGCGATCGCCAATCAAAGCTAAAGGAAACGGCTGCAATTCTGGAAATGCTTTGTACAGCTTGATTCCAGATTTACCTGCTATCAAATGCTGCCAACTTTCTTCCAAGTTATTACCCAAGGAGGAAGTCAAACCAATACCAGTAACTACAACCTGAATCAATTTTAGATTTTAGATTTTAGATTTTGGATTGAGCATAGGACATTAAGGTTAGAGGTCAAAGGTTAAAGGTTAAAGAGTAGAGAGTTAGGGGTTAACGGTGGCAGGTTAACAGCTACCTATATATCTACTCCCTATTACTAACTACCAATTACCCATCACCAATTACCAATCCCCTATGCCCAATTCCCATTAAAACTACTTAACGTTTTTTAAGTTATCCGCGCCTTCGGTAACTTTGGCGCTTTCGATTTTGTCGCCTTGCTTGATGTTATTTACAACATCCATTCCGTCAGTAACTTTACCGAATACTGCGTAGTTGCCGTCTAAGAAAGCTAAATCTGACAAAGCGAAATAAAATTGCGAGGAAGCAGAATTTGGAGATTGCGATCGCGCCATTGCGATCGCACCTGCTTTATGTTGCAATACTGGTTTCTTTTTAATTGTTTCACCGTAAGTCGGCTCTTTTGCGCCTTCTGGCTTGATTTCTAAAGGAATGGTACGCTCTTTACCATTTACAACATACCCACCAGTTCCGTTTCCTTTGGGGTCGCCTCCTTGAGCCACAAATGGTTGAGGGTCTTTTACAACTCTATGAAAAGTTAAGCCGTCGTATACGCCTTTCTGAACTAGCTCTACAAAATTACCAGCACTAATAGGAGCATTATCTCCATCTATTTCAATAGTGATAGGAGAACCGTTAACGGTCATCACTACAGTCGCTTTACCATCAAGTCTGGGTAAATCATTCATTCCTGGAACAGCCTCATTTTTTACTTCAGATGCAAGAGTTGCTTGTACTGTTGTATCGCTATTTGCTTCGGTTACTGTGGAATCTGGAGAAGCGCTAGTAGAAGCAACCTCTTCACCAGAACACCCGTTTAACATCAAAGCACCGACAAGGAGCAGCGTAACTAAAAAATACTTAGGAGTTTTTAACAGCATTTCCTCTACAAAACTCAACCCATGTATCTTAGCTTCTATAGTGATTTAGGCAACAGGTTAAAGGTTGAGAGTTAGGAGTTAGAAGTTAGCAGTTAGGAGTTAGCAGTTAGGAGTTGTCAATACCCAATGCCCAATGCCCAATGCCCAATGCCCAATTCACAATCCTTCTAGGGGTACTTCTAAAAATTTTGCTAACTGAGCGCCTTTGGTTTCTAATTCTTCCAAAGACAAAGGTTGACCAACTCTTGTTAAAGGGATGTCTCGGCGACCTTTTACCCGTAAGTAAAGGGCACGGCGCGGGTTTAGTCCTTCTTTTATCTCTACTCTTACTGATTGCACGTCTTCGGTACGAGAATCAATTTCAATTCGCCGATTTTTTCCAGGAAATCCCCAGCGAAAAATTTTTATTTCACCCGTTTCGCGATTGAATTCATTGTATCCGCCTCCTAAATCCCATAGAATTACTAGCCACAGATACAAAGCCAGCAGCAAACCTAAAACACCGTATATCCCCATAACTAAACCTTGAGGGACAAATACCAACTGAGTTGCATCGGTGACTAAAAGTAAATTTTTCTGAAAATAGCTTGATAACCCGGCCAGCAGAAAGCCTCCGGCTCCAAGAAAAACAACTGTTGCCCAAAAATAATTACTTAACCTACGAGAACCCAGAACCTTTTGTGTAAGGACGTTGTTACTTTTTGGAATGGTTATTGATGCCGTCATATCACTTTTATTAGAGGTCGTGAGAAATTCTCTTTAAATCAAGTCTGCCACCACGGCAGTAACTCCGCACAAATTCTTTAGATTTTCTAACAAATTTAAGTTTTATGAGAAAAGTTGTGTCAAATTGTAAATATTCTGATATTGATGGTTATGTAGTGGGTTTGCACTCAACTGCCTAATTTTATGAGTATAAATTGCTCACAAAGCCGGACTAATGTGATAAGTTAAGAATTATTAAGCAATCATACTCTGTGAAAACAGTTTGTGATTGGGGTCTGGCACAACCCTGAGAAATGCTTACTGACTTAGTGGTATTTTCTCATAAAATCGACAGTATTAAAACTGTTGAGAGTAGCTAAATAAAAACTTTGTTTCTTTAGAGACGTAGCAATTTTTAGTAAAAGAGGATTTTTGTCCAAATGACTATTGCAGTTGGACGCGCCCCTAGCACTAGAGGCTGGTTTGACGTAGTTGACGACTGGT
>JAHCMI010000020.1 GCA_019192545.1 Rivularia sp. MS3 | reverse complement strand
ATGTATTTAGCATTGATAATCAAAATCCGGGAGTTAGCTTAAATTCAACAGCACCTGCGACAGTAAACGATAAATTCAGCGTTACCGCAACATTTACAGAAGCAGTAAATAATTTTGATAGCAGCGACATTACTTTAACCAACGCTACAGTTGATAACTTTGTTGAAAGCGGAAATAATTACAGCTTTGATGTCACACCTTCATCTTCAGGTAAAGTCACAATAGATATTAATTCTGATGTTGCAACTGATAATGCCGGTAACAATAATATTGCTGCAACACAATTAACCCGAGAAGCTGATTTAACTTTACCAACTGTTATTAACGTAATTTCTTCAACTCCGACAATATCTGATTCCACCACAACATTTGAGTTAACGGTGGAATATTCCGAAGAAATGGATATTTCGGTTAATCCGGTTATCACAATCGAAAATACTCAAAATACGATTTCATTAACTGGGGGAAGTTGGAATAGCGATAGTAAAACCTATATTGCTACTTACAGCGTTGCCGATGCGAATGAAGAAATTGCTGATATTGATGTCAAAGTAGAAAATGCTCAAGATAAAGTTGGTAATCTTCAACAGTCTTTCACGGCGAATGATTTATTTAATATTGATAACAAAAATCCAGATGCACCTTTGATAACAGACTTTACAGAAGATACGGATGTAGCTGACGATGGAATAACTGGCGATAATACTTTAGAAATTAACGGTAGCGCAGAAGCCAACAGCAATATCGAGATTTTCCAAAATAGTCAATTTATCGACACAACCACCGCCGATAATTCTGGTAAGTGGAATTTTGATTATAGGAATACCACTCTTGAGGATAACACCTATACATTTAGCGCGATCGCTAAAGATGCTGCGGGTAATGCCAGCGATGCTTCTACACCATTCAATATCACGATAGATGCTGTTAACGATGCTCCAGCTTTAGACAATACGGGAGATATGACGCTCAATGCTATTGATGAAGATGAAGAGGATACCAATAACCAAGGTACTTTAATTAAAGATATTATCTCTAGTGGTGGGGGAGATAAAATTACCGATATTAACGTAAATGCCTTTGAAGGTATTGCAGTAACAAGCGTTGATAATAGTAACGGTAATTGGCAATATTCCACCGACGGTAATAACTGGAATGATTTTGGCACGGTTAACGATACAACTGCTCGTTTATTAGCTGCCGATGATTCAACAAAAATCCGTTTTGTAGCTAATCAAGATTACGAAGGTGCAGTTAGTATTACCTTCCGCGCTTGGGATAAAACTTCTGGCAATAATGGCAATACTGCCGATACTACCAATAACGGTGGCAATACTACATTTAGTAATGAAACTGAAACTGCTGCAATTACTGTTAATCCTGTAAATGATGCGCCGAAGCTGGAAAATAACACTTTAACTATCTCAGAATCTGGTAGCGTTACTATTTCAAATCAAAATCTTTCTGCAACAGACATTGATAACGACGACACAACTTTAACTTTCACCGTCAGCAATTTAAAAAATGGCGAATTCCAAGTAAACCAAGTTGCTCAAAACAGCTTTACTCAACAGCAAATTAATAACGGTTTAGTTAAATTTATCCACGACGGCAGCGAAAATCCTCCCAGCTACGACGTTGAAGTTAGCGATGGTAGTTTAACAACCGATAAAAATAGTGCGAATATTACCTTTACCAATATCAATGATGCGCCAACTCTGGAAAATAACACTTTAACTATCTCAGAATCTGGTAGCGTTACTATTTCAAATCAAAATCTTTCTGCAACAGACATTGATAACGACGACACAACTTTAACTTTCACCGTCAGCAATTTAAAAAATGGCGAATTCCAAGTAAACCAAGTTGCTCAAAACAGCTTTACTCAACAGCAAATTAATAACGGTTTAGTTAAATTTATCCACGACGGCAGCGAAAATCCTCCCAGCTACGACGTTGAAGTTAGCGATGGTAATTTAACAACCGATAAAAATAGTGCGAATATTACCTTTACCAATATCAATGACAAACCAACTTTAAAAAATGCCATCGAAAATCTGACAGCAACTCAAGATAGTGCATTCAACTTCACATTAAGTGTAGATACTTTTGTAGATTCAGATGCCGGGGATAGCTTAACTTATTCAGCAACTTTAGAAGATGATTCGCAGCTACCAAATTGGTTAAGTTTCACAAATGCTACTTTCACCGGCACACCTACCGCCGATAATCTTGGTGAAATCAATATTAAAGTCACGGCAACTGATAAAGATGGAAAATCACTTAGCGATGTATTTACTTTAAAAGTAGAAAAGCCGAATAATCCCCCGATTGTTGATGATGCAACTTTCTCTATCAAAGAAAATAGCGAAGAAAATACGGTAGTTGGTGTTGTCACGGCAACTGATTCTGAAAAACAAGCTTTAGAATTTGCTTTAGCTGCGGGTAATCTCGATTTAGACAAAGATGGTAAATTAGCCTTTGCGATAAATCCCGATACTGGAGAAATCACGGTTAACGATGAAGACGATATCGATTTTGAAACTACACCTCAATTTAATCTGAAAGTAACCGCTACAGATACAAGTGGTTTAAACGATTTAGCTAATATTACGATTAATTTAACCGATGTAGCTGCCGCTAAATTTGACGTTAATGCTTCTCAAAACGGAATCTTTGTTTTAAATGGAGGAGAAAAAACCAATATCAAATTTACTTTAGCTAATATAGATGCGAGCATTGTCAGCGAAATAGCGGTATTTGAAGTTGACGAAAATGGTAATATAGATGGCTTTGCACCGGGTAGCGATGGTTATATCAAAGCAGCATTAAGTAAATCCCAAGTAATATTTTCAGCAATTGCCAATCTTCCCAATGGATTTACAGCAGATAATATTCAGCGGGTGCTTGAAATTAATTCCGATGCCCGCTTTGAATTTTTATCAATATCTAACGGTACCATAGATACCGCACTTGCAGAAATAGAATTAACCGGAAATACCAATTTATCTATTGCCTTTTCCGCTGCCGATAATGTACGGGTAAATAACTTTAGCTCAGAAGGATTTACTTTAGAATTAATATCAGATATCCAAATAAATGCGGCATTAACTCAAGAAAATCCCGTTCAAATAAATCAATTACAAACGCAAAAAGAACTCATCGATTTACGCGGTATTACAAATGCAACATCAGTCAACGTTGAAGTATACAGAGAAGCCGCTTTTGATAATTTAATTGGTTTCTACCAAGTCGTTGATGTTAACGGTGGAATAGATATCAATGGTGATGGAGTTGCCGATATTAATCCTAACGACGCAGAATATAAAAATGCAGCCTTAAATAACCGAATTACCAGCTTAGATTTGCTTTCAACTGAAAATCAACAAACAGCTACATTCAATGGTAGTTTAGAAGCTGGAAGTATATTAGCTCCTTTCATCATCGTAGACGGTACCCTTGATGAAGCTATTAATAATAGTGCAGAAGTTTACTTTTCATTCTTAGGAGCTAACAGCGATAAAACCGATCATATTCGCTTACTTGGCGATAATACATTTGGCTTTGAAGATATGGTAAACGGTGGAGATAAAGACTTTAACGATGTGATTATGAAAATCAACCTTTAAAATTGGTAATAGGTAATAGGTAATTGTTAGACATTAAACAAACCAGTATTTGATAAACTTCTATCTTTGTGTTTAACTCTTACCTCAGCCCCCTCTACGGTTTAAATTAACTGGGAAACGCCAGTCACCGCAGGCTCCGTCGTTGCACGGCGGAGTAACGGTGACTATCAATTGAAACATTAACCTAATATGCGAGAACAAAAACCCACGTATTTACACTAACATTACTTAAATTTTAAACAACACTAAAAAACTGGCGATCGCCATTATTCATTCTATCCAAGGTATTGTCACCAAGCATCATGATACGTAAAAAATGAGAAATAAATCTCCTCAAAAGTATTAACATTAACGTTAACCATTAGACATAAAAAACCCGACTTTTCAAAAAAGCCGGGTTTTAAACAATTTACTAATCGCTGATTTTAATCATTAATTACAAATTACGGCAATCGAAATTTTTCGATTTCAATGAAATGATTTTTAGCCCTAACAGATTCGATAAATCTATGTACTTACATTAGTAAACTCAATTTTAACAGTAAAGTCATTATAGTCTCTGTCTCCACCTCCTTTTAAATCCTCAAATCCGAAGACATTTTCACCAATCATCATTACATGATCCACACCGTCAGAATTAGCACCTAAGAAGGGGAAATAAACCTCTTCAAACGCTTGTGGATTACCATCAACTATAAGAAAAGGTACAATTATTGCACCAGCTTCAAACTCTCCTGTAAATTCTGCACTAGATTGGTTTTCAACGCTTAAATCAATGCTAGCAATACGGTTTTCTACTGCTGTTTGAGTATAATTTTCGTCTCCGACAAATACATCAATAGTACCGTCACCATCTGTATCTATACCACCTTCTTCATCAATAACTTGATAAAAGCCAATAATGTTATCTTTTGCAGCTTCACGGTTAACAGTACATTTTACTTTTTGCTTACCACTTAATTCATCACTTCTTAAATCAAGTACTTCAATTGTGTCTTGCAATCCGCTACCAATAGCTTTCTTTGCTTTAGCATCGAATTTCATCTTGATTTTGACACCTTCAAAATCCAAATCAAAACTATTTTTTTCTGATTCGGAAACCTGTAATAAATCAGTAGACGATAAAGTTACTTGAGATTTTTTAATTTTACCTTTTTTGACTCCTTGAAGAGTGCCACCTTTAACCGATAAGAAACGGAAACGAGTTTCGCTGCTAAATTCTAATACCTTTTCGATATCTATATCTCCAAAACCTTGAGGTGTATTTCCTAATAAAGAAAAGATACTCTTAGCACGATTTAAAGCTGCTTCTAAATATCCTTCAGCTTCGGGAGAAATTCCATCGATATTTCCTTCATCATCATCAACTGTAACAACAGCAATTTCTTTGAATTGATTGATACTTTTACTCTTGAAAGAAAACTTGATAGAAGATTTACCCTGTTTAAATTTGCTTTTAAACTTGAATGTTTGTTTACTCTTAGATGCTAAGCTAAATTCTGTATCGTCGTCATCATCATCTTCATCTTCATTACCACTACCCATAACAATATCTTTTTCATCTTTAGCAATAGTAATATTGGTTTTAACTTCTGTCGCGGAAAGCATATAACCACTTCCCATTGCTAATTCCAAACCTAAAGTTTCATCTTCCTCAACATCCGAATCATCAACAATATTTAAAGTTACGGTAGCAGTCTTTTCTCCAGCTTTGAAAGTTACCTTACCCTTGCTATCCTTGAACTCATCAGCGCCGGTTAAAGTGTAGTCATCTTTAAAAGTAGCGCTACCAGTGACAGAAAAATCAACAGTTAATTCTGATGTGGAATCACCTTTGCGAGTGAAAGTGTAGGTGATTTGTTTATTCTCACCCTCGGTAACTTTTGTCGAATCAACGGTAAGAGAGATTTCTGGTTTTTCTTCTTTTAATTTGACAAGGAAACTACTATTGTCTATGGATGGATTATTTACAGCTTTTTGTGCGGTAAGGGATGTCTTGCCAAAAGTAGCTTTTGTTTCAAACTCTCCAGTAAGATAAATATTCCCATCTTTTACAGCGATGTCAGAAATAGCATCATAATTTGTACCACCGATATTTTGCGCCCACTTTATCTTGCCATCGCTATCAAATTTAGTCAGAAAAGCATTTAGACTCCAACCCTCATCAACAGAAGATTCTTTGTAAAGCATGAAATCACCAACATTCATGCTTTCACCAGCATAATATCCGCTGACATAGGTATTACCCATATCATCAACAGCAATACCTTCTACTTCAATATCATCATTGTTATCTTTACTGAAGTCTTTTGCCCATAGTACATCACCTTTGCTGTCTAGCTTAGCAATATAGGCATCTCCATCATCTTCACCACCTTCAAGCTTAGTACTGCCGAAAGTCAGTGAATCTTCAAATTTTCCAGCAATATAAATATTATCTTGATTATCTATAGCGATATCTTCAGCTACGACATAGTTATTTTCGTCACCGAAAGTCTTAGCCTCTTTCCAAACTTCGCTACCGTCGCTTTTATTTAGCTTGACAAGCGAAATATTTTCCGTACCACTTTCATAACCTTCAGTCATGAACAAATAGGCATTACCCTCTTTATCCACAACTACATCTTCGGCTAAATCCTCCTGTTCATCGTTACCATATTCTTTAGCCCAGAGTACTTCACCTTTAGTATCTAATTTGGCAATAAATACATTTCCATTTTCATCATCGTTAAAAGTTGTATTACCAAAAGTAATTGTTTCGTAAAATTCTCCAGTAATGTATGTATTACCGTCTTTATCTACCTCAATACCAGAAGCTATATCGTTTTCAGCACCACCAAAACTCTTTGCCCATACTGCCTTACCAGTTGTATCAAGTTTGGCAACATAAACCTCATCAAAACCATAACCAAGCCCTTGAGCGCTCAAAGTCTCGTTGCCAAAAACAATTTTGTTGTCAAATGTTCCAGTTAAATAGGTACCGCTACTATCAGCAGCAATATCTTCAGGAAAACTATAGCTTTCACCCGAGCCGCCAAACTCTTTAGCCCATTCTACTTTTCCATCTTTATCAAATTTGGCTACAAAAGTATCATATTCTCCTGTGCGTGTAATAACTTTACCGTCAACAGAAGCTTCTTCCTCAAAATATCCTGTAACATAGGTATTGCCCGCATCATCTACAGCTAAAAATTCATAACCATAGCCATTACCTTTATCATCAAACTTTTTTGCCCAAACTGCATCCAACATGGGATCGTCATTCATGATAACAGCCATAACAGCATTATTATCCATTGAAGAGCCTTCTGAAGGTTTTGCTCTCACAGCTTCAAGTAACCGCGAATCACCATCGCTGATGATGTAATCAGTACCATTTTCAAGAGTTAACTTAACAGCTTCATCCGATTCAATTTCACTATCTGCAATCGGTTTAATAGTAACGGTAGCAGTTGTTGCGTTAGCAGCAATAGTAACAGTACCCTGAGTACCATTAATTACCGCACCAGTTAATGTATAGTCTGTATCTAAAGTTGCCTTACCCCCGAGAGTAAAGTTAATTGTCAAAGCATCGGTAGTATTGCCGGTGCGAGTAAAAGTATAATTAAAACTTTTTCCACTGTTTTCAGCAACAGCCATCGAATCAACATCAAGACTAACTTCTGCCGGTGAAGGTATTTTAGTATCATCTAGCAAAACGCTATCTAAAAGGAAGTCATCCATCATTGAGTCATTAGCTTCAAAAGTCTTTTTTTCTGCCATATCAAGTAGCCTTATATTCGATAAATAAAATGGTTTCCCATCGGTTGTAACTTAAGCTACTTATGGATGTCAAAATAATGTTAATCAGGAAAAAATAATACGTGTTTACACTTATTTTTTTTTAGGGTAAAACTAGTTGTTCGCAATAATACCGATACTATTTATGCAGCCTATAATTTCTATAGTTATCCCCGTTTACAATCGAGAAGATTACCTTAAAATTGCTATTGAAAGCGTTCTTAGACAAAGTTTTACTAATTTTGAATTAATAATTTGGGATGATGGTTCTACAGATAATTCTGTAGAAATTGCCAGTCAATATGCTCAAAAAGATAAACGAGTAAAAGTTATTGCAGCCAGACATCAGGGACAAACTTTATCATTAAAAGGAGCATTCTCAATTTGTAGCGGTAAATATTTAGGATGGATTGACAGCGATGATTTAATAGCACCTAATACATTAATAGAAACTGCGAACATATGTGAAAATAATTCCGAGATAGGATTAGTTTATACCGATTATCTATTAATAGATAAAGACAACAAAGTTTTAGGAAAGGGAACCCGCTGTCAAATTCCATATTCTAAAGATAGACTATTAGTTGATTTTATGACTTTTCACTTCCGCTTAATGCGTCGGGAAGTGTTTGAACAAGCTGGTGGAATCGATGAAAATTCTGGATTAGCTCAAGATTACGATTTATGTTTGCGACTTTCAGAAATTACTCAAGTACATCATTTAAAACAATCTCTATACTATCACCGCAAGCACTCGGGAAATATATCTAATAATAAACGTGTTGAATTAATTTATAGCAGTCAAAATGCAATCGCAAGAGCATTACAGCGACGAGGATTAGATGAAGATTATGAAATCAAGGTGGAAATTATTGGTAAATATTATTTGGAGAAGAAAGGTAATTAGTAATTGGTGATTGGTAGTTGGTAATTGTTAATAGGGAATAAGAAAATTTAGAAAATAGGGAGCAAGATGCTCCCACTATCAACTATTTGTTTAAGAGTAAGAATAAATATAGAATTACTTGTTACTCACTACTCATAACTCCTAACTCCTAACTCCTAACTTATTTATGTCTTTACCAATTATCTACCATCCAGATTACGTTACTCCATTGCCGGATGCTCATCGTTTCCCGATGCCAAAATTTCGTTTGCTCCATGAATTATTATTAGCTGATGGAGTAGCCGATTTAAATCAATTTCATACCCCTGAAAAACCCAATCGAGAAACTATTGAATTAGTTCATACTCCAGAATTTGTGAATGGTTATTTGCAGGGAACCCTCGATACAAAAGCACAACGACGCATCGGTTTACCCTGGAGTCCGCAATTAGTTAATCGTACCTGCACGGCGGTTGGTGGTACAATTTTATCGGCGAAATTAGCTTTAAATAAAGGTTTAGCTTGCAATACTGCGGGAGGAACACACCACGCTTTCCCTAGCTATGGTAGTGGCTTTTGTATTTTCAATGACTTCGCGATCGCAACTCGTGTCATGCAAAAACTTAACCTTGCCCAAAAAATCCTCATCGTTGATTTAGACGTACATCAAGGTGACGGTACGGCTTTTATTTTTCAAGATGACAACAGCGTTTTTACCTTCTCGATGCATTGCGAAGTAAACTTCCCCGGTAAAAAACAGAAAAGCGATTTAGACGTACCTCTTCCCGAAGGCATGGAAGACGATGCATACTTACAAACTTTAGCTAAATATTTACCGGATTTACTCCTAAACGTAAAACCAGATTTAGTATTATACGATGCTGGAGTTGACCCGCACATCAGTGATAAATTAGGTAAATTGGCTTTAACAGATACGGGAATATATCGACGGGAAATGCAGGTTTTGAGTACTTGCGTAAATGCTGGTTATCCTGTCGCTTGCGTGATTGGTGGCGGTTATGCAGATGATATGAAATCCTTGGTGTGGCGACATTCGTTGTTACATCGGGCTGCGAGTGAGGTGTTTCAACAGTTTGGGCTTTGAAGAGAGGGGGGGAGAATTTGTTTATATTGTAAGGTGTGTTACGGTTCGAGATAATTTGATTGAAACATTACAATTGCGATAATACCGTAACTCACCATTATCTTCAAAATAAAACTAAAAACTATATATACATGTATATAATTTCAAACAATAATTAAAAACTGAAAATTATAAATACAAAATCAACAAAATAGCTTCAATAATATTGCGAAAAAACAGACTTTCTAATTCAAAATATTATAGTGTTTTTGGTGCGTTAGACTAAAGTGGTAACGCACCCTACAAACTTGTGGTATGGGCATCCCTGCCCGTGTATCCCATATATTCAAACCTCACCCTGTCCTTACGGACATCCCTCTCCTTATTAAGGAGAGGGACAAGAGTGAACCTAATAAAACTGCCGCATCACATAATCAATAGTGGCCCAAAAGGGTTCATATCTTCCGCTTGTGTCTCTCTCCAACCACGCTTCAGATAGTTCTTTAATTTCCTCTTCAGACAAATCCTGAGTGGCTTGCATTACCCCATCAACTACTTTACGACGCATTTTCTTCAACTTATTAATATCTAGCGCCAGCATTTTGATGGTAGTTTCAGCAGCTTCTTGATGTTCGGGGTTATCTGTAGGTAATATCTCTCCCGCTCCCGTATATCGAAAGTAGCTGCTGCAATTAGGATCTAAAGGCGAAATCATTAAGTCTTCGTCGAACCAACCACCTTTCTTATGTCCGCAATGTACTGGTTTAGTCGGTCTTTGTTCGTCTTCTCCCTGACAAGATGAAATTAAATTGCTGTAATCAAATGTGAGATGAGTATATTTACTTTTTGGTCGAAAATGTTCGATATGACATTTTCTGCGACTAATCCGAATTCCGCAGTAACAACAAATGTACCCTTGTTCGTGAAGTATGGAATCGTAAGTGTCATTCTTAACGCTACGGTTGAAAGATTTCCACTTTGTATTTGCACTTACTTTCTTGTTGTAGCTAGTTAAACTTTTTGGTTCGGAACCTTTTTCAATATGTTTCATTTGTTAAGAATTTCCTTACGTCGAATTAGTACATCTGCTCGAACAAATTCGGGTTCATCGTCACCAATTTCTGATGCTAATTCTTCGCGTAATTCTTTAGCTCCTGCGAGATTTCCGTCGTCAATAAATCTGAATAATTGTTGTAAACTATCTTTGATTTTTTGAGGTCTTTCGGGAACTTCCATTAAGTCTTCTAAGATGCTATTGCTGTCTCTTCCGTAAGAACCTTCAGGACTCATTATAATCAGTCCTTCCGATTCATCTCTTTCTAAAATAAAGACTCCTTCGGGATGAACGTGACTAATTACTTGAGGTGAGTGAGTAGTGACAATAAACTGACAGTTAGGAAACGTTTTTTTCAAGGCTGGAATAATATCTCTTTGCCATCTAGGATGTAAATGCAATTCAATTTCATCGATTAAAACGATACCATCACCGAGTAATGGGTCATCAAGTCCGGGATTTGCAATTGCTAATCTCCGAGCTAAATCTCCCACCATTGCCAGTAAACATTTTTCACCATCGGATAGTTGATTAACGTTTAATTCTCTATCTTGTTTTTTGACAGTCATTCTTAAAGGAGAACGACGGATTCTTAAGTTAGATAAACCTGTAATCAAAGAATAAATTGCTTGTCTAACTGCTTCTAACTGATGGTCAACAAAATTAGAATCATCAAGTCTTTGTTCGTTTTCTAAATCTTCCAATTTTCTAAACCATTGGAAGAAGCTATTAAAATTTATTTGTACGCTGTCTAACGATTGCTCGTAAGCACTTATCCGTTCGTTAGAATGCTTTTTACGACCTCTCAAAGGAATTTCGAGTACGGCGCGATTTACGCCATAATGAACGATAACAGGTAAATTAAATTTAGAATTATTTTTTAGTTGTTCGTGAGTTCCTTCAATTAATTTACGTAACTCGCTTAAATCGCTACCGGCAGTTTTACTACGTTTTTTTCTTTGCTTGGAAAGACACCAAGTGACTTCATCTTCATCAGTTTCAACTGTAATCTCGTTACGAGTTTCTTCGCTTCCGGTAGAAATATCTGTTTCCTGAAACAATCTTCCCGAAGTCGTAGGAAACTGAACTGGTTTTGTATAGCGAGATAATAGAATTGCAATGCATTCTAAAATACTAGATTTACCGACACCATTAATACCAATAATTACATTAGGTTCCTTTGCTTGGAATTCCAGCGCCATATCGCCAATTCCTCGAAAAGACTGCATTTCAATACGCTTAATTTTCATACTTTGAATTAAGTTAAAATACTTAGAATTATCTGCTTAATAAAATACGTGCTTATTAGTAAAGATAGCTTGATTCTGTTTCTCTAGTAGCAACATAGGTGTTCTACAGAACCGATATTTAATAAAAAAAATATTTAAAAAAATTAGTTTAAAAAGGAATAATATATTTACTAACCTAAGATTAAATTTTGTAGCTTATAAAACAAAAATGTAATTTATGCAATCTCAATAAATAATGTATTTAAGTTACAAATCAGCCGTCAAAAACTTGACCAAATTAGTGAGAGTGATAAATTAAAGCTGCAATAGAAAACTTATATCCGAATTTATACTCTATTTAATTTAGTTAATCTGTATCTGATAATTTTATGTCACCAGAAAATCAAGATATACAACCGTCTTCTACTCAGCCATCTCCCTCTCAAGAAAAACTCCCATTCTGGAGGGCATCATTAGTTAAAATTTTACGAGGTGCTAGTGGATTATTAGAAACTACCGCAGATAATTTAGAAACCGAACCTATACCCGGTAATGACAATAAACCAGGTTTTTTACAAAAGCTTCAGCAGCTTTGGACTGGTATATTAGGAAAAATTAGGCTTATTATACCCGTACAATTTTCCGCAAAGTTGTCAGATACAGCTTTAACGGGAATTATCGGTGGATTAGCAGTAATCATATTTGCGGTAACTACAAACGTTTTCGATCGCAAACCGTCACAAATAGCAACCGTTCCCCCAAACACAGAAATTCCGCAGGTAGTATCTACTACCGAACCACAATCTATAGTCCCACAGCAAGAAACAGTTTCCTCACCTCCAGAAGAAGAAACAGCATCCGAGCCAGAAGTTGAAATTCCACCCGTTGTAGATACACAAACAACTTCCGAGCCAACTCCAGAAGAAACAGCATCCCAGCCAAAAGTTGAAATTCCACCCGTTATAGATACACAAACAACTTCCGAGCCAGAAGCTAAAATTCCACCCGTTATAGAAACACAAACAACTTCCGAGCCAATTCCAGAAGAAACAGCATCCGAGCCAGAAGTTGAAATTCCACCCGTTATAGAACAAAAAGCTTCCCAACAAGAAACTGTATCTGAGCCAGAAATTGAAACCCCACCATTAACACCAGAAGAAACCTTAATCGCAGCAATTCAAAATCAAGTTGGTGATATAAGCCTAAACTTCAAAGATTCTAGCTCCAGCGATCGCACTTTTTCAGAAATTATAGAATCAATCCAAGCCAACTTTTTAAACAGTAATCTCACGATTAAAATTCGCAACAATTGGTACAGCTTAGAAAAAAGACAGCAAGATAAACTAGCCGCAGAAATCTGGCAGCGTTCTCAAGAACTCGATTTCACTCACCTAGAAATTACTGATAAGCAAGGTAAACTTATAGCCCGCAGTCCAGTAGTCGGAAACGATATGATCGTTTTTAAAAGAAAGTAGGGAATTGGGAATTGAGCATTGGGCATGGTGAGTGTTTAGGAGTAGCAAGTAGTAAGTAGTAAGTAGTAAGTAAATAATATTTTCTCCCCCTCTTCCCTCGCCCATATCTCCCAATCCCTTGTTAAACTAATGATTGACCCTTTGAACCAGTAATTATGCTAAGACGTTCTAAATTCGAGACAACTCAATCTCAAATTATGCACCGTGCGGAAGATTTAATCAGCGCGGCTTCTAATCGTTATCGGATTACAGTTCAAGTGGCAAACCGCGCTAAACGTCGGCGTTATGAAGATTTTGATAATACCGAAGATGTATTAATGAAGCCTGTATTACGCTCGATTATTGAAATGTCCGACGAATTAACCCAGCCAGAAATCATCGGCGAAATGTAATACAGTTATCAGTTAGCAGCGAACAGTTACCAGTTACCAACTTCTGAGATGCTAGGTTGGGGTAAGCGCAGCGCAAACCAACACTATTGCTGTGAAGTAATTGCATTTAAGAAAAGTTAAAAGCTTTATGATGAACTATAACATCATATTGTTAACTGCTAGCTGCTAAATATAGCAGTTTTCGGTTAAGTGCAATACACTCTAAACCTCACCCCGTCCTATCGGACACCCCTCTCCTTAATAAGGAGAGGGGAAGGGGGTGAGGTCAATCTGTACTTCATCCAAGTGAAAACCGCTATATTCATTTTTCAATGAAATTAAAATACAGGTTGCTTACAGCCATTATCGCAACTGGCGCGGTCATTCTAGTTTCGCCATACATAAATTTAAATACAAATATAGTCGGAATACAGCCTACTATTGCTCAAACAATAGCTTCATCAGATGCTTGGCGAAAAGTGTATCAGCAATTGCCAAAATTCCCCCGAGAAAACAAGTATGTTAGCAAAAAGACTCGTAAAGTATCCGAAAATCAAACTTTAGCTCGTCGTCTTATACGCTATCACGTTTATGTCAAAGGCAGAGCGCCTAATACTCGCCTAGACTGGAAATTAACATTAGCCGATTATCTTGGTGCTAACGAAATAATGTATGAATCTTCCTATCCAGGTTCTAAAACTTTGACAAAAAATCCAATTGATGGCGATCGCGCTGCAATTAAAGCTCTCAATCGCTCCGGGCGCAACACTTTAATACAGGTTTTAGTCAATATATTTAATCAGAAATAATTGCTAATTGGTAATTGGGTAATAGGTAATTGGGCATGGGGCATAGGGCATGGGTGAGTAATGAGTAATGAGTAATAAGTAATGAGTAATAAGTTTATTCCCTCACTCTCTCACTCTCTCCCCCTTCGGGTATCTCCCTGACGGGAGACGCTTCGCTAACGCCACTTCGCTCAACGGAGGGATGACGGACGGACGACCGACCCACGCGAGTGGTCTCACTCCCTCACTCTTTCTACCCTCTCTCCCCATCTCCCCCTCTCCCCCTCTCCCTCTATGCGCGTACTCAAAAAAGGAAACGGTTGGCGTATCGGCTTTAACCCAGTAGCAAAAGAATTTAAAGGTTTAGTAGGTACTGATGAATGGGCTATTGAATTAACCGAAGCCGAGCTAAATGATTTCTGTCGTCTGTTAAGGCAGCTTGCAGACACAATGCAACAGATGGAATCGGAATTAATGGATGAAGAAAAAATTACCTGCGAGGCAGAAAGCAATTTGCTGTGGATGGAAGTAGAAGGCTATCCCCATACCTATAGTTTACGTTTTATCCTTAACTCAGGTCGCGGCGTGGAAGGTAAGTGGGATTCGAGTGCCCTTCACAATCTAATTCAAGCCGCAGCTATGCTTGATGTTTTTTGAACGAAATAGTTGTTTCATTTCTATTTTGTGCTAATATATTATAGTTAAAACCCCAAGGATTTAATTTCTCTGCAAAGAAAAATTGTAAATCCTATTTATAAAGTCCGATTTACGGGGCGTAGCGCAGCTTGGTAGCGCGCCACTTTGGGGTAGTGGAGGTCGTGGGTTCAAATCCCGCCGCTCCGATTTGCTCGAATTTATATTTTTAATAAAAAGTTTTTATGACTGAATTGGCTTGGAGCAGTATTTATACTGACTGCTCTACTGACTGCTGCGAATTTAGCGATTTTGCAGTTAACACTTTCACAGGTGACCGTACCAATTAATTGCGATATTACATAAAATACAATTTGCAATCAAAAAAGATAAACTCCTTTTTCTTATTGCCCCATTTACTCGCCATCCTCAAATCTTATTGAATTATAGCCATCTAGAAACTGTCAGTAGAACTGTTGTTCCGAATATCTCTTAATAAATAAAATTAAATTATACTCGCTTTCAACTAATTTTAATAAAAATTTACATCAACAAATCAGCACTTTTAGCATCTAAGAATAGCTGAAAACCCTGATAATATGAAACGGATTCAAAGTTTTTCTTGTTTCAACCTCAAATGAAAACAATTCTCACTGTGAAGCTTTGTCGTTAATCCTTATACTCTGGCAAATTAGTGAGATAATAGAAATGTGAGGAAACGAACGGAAGATATTCGATTGCAAAAGGGGAAAATTTATGATTAAGAAACTTTTGGTTGCTCTAACTGTAGTAGCTCCCCTGCTTTTTACCAGCTCGGTGAAAGCTGAAAATCCGCAGCATGTTCAAAAGCTACTCGAAACCAGGGAATGTGTTGGTTGCGACTTATCGGGAGCAAACCTACGCGGCTCGCATTTAATTGGTGCTGACTTGAGAGGAGCAAATCTTCGGGGAGCAAACCTCGAACACGCTAATCTAGAAGGTGCCGATTTGACTCGTGCGGATTTAGAAGATGCTAAATTAAGTTCGGCATTTTTAACTAACGTTAATTTTAAGCAAGCTAATTTGAATGATGCCAATTTAGCCAGCGCTAAAATATACGACTCCAACGTATACGAAGCATCAATGGAAGATATGAACATCACTAATGCTGAAATATTCCATACAGGTATTGGTATTGGTGGAGAAGTAGGTGATGAAAATCCTTTTCCAGATTGGGATTAAATTTATTTGTCAGTAATTCCTAGAGAACCTGTAAGTAATTAGCTTGTGAATCAATAGCTGGAAAATATATGGGTATGGTAAATGTGTATCGCTAGTTGTCTGAGCTATTGAATAACCAAATAAGCAAATAAAACAGAATAGTTTGCACTACTCCGATTTCTATTTTAATTCTATTAGAAATCGGAGTTTTTGATTCTCTGTAATCGATACACTAACTACTTCAAAAAATTTTTGTCGAGACGTTACAATGCAACGTCTCAGACAATTGAAAAACAATCAACCAGTATTTCTCATCCCCGCAGCGATGCCGTTAATAGTTAAAAGCGCTCCTCGAAGCAATTCTCCTTTACTGTAACGCGAGTGAATTACTCCAGAACTTGCCTTGTTTTTACTATCGCGCAAGCGTTTGAGTAAAGATACTTGGATAAACCCTAAAGGTACAATAGTACCATTTCTTAATTGTACGGAACGCTGTAAAACTGGATCGCCATCCAACAGTCTTTCGTGCCCAGTTATTTTCAACACTAAGTTTTTCGTTAGATAGTACTCGCTAGAAATTTGGTTGAATACCCGATCGAAGCGCTGCTTATCTTCAGCTTTAGACAGTTTATCTACATAATGCCGACCCATTTGTAAATCAACTTTAGCCAAAGTCATTTCTACCTTAGAAATAACCATCTTGAAAAACGGCCACTTTCGGTAAAAGCATTGTAATAACTGAATGTGGTCTTCTGGGGCTTCATTAAGAAACTCTTGTAAAGCCGTACCGACTCCATACCAAGCAGGTAGCAAAAATCTAGTTTGCGTCCAGCTAAACACCCAGGGAATCGCCCGCAAACTGCTTAAGCCTTTTTTACCCGACGGACGACGAGCCGGACGAGAACTGATTTGTAACTGACTAATTTCTTCTATAGGGGTAACTTGATTGAAAAAGTCAATAAAATCAGGTTGTTCGTAAATTAAATCTCGATAATGGGAACGCGATCGCGCAGCTAATTCTTCCATAATTTCGTTCCAGGGTTCGATATCGTCAAACCCGGCACGTAATAAACTGGCTTGAATTACGGCAGTGGTGATTGTTTCGAGATTATATAGTGCTAAATCCGGCAAAGAATATTTAGAAGCTAAAACTTCACCTTGTTCGGTAATTTTTATCCGACCGTTAATACTTTTGCCCGGTTGTGCCAAAATTGCCTCATAAGCAGGGCCGCCGCCACGTCCTACGGAACCACCCCGCCCGTGGAATATTCGCACGCTTAAACCGTATTCTTCTGCTATCTGCTGCAATGATTTTTGAGCTTTGTGAATCTCCCAGTTACTGCTAAGGAAGCCAGAGTCTTTATTACTGTCAGAATATCCCAACATGATTTCCTGTAAGTTGGGATATAAAGGAGAACTAACTTCAAGTTGCTTTGTTTCCTTGCCTTCCTCGTAAGCTTTATATCCCCCCGCAAGTAAAGCGCGATATAAAGGAAGAGAAAACAAGTCTCTCATTACTTGTCTCGAACGTTGTAAATCTTCTACTGTTTCAAACAAGGGTATGACTCGGATTGTACCTATAGCAGTTCCAGGGTCATAAAGTCCTGCTTCTTTGGCTAACAACAATACTTCCAGCACGTCGCTGACGGAACGACACATACTGATAATGTAAGTTTGGCAAATATTGCAACCAAATTCTTTTTGCAACGAATGCACTAAGCGCATCGTTTCTACTATTTCGTTGGTTTTATCTCCAAACGGTAGCTGAGCCGGAATTAAAGGTCTTCTTGTTTGCAGTTCTTTGGTTAACCAAGCAATTTTTTCTTCTTCTGGTAAGTCATCGTACTTTTGGTCTAAAACTCCTAGATATTCTAGAATTTCGCCGATTGCATCGCTGTGACGAGTTGATTCTTGCCTAATATCTAATTGAGTCAAATTAAAGCCAAAAATTTCAACCTGTGTGAGAAGATTTTCTAATTGCTGACACTTTAAGCCTGTTTCTGACAAGTTACGTTGAATTAACCTCAAATCGGCTAAAAATTCTGAAACGGAAAGGTAAATTGGAGCTTTATCGTCTTTAATAATTTCTCGCTTCCGCAATGCTGAATTACGTTCTCGCGTATTTTCCAGCCTTTTTACAACATAAGCAAGCTTTAAACGATAAGGTTCTTGACGGTAGCGCAACGCCAATTCATCGTAAACTTCGCTCATTTGGGACTGTTCAATTTCCAGAGATTCTAATAAGTCCGGTAGTACATCGCTCCAGTGCAGCGATACGCTGAGTAATTCAATTAAACCCCTCGCAGATTCAATGTACTTTTCCAACACCATATGACGTTGATAGCAAGCAGTTTGCCAAGTAATTGCTGGTGTTACAGAAGGATTACCGTCTCTATCGGAACCTACCCAAGAGCCAAATTGGCAAAAGCTTTTACTAGGTGGCTCAAGTCTGGAAAAAGTCGAATTTAATGCGTACTCTAAACGCTGATAAAGCTGAGGAATTGCTTCAAACAAAACTTCTTGGAAGTAATGCAGCGCGTAGTCTACTTCATCAAGCACGCTTGGTTTAAACTGATGTAGTTCATCAGTACGCCACCACAAACGAATTTCTTCAAGCAATTGAGAACGGAGTTGGGTAGTTTCCCAAGAATAAACTCCAGCGCTAGTGTTACCAGAACGTTTTTCGGATGCATCGAGCTTTTGCAGTAAATCTACAACTCGCCGTTGTTTTTCTCGGATGGTAGGACGAACAATTTCAGTCGGGTGAGCCGTGAACACCAAACGCACGTCTAATTGTGCAATTAACCGCTGAATCTGGGCAGGAGGTACGTTTAACTTGAATAATTTGGGAAATAGTTCGGCAAACGTTCCTTTATCTTTTAAATTTGGTTTTGCTTGCCAACTTTTGACTAGTAAATCTGCATTAACGCCGCTGTTGAGATGAACATCTTCAACCTGTTGATTGCTCGAATAAATAATAGGCGGTAAAGTTTCTTTGTCTTCACCTTGCTCTTCTTCGTAGCGAGTTAACTGCTGTTTTTGTTCGTAATCCTGTTCTACGATGTTTATTAATTGAAAATACAAAGCGAATCCACGAGCCGCTCTTATTGCTTCATTAATGCTCAAATTTTCAATTAAACTTGATACTGAGGAAGCTTGGTTATCAGTTGCTTGTCCTTCTGGAGAGCATAAATCGCGTAATTGTCTGAGGAGGTCTACCATTTGTTGTCCGCATTCTTCACGGAGAACTAATTCCCACACTTCCTCGACGATTTGCAGGCGATGGCGCAAAAACAAATCTGATGCGGGGTAGATATTTACAGCCTGAGCGTGAGTGTATAAAACGGTACTCATATCCTCGCTTTGTATTAGAACAGATTACTGTTGATGGTTTTTTTTAGTTGTGAACCCATACAAAAATGAAATTTTTACCCCCTTAAAGGGTTAAGACTTCTTATACTGGGTTTTTGTCCGAATCTTCGGAATTTGAAGTTGGAAAATCAAGCATTGGTAGACGCTCGCCTCGAAATAGTTCTTCGCTGGCTTGTCCTAATGCTATAAGTGCTTCGCCTGTAGCTTTTTCTGCTAACACTAATGTTAAGACAGAAACGGTACCCGAAAGCAATATGACAGATTGGGGAATCGAAAATAAGCCCAAATCTAATTGAGCTTTAGATGATTTAGAATTAACTGTTTGAGAGGACATAGATATTTTTGACTGCTGTAAGATAAGTTAAATAAAACACAAAACTTTATATGAGAGAGCAATTATCGTTTGTTACGAAGTTAATATGGGCTAATCCAATCGGCCTTCCAAATAAATAGCTAAGAGAAAGGAGATAACAAGCTGCATATTCTTCCTTGCTAATTCTCCCGTTTAATAATTTCGATGATTCTAGTTTACTAGCTGTTGCCAGCTAACCGCGTCCGCTCAATCCTTTTTCGTCAACTTGCGATGAAAACAGCCTTTCTAGAAACTCAACAATCACTAGCACAGTGGGTAAGCCAAGCAACAGGGATAAACTCTATAGGGGTAAAAGTCCGGTTGCGAGGAAACGACCTGCATATTCTTTGCGAATCCCCATCTGGTCCTCCGAGGTGGAACACTTTATCGGATTTGCTCAAAGCTTTACAACAAACCGATTTAGATGCTTTAACAAAAAACGAACAACCTTCAATATACCAAGTTTTCGTTTACGGAAAGAAAAAAAGCGAAAAACGTCCCGAATGGTGCCACAAGGTTTATCTGAGTCAACTTGACAAGCACTTAGAAGAAGTTAAAACTGCACTATTACAAGTAAATGCGCCTCCTGGAGCGCTAATTTTATCTAATGAAAGCTTGGCTCGTCAGGGAGATCCAAATGCTATTGCTCGTTATTTAAGCGAGACTTTAAGTACTTTAGGAGTCGCCGTCCAAGTTAAAGTTAGAAGACAAAAACCATTAGCCGACATTGCTCGCAATAAAGGACGATTATGGGTTTTTTGCCAATCAAATTACACGCCAGATCCATCTTTAATTGCAGAGCCTGTAGCAGCTAAGTTAAGAAATCTTAAGCTGTTAAATTATCGAGATGCAGTAATTTCTACACAGGTTGTCGGCGAAACTCAACCGGATTGGCTGCTGTTAATTGATTTGACACCCCCAGAAATAATGCTCAAGGAATGGGCGCGATGGGGAGATGTGCAAGCAATTATCAGGATTTTAAATATTAGATTTAAGAATTCTCAGGTAGAAGTACAAGCTTCTTTACAAGATTCAACAATACATATATTTTGTATCCCAAGTTCTCAATCTCCTGAAGACGGAACGATTCCCCCTAAACAATTATGTTTGGACAAAATTGTTCCTCAATTAGAAGCATTAGCTCCCCAGGGGATATTGTCAGCAGCTATTTACGGACAAAAAACAATAAATTCCTCTCAACCTGCTTGGGTTGATTGGCAATCTTTACCGGCGAAACAACATCCGGCTTTAGCATCGTCGGCAATGGAATTAGCCAGTGAAGGCGATATTGAAGCAATTACTTTTTTAATTCAACGCTTGCTCAATCCTAATTTAGATAAGCGTTTAAAGACTGGTGGTATTCGCGTCATCTTGGCACGAAGAGAAGATTTATTACACATTATGTGTGATGCTCCTGTATGTCCGGCACGCAAAAAAGTAGCTGCCAAAGTCATAAATTTTGTTAGACATTTGCAATTAGATAATCTTGCTGGCGTGCGCGTTTACGGAAGAAGAGCCGGTAACAAAAAACCATTCTGGCAATCCGGCATGGATTTTCAGCAACGCCAGCGAGTAGTACCCGAAGCAACTCCAGAATTTGCCGCGACTTCTGCTTACGTGCAGGAATTATTGCCCGAAGATAATGAAACTGTATTACGTCCCGATTTAACGCCAGAAGAAGTTCATACCTTTATTGCTGATATTGCTAGGGATTGGGGTGAAACTATCAAAAATGGGTTCTTAAAAACCCAGCTTTTTGTTGACAAACAGCAGGTATCCGAACCTAATTCAGAAACAGCAGTCCGTAACGTTGCTTTAATTTGGGGTGCCCTAGGATTATTATTGACTTTGCAAACTGATTGGATATTGGGTCAAATTTTGACTTCATCTGTCCCGTCAACTCCACAAATTGCTCAATCGCTACCAGCAACCACTGCAACAGAAGAAACAACAGCTTTCCTTGCTAGCAGTACACAAGAGCAATCTAACTCTAATACCAATTCAACCTTTAACAGTTCTGGCTTCACCGCAAAAAATAAACCGTCGCGAGGTAAAGCCACAGCAACAGCCATTCTCCTAGCAGCGCGATCGCAGCTTCCCAGTTTCAATGCTCGGCAATTAGACGAACAATTAGCGTTATACAAACAGCGTTTGGCAAAAAATGGCGTACCACCGGATGTATTGATTATCGGTTCTTCCCGTGCTTTAAGAGGTGTCGATCCAGATGCACTTTCTAAAGCTTTAGCAACCCAGGGTTATGCGGATATTGACGTATTTAACTTTGGTATAAACGGAGCCACAGCACAAGTTGTAGACTTTATCATTCGTCGCGTACTCCAACCGGCAGAACTGCCAAAAACCATTATTTGGGCCGATGGTTCTCGTGCTTTTAATAGCGGTAGAAACGACAGTACCTTTGCCGCGATCGCAGCATCCCCCGGTTACCAATATGCCTTGTCTACATCCTTAGCAAGACAAGATTCTCAAGATGCTGCACCAAAAACCACCAAAGAAGCAGAACTAGCTAAAAAAACAACTAATGGCAATCAAATTATTAACGATAAATTAAACCAAGGATTTGCCACGGTTTCAAGTTCTTACAAAAAACGCGACCAAATCAAAAGTCAACTCAACAAAATATTTAAATCTTTACCAATAATTAGCACTCTGGGGAAAGTAGAATCTTCAAACGATTTAACCAATCTTTCTGAAGATGCTTCTAATTACGCAGTCGATTTTGATGGATTTTTACCGTTATCTATCCGCTTTAATCCTAAGACTTATTACAAAAAGCACGCCAAAGTAGCAGGTAATTACGATAAAGACTATCAAAACTTTGAACTGCTCGGCGAGCAAAATGAAGCCCTGCAAGCAGTACTGAACTACACCGAAAAACGCAATATAAATGTAGTGTTCGTAAATATGCCTCTAACAGCAGAATATTTAGATCCAGCACGTAAAAAATACGAACAAGAATTTGAAAATTATATGCTGGATTTATCAAGCCGTTCCAACTTCATTTACCGAGACTTAAGTCAAGCATGGCCACAAGCCAACGACTATTTTTCCGACCCCAGTCACCTCAACCGTTACGGAGCCTACGAAGTATCAAAAAAACTCGCTAAAGACCCAATGATACCTTGGAGTAGGTGATGGGTATTGGTGATTGGTAATTGGTAATTGGTAATGTAATAAATTATTAACTGCTAACTGTTCACTGATAACTGTTCACTGATAACTGTTCACTGCTAACTGATTCAAATGAACTTTATTTCGTTCGGATATGGATTATTTTTACTGTGCGTATTAGCAATTTATTGGTCTGTGGAACAACAAAAGTTGCGTCTGTGGACTTTATTTATTGCCAGCTTAATATTTTATGCGTCTAACCAAATTTATTATTTACCACTACTGTTGACGCTGGTTTTTATCAATTTTCGTTTGGGGTTAGCCCTCGGACAAAATACTTCCCCCGGAAAACATACTCTTGATTGGCGAATTTCTAATGAAGAGTGGCAATTTGCTCAAGCCGATTGGAATCGTCGTCGTTTAAAGATTTTATGGCTGGGAATTATTTTTAATATTTTGCTGTTATTCGGGTTCAAATATTTACCAGCTTTATTCAATTTCTTTAATTCCAGCAGTATTAATGCTGTAAACGATGATGCTTTTAAAATAATTGCACCTCTGGGAATTTCGTTTTTTACTTTTGAATGTATTGCTTATTTAGTTGATATTTATCGGGGTGCCCCTGCTAGCGGTCAATTTATTGAATTTGCAAGTTATAAATCTTTCTTCACCAAACTAATTTCAGGTCCGATTACTCGCTATCATAATCTCGCAAATCAATTTAATACACTTGAGTTTCCTAATGCCGATACCATAGCTGAGGGATTGTGGTTAATTGCTAGGGGGGCGGTAAAAAAAGCTCTTTTAGCAGACCATTTAGGTATTTTTGTCGATTTATCTTTCAGCAGCTTGCAGCGAGCGGGTAGCGTTGATTTATGGCTGGCAACTTTTGCTTATGGCTTGCAACTGTATTTAGATTTTAGCGGCTATGTAGATATAGCTCGCGGTAGTGCTTTACTGTTCGGTTTAGTATTACCAGAAAACTTTAACCATCCCTATTTCAGTACTAGCATTGCTGACTTTTGGCGACGCTGGCACATGAGTTTAGGTGATTGGCTGCGTAACTATCTTTACTTTCCCCTGGGAGGTTCTCGAAAGGGTTTGACTCGTACCTGTTTGAATTTAATGATTGTGATGGTTATTGCCGGTATTTGGCACGATGCAGCTTTGGGATGGATAATTTGGGGCGCTTATCACGGCTTGGCATTAGTAGTGCATCGTCTTGCTGATGTTGTTAGCGACAAGTTTGAACCTTTAGAAAACTTCTGGCAGAATCCGGCAGGAATAATTTTAGCTTGGCTGATAACTCAATTAATGGTTTTTAGCTCTTGGATATGGTTCCGTTTACCCAACGTGCAAGACTCTTGGTTTGTAATTACTCATTTATTTGGTCGTTCGGCTGACGCGCAGTTTGCTCAAAAAGTTTATGTGGAAGCTCTCAATATTGGTCAGTATCAGCTCGCCACTTTACTAATTGCGATCGCGTCCATCATGGCTATCTCTTATGCTCTTAACAACCGTCTCAAGCTTAAATTAAATTGGCATTTAAAACTTCTATTTATACCGCTATGTTTTTGGGCAGTTTGGATATTAGCCCCCGAAGGAAGATTACCTTACATTTACTTCGACTTTTAAAACAGCGAGCAATTAACAGTTAACAGTGACCTAGGAATGGCCGCAACTGGCATATTTTTCTCGTAGGGTGCTGTGACACTTTGACTAATTCTGAACGTAGTAATAACATGCAGGCTGTGTCACGCACCAACCGGCATTGTGACAATTGCGGCCATTCCTGTGACCATTTAAGAATTAGCAGTTAGTAGTTGAAAGTAGAGAATAGGAAATTAGAGTAACAGGAATTTTCTCCCCTTTCTTCCCTATTTACCCCATGCCACTTGCTACAACCGAGAAAACCGTGCGGGAGCAGTGGCTCCTCTACCCTTCTCTCCAATCCCCCATGCTTAATTCTCAATACCCAACCCGCAATATAACTTTTACTTATACTTTATATAATTAATATTAAACTGAGTAAATGCTCCTAAGTGAATAAACTAATGTAAAGTAGTAAATAACAGGCAAGAGAAATCGCGCCTGATTATAAGACGAATAAAAAGCACTTATCTGAACCATGACAACCACATTACAAAGACGCGAAAGCGCTTCGGCGTGGGAGCAGTTCTGTGGGTGGATTACAAGCACCAATAACCGTTTATACATCGGTTGGTTTGGTGTATTGATGATTCCTACCTTGCTATCTGCAATCACCTGTTTCATCATCGCATTCGTAGCAGCACCTCCTGTTGACATCGATGGTATCCGCGAGCCTGTTGCAGGTTCCTTGATTTACGGAAACAACATCATCTCTGGTGCAGTTGTTCCTTCTTCTAACGCTATCGGTTTACACTTCTACCCCATCTGGGAAGCAGCTTCCTTGGATGAGTGGTTGTACAACGGTGGCCCTTACCAATTGGTAGTATTCCACTTCTTAATTGGAGTATTTTGCTACTTAGGTCGTGAGTGGGAACTTTCCTACCGCTTGGGTATGCGTCCTTGGATCTGTGTTGCTTTCTCTGCTCCAGTAGCAGCAGCAACCGCAGTATTCTTGATCTACCCCATCGGACAAGGTTCTTTCTCTGACGGTATGCCTTTAGGTATTTCTGGTACCTTCAACTTCATGTTCGTGTTCCAAGCTGAGCACAACATTTTGATGCACCCCTTCCACCAGTTAGGTGTAGCAGGTGTATTCGGCGGAAGCTTATTCAGTGCTATGCACGGTTCTTTGGTAACTTCCTCTTTGGTACGTGAAACCACCGAAACCGAATCTCAGAACTACGGTTACAAGTTCGGTCAAGAAGAAGAAACTTACAACATCGTAGCTGCACACGGTTACTTTGGTCGTTTAATCTTCCAATACGCTTCCTTCAACAACAGCCGTAGCTTACACTTCTTCTTAGCTGCATGGCCTGTAGTAGGTATCTGGTTTACCTCTTTGGGAATCAGCACAATGGCGTTCAACTTGAACGGTTTCAACTTCAACCAGTCTGTAATCGATTCTAGCGGTAGAGTTGTAAATACCTGGGCTGATGTATTGAACAGAGCTAACTTAGGTATGGAAGTAATGCACGAAAGAAATGCACACAACTTCCCCTTAGACTTGGCTGCTGGTGAGACTGCTCCTGTAGCTGTTAGCGCTCCCGCAATCAACGGTTAATAATTAAATATTCTGGAGACGTAATGTTTTACGTCTCGACATAATAAAAACACCTTCCGAGAAATCGGGAGGTGTTTTTTGCTGTCAAATTATTGGTTGATTATTTAAAATGTTGATTGTTTAAAATAAATATTTTTCCAAGCATTGAACCGAATATTCCATTCCCCGCCACATATTACTAGAAATTTTGAAAACAGAAAAACCCATTTTGCTATATAAATTTAGTGCAGCAGAATTATCTGATTCAACCATAATAGTTAAACGTTGAAAATTTAGCTGCATTGCTTCAAATTCGACTAATTTAATTAACTTACCAGCAATTCCTTGTCTTCTGTAATTTTGATCGACTAAAAGTGACTGTAAATAAGCAGTAGAATTTCCATCAGCTAATTCAATATCGTAATGTTTGGGAACAAACTGTACTGTTCCTACAATATTAAAATTAATAAAAGCTATGAAGATAACACGCTTTCCTTGTTCATGCTCCATCACTTCCCTTCGCAGCATATTGTGGACGTAAATGTCTGCATCTCGCCATAAAAAAAACTGCTGGATATCTTCAGGATTTAGTTTTCTAATTGAAATCATCCATGTTTAAAGGCAAAACTAACAGTAGCCTATATCATTTATTAGTATTCCAAGCGGTTCAAGCTGAATTAAACCTATAAATAAATTTTGTAAAAAACTTAACTTGAATATATTAAACTAAAACTTGACTTACAGCCTTCAAATTTTGAGATTGAATCCATTGATTTTGAGAAAAGCTTTGAACTTTAATAGGAATTTCAATCACAAATTCCGTTCCTTTTCCAGGAGCGGATAAACACATTAACAAACCATTATGCTTTTCAGTAATTATTTGGTGGCTAATCGACATTCCTAATCCCGTCCCCTTACCAGCAGGCTTAGTAGTAAAAAAGGGTTCAAATATTCGTTTCTTAACTTTTTCTGGTATTCCTGAAGCATTATCAATAATTCTAATTGCAACTCTGTCCGCCGTTACAATTTCTGTTATAATCCTGATTGTAGGTGATGAACTGTATCCTTCACTGCTTAATACATCTTCCAAAGCATCAATGGCATTAGCAAGGATATTCATAAATACTTGATTTATCTTTCCAGCATAGCACTCTACTTTTGGTAAATTCCCATACTCCTTAATCACATTAATCCTTGTTGTACTATTCTTTGGACTCAAGCGATGCTGTAGAAGAGCCAAAGTTGAATCAATACCTTCATGGATATTTACTACTTTAAACTCCGCTTCATCATGACGAGAGAAATTACGTAGTGATAGAACAATTTCGCGAATGCGTTCAGTACCTACTTCCATCGAACCAAGAATTTTGGGTAAATCCTCGATCAAAAATTCTAAATCGATTTCCTTTTGTTTATCTTCAATTTCTGAAGGAATTTGAGCAAAGTGATTTTGATAAAGCTGTACTAGTTTTAATAAATCTTGGATATATTGATTCGCATGTTGAATGTTGCCGTGTATAAAGCCTACGGGATTATTGATTTCGTGAGCGATACCTGCAACTAATTGACCTAAAGTAGACAATTTTTCCGATTGTACGAGTTGTAGTTGAGCTTGCTGTAAATCATGTAGCGCTTGAGATAGCTCCCAAGTTCTTTGTGTCACCTGCTGTTCTAAATTTTGATTAAGCTGATGTAAAGCTGTTTCAGCTTCAATACGCTGTTTTACTTCTTCTTTTAAACGAATATTTTGCTGTTCAAGCTTTTTACTCAAGCTTTGTAATTTAACGTGAACTTGAATGCGTGCTAAAACTTCTGCTTGCTGGAAAGGTTTAGTTATGTAGTCTACAGCGCCAAGAGATAAACCTATAACTTTATCTTGAGAATCGTTAAGCGCTGTCATGAAAATGACAGGAATATCTTTTGTAATCTGATTTTGCTTTAGTCTACGACAGGTTTCAAATCCATCTATTCCCGGCATCATTACGTCTAGTAAAATTAATTCCGGTGGATCGTATTCTGCTTGTTTTAAAGCGCTTTCTCCGTTAGTAGCTACAGCAACTTCAAACCCAGCAACTGTTAAAGCTTCCGAAAGTACTTCTAAATTACTAGGAGTATCATCTACAATCAAGATAACATTTGTCTCTAAACTATCCATTACTATTCCTTCCCTATTAATAAGTAGACACACTAAAAATATACAGAATGCGGTTATCTCTATTTTATTCTATATATTTTTTTAGAAAATCCTGTATTTGTTCTATTTGAAAAGATTTAGCATATTTATTTATTTTATTTGCAAAGTTAGTGTAGCGTGAGTCAATTTTATTTAACTCTTCGACGCGCTGTTGAATATTTTTTAAACGACCTTTTAAAGCTAGTTCATATAAGTTATTAATTTCTTCTCTATCTGGATAAATTATTTCAGATGAAGATTGAGTTTGTTCTGGAATTGCTTTATTTTGTATATTTTGTAAAACCTGTTTTTCTTCGTAAATCCATTCTATATTTAAATGCTTTTGTAACTTTTCTAATAGTTCGCTTGTTTGTAATGGCTTAGAAATAAAATCATCAGCACCAGCATCAATACTTTTATTTTTGTTTTCTTCAAACACATTGGCTGAGGAAACTATAATTTTTATATTGCTTAATCCCGGCGAGTTTTTTAAATTATTTATCATCTCAAACCCGTTCATTACTGGCATAGAAATATCTGCTATAATTAAATCTGGTTTAAATGTTGTAGCTTTTGATAAACCTTCTTTTCCATTGATTGCTTCTGCTAATTCAAATCCGAACGGTTCGAGAAAATTGACTATGACAGAACGGTTTTCCCAATGATCGTCTACTACAAGAATTCTATTTGTGTCTCCTTTAAAACCAACTATGTGTTTTAGGAAAGCGACTTCAGATTGATTAATCCATTCATGAGCTTCTGGAATTTCTACATCAAACCAAAATTTACTTCCTTTTTCTGGATAACTTTCTACTTCTAAAGTGCTTCCCATTAATGCAACAATTTTTTTACTAATTGTTAATCCTAGTCCAGTTCCCTCTGACTGCTTATTTACGTTACCAACCTGTTCAAAGGGTAGAAATATTTTTTCAATTTGTGCGTCAGTCATTCCTACACCAGTGTCTATAATTTGAAAGCGAATTCTACGATTTTTCGTAGTTTGCATAATTCCTAATTCACGATTATCAATCAAGTTAACCGTAAAAGTGACTCCACCAGTTTCAGTGAATTTTATAGCGTTACCAAGTAAATTAATTAAAACTTGACGCAAACGTTTTTCATCAGCTTCAACGCCTGTAGGTAAATGATTATCTGCTTTATAATTAAAGTAAATTCCTTTTTGCTCGGCCTTAATTCTACAAATATCTACAACACCTTCCAGAAAATAAGCAAAATGAAAAGGTGATGGATGCAATTCCATTTTCTGTGCTTCTATTTTGGATAGGTCAAGAATATCATTAATTAATGTTATTAAATGCGAAGCACATTGGTCGATAATTCTTATGCCTTTATGCTCTTTCTCTGTGAATGTATTTGAACCTTTGAGAATTTGAGCATAACCTAAAATACCGTTTAAAGGAGTGCGTAACTCGTGACTCATATTAGCAAGAAATTCACTCTTAGCTTTATTTGCTGCATCGGCGTTAATTTTTGCTTCTGTTAATTCGGCAGTTCGTTTATCAACTCTAATTTCTAATTCTAAGTTAGCTCTTTCTAATGTGTTAAAAGATTCCCGTAGTTGCAAAGCCATGTCGTTGAACGAACGAGCAAGAGAGTTAAACTCATTAACTCGCGAAGATTGAATTTTCTGATTCAGTTTTCCAGATGCAATTGCTTCTGAAGCTTGACTCAATTCTAAAATTGGTTGAGTAATCCAACGAGATGTATAAAAGCCTAGAAGAATTGCTAATCCCAAAGCTAAAAAACACAACATGATAGTTGCGTTTCTGTTAGCATTAATTTTTTCCATGAAATCGGCTTCTGGAACCGTCACAATCATCAACCAATCTAATCCTAGTTCATCTTGCCAAGGAGTTATTTGAACAAATTTGCGGTTGCCTTTTATTTTAAATTCAATTTGTTGGATTTTTTTGATTTTATTCAAATCACCAAATTCTTCTATGAGATATTTGGCTGTTTCCTTAATAAGCCAATCTTTACTATCGGTTGCTTTTATCCGTTGAGGTTTACCATCTACAATAGTAAAAGGTTCCTCTTGAGCAGAACTTGCAATTAACAATCCATTGCGCTCTACTATAAAAGTTTTACCAGACGGACTAACTTTTAGCTGTCTTAAAAAATCACTTATTTGAGATAGTTGTTGTTCAACAGCAATTACACCAACTAATTTTTTGTTCTGATTGTATATAGGACGACTAGTAGCAATAGATAAATTAAATGGTTCTACTAACCAGTTATAAACAGGACTCCATACTGATTTATTTCGTTTAACAGCTTCTTGATACCAGCCTTCATCCTTTGGTGAAAATTTACCATTATCTTGAATAATTTTTGTACGCTTTCCTTGATTATCTGTTGCCCAACTATAAAGATGAAGATTATCACTATTTGGATCTAAAGCTAGTTCATCAATCGTAATACGCTCATCTCCGAAAAGATGTCCTGTTGCTAAATAATCACCTGTTGTTGAACTAATAAGTATGTAGCCTACATCGAATGATTGTAATTGCTTCCAAAAAAATTGTCCTAGCTTTTCCTTATTTTGTAAATTTAGTAAGCCTATATCAATTGCGTCTGAATTTATATGAGCTACTGCATGAGGAATTCTCATATAACTATCAAGATGCTGATCGATTCTAGCGCTGACTTCCCTACGCATTCGACTAGCTAAATCATTAACAGCTTTCTGACCATTACGTAGAGACAAGTATCCGGTAAGTCCTACAGCCGCAAAAATTTGTAGGACAAAAGGAATTATAAGAATAAGTCTAAGTGATAACTTGTGAGATTGCTTAGATTTAAAACCCTGATTGTAATGCATTAATGATGGCATAAGCCTATAAAAATTAGCTTAACTATAATTTGTACAATTAACTAACTATAGGGTTCCCATTTTTAGACCAAATCTCACATTATTCTGTAATAGACAAATCCTTAATAAAGTAAACAACTGTTTATTAAATAGTATTATCTATAAATAGACCATAGCTTTTTTATTTAACTTGATTTACGTTTGCGACGATATCTATAATAACTTCTTAATAAACCTATTTTTGGACGTAGAAGTAATATAACTATGGTTGCTACAGTTAAGAATAAATAGACTGGATAAGCTAAAATAGACAGAGACCACTGTTTTATTGCAATGAGATTAAGCGTATGTGCTAATAAAAATATAATCCAACTTAATAAATCTTCAGTTTCTGGCTCACGATAAGACTTTCTAATTGTAGGAAGCGCTCCTAAGAAATCAATTGCAATATTAATCGAAAGTGCAATTAAAGGGGACTTATAATGCCACCATAGTACAAGACTTATAGCAGCACCTAAAATACAGGTTTTGTCAAAGCTATTCCAACTTCCTTTTCCATATATGAAAGCTAGAATAGCTATAACAACGTGACCGATTGCAAGAGCAAGTGGAACCCAAATTGTATTGATAGCACCAGATAAATAATAGCTGGTACATAATATGATGCCCACGATAGCCCAAATACACCAAGTTGCTTTATTTGGTTGAGTTTTTTTCTGTTGAATCGCAACAACATAAGGTATGAAACCGAGAAGCGAAAGCAAACCTGCAATTATACCTATTGTTTCTTGCCAGTTGGACATATCAAGTTATCTTTGTGGAAGGTTATTTGTGCAAATGGTAATGATGCACCTTCTTTCTCAGATAACGTAAATCCAAATCAAATTTAGAAAAATATAATGTCTATCCTAAAGTTAATTGTTTATTAAGGAGAACCGTTAATCTACTTAGGATAGAACAAGATTTTTTAATTTGACTCAAAACAATAATATTTTTCAATGCTTTTAAACTTAAGCCATAATCGCAAACTCAGCTTCAGAATTCTGCGACATTTCCAGACATTCTCGGTAAATATCTTTGAACAACTTCTGCTGTAGTTGCACAAATGATTGATAGCCTTGGAAAACCCATTCCATTATTTGTTGTTTCGATTCTGGACGGTAAGCAACTACCATATTCAAAGCATCTAAGACATGATCGAAATGTCTGGCTTCTGCACCAGAACCTTCATGCTTGCCGTGAATGACTATATAGCACCAAGGATCGTATCTATGTCCGCGAATTGATACGGGTGAGCTATTTCGCAAATAAGTATCAAATCCGCTTCCTTTTTGCTCGTAACGGACAATCTTGTCAATTAACGCATATTCGCGATCGCCAAGCATCTCCGAAGCTGCATGAAAACCAATTGCTTTGATTAAAGAAACTGCATCACCGGGAGTTCCTTGATATCCTCTCATTACAGCATTGGAAATGTCATCTAAATAAGTAGGAATTTGGAAAAACTCGTTACGCTGTTCGATAGAAAGCTCTGCATAGTCTGCTGAAGTTTTCAGCAATAATTGACCTAATTCCCGGTGAGTGATTCCATAGGCTCCTTCATCAGATGCTGCAACCATAACTTCAGCAGAAATCCGGAATCCTCTATCAGCTTGTTCTATTTCTAATTCGTTAGCATCTTTAAACAAATAGCGAGACATAGCTATAGAACTTGCAAGTCTAGCAATTACTGAAGATGCAAAGCCGTTAAAATAGGTATAACGCTGGAAAAATAGATATAAAGATGTAGGATTTTGTGTTGCTAGACGGATGGTAGAAGCTACTGTCTGCTCTAATTCAACAAAATCAAATCTTTCGGTAAAAAGGGTTTCAGAAAAATTTGTCATTTGAGTTTTTTTTTTAAAGGTATATTCATCTTTGAGCGATGCACCACAAGCTTTTCACTTATATCTATCTCGCTCTCTTGCTTATTTATCTTTCTCTAAATAATAATTTTTGTCTTCAGTAAAATAACGGTTTTGTCAACTGTGTTTGATTAGCTGTTTTCTTTACACAAATATTACTTTTTACACTGTCTGCAAAATAAAGATAAAGCTTCACAAAATTATCTTTTTATTTAATTAAGTTTTGATTTTATTTTTATATCTTTCTTATCTACTTAAGTAATATTACATATTGGTCTAAATAATTAAGCTGCTAAATGTTTAGCAGAATGTTGAGAACCGACATATTTAGTTAAGTAATGTTACTATTTACTGGCTAGTTTGAACCAATTTACGCTTTTAAATTTTCTGTAAACCACGGAGATAGCCTACAAATTTTAGATATTCACTATGTTTGAGAATAATTTAGTTGCATTAATAATTATTAAGTTTTTTTTCTAAGCCTTTATCCATAGTATGTAAATATATGCTTATTAGCCATAAAACCCTTGCTGATAAAGAATTTGATATTGAGAAATATCTCTTAATACAATTTAACTAAAAGTAATTGAAATGTAGCAAACATTTAATGTAAAAAATAAACTATATACAGCCGAATATTTTTCTCTTTTCTCATGCTGTCTCCCTACCATTAATTAATTTATATTGTTTCCGGCATGGGAATTAATAGGAGAACTCAATGTTCTGTACTGTTCGGCGTTTGGGGAGAAAGTACGGAACTAAATTTGTTAAAAACAGCGATAGTCTCAATTTTTTGAATTGAGAAAGTTTGTTGTTAGCACTTTATAAAAATTCAGCCATGACCACAACTTTAAGAACACGCGAAGGCGGTAATCTGTGGGATAGATTCTGTGCATGGATTACAGACACTAACAATCGTATTTATATCGGTTGGTTTGGTGTGTTAATGATTCCGACTTTATTAGCTGCGACTACTTGCTTTATCATTGCTTTTATTGCAGCACCTCCTGTTGACATTGACGGTATCCGCGAACCAGTTGCAGGCTCTATAATCTACGGAAACAATATTATTTCCGGTGCGGTTGTACCTTCTTCTAACGCTATCGGATTGCACTTTTACCCTATCTGGGAAGCTGCTTCTTTGGATGAATGGCTCTATAACGGTGGCCCTTACCAGTTGGTAGTATTCCACTTCTTAATTGGCTGCTTCTGCTATTTAGGTCGTCAGTGGGAATTATCCTACCGTTTGGGTATGCGTCCTTGGATTTGCGTTGCTTATTCTGCTCCTTTGGCATCTGCAACCGCAGTATTCTTGATTTATCCTATCGGCCAGGGTTCTTTCTCCGATGGTATGCCTTTAGGTATTTCTGGTACCTTCAACTTCATGTTTGTGTTCCAAGCAGAACACAACATTTTGATGCATCCCTTCCATCAGTTAGGTGTTGCGGGTGTATTCGGCGGTGCCCTATTTAGTGCAATGCACGGAAGTTTGGTAACTTCTTCCTTGGTACGTGAAACAACCGAAACCGAATCTCAGAACTACGGTTACAAGTTCGGTCAAGAAGAAGAAACTTACAACATCGTAGCTGCACACGGTTACTTCGGTCGTTTGATTTTCCAATACGCGAGCTTCAACAACAGCCGTAGCTTGCACTTCTTCTTAGCTGCTTGGCCTGTAGTAGGTATCTGGTTCACCGCTTTGGGAATCAGCACAATGGCATTTAATTTAAACGGTTTCAACTTCAACCAGTCTGTAATCGATTCATCCGGTAGAGTTGTAAATACTTGGGCTGATGTATTGAACCGCGCTAACTTGGGTATGGAAGTAATGCACGAACGAAATGCTCACAACTTCCCCTTAGACTTAGCTGCTGGCGAGGAAGTACCCGTTGCATTACAAGCTCCTGCTATTAATGGTTAATAATTCGATTTTGATTTAGAAACGTTGTATTGCAACGTATGATAGAAAATGCCCTTCGAGAAATTGGAGGGTGTTTTTTTATGTAATTGTTTGGGAGTTATTTAAAAGCTAAGATCAAAAATTTTGCATATTCTGGGATTTGAGTATGCGATATTTAGCGAATTAATTAAATTGTGGCTGAAATTGGGATTTTCATTTGGTTATTCGGAACCAGACAGCATTATTTTTCTACTAAAATCTAGAGTTGATGTTTTTAATTGCTATCGTGGTTTTGTTCAAGCAGAATGTAAAATTCCATCGTATCAATTGGTGGTGCGGTGCGTGACGGTAAGTTGAGACAATTTCGTTATGATTGATAAATTATCGTAACCGTCACAGCACCCTACAAAAAATATGCGGCGTTGCGTCAATCTTAAATTTATAACTCCTGACTCTTCAATCCAAAATCCTTTCACCTTTA
Organism: Rivularia sp. MS3; assembly: GCA_019192545.1. Taxonomy (GTDB): domain Bacteria; phylum Cyanobacteriota; class Cyanobacteriia; order Cyanobacteriales; family Nostocaceae; genus Rivularia. Next base: position 77,809 of record JAHCMI010000020.1, on the reverse strand, counting down.
ACCTTTATTTAATAAAATAAGATTCGTCATCTACCGATTACAATGCCAGACTTAACACCTAATTCTAGTTTTAGTTTGACTTTACGTTTAGAAATCCCTAATGAAATCGGGATGTTTGCTACCGTCACTAATGCGATCGCAGCAACTAAAGGTAATCTCGGGCAAATTGATTTGATTGAGCAAAGCAGACAGGTGTCGATTCGCGATATTACTGTCGATGCTGCGAGTACGGAACATGCTGATAATATTATTCAAGCGGTTAAGGCTTTGCCGGTGATTAGGGTTATAGATGTCTATGACCGGACTTTTAATTTACATCGTGGTGGTAAAATCAGCATTGCTAGCAGAATTCAACTCAAGAGTATATCCGATTTAGCGATGGCTTATACTCCCGGTGTCGGACGTATTAGTAGCGCGATCGCTCAGAATCCCGAGGAAGTTTACAATTTAACTATTAAACAAAATACTGTTGCTATTGTTACTGATGGTAGTGCTGTTTTAGGTTTGGGTAATTTAGGCCCGGAAGCTGCTTTACCAGTTATGGAAGGGAAAGCAATGTTATTTAAAGAATTTGCTGGTATAGATGCTTTCCCCATTTGTCTTGCAACTCAGGATACCGATGAAATTGTTAATGTAGTCAAAAATCTGGCTCCAGTATTTGGAGGTGTAAATTTAGAAGATATTGCCGCACCTCGCTGTTTTGAAATTGAAGCGAGATTAAGAGAGGAATTAGATATTCCGGTGTTTCATGATGACCAACATGGTACCGCGATTGTAACTTTGGCTGCCTTATTTAATGCTTTGAAGTTGGTGAATAAGCCACTCGAACAAGTTCGCATTGTTATCAACGGTGCTGGTGCTGCTGGTGTTGCAATAGCCAAGTTGTTGCGTAAAGCTAAAGCGAAAGAAATTTGGATGTGTGACTCGAAGGGGATTATTTCTACAAGTCGGAATAATTTAAATCAAGAAAAGCGAGAGTTCGCAGTCAAAACATCAGGAAAGCTAGAAGATGCACTCAAAGATGCCGATGTATTTATTGGTGTTAGCGCTCCGGGAGTTTTAACGCCGGAAATGGTTAAGACAATGGCAAAGGATGCAATTGTTTTTGCAATGGCAAATCCCATACCGGAAGTGCAGCCGGAATTAGTTAGAGATGATGTTGCCGTCATTGCTACCGGGCGTAGCGATTATCCAAATCAAATTAACAACGTGTTGGCTTTCCCTGGAGTATTTCGCGGTGCTTTGGATTGCCGTGCAGGCACAATTACCACTGCGATGTATCTCGAAGCTGCAAGTGCGATTGCTTCTTTGATTAAACCGTCAGATTTAACCAAGGAAAATATCATACCCTCGGTATTTGACGAAAGAGTATCGAGCGTGGTTGCAGGTGCAGTACAGCGTGCCGCTCGTGAGGGAGATATTGCACGACGATGAGAGTTAGGGGTTAGGAGTTAGGGGTTAAAAGTTAGTTAATATAATTAACTTTTAACCTTTGACCTTTAACCTATTCTTCATTCAAAAATTTAAGATAATCGTTACTCAACTCTTTAACTGCTGCATCGTAAAATTGCTTACCGTGTTCTGGTGTTGCTAGTGCTGGATTTGAACCCATTCTGCCATCGGGGTATTTTTCGCGGAAGTTAGCAGCACTGTAGATTCTGTGTCCTTTTGCTACTTCTTGTGATAATTCAGCTTGTTTTATTGATTCTGGATATACGTATTGCGTTAAAGCAACTTCGGAAGGGGTGGCGTGAGAACCTTCTTCATCGCCGTATAATTCCTTAGCTAATTTGTATACAGAACTGCACATAAACCAGTTTCCCATTCTGCATTTTACTTTGTCAGCGTTGGGAATATTTAAATTGGCTAAATCAAAGTATGTTTCGGAAAAAGCGGCTTTGAGAGTTGCCATGTTACCACCGTGTCCGTTGATAAAGAAAAATCTCGTAAAACCAGCTTTTACTAAACAAGTTATATATTCTTTGATAACTTGAATCATAGTACTTGGACGCAGGCTGATGCTACCGGGAAAGGCAGTATGGTGTAGTGCCATTCCGACGTTGATTGTAGGTGCTACCATCGCTTGCAACCGAGTACCAACACCACGAGCTAAGGATTCCGCACATATTGCGTCGGTACCGATTAATCCTGTAGGACCATGTTGTTCTGTGGAGCCTATAGGAAAGATAATACCTTGAGATTGCTGTAGATATGTTTCAACTTCTTGCCAAGTACTAAGATGCAGTAACATTTTTTGATAATTATTATGTGTGATGTGAAGCAGGAAAAGAATTTAATTAAAATTTTATTTCCTGCTAAGAAGATTATGAGCGATTTTGCAGCATTCTTTTCCTATCTACGCAAGCTACTTAGAAAGCGATCGCGTCTAAATATATTGTGTTTGTGATATGGTTTGTCCGTTAACGCTTATCAAGGATTTTAAGATTAATGTTAATTTCATTGAATTTTGTAGCTGAGATTTTATTATCAAAATTTATTAGCTCTCAGACTAGAAATTTCAAGAATACTTTGAGACCCAATGTTTTATCGAGTGTTTTTCTATTATTTGTAAGCTGATTTTGTCTTACTATATAAAAATCTATATTTTGAAAATTATTTTAAAATTATTTCTAGAAAGGAAATACGGGCAATATATGACGTGTAATTGCAATATTTAACTTCTAACAACTAATCACTAACCACTAACAATAATATTTAATTATTACTTGAGCGTCATAACCACAAGGAAATTGTAATGCTGTCTGTCGCTGAATCTCCTATTTAAGAACACCTTATTTATCAAGACATTGTTAAAAAGGTTGACGCTCAATTTAGATATCTTGTATTTCGCGCGATTATTCGACTTTAGCGGAAGCAGTTTTTAGCAGTAAGATTGAATGTCTTCACCGCACTGGTCTACTAAATAGCATAAAGCCTTAAAACGCAAACTCACAAACTGCTCGTAAAGTGGATTTATTTTGCACAAGGGCGGAATATGAGCCAGTTTTCGTCCAAGCAATACGATATCTCGTTCAAATGGACAGTCGGCTGGAATTAGTTTGGCAATAAAATGTGCTGACTTACGATTATGAATTTCTAGAGAATCTAGCCATTTACGCAAAGGTTTCAAGAAATCAACTTTTAGTTTAATTAATTGCTTTGCAGTTTTTGCTTGACCGATTAACTTTGTAAATTTATTGATTGCTTCTAACATAACTATTGCTAGTTTCCCCTCAGATTGTTCCTAATAATCCGACATGAAATCTACAAAAGCATTCAAATCTTTTATTTACACAAATGCTTTTGTTACTTATTATTTAACCTCACCATCTATTTGGAAACTGTTCTGGTTAATACAGAATATACAGATATTATAATGTTCCCACTAATTAATTTATTGATGGTGCGAAATACAATTTTTGTTCGTGTCTTTAATGTACGCGCTTATTTTTCTAAGCCTGTAGTACCTATAGACGGAATTTCTCTACGATAAATTAGTTATTTACTCTTTCTTAAGCTAGATTACACTCCAATAAATCTGCTTTTCTACTACGATTTTAGTCTATTACCTATTTCGTGAAATGTCATACATTTTACAAAAATTAATATTATTAATATTTTTTTAATAACTATACGTATATTTGAAGAATAGATGAAGATAAAACGTCTATTGATTAACAATAGAAATCAATGATTGCGTCCGGGAATGGGAAAAAGCTGGTAGCTATTTTATCAGTTCTCAACTCTCAAGTTATTTGTTTCTAGTTTCTCCATACCTCCGAAGTAAGTTAACCACAGTACCACTACCAGCCAATGAATGCAGATGATTATCCATAAGGAGCCTGTAAGAGCGTAGGTTATGGTGCAGGTGATTCCTAGTAGGGCTGCTAAAATCAGAAAAATTGGTTGCATGAAGGTGGGGTATCCATCTTTATACAAAGTTTTAGCGTTTAACGGGTGGTAAATTACGAACAAAAATAAGCTTAACGCCGCCCATAAACTCCATTTTTGCCAGTTGATGACTTCTGTAGGATGGGGAATCAATAAAACTCGGAAAATTAATTCTTCTGTAATCGCGGGTGTTATTAGACAACGTAATGCAAACATAAGATAGTCTAATGGTGTAGCTACCCATCTCTTGAATTGCAAAAATCCGGTGGAGAAGCCAAAGGGTAGCGCTATAGTTATGTAGATTAAAATTGCTAAAGCCCCAATCAACCAATCATGGAAAGTGGGAATGAATGCAGAAGCTAAAATACGATTGAGAAGAATTGATAATATAGGCACGTTGGTAAAAGGAAGTTTAATTTGTCCGAGTATCGGTGTGGGTGCTAGGGGTATGATTTGCCGATTCCATCCTCCGACTTGATAAGTTTGTAGAAACCATAATTTTGCTTTTTGTTTCCAGAATAAAGTTGCTAGCTCATCCTGTGCTTGTCTGGGCATGATGGTGCGCCAGCTTGTTAATGCAGCCCATATACTAGAGTCTCTAAAAGTTTCTTCGGTGTCGCTAATTCCAGCTAAGGAGTTGATACTACTTTCCCAATCAGAGCGGATTATTCCCAAGGGTAGTAATTGTTTTTCTAAAGTTGAGCTAAGGAAGGTTAGTTGTTGGAAGCGTAAAGTTTGGGGATGGTTGGGATGTGTTTGCAGCCAGCTTTGAATTTTTGGATTTGATTTAATTTTTTGCTTAATAATTTTGATGGCAGCATAAAGTGCTTGGGAGGAGTCTTGAATGCACGAAGTTGCCGGTGTGACGGTAGCGCTTCCGGTACCATCTCCGACTCGGTAGCGTGCCATCATTATTTTTAATTGCCGCTCAAATTCTGTTAATGGTGAGATGGTGATGTTATCAAATTTGTAATCTTGAGTAACTGGTGCAAATTTAACGATAATATCTACAACTGGACGAGTAAATAGCCATCCTCGCTGTAAGTTGCCCATGTAGTTTGCCCAAGTATGAGTTGCGGAGATGATGCCGTCGGGGTTATGAGCATAAACTTGATGATATTTGATATCAAATTCTAGTTTTTTGGTGAAGGGGCTGCGGATTATTTCGGCGACACCAAATGCAAAGTGTCCGGTAATGGTTTTTGGTACGCCTAAGGATTCGGCTTTTTTACCTCCAATTCCACCAAAAACGTTTAATATTATGGCTTTATCTCCTTCTCGCCATTGGGAAACCCGATATTCAGATTTGGCTGAGGTAGAGTCAATTAAGGTTTTTGTTAAGGTGCCTTTATCGGAAGGATTGATTTGCCAATATTTTTTTAGATAATTTTGTGCGGCTTTAGTTTCTGTAATTATTGCGTCGGGTTTTAATTGAAATAAAGCATGTGGTGCTAGAGCTTGGACTGTAAATATACCTTGTTGATTTTTAGCACCGTAAATATACCATCCTTTAGTTGCTGTTGATTCTTCAAGTTTGTTTGTTGTTGATGGAGCAATACCCCGCGTATCTATAATTTGTTGAGGTATATAAATTGTTTCTTCGTCACCGTCAAATTTGTTCGATTCTGAATTAAAATGACGAATTTTAAATAATTGTTGACTATTATCTTGATTATTGTTTTGTTTAATAATATCTACTAAACCGTAAAAGCGTCCGGTTGTTAATATAGGTTCTCGATCAATTTCTATATATGAAAGGTTTTCTGTTTCTACAACTTCTGCATTATCCAAAGTAACAATTACATCATTATTGGTTCTTGCTGCCGCGAGAGATTGTAGCGGTTTTACCTGAAAACGATTATTTAAGCGTTGGGGATGAACGATTCCCTGTTTTTGGCTATTAAAAGTTGCAGGTGTGAAGTTAACGTCTTTCGCAACTGCTTTGACGTAGGATTTTAACTTTGCTTGATTTTTCCATTGCAAGCGGACTCTTTTTCCGATAAGATTTTCTGCTGGCGGAGGTGCATGTTGAACTTCAAACCATACCCAATCGGACTTTAAGTTGATTTCTTTGATTTCTTCAGCTTTTGGTAAAATTAATCTCCCTACCCAATTACCAACTGGTTGATAGAGTTTTGGGTTAACGGTTTGGGTTAGGGGGTAATATTGTGGTTGGTTGAAACTTTGTTGAGAATGAATTAAGTAATGACTTGGTTGACTGGCTAAGAGTGGTTGGAGAAAACCAAGAATTGTGCAAATAATCAGCGCGATCGCAAATAGTTGTAGGTGGAATCTGCTTGTGTTAGTCAACCTCCTATTTTTTAATAATTTAAGTAAATGCATATTCTAAGGTTTTAAACTGCTTGAGTTAATAATCTAGAGATTAACAACTGTGACTTTGTTCCGCAATACTACGGATAAATACCCGTATGAAATTATTTATCTTTAACAAGAATTAATTTATTTTTCGCCGATAGTAAAACCTTGGAGACAGTAAATATACGGTTTTGAGACAGATAATAGCTTTTGATAACCGTATTATTAAGTATTTTCTTTTGATAAAGACTAGTGGAAAACGATGACATAAAGAGTGTAAATATGTAATTTTAGATTTACACCAAAACAGTCACTCCTTAATTAGTTAGTTATCAGGTGGCTTCCAGGTAAAGGTAAATGTAACGATAGTTGCTTTTCGGTTGGAATGCAACTATCACTTTCTATAACTTTGAATTAGTTGGAATATAGATAAATAAAAATTTTCAAAATCGGGTTTTTTCAATAGAGTTTCGACAATAAACTCGGTTTAGCTCGCGAACAACAATATTTAATATCTGAATTATTCGATTGCTTTCACATCTACTAGGGGTTGCAAACCCCCCGCAGTCGCTACAACGGAGCGCCACTTGCTACAACGCGGCGCTACTTTGCTCAACGGAGGGAACCTCCGCAGCGCGCTGCTCTCCAGCTAATAAAAAAGTCCATTGAAATAGACTAAAAATTCAATTGTTTCAAGCGCTTATATTGAATACAAATTTATTATTTATATAGGTAAGTAGGTGGGAACAAATAAATATAACTATGTAAAAGATTGTGAACAAGGCTTAAACTCTTATCCCGACTGCCGACTGCCTACTGCCTGCCCTAATTACAGTTTTCAATACCAACCTACTTAATAGCTTGTAAGATGTATTTTGGTAGATTTTTAAATTATTTGTGATAAAAATTTACGAGTTCGTTCTTCTTGGGGATTATTAAAAAAGCTTTCAGGTGTAGCTGCTTCGACGAGATTGCCACCATCCATTAACACTACTCTATCGGCAACTTCGCGGGCAAATCCCACTTCATGAGTTACTACTACCATTGTCATTCCCTCGCGAGCTAGATTTCGCATTACGTCTAGTACTTCTCGCACCATTTCTGGATCTAAAGCTGAGGTGGGTTCATCGAACAACATGATTTTCGGTTTCATTGCTAAAGCTCTGGCGATCGCAACTCGTTGTTGTTGTCCACCGGAAAGTTGTCCGGGATATTTCTGCGCTTGTTCTAAAATACCAACTCTTTCTAATAACTGCATTGCTAATTCTTCGGCTTCGGGTTTAGATAATTTTCGTACCCAAGTTGGTGCTAAGGTAATATTTTTAATGACGCTAAGATGAGGGAATAAATTAAATTGTTGAAATACCATTCCCACTTCACGACGAATTGTTTCAATATTTTTTAAATCGTGACTGAGGATAGTACCATCAATTTCAATTTTTCCTTTCTGGTATTCTTCTAAAGCATTAAAAGTACGGATAAAAGTTGATTTACCAGAACCAGATGGTCCCATTAACACAACAACTTCCCCACGATTTACAGTTAAACTAACTCCTTGAAGAACGTGGAATTTACCGTACCATTTATGAACATCTTCGGCGATGATTATTGGTTGATTTGACATAATATTTGGGCATGGGGCATGGGAAAAGGAAAGAGTAGCGAGTGTCAACTAACTACTAACAACTAACCACTAACTTCTAACCTACGAGATAGTAAAGACATTGCATAACAAAATATCCAGTAAATTAAACCGATAAATAAATAAACTTCTGCATAACGACCTAAAAATTCTGGTTGAGCTAATATTGAGCGTGCGATTCCTGTTAATTCTAATAATCCTACTAAGGATAGTAAAGAAGTATCTTTAAAAAGTCCGATAAATTGACCTACGATTGCGGGAATTACAGCACGTAAGGCTTGCGGTAATACGATTAATAATAATACTAAAGCTGGGTTTAATCCTAAAACTTTGGCTGCTTCAACTTGTCCCTTTGGTACAGATTGCAATCCTCCTCTAACGTTTTCTGCCATATAAGCAGCACTGAATAATATTAATCCAGCGACACCACGCAATACTCTATCCAAACGGATTGGTAAAAATAACGGCAGCATTACTTGAGCTAAAAACAAAATTCCTATTAATGGTAGTCCCCGGATAATTTCAATATAAAGGATAGAAAACCACTTTACTACTGGTAGATTGCTGGTACGTCCTAAAGCTAGTAAAATTCCGATGGGGAAAGATAGTACAATACTAATTGCTGCCATTAACAAAGTTAAAAGTAAACCATTCCAATCAGAACTAGATACCGAACGCAATCCCAATCCACCACTGATTAAATATAGGACAATTGGGAAAGATAATAACCATGCAAAAGCTAAAGATGCTGAAATTGATTTAGCAAAATTTTTACCCAACCAGAAACTAATAAATGCTGAAATTACAATTCCTAGTAATAATAAACGAGAATTAATATCTACTGGTAAGACTATTAATAAAAAACCAGATAAAAAAGCTGTAATTATAATTAAAGTTTTTGGAATATTTTGTTTTTCTGAGAATACACCAACGGTTAAGCAAGTTAGCGTAGAAGCAATTAAAATTGATATCCAAACTCGCCAATATAAAGATTGCGGATACCTGCCAACCATGAATAAACGTAAGTTGGCTTCTACAACCTGCCATTGTGCTTGAGTAAATATCCAGTTAAGAAGATTCCATCCGAAGAAGAAGATAATTATTAGGCAGACAACTGTTAATAAACTGTTGTACCAAGTGCTAAATAAGTTTTTACGCAGCCAAGACATAATAAGTTAGGAGTTAAGAGTTAGGAGTTAAGAATTATATTAAATGCTTTAGCTTTTAAATGATTATTAAACCGGAGAGAGCGCAAAGGGCGCTGAGAAAGAAGACAGGAGAGAGATATTTTTATTAATAGTTAGGAATTTATTCTTTACCTTTGACCTATTGTCTATCTTTCTTTAATCTGAACTGCTTTATTAAACAAGTTCATTACTAAGGAAATAGTTAAACTAAATGTTAAATAGGTAAGCATAATCAATAACATTACTTCTACTGCTTTCCCGGTTTGGTTAAAGGTTGTTGAAGCAACAAAATAAATATCGGGATAACCTATTGCTATAGCTAAACTGGAGTTTTTAGTTAAGTTTAAATACTGACTGGTTAAAGGTGGAATTATTATCCGTAAGGCTTGAGGAAATATTACCAACCGCATGATTAAACCGGGTTTTAAGCCTAAAGAACGCGCTGCTTCCCATTGCCCTTTTGATACCGATTGAATTCCAGCGCGAACGATTTCGGCAATGAATGAACCTGTATAAAATACTAAGCCAATTAATAAAGCTGCAAATTCTGAAGAAAATTTTATTCCTAAAAATTCTAAACCATCTTGACTGAGATAAATTAATCCTGCCAAGGAAATTCTATTGTTTACATTGGGGAAACTGAGAAAAACGGCAGAATACCAAAATAGTAATTGTAAAAGTAAGGGTGTATTGCGGAATATTTCTACATAAATTAAAGCTATATTCCGTACTAACCAGTTATCGGAAAGTCTAGCGATTCCGGCAGCTATACCCACGATGGTAGTTAAAATAATCCCAGCTACGGCAACTCGTAAAGTATTGATTAAACCAACCCATAAAGCACGAATGTAAGCGTCAGTAGGTTTATAAGCAATAGGAGTTTCACCGATATCAAAAGATGCTTCCTGTTGCAGAAAATCAAATCCGAATTCGATACCCAAACGCTGTAAATTACGACTGACGTTAACAAATAAAATACTGATAATGGTTACTGCTAATATTACCGCAATAACCTGCGTTGCTATTTTCCAAAATCTTGTATCTCGTAAAAAAGACATATCAGTTAGCAGTTAACAGTTAGCAGTGAGCAGTTATTTTTACCTTTCATAATTGATTGATAATTTCTAGTGAGTTTTGTAGAGTTTTATAGGGAATTTAGCACAAACAGATACCTATAAGTATTCATAACATTTATTTTTTACTCATTTTCATAATTGATAAATAACTCTTTACTGTTCACTGTTCACTGTTCTCTGATTACCTAAATGGGGGAGAATACAACAATCCTCCTTTTGTCCAGGGTTGATTGCGATTATCTCTGGGTAAATTAAGTTTGGTTTTCTCTCCTAAATTCCGTTCGTAAATTTCGCCGTAGTTTCCTACATGTTTAATAATTCTGGCACCAAAATCTTTTGGTAAACCTATTCCTTCTCCTAAATCTCCTTCAATTCCTAACAAACGGCGGGTTTCTGGATCTTTAGTAGTTGTTTTTAACTGTTCTACATTCTGAGAATTAACTTCTAATTCTTCGGCTTTGATAACTGCATTGACTACCCATCTCACGGTATCACCCCATTTTGCATCCCCGTCTGCGACTGCTGGTGTCAAAGGCTCTTGCGATAATGCTTCTTCTAAAATTACGTGATTTTCTGGCTTAGGTAAAGTACTGCGTCGGGAAATTAATTGAGATTTATCGGATGTTACTGCGTCGCAACGTCCCTGTTGATAGGTTGCATAAGTGGTGTTGACATCTTCAAAAACTACGGGTTTATACGTAATTCCGCGTTTTCGCATTTGGTCTGCTAAATTCTGCTCGTTGGTAGTTCCGGTTTGAGTGCAGATTGCTTTTCCTTTCAAGTCTGCCAAGGATTTAATATTACTATCTTTGCGTACCATTATGCCCTGCCCGTCGTAAAATACTACGGGTGCAAAGTTTAAACCGACGGAAGTATCGCGGCTCATCGTCCAAGTGGTGTTACGACTGAGGATATCTACTTCCCCGGTTTGTAGTGCCGTAAATCGTTCTTTAGCGTTGAGTTGACGGAATTCTACTGCGTTTGGATCGTCAAATAATGCTGCGGCAACGGCGCGGCAAATATCTACATCAAGTCCGCTATATTCACCGCTAGTATCTACAAAACTGAAGCCTGGAAGTTGTCCGGAGACTCCACAAATTAGCTGTTTGCGGGTTTTAACGGCATTTAAACGACTGTTGCTATTTTCTGCTGTTGGTTCGGCAACGCAGGAAGATATGGCAAGGAAAATGGGTAACAATAAAAGTAGTTGTTTAAATTTATGCATTAACTATTTATATACACTGATGGATTGCTTAGTAAACAATATCAGATAGTTTTGAAGTCGGTAAATTTTCTTTTGGGGAATATTTCTGTAGAATACAACCTTATTTAGGAGTGAGGATTATTTCGTTGATGCGGAAAAATCACGTTAAAAAACCGCAGAGAGGCAGAGGGGAGAGGTAAGGAGAGATATTGGAAGGTAGAAATGGCTATTGAATTAAATTCTGGTTTTGAAATTTTGTATTTTAGCGACTTGAGTTATGAAGGGATGACTGTAGAAATTCAGTATAAGGGACAACAAGTTGCACAAATTAATAAGGATAAAGGTGTTGAGCAGATGGAGATAGATATATATTCGCAATACGTGCATCCAGATTTTTTATCGGAGTTGAAATTTCCGCTTAATGATTTTTTGGAAGCTGTGGATAAAGCTAGAGAGGCTTTGAGGGATTTGTGATTATCTATGTAACATGTAATATTAATACTCTTGGGAAATTCTGACACCATGAGAAGCAAAGACGCAAAAACCGTCATTATATTGAATAGCTGGTTTTCCTTCACCGTGTAAATTTCCTTGTTCGTCAAATGATATTTGCTGGGGACGATTATGAATTAAGCAAGAATCTGGAAAAGCGAAAAAGCGATTGCACTGCTTATGTATGTTTAAACAAAATTCAACTATAGAATAATTTTCTATCTTAATTTCAGAAATACAAAAATCATACCATCCATAATATCTGGATAAACAATCAATTCCTAATTTATCTAGGTCAAAATCATCATAAAAATCACAACAACCAATTTCTTTAATTAATTGACTGATAATCTCTTCATGTAAAAGGTTTAATATTTGTTGTTCTTTCTTGTGTAATTCAAAATCTATCTGTAATCCAAAGGGGACATTGATAATTTGCTCTAATCTTTCTGACCATACACTTATTTGCTCTCCTAAGTTTCGCCCATTTAATTTACAAAACTTATGTATTGCAGTCATATTATTGTAATAATATTTTTCGTATATTTCTCTCTGTGTAATATATTTAACTAAAGCATAAGGACTATTAAAGAAAATAATTTTTGGCTCTGCACAACCAATTAGTTTATATACCTGTCTAATAATTTTTGTAACTTCCTTTTTGTCAATCGACTCAACCGAAAGCATAATTTTTCGCCATTTTTCTTTATAAAAGGGAATCAAAGCTTTTTGCTCTGGAGTAAGTATATTCATAATTAAACAATTATATATTTGTAGATACTAAAAGGATTTATAGATATAAAGGGTAGCAATAGTTTACGCTATCGTTAATAGCGCCATACAATTATACCCACTAATAATTAAGAAACCCGGTTTTTTTGAAAAACCGGGTTTCTTTGCACTACAAATGTTAAGAATATATAATTTCTCAACTCAACTTATATCGCAATAGCAACCCTTCTTCATCTTCTTTGACGATTTCGTAATTGTTTTTCAGCAGATTATTCAGCTTCATTGCTAATGCAATCAAGAAAATAATAAATATGATAATTTCTGGAACAATTAAGATTTTGAATCCTACTAGAAATCCAAATGCCATTATGTTAGCTAATAATGTAAATCCAATAACTAAACTAACACCGGCAATTGTAACTAGATTCTTGTATTCTGCTTCTGTTTCAAAGCTGAGTCTTTCGACGAATTTTCCGATGTCTGTAGCTAATTGAGCATCAATAACGATAATTTCTTCTGCTTTATTGATTAGTGCTTCTTTGAGTTGTTCCTTGGTACTTACTACTGCAACCACGAGGTGTTCTCCTTCTAAGAAATGATTGATGTGTGGAGGAGTTTATTCGTTTGTAAATATTGAGTTGTTATTTAATTTTTATGCAGTTTTTATTCAGTTTTTACAGATTATCTTTTAATTCTAACTTTATCCGGATGGCTTGATTGTTTATTAGTTTACATTTAATTTTATTGTTGTAATAGGTTAAACAATCTAACTAAGGGAATAGGTAGTAGGAAATAGGGAATAGTAAGTAATGCAATATTAATTAATTAATTATTCTTCTAATAGTAAATTTAATGAGTTATGAAGAGTAATTTTCAGTTGATTCTATTTCTTACTACTACTCAAGCACATTAATTTTAAGGCGTTAATAGCAAATTCACTTTTAATAGATCAATCCTCTAAATCCTCTTCCTCTGCTTACTCTGCGCCCTAGAAGGTTTTTTTAAGAGAGTTTATAAACCCGCAAAATAAATATGGTGAAATACTACTACTTAACCACATTAATGTTAAGGGGTGAGGAAGTTATTCGCTCCGGTTGGGTGGACATAGCGCAACCCAACATCTGAGTTGGGTTACACTGCGTTTCACCCAACCTACCTTCTGCGGTTTTTTAAAAGAGAGTTTAAAACCCCTCATATTTATTGTGGTCTAATACTACTACCAATTACCAATTATCCATTCAAAACCAAAAGAAAAGAGACGTAAAATTTTACGTCTCTACATGATTATTTGTTTCAGGTTTTATCTACGAATCCAAAATATCAAATCTGTCTTGGAAAGTTTTGGGGGAAGAAAATCTACACCCCAAACTTTTCGCGAAATCCAATATTATTTAGATTCAGGTAATCGAGATGTTTGCACGTTTGCTTTGAATGGAGTAAATCTTTGGGGATCTACACAATCGGCACAGTCTAATTGCTCTTTTAATTCTGTGCTGAAGTTTTCAAACATTTTCACTAATGCTTGTCTATCTGTTAAGCATCCTTGTAGTGCTACTAGCTGTTCGAGAGTCCAGTTGTAAAGTTCGTTGTCTCCTTGGTTTATGCGACGATACAGTTGGGTTTCAAATTGTCCTAAACGGGAGTAGAAGTTTTCTACTTCGGATTTGATTGACTGCATGTCGATGAAGAATTGCTGGTTTTTGATGTCGCCAAGCAGATTCTGTTTGATGGTGGGGACGTTTTCGGATAGTTTGTTATCAACTATGGAGTTTACGTCGTCGCGGAAGTTAAGGATACGGTTGTCAAAGTTGACGTTGATACGGTTGTCAATATCCTTGAGTGCGTTGTCAACTATTTCGCGAACGTTATCATCTGTTTTTCTATCGACTACGGCGTTGATGCGATTGTCGATATCTCCTTGAACTTGTTGAATTACTAAGTTTTTGATTCCTTGGTCGCGGTCGGCAATTCTTAAGTTAACTACGGATTCGATGCGTCCGTCAACATCTTTATTAACTTGCTGAGTTAGGCGATCGCCGATTTCTCTACCGAAGTCACCGAGTTTTAGGTTAGTCATGGCTTCAACTCGCTTATCGATTTCCGATTGCATTTGTTTAACTGCCATGTCCTTGATATTCTGACCTTGGTCGGAAATTTTGATATTAACTACCGAATCAATGCGTCCGTCAATATCTTTATTTACCTGCTGAGTTAAGCGATCGCTGATTTCTTTGCCGAAGTCATTTAGTTTCAAGTTAGTCATGGCTTCAACTCGCTTATCGATTTCCGATTGCATTTGTTGAACTGCCATGTTCTTGATATTCTGGCTTTGGTCGGAAATTTTGATATTGACTACCGAATCAATACGTCCGTCAATATCTTTGTTTACCTGCTGAGTTAAGCGATCGCTGATTTCTTTGCCGAAGTCATTTAGTTTTAAGTTAGTCATGGCTTCAACTCGCTTATCGATATCCGATTGCATTTGTTGAACTGCCATGTTCTTGATATTCTGGCTTTGGTCGGAAATTTTGATATTGACTACCGAATCAATACGTCCGTCCATATCTTTACCGATTTGCTCGGATAGCTGATTGCGAATCTCTTGGTTATGATTCGCCATGTTGACTTTTACTACGTCGTTGATGCGTTTGTCGATGTCGGTTTCTATTTGCTGAACGATTAAGTTATTGATTTGCGGGGTTTGATTGGAAACTTTTAAGTTAACAACCGAATCAATCCGCTTTTCCATATCCTGCTGCATCTGTTGAACCACTTGGTTCCTTAATTCCTGATTTTTGTTTGCCAAGTTGACGTTTAATAAGGAATTAACTCGTTTTTCTAAGTCGTTGTTCATTTGTTTAACGACTTCGTTTTTGATTTCTAGAGTTCTGTCTTTGATTCTGGTGCTAACTCTTTCTTCAATTAATTCGTTGAGTCTACCGCTCATCAAGTCGTTCATACGCTGGTCGAAATGACTTGCCCAAACTTGGAAGTTTTGATTGAAGTTATCTTCCATTTGCTGAGATAGCGCTTTAGTCATAAATTCGACTTTAGCTACCTGCATTGATAAGTCTTTAGCTTGGGATTGATAGCCTTTAAGCAACCATTTTTCTAAATTATCCCAGTGTATGGCTGCTTGTTTATCGTCTTCTTCGCCTTTGACGGTAACAGATTTTTCAATGTTGGCTGCCATTTTCTGCCACATTTTTTCCATTTGAGCTTCGTCAAAACGGAAGTTATATTCAAGATTGTTAATATTACCACCGTTACCGCCAGCAGTTACGGTTGTTGTGGTTGTGGTTGTCGTTCTACTGCCACCGTTACCGTTGGTAGTAGTTTTAGTTTTGGTACTACCGCTTGTTGTGCCCGCGCTACTTGTAACAAATTGCGCTTGTTGCTGTAGCTGCTGCCTTTTACTATTTAATTCGGCTGCATTAATTGGTTCAATTGCTAAAACAATTTTGCCTTCGTTATCTTCTTTATATGTATCGAAGAAGAATCCAGTGATAGAAGTTTTTTCTTTGACTTCTATAACTATTTCATCTTTTAAACCGTTTAACGAACACCAGCTTTCTTCTACTTCTACGCCAGCTAACTTGGTAGTGAATTTCCCACCTTTAGCCCAAATCAAAGCCCAAGGCTCTAAATTGAATTTTTTGTCATTCGACCAGTAACTAGCGTTTCCTGACTGAATTCGGATTTTATAGTTTCCAGGTGTTAATTCAACCAGGTTTTTACCGGATTGCTTAAGACTAGATAAATAACTTTCATTCAAGATATAACAATTTTCTTTACTGCCAATTGTTAATTCTTGAGGATTGAAGTATGGTTTGCTGCTGGTAATAGAAAGTTTGACGGAGCCGTTATTTTCGCTGTTGTTTACGTCGAAGAACAATCCACAAATAACGGCTTTTTGCTTGACTTCTAACTTCAAATGATTGTCGTAGCCATTCAAAGTTGTCCAGGTAGCACCTGTTTCAAATCCTGTATTTTGGTTGACAAATGTTGCACCATTCTCTCCATATACCCAAAGTAAAACAAAAGGTTCTCCTTCGTTTTTGGTTTTGGCATACTTATAGCTACCGCTAGCTATTTTAATATCGTAAACACCTTTATCTAAAGTAAAGGAATTGGCGACATTCTGCTGCAAGTGATTCATTTGACCGGGGTCAATTACATAGCAGTTTTCTTTGGTGTCGATGGTTAATACACTCATTGCTGGTTCCTTTTGAGTTTGAGTTTGAGTTGATTGAGAAGTAACCTTCTGTTGATTGTTGCGATCGCTAGTAGAAACTACAGTTGAAGATTTTTGAGTATTTATCTTTGCTGCGGGTTGATAAACGCTCATGCCAGCCCAACGCCCTTTGGGTTCGGTTGTGCTAACTAAAGTTCCTTTTCCTGTCTTGGTATCGATGCGAATTACTTGCCCGTCTTTCCCTAAATTAAAGAAGTTGCCAGTCACACCATATAAAGTGTCTCCGACAAATTCAAAACTTCCGATATCGGGGAATCCCGTATCGCCAATATGATTGACGGTACCTGCTGTTAAATTACATTTGGCTAACAGTTTTCTTTTGTCGTAACCAATCAAGGTAATGTAAATCTCGCCACTTTCTGTAAAAGCAACTTCACCACAGTTATATGCTTGATTCGCTACCTTTAATACAGCCTTACCTTTACCTGTATTAATGTCTACTTCAATTAACTGTTTGGCAGTTGTCGCATACAAAGTCTGGGATTTAGCATCATAAGATAAACCAGAAGCAGCAAAACCCAGATTACCAACGGTTTCACAACGCCCGGTATTAAAATCAATTTTGACTAAAACAGATTTACCGTTTTCTAAATCAAGTCCGTATAGCTGAGAACCTACAAAAGCAATATCGGCAACTTCGGTAGTCATTTCACCGATAAAGTTGGTTTTACCAGAAGCTAAATCCAAAGTGTAGAGCTTGCTAACCTGATTGTTCAAACAATCCTGAACAAAAACAGTTCCTGGAGTAATTTGAGTTTTACAGCTTCCACAAATCACCTTTTCTAAAACCTTAGTAAAACCACCAATGGTGTCTTTATCGGTAAAAAACTGTCCTCCGGTAGAAGTCGCAACTCTGGCGTACTCTTTCTTAACTCCTTCCTGATGTTTACTTTTAGAAGTTCCAAAAAAGGTGTGAACGGTAACTTTATTTTGCTTAGCCTTATCGATAGCTAAATCAGCAGCTTCAATATCTTCCCGTTCCGTTTTACTTCCACCACCTTCAAGAGCTTCATCACCACAATAGAAAATTGCTCTGGAAGCTCCTTCTCTCCAATTAAAGAAACTAGAGATATCATCTATCGCTCTAGCAGCGTCTTCTTGCGCTCCTGCCGATTTTAATTCTCCCTTTCTTCTACCGCGAAGTTGAGAGTCAGATACTTTACAAGTACCAGTCAAATAATCCCTGATAGTTTGGTTGAACTTCGTTCCTTTCCAAACGCCTTCAACACCAAACCAAGTTACCCTCAAATCCGACGGACAACTAGATTTAGCCGAATTAATCGCGGCTTCAGCAGCTTTACTTAAATCCCTAGCTTCATCTCTCATTGAGGGGCTGGTATCGATAACGATTACCAAATCCACCTTCTTGCTGCTGTTTGTCATACTTTGACCTCTTTTCTTTCGGTCGAAATTAAATAGGTTCATATCCTATATCAGTTTTGAATTTTAACAATGTATACATCTGGCTTTGTGCTGATGTCGTACAAAGACCGTTCGTTACTACAAGCCTTCTACACTAACGGTTGTTTGAATCGATTTACCCCTAATCCATAGCAAAATCCAACCCTCATCCAAAATTATGGATAGGGATTCAAACTACAGTTATGTCCCATAAAATATGATGGACTTATGTAGTGCCTAGCCGTGACTAAGAAGCTAAACGCTCCCACTACAATGTTTTAAGCCCTGGAAAATAATGGGACAGACTACTATAGAACGGAATTTTACTTAATAGGGAATAAATTTAACGGCTTTTCAAACATCCTTTAGACTATGTCAAAGGCTTTGTAATAAGTAACGTCAGTTCGGGTTAAGGAATAAGTTCTGCCTTCAATAGCTGATTAATCGCTCAAATAACGTGATTACGTTTATAGATACTAAAATCAGGTAAAAATATAACAAGGCTTCAGCTTATCCCGAACTCAGGTTAAATTAATTTGCAATTGATTTTTCTACATCCAATACTTGTAGCAATTAAACCAACGCTACAGGTAATAGTTCTTTAATAAACCAGTCTTTCCCCCAAACTGAACTACTTCTAACCAAGTAATTTCGTTTACTAACGCTATTGTATAACAGGATTCATAAGTTGATTTCTAAAGATAAAATTAAATTCCGGAATTTCCTGTATTTACAGCTATTTTGGGCATATTAACTATTTTTACTTTGTAAACAAAACATAATATTGCTACATTCAATAATTTTATGAACCGTACAATTTTTATTTAATTGTTAAATCATTTATTGCTGTTTCGTGCTGCAAAAACCCTCTTCAGATAATGATTTAGCTGTATAAATTCAGCTTTTGAGATGTCATTTTTCGTATAATTAAGATTTGTTAACTATTCAAGAAGGTGGATGACAAAAGAGCATTTGAATTATATATAATATTGTTTTAAAGTTATATAACTCTTTATCTATTTATAGAATTATCTATTTTTGCTGAGAATAGGGGAATAGTTTTCTTTGTTGGCGCAAAATTACCGATAAAAAAAATCCCAACATGATATGAAACAGTTTGGGTACGTTTTATTTAAACCTACCTACCAAGAGACTTTCCTTAAAAAGAATGCAATAAGAAAGCGGATTAGATGCACGCGCAAATTTAATTTGGTTGAATAAACATCTCTTCAACAGGGTTTACTGAAAAAGTTTTTTTTGGCAAGGGCAGGGGGCAGGGAGAAAAACAAGATTGTATTTCCTGAATTGTTGACTAAAAACTAAAAGTGCAAGGATTTTAAAAGGGCAGATATCATAAGGGCAGCACTTTAAAGTTAGGAAAATCTTTAAAACCCTTATCTGTTAAAGCTAATAATTTTATTAATTTCTTAACTTATGGTTCAAAGTTTCCGAAACACCGATATTCAACAACATCTCTCGCATTTCACCTTTAGAATCGGCATTTGCAGGCATTAAAGTCTGAAATTCCCTAGTTTGCGACTGTTGCTGCTTGTCTTTAGTCAAAGATGCTGCAAATTTTTCATACAATTCCCCATTCGTAGCAAAGCAAAAAGCTAATTCCTGTCCAACTTCTTTTAATTTCTGCGGTAATTCTCTGTGGCTAGTTTGCATTAATTCAGCAAGATTCGAGTTTAAAGAATTAATATCTAAGTCAACAGATTCAAACATATGAGCAAAAGTTTCTATTTCCCCACTTTCTACCGGAGTGTGTTGCTGCAATGCAAAAGCTGGCGGAATCACCGAACGATTTACGTTATCTGGTAACGGTGCATCTAACAGTCTTTGAGCATTTACAATACCGGCACCATATCTATTGGGCTTCCAATTAGGAGGAACATCACAAGTTTCTCGTAAAAGTTGATTAAATATAAACGGAATTTTCTCCGCACCATAACGGCGAATTAAATTATCCCTACCGTGGTAAGACAACCATAAAGCTGCCACACCTGTAACTAATGGTGTAGCTAACGAAGTACCGGAACCCTGCTGAATTTTATATTTTAGTTCGCCGTTTTCCTTTACAGTTCTGGCATACCATACACCTTTCCCCGGTGCTGCAACATCAACTTTTCTACCACGGGGAGAACCAATCCAAATTTTACGGTTAACCGTACTGCCGCCAACTGCAATTACTTCATCATAAGCGGCAGGAAATACTACAAAAGGAACCCACGTACCTGTAGCAGCAATGATTATTACACCTCGCTTTTGCGCGTACAATATTGCAGTTCGCAACCGTTTGTTATAAAAAGCTGCTCCCAGAGAAATAGAAACTATATGAAAACCATTATCTGCTGCATATTCAATCGCTTTGGCTAAATTACGATTGCTCCAAAGTACCACCGAATAAGTTATTCGTAGCGGTACCAACTTAGCACCGGGAGCCACTCCTGTAACGTACTTATTATTATCGTAATTCCCCTGGGCTTTTGGCGGACTTACCATGACGCTGGCTGCCAAGGTACCGTGGCCGGGATTATTGACTAATTCTCGATCCGACTTTTCTAAAGGATCTGTTTCATCTTCGTCTTCACCAACAAAATCATAACCTTGCTCCAGCAGCAAATTATCTTCGATTTCCGGATGCATCGTATAACCAGTATCCGGATGAGCAATTATAACCCCGTGTCCCGGTAATTTATTCGCATCGGGAAAATACTTCTCCCATGCTGGTAAAACTTTTAATTCCTTTAAAACCCAATCTACATTATCAGTAGAAAGTCCAGTTTCTACCCCCGAACCACCCGAAAATAAATCTAATAATTTACCTAATAGCGAAAAAATAACTTCCCAAAGAGATTTAGATTCACCTCCACTTACTTGCTGCTCTTTTTTCCCTAATTGCTTAAACTCCTTTACCGGAACTGCAAACAAAGGCTCTACATCAACTACATCAGGTCGCGATCGCAACTCGTAAGTTTTATCCCAGGCTTGCTTCACCGATAGCGCATCATCTTCAAGCAAAACTTCAAATTCGGTAAAGTTGTCGCCAATGGCTTTGATATCCCAATCATCACCAAGCACTTGTGAAACAACTTCCTGACACCTATCTTGCCGATCGGGCATCACCATTTCTATATAAAAGCCTTCAAATCTGGGTTTTACCGTGTTTGTTGTGGAAACCATAATTTTTTATCAATAGTATTACTATACTTATTTTTCAATTTAGGAATATCTACTTACGGAAAATTCACCCTTATACACGCTACTAGAAAATTTTAAATAAAAACCCGTCATAGTGAGTTATCTATATTCGCGGTAAAACAGAGATTTTATTTATTTCATAATTCTTTACAAAAAAACGGTTTCAGATATTACATTGATGCTGGCTTGTTATTCGCTAATTTGGTAGATTGCAAAACTATAGCGCTAGAGTTATCGGGGTGAATGATGAAAGTTGGAACAAAAGAAGCTGCAAAATTACTTCAAATTTGTGTTCAAAGAGTGCGGCAACTTCTAAAGGAAGGGAGGATTGAAGGAGCCGAAAAGGTTGATAGATTTTGGGAAATTCCTCTATGTGACGGTAAACCCAAAGTCACAGATGGTACTAGAGGTCCCAAACCTAATTGGAAAAAGCGAGTTTCAAAGGCATTAACTCGTATTTGCGTGAATCAGCATCTAATTAGAAGCAATAGTAAGCATGGTACAAATAAGCCTGTAATAAGAGTTGAATCACGCGGAATAATTCGTTATTTTCACAATTTAGAAATTGATGGAATTTGTAAATTAATTTATCGTCCGGATAAACCTCTAAGTTGCGGCGCTAAGCTTTGGATGGAAGTGGCATCTGATGTAATGATAGTGCCTATTATTTAATCGATGGAAAAATTTCTGTTGCCTTCGATCTCATTCTTTACTTTTAAATAAATAATCAACTTGAGAAGCTTTTTTAAATAAGTCGTAGTAATCGGCGATATAGGCTTTAATCTCTTGAAAAGATTGTTCGTTGAGACATTCAACGAGCATAAATTCGGGTAGATATTTATCAAAATCCAAACCTTGCAAAGCATTTAATTCAAAACCTTCCACATCGAGGGAGAAGAAATCAATTTTATCTATATTGGCTTCATCTAAGATAGAAGTTAAAGTTCTCGCAGGTACTTTAATAGGGTAAGGAGTAAAACCCAACTTTCTTCCAGCAAAAGCAACGCGCTCGGATTCTACTTGCTCATCATCGAAAGCACCTTTGACTAAGGACATGGTATGTCCGTACATCATTTCGATTTCGTTCTCTGAGAAATCTTGAGATACTAAAGCACAGTTGAAGACTTGGGAATTTGGTCTTTCTTTGACGCATTGTTGGTGAAGATGGGGAATTGGTTCGATTAAAATTCCTTGCCAGTTTCTAAATCTTTCTAAATAATAAGTATTGCTTTCTAAAAAACCATTATTGGCTCCAGCTTCAATAAAAAAGCCATTTTCTGGTAGATATTTTTCGATGATGCTGCCAACTCCGCGACGATAGGGACGGGAATAACGTTCGCTGCCCAAGAATTCAAATAGATATCGACGGTATTTAGTTGTGCTGTTTTGTAAGTTTTGGGAATTGAGCATGGGATAGGGAAATGATTGCATTCGCGAAGCTAAAACCATTGTAAAACATGGAATGTGTAGTATTAGCGATCGCTAAAATCTGCATCAATTATTGGTTGTCGCCAGCAAGGAAATATCCTAGTTTGAAATTAGATTACTAGCTAGGATATGTTCGCTTTTTCATGTTGGAGTAACTAAAATCCACATATAGACTTTGGCTTTATAGGGCAAGTTTTATTTTTGATAGGATTTGCCGTTAAATTAAACCAAGTCAAACTTTTAAGTTTCCGATTCGCTTGCTGACAATCTTGAGTACCAGCTTTTTTTAATAAGACTTCGACGGTATGTTTCGTTGCTTCGGGCAGTGTTGATTTTTGCTGGCAGTATTCTATAAAAGTTTTAATAGGTGGTTGAAAAGGGGCTGCAATAGCTGTTGCATGACTCAAAGTAATTATACTGAAAAGGGATATAAATATTTTTTTCATTTAATTGTCTACGTATTTTTATGTATTTAATAATGCTTATAAAGCAGTCTAATACATACTTCATCACACACGATGTTAATTTCGCAAGCTATTAACTTTGTTGGATTGAAGATTTAATGTAGACAAAAATTCACGTATTTCAACTTGATGCGATTAGTTGCACATCTGCGCGATCGCACTAAACAAATTAATTGGGAATCATATCGAGAGAAACTAAGAATTGTGGAATAAGTCTATACATAAAACCATGTGAAAACCGAATGAAAAAATATATCTGTATAATTCACATTGCAGCTATTTTGTTGACGGGATGCGATTTTAGTTTTACGCCAGTTGAATTTGGAGATATAGCGAAAGAGCAAGCTAAGATTCGCAATAAATTCAGTAATTATTTAGAAGGGTGTCAAGAATTTCGCGCAGATAGGGATAAGTTTATAAATTGTTATCAAACAGCTTTAGAAAATGACCCTTCTATTGACTTTAATTTTGATAGCGAAGTTAGAAGGGCTTATTTATATTGGGAATGCAATAATATGCCAGTATATTTAGAACAAGATAAGTATGAAGCTTGTATTGATAATGCTGATAGTATTTTGAAGAAGGAGTTTTAGGGGTATTAATAATTATGTTTGATATTGTAAGGCAATCGCCAATCTAAGGAGAGCCACAATTTACCAGTTACAGCCTCCTCTTAGTTGCTAAAACTTACATACATACTTTTCTTGTAATGGACAAGTTTCATTTATGATTGGATTCTTTGTAAGGTCAAGATAAGTTAAATTAGTCAAATAAGAAAGCGGTTTTACGTCAATAATCTTATTTTTACTAAGCCCAAGCGTATTTAAATTAGTTAAATCAGAAAGCGGCTTTACATCGCTTATTTGATTTTCCCCAAGAAAAAGCTCAGTCAAATTAATTAATTTTTCAAGCCCTTTTAAATTGCTTATTTTATTCTGATTAAGCCAAAGTTCAGCTAAATTAGTTAAATTAGAAAGTTCTTTTACATTGCTTATTTGATTTCTCCAAAGATTAAGGTTGGTCAAATTAGTTAAATTAGAAAGCGGCTTTACATCGCTAATTTGATTCTCCCAAAGACTAAGGTTGGTTAAATTAGTTAGGTTTTTAAGCGCTTCTAAATTGCTTATCTTATTTTTTCCTAGTCCAAGGTAAGTCAATTTAGTTAAATTACTAAGCGGCTTTACATCGCTAATTTGATTTGCATCAAGACTAAGAATGGTTAAGTTAGTTAAATTAGCAAGCGGCTTTACATCGCTAATTTTATTGGAATTAAGATTAAGAAAGGCTAAATTACTTAAAGAAGAAAGCGGTTTTAAATCGCTGATTTTAATAGAGGGAAGGTAAAGCTTATTTAATTTACTCAGTTTTGTATTAGCATTTTCACAATTTTGAGTACCTGCTTTTTTCAACAATATTTCAACTGTACGCTTTGTTTTTTGAGGTAAAGTTGATTTCTCCTCACACCATTGAGTAAAACTTTTAACTGGCTTTTGAATTTGCGTACAGGCTGTTAAAGTTATTGCTGTAAGCAGAATTGTTATTATTTTTTTCATCTTCAATATCTATGCTTTATTACCTACTGATTGGGTATAGCTACCAATTCGATACATAGTTGATAGCATAGAATACTGAATTCATAATCCGTAAATTCCGTTTGATTGCAACATTTAGTGGTGCGTTACGCTCCGCGATAACGCACCCTACGAACT
This sequence comes from Rivularia sp. MS3, assembly GCA_019192545.1. Lineage (GTDB taxonomy): Bacteria > Cyanobacteriota > Cyanobacteriia > Cyanobacteriales > Nostocaceae > Rivularia. The sequence goes on along the minus strand of JAHCMI010000020.1, from coordinate 52,808 downwards.
ATGTAGTTAAGTAAAAATTAATATTCATTTAATAACAAAATATATTGACCTTGTAATCGGTAAATTCCGCTTAGTAATAATTCCGTATGAGAATAATAAAAATGCGGACAAAAAACTCTGCGCTCCTCTGCGTTCCTTTGCGTTTAAAAATATATAATCCCCATACAAACAAGTTTAATATAACTATATAAATATATAAAAATAGTGCATTACCAAAAAGTGATAATGCACTATGAAGATAAATAACTCGTTTTAATTGAAAATGTTTGGCGCTAAAGCGCAACTACGAACGAACTTAAGCTATCGCCATTTCCGGCACGGCATCTTGCATTTTAGTAAATGCATCGATTAATGTTTGCAACTGTACGTCTGCTTTCATTACTCCTAAACCTCTGACGGTAACTTTCCCTGGTGAATATACAAATCTACTCATCATATTTTGCGGTAGTTTTTCAGCTAGCATTTTCCAACCGGGTTCTTCCATTGGGGTTTCTAAGACTATATGCTGTTTGCCATCTGGTTTTATGCGGCTAAATCCTAAATTCTTAGCTAGCTGTTTTAATTCCATTACTCGTAATAACTGATTCGCTGAGTTGGGTACTGTACCGTATCTATCGTTCCATTCTGCTGCAATCATTGCTAATTCTTGCTTGGAATTGGCTACAGCTACGGCACGATATGCGCTCATCTTTTGATCTAAGTCGGTAATGTAATCTTTTGGAATAAATGCTGTCAAATTCAAGTCGATTTGAGTATCTTCGACTGTGGGTATTTCCTGTCCCCGAATTTCACGAATGGCTTCTTCTAACATTTCCATATATAAATCGAAGCCGATGACGTTCATTTGTCCGGATTGCTCTGCTCCTAGTAAGTTTCCAACCCCCCTGATTTCCATGTCTCGCATTGCTAGTTGATAACCGGAACCCAATTGTGTAAATTCTTGAATTGCTCTTAATCTTTTCCTAGCTGCTTCTGATAATGACCTTTGTCTGGGATAAAATAACCATGCATGAGCTTGAATTCCCGCACGTCCAACTCTTCCCCTTAATTGATAAAGTTGTGCTAAGCCGAATTTCTGCGCGTCTTCAATCAATATTGTATTAACTCGGGGAATATCTAAACCGGATTCAATAATTGTCGTACAAATGAGAATTTCTGCTTCCCCACTACTGAAAGAAAGCATGATAGATTCTAACTCGCTGGCTTCCATTTGACCGTGAGCGATCGCAATCCTGGCACTCGGTATCATCTCTCGAATAAAGGCTGATTTTTCCTCTATCCCCTCTACCCGTGGAACTACGTAAAATACCTGACCGCCTCTGTCTAATTCTTGACGAATAGCGGTGCGAATGGCTTCGGGATTCATTGGCGAAAGATGAGTTTGAATTGGTCTTCTTGATGGTGGTGGTGTGGTAATCAAACTCATTTCCCGGATACCCGAAAGCGACATATATAAGGTACGGGGAATAGGTGTTGCACTTAGGGTAAGTACGTCAACTTGAGTTTTCAGGGATTTGATTTTTTCTTTTTGATTTACCCCAAATCTTTGTTCTTCATCTACTACTAATAAACCTAAATCTTTGTATTGAACGCTTTTTCCTAAAAGTTGATGGGTACCGACAACAATATCTAATTCACCCGTTAACAATCTTTTCTGTATGTTCCGCTTTTCTTCGGCAGTACGAAAACGATTGAGCAATCCTACATTTATGGGGTAGGGAGCAAATCTTTCTTTTAAAGTATGGTAGTGCTGCTGGGTAAGAATAGTAGTTGGTGCGAGTAAAGCCACTTGCTTGCCAGAAGTTACGGCTTTAAATATAGCTCTGATTGCCACTTCAGTTTTACCAAAACCCACATCGCCGCAGACTAAGCGATCCATCGGACGCTCGCTTTCCATATCCCGTTTTACGTCCTGAGTAGCTTTTAACTGGTCGGTAGTAGGTTGATATGGAAAAGAATCTTCCATCTCTTCTTGCCAAGGGGAATCCTGGGGATAAGTAAAACCAGTTTGTTGGGAACGTTGAGAATACAGTTTTAATAAATCAACCGCTAATTTCTTAACGGTTTTGCGGACTTTATTTTTAGTATTTTCCCAAGCCTTACCCGTCATTTTATTTAACTGCGGAGACTTGTTGGTAGTTGTCCGAAAGCGAGATAAAGCCCCAACTTGGTCGGCTGCTACTCTTAACAATCCATCTGCATACTTAACAACTAAATAATCGCGAGTTTCGTTATTAACCGTTAAACTTTCCAACTTCAGAAATTGACCCAAACCGTGATTGCGATGAATTACATAATCACCCGGACGTAACTTATTGGGGTCAACCTTTTTAGAACTAGCTTTACGACGCTTTCTAACGTAACCGGGAGTTGCTAAAGTATGCTGTCCGTAAAATTCCTTGTCGGTAACAACAACTATTCTGAAAGTAGGTAAAATAAAACCTTCTAACTCAGCCAGCCCAGAATATTTTAAAGCAACCGGAACGTGACTAACCTGCGTTCTATCAATAGCTTGATAATCGCGGGGGTTAGGAATAAACTGAGCCGGACAATCGTGTTCCTGTAAAAGAGCAACCGAACGAGAAGGTTGAGCCGAAATTAACCAAATATTAAAATTGCGATCGCGTTCTTCCCTTAACGTTTCTGCCAACTTGGCAAAAGCATGAGGAGTCACCGGAATCGAACGAGCTGCCAAATTAATCGCATCGCTACCTTCCTCAGCTATCTCCGATAAATACAAAGTTTCAAACTTTTCTAAATCCTTGAGACACTCTTCCCAAAAACGGTGAATTCTTGGTAATTGAATATGGGGCATTGGGCATGGGGCATCGGGCATTGGGGAGTTATCATCTCTCTCCTCTTCCCCTTCTAGCTTCTCTACTCCCCTCCACTGCTCCTCGGCATTCTCCACCCACAGCGAACTATGAGCGTAACACTGCTCTACTTCGTCAACAGCAACTAAAGTGTTTTGGGGTAAATAATCTAATAAAGAAGCAGGCTGCTCGTAAGCTACACCCAAAAATCTGCGGGTACCTTCCAACAACTGTCCAGATTCTAATTGTTCTTTTTCCTCTGGTGAAAGATAATTTTCTACAGAAGCATTAAACCGCTCGTCGGCAATTAATATAGGAGCAAAACTAGTGGGAGTAAGAATTATCCGGTCGATTTTATCTAAAGCAGAGCGCTGAGTAGAAGGGTCAAATTCGCGAATTTGCTCGATTTCATCGCCAAACCAATCCAAACGTACTGGCAATTCCGAAGATACCGGAAACACATCTACAATGTCCCCTCTTCGACTCCAAGTACCTTCCATCTCCACCAAAGGAACCCTTTCATATCCTAAAGCAGCCATTTTTTTTGCAAAGGTACCAAGATTAAATTCCATTCCCTTGGCAATATTTAAACAAAAAGGCTTGAATGCTTCCGGAGGTGGTAAATGGGGTTGTAAAGCTGCTTGAGTAGCGATTACAGCTATGGAATTAGAAGGTTTATTAGATTCTGGAGAAAATTGGATTAAATCGGCTAAAACCTGCATTTGCCCCCAAGTCATCTCCGTTTCCGGGTCAAAAGGTTCGTAAGGAGATGCTTCAGAAGTAGGATAAAAATGTATGGTCGCGAATCCCATCGCTTCCAATTGAGTAGTCCAACGTCCGGCTTCTTCCAAAGTCGCGCAGACCACAAATAAATTCCGCTGCGAACTATTCGCTAATGCTGAAGCTACCAAGCCCTTTGGTAAACGTGGAATCCCATTTAACTGTAATTGTGTTTGTGTCTTTAATTTAGAAAGTAGTTCGGTGGTAAGGGAAGAACGTCCCAAAGCACGCACTATGGAAGAAAAAGCCATGACTTTATAATTCGTAATTTTAACTTAGCAGCCCTCACCGGGTATGAAAAATTGAACTCCGAAAATTCGGTTAATTTTGAGCTATATACAGACCTTTTCCTGAATACATCAAAGTATTGTGGGTCACAATTCTTCTGTAAAAAAATGGGCAGGCTTCCCGTTCTGGGTCTTCCAGACCCAGAACGGACGATTCCCTAGGTTTGAAAACGAGGTTTTTTTTAAAGCCTGCCCATTTTTTTAGGAGTACATCGGTAAATTAGCCCTTTTCTAAAATACAGGCAAGCAGTCATGCGCGTTCAATGCCCCCTTTACTATTTTAGAAGCGTCAACCGAAAATTTTGCGTTAAAACTGGTTTTCCCTAGTAAAATTACGACTGAAACTTCCGGCTAATATACGTGTATTGTGTTCTCAATTCGGTCAATTAATTTCTTTCCTAGAGGAAATTTTATGTATTTAGAGTCTTTTATTAGTATCCCTAGGATGCTAAATACTTAAAAATTACAATTACAGCATAACTAGCCGAAAAACAACGGCAATTAAGAAATGTCCCTTAATTTTGAGTTACTAATTATTTTTCTACTGATTTTCGCTAATGCCATCTTCGTCATGTCAGAATTAGCGATTGTTTCCGCTCGTAAGGTTCGCTTACAGCAACTTGCCAATCAAGGTAACACCAGAGCCAGAGCCGCTTTTGACTTAGCTTCTTCTCCTACCGAGTTTTTAGGTACCGTACAAGTCGGCATAACTTTAGTTACCATCGTCGCTGGTGCCTACGGTGAACAAATTATTTATGAAAGAATATATCCTATCTTCGATTTTATTCCTTTATACCAATTTCATTTAGCCCACGGTGCTGCGGTATTAATAATTACTACCTTAGCTATAATTTTAGGCGAACTAGTACCAAAGCGTTTGGCATTAAATCATCCAGAAGTAATTGCCTCAATTGTGGCTTTACCGATAAAAAGTTTAATTAAGATTACTTATCCTATTGTTTTTTTATTAAATTTTTTTACAGATTCAATAGTACGATTATTAGGAATTAAACCATCTACAGAGCCGCAAGTTACAGAAGAGGAAATCAAAGTATTAATTGAACAAGGTACCGAAGAAGGAACCTTTGAGGAAGTAGAACAAGACATGGTTGAGCGGGTATTTCGTTTAGGCGATCGCCCGGTTGGTTCTTTCATGACACCACGCCCGGAAATCATTTGGTTGGATTTGAAAGATAGCATTACTCAAAATCGCGAGAAAATCATTGAAAATGGTTATTCACGATATCCGGTATGTCAGGAAGGATTAGACGATGTACTGGGAATAATTCCGGTAACTAACTTGTTGGCTCGTAGTTTCTGCGGCGAGCAGATGGATTTGACGGTAGGATTGCGGGAGCCGATATTTGTCCCCGAAAGCACTCGTGGGTTAAAAGTTTTAGAGTTATTTAAGCAAACCGTCAATCATGTGGCATTAGTTGTTGATGAATATGGAGTAATTCAAGGTTTGGTAACTTTAAACGACATATTAATTGAAATTGTCGGCGATGTTCCCAACGAAGAAGAAGAAGAAGAACCCCAAGCAGTACAAAGAGACGATGGCTCCTGGTTATTGGATGGAATGTTAACAATGGATGAGTTTTTTGAACTTTTCGACATGGAAGAAGAAATCGAATCCCATTCCCGCGATAGTTACCAAACATTAGGTGGTTTAGTCATGACTCATTTAGGGCGCATTCCCGTAGCTACAGATAGCTTTGAATGGAAAGATATGCGTTTTGAAGTTATGAATATGGATGGTAATCGCGTTGATAAAATTATGGTTAGAATCTTGCAAAATGAGTCAATAAATTCACATTCAAATTCTTCAGATCAAGATTGAAGGTTGAAGGTTGAAGGTTGAAGGACAAAGGTCAAAGGTTGAAGGTTGAAGGTTAAAGGTTAAAGGTCAAAGGTTAAATATTAAACTTGATTTTGACAAGACTCGAATCTATTTCTATCTTCTTCCCAAATAGTTGAACCTGGTGGTTGAACCCAATTCCAATATTGTTGTTCTAATAAACGTAGAGGAGTGAATGTTACTGCTACTAATACATAGATTATACGACTGAAAAAACTAGTATCACCGGCATCAACGCTATGATACACATACTCACATCTACCAGTAGACATGTAGTGAACAATCATACCATCTAATCGAATTACTGCATAACATAGAATATAAGCAGATACCGAAGCAGCGATAATTTTGATAATAGATTTTTTTTTCATAATACTTAGATACAGCTAAACGGTACCTTATTTTACTTAAACTGCTGGGAAATAGTATTTATATTGAGTAATCTCTGGAATTATATAAATCCTAATTGTTGTAATTATGTTCGGTATCGTCATAAAATAAAATGCAAATTAATTATGTAAATTAAAATTAAAGCATTAAAAATTACCAATTACAAAAAATATTTACGTTCAAAATTAAAGGTTGATATTAAACTTGATTTTCACAAATTAGGAATAGCCGCAACCAGTACATTTGTTGTAGGGTGCTGTGACACTTTGAGTCATTTGGAAGGTGGTGATAATACTTTTAGTTTCACGTACCAGCTAGGTATTGTGACAATTGCGGTGTTTGTGCAAGTTTTGAATTTATTTAACTTTCTATCCTCTTCTGAAATTGAAGAGCCAATAGGTTTAACTAAATTCCAATATCCTAGTTCCAGCAAACGTAAAGGAGTAAACAGTAAAGCAAAATTTGCATTTATTGTATAACTGACAACGCTAGAGTCTCCCGGTACTACAAAATGAGTGGCGTAGTTACAGCCCGATGTTCCCGTACTATGAACAATGCTTTTAGTTCCCAGTCGAATCCAAATATAGCTAAGTGTATAAGCAACTATTAAGGCAACAGCGATTTTTGCGATCGGTTTTTTATCCACAATAAAATAAGTAATTATCAAATTTTGATTCTTAAATTAATATGACTAATTAGGATGATTCAATTTAGATACAGCCAAATAATAAAATGGTGCGTTAGGCGCGAAATACATATATTTGTCACAGCCTAAATTTTAGTCGCACCATAACACACCCTACAAATTTTAATTTCCCATGCCCAATGCCCAATGCCTAATTAACAATTACCAATTCTAAAAAATAAAACCCGCCAATGACGGGTTTCGATCAAATTAAGATACTGACTACAGCTAAGTTTGAACTTGCCTTTTATCCTGATAATGATTTGACGAACTTCTTGTGGCATTACAACCTGCTGAAGACTCTTGATTGTCATCAGGATAGATAAAAGGACAATATTTCGTATTAGCGCTAATACAATCCATATGCGGAGTTTTAGCGCATACCAGAAGTAATACACCCAAAATAATTAATAAACCACAAATAGACGCGACTTGAATCCACTTCATCTCCAAGGCACCGTGAACAATTACCTCGCGGAGTAAAGATACAATCGTTACTTCAACAGCCACACCAACAGCAATGCTATGCTCCTGTAGATACACCACTAACAGTCGAAATAACTCGACCAAAATTAAAATAAATAGCATTTTTGCAGTTACTTGTTGATAATCAACAGAAAGCAAAATAGCCTGAAATATTCCCCATAACTGTACTACCATCACGGCGAACAAACAAAAACATAGAGAAATGACAATTAAGTCACAAAAAGTCTCCATGTTGCTAACTATTCTGTGCCTGTCCAACCAACGATTCCACAATAGAAATTGGCTTTTGGGACGTTTTTTCACGAACATAGACATGAATTACCAAGTGAACTACAGACCACACCAGCCATTGTTCAACCAATTCTTTATATTGTGACTTAACAACGTGCAAGTTAGCAGCAGTATTAATAACTTTTTATTGAGGCGGAATTTGATAAGTAAAACTTTGAGCTTGCTGCATAAGCTGTTCGGCATTGTTAGCCCATTGAGAATTATTTTGTGCTAAGAATAAATCCCTAGCATATTGTAAGACACGCATGGCATCGGGAAATTGTTTCATTTGTATAAATGCCAATCCAGCGCCGTAATAAGCGCTAGGATAATCGGGGTCAGCTTCGGCTGCTTTTCTAAATGCTTCTAAAGCTTGTTCGTGCTTGCCTTGAGTATATAAAATTGAACCGATATTATAATGAGCTTCGGGATATTTTGGATTAATTTTTACTGCTTGGTTAAAAGCATTTTTAGCTCTTTTTAATTTGCGCTCTTGCATATAGCATAATCCAATTTGATAAGCTGGCTCTGGTGCTTTGTTGCTATACTTCATCGCTTTTTTAAAAGATTTTACTGCTTTTCTACAGTCTTCTTTTTGCTGATATAGTAAACCAGTATTATAATGAGCAACTCCTAACTTAGAATCTAGCTGTAAAGAGCGCTGTAAATAATTTTGAGCTTGGTTGAGGTTATTTCCTTCGAGTAAAGCACCACCTAAATTTGCATAAGCTAAAGCAAACTTAGGATCTACTTGAGTAGCTTGATAAAAAGCATCCGCAGCCGGTTGTAACTGTCCCATTTGCCGCAGTGCTAATCCTAAATTGTAATAGGCTGGAGCTAAAGAAGGATCTAACTGAATGGCTTGTTTAAAAGCATTAATTGCCTCTTGCGGTCTTCCCGTTTGGATTAATTGCAAACCTTGGTTTAAATAAGTTGTAGCGGTGTTTCGGGTATATTGCGCTATCTTTTGCGGCACGGGGTCAAAGCTATACTTATAAGCTTCATTCGCAGACACAGAGGCTATATTTAGGCTTAAAAATATTGCGCTTAAAAACGCACCCAGCGGATATTTATAAAGCAACTTGTTCATGGATTCTCTCCCTAGTAACGATTTCATTTGACCGAACCAATATTAAATTTTAGATTCTGGTTTAATTATTAAACTGTCGTCTGAGCTTTAATGGTCAATCCAAAACCTAAAATCCATCAACACCCTGTGTTACTGAAACTAAACTTGTTTATAAAAGTTTAATTTTATATGTAAATGTTGTCTTTTTTTTATTTTTCTTTAGATTATTTTTAATAGACAATACGATTCTTGTAGTAGCGCTTTACAAGTCGGAGTGTATGAAATTAAGTGCAGGATAATCGTTGAATAAATAAGTCATCATACTGCGGTGCCGCAAGAGAGCGAAACCGTGAAGGAGGTTTTTATGACTGAAAAAGTTAGAACGGGTTTGCATTCGATTGCAATTGTCGGTCCTTATTTAAGCGGAAAGACTACGTTAATCGAAAGTTTATTGTTCGTTACAGAGGCGATTTCTCGCAAGGGTAGCGTTAAGGATGGTAACACGATAAGCGATAATTCTCCACAAGCGCGAGAGCGTCAAATGAGTGTAGAAGTAAATGCGGCAAGTACTCAATTCCAGGATGTTGATTTTACGTTTATTGACTGCCCTGGTTCTGTAGAATTTGCTCAAGAAACCTACAATGCTCTTATCGGCGTTGATGCTGCAATTGTCGTTTGCGAACCCGTAACTGAAAAAGTTCTTACTTTAGCACCATTATTTAAATTTCTCGATGATTGGGAAATTCCCCATTTGGTGTTTGTAAATAAAATGGATAAAGCAAATATCCATGTCTCAGATATATTGAATGCGCTTAAAGATGTTTCTAGCCGTCCTTTAGTCGCGCATCAGTATCCAATTTTACGAACAGAAAATTTAATTGGATTTATTGATTTAGTCAGCGAAAAAGCATATCATTATCACCCCGGTGCTGCTGCCGATATAGTTCCATTTCCAGAAACATTAAAAGAAGAAGAACATACTGCTAGGGAAGAAATGCTCGAAACTCTAGCGGATTTTGACGACCATTTACTTGAAGAACTTTTAGAAGATATCGAACCTACAAGCGAGGAGATTACCAAAGATTTAAAACTAGATTTGGGTTCCGATTTAGTTGTACCAGTATTTTTCGGAGTTGCAGAACAAGATTATGGGGTACGTCCGCTGTTGTCAGCGTTGTTAAAAGAAGCCCCCGAGCCTCAAACTACTGCAAAGCGTCGTTTAGATAATTTAAATTGTTTAAGTAACGACAAAAATTCCGATACTCCCATAGCTCAAGTATTAAAAACTTATTACACTCCCCAAGGTGGTAAACTTTCTTTGGTACGGATATGGCAAGGAAGTTTATCCGAAGGCATGACTCTCAACGGTATTCGTGCCGGTAGTATGTATCGTTTGTTAGGACAGCATCAACAACATATCAATAAAGCATCATCAGGTGAAATTGTAGCTTTAACTCGTTTGGAAGGAATCAAAACTGGCGATACTTTAACTGATGACTCTCAAATTGAATTGCCCCGAGTCGAACGTTTAGAACCAGTCTACGCTAAGGCTATAGTTACCGAAAAACGCAATGATGAAGTTAAATTAAGCGGTGCATTAACTAAATTATTAGAAGAAGATCCAGGTTTGGCTTGGGAACAGCATGGTGACACTCACGAAGTCATTCTTTGGGGACAAGGGGAAATTCATTTACAAGTTTCCCTTGATAGACTGCGGTGTAAATATAACCTGCCCATGTCTACCCATTTACCCAAAGTACCTTACAAAGAAACCATTCGTAAAACAGCTTCATCAGTACGCGGACGTTACAAACATCAAAGCGGCGGACACGGGCAGTTTGGCGATGTTTATCTAAACATTCAACCTTTACCCAGAGGAGAAGGCTTTCAATTTGGTGAAAGTATAGTTGGTGGTGTAGTTCCCAAGCAATACATCCCCGGTGTAGAAATGGGTGTAAAGGAATCCTTAGAACATGGCCCTCTAGGTTTTCCTGTAGTAGACGTATCGGTAACTTTAACCAACGGCTCCTACCACAACGTTGATAGTTCCGAACAAGCTTTTAAATTAGCAGCGAGACAAGCTATGCAAACCGGAATGTCGGAATGCCAACCCACGCTGTTAGAACCAATTGTCCGTTTGCAGGTAAAAACTCCCAGCGAATTTACTTCTAAAGTGCTGCAATTATTAAGCGGCAGACGCGGACAAATTTTAGCTTATGAAGCCATTAACGACTGGCAAGGTTGGGATAGCGTTACGGGGTACCTACCGCAGTCCGAAATGCACAACTTTATTATAGAGTTGCGATCGCAAACTCTGGGAGTAGGTTCTTTCAATTGGGAATACGACCATTTACAAGAAGTACCCGATAAACTTGCCGATAGAATTCTTGCTAGTTACAGCGATGAAAATAATAACGGCAATGGCAACAGCAATGGGAAGTAGATTTTAGATTTTAGGTTAGTTGAATCATTTTTCAATATCGTTGTTACCGGGAGTTTATTCCTGGTAACATTTTTTTATTTTGTAAGGTGTGTTGCGTGCTGCGGGCAATGCACCTAAAGAATATTTTCAAATAAAATAGCGAATTTCAGTTGAATAGAATACACGAAACTACCCCCTTCCCTGACATCTTGCACCATTCTCATTAATCCCAAAGAAACCGGGTTTCTGAGACTGCTGCAAGATATGAATTACCTCCTTAGTAAGGGGTGAGGTATCTGCACTGTATTCATGTTTTTTCATCTAATATTATTAGATTTATAAAAAAGAAATGAGTTTTATTACTAAAATATAATTTTTATCTCCATAAATATTTAGAAAAATTTAATACTATTAACAATATAAACTTAATTTTAAACCCAAAATTATAAAAATATAAATATAAGCAGATATATATGTAGCAGTCTCTAAAACAATTATTTCAATAAAGATTATGAGTTTTATTATCTCCCTTCTAGCTACATTAATTGCAACCCTTGTTTATCTAAATTCCGGTAAAGTTCATGATGAAAGAAATCGTTTAACAATACGAGCAGTTGCCGCATTAATTGGAATCGTTGCCACGATTGCTTCTATTTCCAGAGCTTTAGTAATCGTTCCTCCTGGTAATATTGGTGTTGCAAATTTATTTGGTAGAGTCTCGGATGAAACCTTAAATCCCGGCGTTAACTTCGTCAACCCTTTCGCTAAAACTCTGAATTTTTCTACTCGTTTGAAGGATATCCTGGAAAACGTTGACGCAAGTTCTCAAGAAGGTTTAAACCTCAATCTTGATGTCAGTTTACAATACAAACTTGATCCACAAAAAGCTGCAACTGTATACAAAACTATTGGAACTAGCGAAACACAATTGGTAATTTCTCGGTTTCGCTCTACTATCCGTTCTATCGTTGCCCAATACCCAGCAAACGCTATTTACTCAACTAAACGTCAAGAAGTTGCTCGCAGAATAAATGAACAACTCACCAAAGAATTATTACCTCTAGGTTTTGTTGTTGACGAAGCATTGTTACGCAATGTAAAAATGCCCGATACTATCCAAAAAGCAATTCAAGAGAAACTTAAAGCCGAACAAGAAAACCAACGGATGAAGTTTGTTTTAGAAAAACAGCGTCAAGAAGCCGAACGCAAACGGATTGAAGCCAAAGGTATTGCGGATGCCCAGAAAATTATATCTGACGGGCTTACAAATGAAGTATTGCAGTTGCGGAGAATTGAAGCTACAGAAAAACTAGCTCAATCTCCTAACTCTAAAATTATTATGGTTGGTTCCGGTAAAGATGGAATGCCTATATTATTACAGGAATCTGTAAGTACAAAACCTTAAAATATTAATAAGTAAGTGAACAAAATTATTTACTCTTATTAAAAGTTAAGAAAATTAACTCTAATCCTTGCGGTTGCTATGTCCGTTCCGGACACGCTCCGCTAACGTTTCACTCGCAATGACACTGTGCAATTAATTATGTTTAACTACTTAACTACAGAGCGCTACCGTACAGGAACAAACCCGGCTTCACTAATTGCCTTTTGCCCTTCCGAAGTCAGCAACAATTTAGTATAAGCATTACCAACTTGCTCTTCGGTGGCATTATTCTCTTTGGTAACTACAAATAATTTACTCTTGAGTGGGTAACTACCGTTCTTAATCGCTTTCGTATTTACCCGATTGCGCTTTTGCGGACATTGGTTTGCTTCTACTAACTTCCCAATATACGGAGCAACTAAATTATCTGAAGTAGTACCCAACTTTAAGGTTTTGACGCTGCATTGAGGCACTATCGCCCGCGCCGAACCAAAATACACGCCACCCTTATTTTGATTGACTTTACGCAATGCTGCTGTGGGAGAATAAACGTACTCGACATTAGCAGCTAATTCTTGCTCGTCTAATTGCTTACCGTCGAATAATGTAGATTTTACGTCTTTTATATTCTCAGAGAAAGGCGTGATGGCTAAATCAGGCCCTCCTAACTCTTTCCAGTTAGTAATTTTACCTAAATATATCTGCTGCAACTGTTCGACTGTTAAACCAGAAATCGAGAGCGCTGGATTTACTGCTACCGCTACGCCATCAGTAGCAACCTGACGTTGCTTTAACGTAAAACCTTTTTGTTCGGAAGCAGCATATTCTGACTCTGTAAGAGGGCGTGACAACTGAGCAAAATCTATTTGTCCATCCAACAACATTTCAATCGCTGCTTGCGAAATAGGGGTATCGGTTTGAGGATGGCTATATTCCAATTTTAATTCCGGGCGATCGCTTTGAATTAAAGAATTTACAAGTTGCCGAATCGGTGCCCAGGCGTTACTTCCACTATATTGAAACGAACCGATGGGCACATTTCTCACCGTTTTAAAAGTTGAAGCAGCAGTTTCGGAAACTGGATCTACCCCTTCTGAAGCACTGATGCTACTTCCCGGTTGTAAATACTGCCTTACCAGCAACCACAATCCTCCCATCACAAGGATTGTCAGCACTTTGCCAATAATTAAACCTTTGACTAATTGGATAGAATCTCTACTAAGAGGGATAAGCTTTTTGGTAGTGTTGTTCATATTTCTGACGATAACTTTTATAATCTCATCGAATGAGCGCGTAACCTACGGTTATGAAGTTCGCTCTCGTAAATCTCCTTATTGATTACAAATTTTTTCCAACTTTCATAAAAATATAGGTATATTTTGCGGTTCGTTAATAAAAAGCCTTGCTAACTTAAATATGAATTATATATATAGATAGATTTTACTTAAATAAAATTACTTAATAACAATATAATAAGTAGCAGAAAATACACATATGATAGGTAATTTAATATGCGATCGCTATCAGGTAATTAAGATTCTTAATCAAGGAATGTTCTGTCAGACTTATATTGCCCGTGACATTACTATTGCTGATTATCCCACTTGTGTTGTCAAACATTTTCTACCTAGCGATAGAATTGTGCTGCCAGTAAAAACTCGCAGAAGGCTATTTACACGCGAAGTTAAAGCGTTGATGAAGTTAGATAGTTATGAGTATGTTCCCCATCTTTTAAATTATTTTGAGCAGAATCAAGAATTTTACTTGGTACAAGAATTTATCCAAGGACATTCTCTAAGTAGTGAATTAAAGCCTGGTAAACGTTGGAGCGAGAATAAAGTAATTGAATTACTGCAAGAAGTTTCAAATATCTTAGTTTTCGTTCACTCTCAGGGTTTGATTCATCGCGATGTCAAACCAAGTAACATCATGAGACGGGAACGAGACAATCGATTAGTCTTGATTGATTTTGGTGCAGTAAAGCCGATGTGGAATGAATTAGTTAAAAATCAACACATTAGTGATAGTACAACCATTGCAATTGGTACACCGGGCTATATGCCTTACGAACAACATCAAGGTAAACCAGTACCTAGTAGCGATATCTATGCCCTCGGGACAATTGCTATCCAAGCTTTTACAGGCATTCATCCAATAGAGCTACCAAAAAACCCAAAGACTGGTGAAATTGTTTGGCGACACCTAGTTTGCGTTAATCAAGGATTAGCAAAGACCATCGACAAAATGGTATCCTACCATTCTCAAGACCGGTATGATTCGGCGGTAGCTGTACTTGCCGCACTAATGCAAGTAAATAATTTAAATTGTACTGCTTCATCTACAAAGAAAAATAACTCGATTTTGGGAGCAGTTGAATTAGCACCACAATTAAATGAATTCAGTTCAAAACCAACCGATGCAATAGCATCGCAAAAATTATTATCCCCAGCCAAAAGCGATTTAGACTCTCAAACCTGGAATGATGAAATGAAAACAGCATCAGAAAGCGATACAGTTGTTTCAATTTTTCCTCATAAATCTGCTTTATATATCGGCTTGGTAATTGGTGTAGTTTCTGGTTTCGCTTTAATATTTATCAGCTACTTTTCCATCCAGACAATTGATTCGATGAAAATACAAAACCTGCAAATAAAAAATCTTTCATCTCCTTAAGCAAATTTAGAAGAAGAGATAGAGTTGGGTGAACCAAGAGTATAATTTGTAATATTGCCGTACTGAAGCTTCTTCGAGGCTTCTAATAACCTCAAATCGTCTTTATGGAATCACCACAAGGCTGGTATATTATCAAAGGTCCCACGCAAAAATGCGAAATCGTCTCCAGCGAACTAGCATCTGGAGACGATAAAGAAATTATTGAAAAGTGGGGACCTTTTAGTTTAAAAGAAGAAGCAATATCCCGTCGTATTGGATTAATTAGAGCCGGTAAATGTCAGCCAGCATAAGGAGTTAACAGTTAATATTTTGGAATTAAGAGTTCTTAACTTACTTCAAGAGAAGATGCAATTTCCTTCTGGCACATAAATCATAAGAACAACTTTATATTAATCTTAACTCCTATAGAGACGCAGCACTCCGCCCCGTCTCTACATCTAATGTCTATTTTTTCTCCGCTCTAACATTTCCTTTTGCAGCAATTGCCTTCTTCAATTGTTCTATAGCTTTGGCATATTGAGGATCTTGTAAGGTAGCTAGTCTATCGCGTTGCTTGAGCCACAATTTCTGCCGTTGTTCGTCGCTCAACTCCACTTTAATGTCTGGTTTAATCCCGGCTTTGTTAATATCTTTGCCGTTAGGGGTATGATATTTAGCAATTGTAACTGCAACACCGGAACCGTCATACAGGGGACGTACCGACTGTACCAAACCTTTACCAAAAGTTTTGCTACCGACTAAAACAGCACGCTTATTATCTTGCAGCGCACCGGAAAGAATTTCACTCGCACTAGCACTTCCTTTATCAACCAGAACTACTAATGGCTTTTGGGTAAGCGATCGCCCGTTTGCTGCTTCTTTCTCTACAACTCCCTTGCGGTCAATTGTGGAAACAATCGTACCATCCTTGAGCCACATCCGGGCAATTTCAACACTAGAGAACAATAAACCGCCTGGATTATTACGTAAATCCAGAACGTAACCGTCAACGTTTTTCTTCTCTAAATCTCTAATAGCTTCGCGCATTTCCTTTGAAGCATTAGCGCTAAATGTCTTGAGACGAATGTAACCAGTATTACCCGCAGGAGTTTGTTTTTGAGAGTATTCAACTGGATGAATTTCGATTTTGGCTCGGGTAATTAAATAATCCCTTTCCTTACCATTACGAGAAATAGTTAGCTTAACTTTACTTCCAGGTTCTCCTCGAATTAAAGTTACTGCTTCACTGGTATCCATACCCTTGGTGCTTTTGCCATCAATTTTAGTAATGACATCTTTTGCTAAAATACCGGCTTTAAATGCTGGGGTATCTTCTAATGGTGCAATAACGGTCAACTTCTTGGTTTCTTCATCAAGACCAATAGTAATACCAACACCAGTTAGCTCCCCAGAGGTATCCACCTGCATATTCTTGAACTCTTTGGGGTCCATAAAGCGGGTATAGGGGTCATCCAGCTTCTTAAGCATTTCCCGGATGGATTTATAAGCTTGCTGCTTGTCAGTGTATTTTTTATTTAAGTACTCTTTACGAACAGCCTGCCAATCAACTTGATTGAACGTACCATCTACGTATTGGCGGTAAATAATTTGCCAAACTTCATCTACTATCTCTTTAGGACTTTCTTTAAATAAGGCTTGTCCTTGTGAATGAATGCCAAGACCTGCGACAGCAATCGTTGAAAGCGTCACGGCTGTAGCACCCAGAACAAGTCCACTTCTTGAAATCACCATATTACAGCTGTGCCAGACTGAAATTTACATAGTCAGTATGCTCAATCTAACACAGCCTACCACTGTAAAGACCGAGCATAATTTGTTATTTCGGTAAATTTTTACATTCATCCGGCTAGCTTTGCAAAACAGCACAAAACTAGCAGGATTTTCTCCGTAAAAAGCTTTTGTTTGTTTAACCTGGTTCTACCCAAAGTCCATCTGCTTTAATCAAGTTTATCAATTCTTCTACGCCTTTATCTTCAGGAACTTTTTTAATTTCTTCTCGACCCCTGTAAAGCGATATAAAGCCAGGAGTTTTTCCGACATAGCCATAATCGGCATCAGCCATTTCTCCAGGGCCGTTAACGATGCAACCCATAACAGCAATATCCAATCCCGTGAGATGATTGGTTGCTTCGCGAACTTTGTGTAGCACTTCCTCCAAATTGAACAAAGTGCGACCGCAAGAAGGACAAGCGACGTATTCGACCATTGTCTTCCGCAATCCCAAAGCCTGCAAAATACTATAGCAAACTGGAATTTCTTTTTCCGGCGATTCGGTTAAAGATACCCGAATTGTATCGCCAATTCCGTCGGCTAATAAAGTCGCAATTCCCGCAGTTGACTTAATTCGTCCGTATTCCCCGTCACCGGCTTCAGTAACACCTAGATGCAAGGGATAATCCATACCTTCAGCATCCATTCGCTGTGCCATCAACCGGTATGCAGCTAACATTACCGGCACTCGCGAAGCCTTAAGTGAAATTACTATATTATGAAAATCTAAGGATTCACAAATACGAATAAACTCCAGCGCCGACTCCACCATTCCTTCAGGAGTATCGCCATAGGTAAACAGCATTCTTTCGGCAAGAGAACCGTGGTTAACGCCGATTCGCATGGCTTTCCCTTGGTCGCGCAGAGAAATTACCAAAGGTTTGAGAGTATCGGCAATTTTATCGCCAATTTCGTCAAATTCAGCTTTAGTGTATTCAGTACGATTAGAGTCTGGTTTTTCAAATACATACAGCCCTGGATTAATCCGTACCTTTTCGATATGCTTGGCAACCTCCAAAGCGATTTTCATACCGTTGTGATGTACGTCGGCAACAATTGGCACATCCTGGTAAGTTTGCTTTAACTTTTGTTTAATTTCTGATAAAGCTCTAGCGTGAGCCATGCTCGGTACGGTAACTCGGACAATTTCGCAGCCGATTTCGTGCAAGCGACGAATAGCCGCAACCGAACCGTCAATATCGAGAGTATCCTCATTAATCATCGATTGCACTACCACCGGGTATCCTCCCCCGATAGTTACATCCCCGACCCTTACAGGACGGGTTTTACGCCGCTTTATAGTGGTTTCAAAAGCGGGAGTAGTAGATGCCGTATTAGTTGTTGTTGGTGTTGGCAGGGTTTGCATAACCTGTTTCAGTAAAATTCTGTAGCGAAGATATCAAATTTTCAAACATTCTGTTTTTCAGATTGCCATAGTTCAAGCCCTTTAGATGTTAAATTTCTTGGTTAAAGTTAATAATTTGGATAAAACAGATTTATGATTGCATTTCGTTAGGTAATTATCTAGATACAAGCTATACAATAACCCTTTCGCGAAAAATAATCATAATACCCAACGAGTTAAAGAGACGTAAAATTTTACCTCTCCCAACAGTTGCATTAATTGTAGGTTGGGTTTCGCTGCGCGCAACCCAACAATAAATATTGATTTGTATTAAGTTATTCTTCAATACCACCCAATTAAAAAACTAAATATGAAAAACAAAGCAATTAAAATTACATCAATACAACGATAGCCCCTGTGAAGTGTTTATGGAAATGTTGTTGCGGTAGATGGATTGTTTATTTAATGGATAAGAAAGTAAAAATGAGTAAAATTAGAAGAATAATACCGAAGAGGTTTTGATGTGCCGAAAATAACTTTAGAAGTACCAGAAGAACTTTCTCAGCAATTAGCAATATTAGGTGACGAACGTCTTGTTGAATTATTAACTTTGAGCCTTCAGCAACCACCATTAGCAGCTCATACTTATCGCTACATTTTAGATTTTTTATCGACTAATCCGACTCCAGAAGAAATAGCTAACTTTCGTCCCACACCTGAAATGCAAAAACGTTTGCGACTGCTTTTAGAACGTAGTAAAGCAGGTGATATAACCGAACAAGAACGTATAGAGCTTGATGAATATGAGCGGATTGAACATTTAGTAATTATGTTAAAATCAGGGAATTTGAAGAATATTAAAAGTAAATCATGACCTATATTAGTGTTGCTCTACGTCGTCAGGTTGAACAACGAGCAAATTATAGTTGTGAATACTGTTTACTTCGGTCAGATGTTGCTTTTTACTCCCATGAAGTAGACCATATAATTGCAGTAAAACATGGTGGTGCGACAGATGCTGAAAATTTAGCTTTTACTTGTTGGCGATGCAATCGTCATAAGGGAACAGATTTAGGTTCATTTGATCCACAAACAGGAGAATTCAGTTTCCTTTTTCATCCCCGCAAGCAAAAGTGGGAAGAACATTTTAGAATGGAAAACTTCAACATTCAAGGATTAACGGCAGAAGGACGAACAACCGCAAATTTGCTTCAGTTAAATATCGATGAAAGAATTGCAGAAAGGCAAAGATTTTGGGAATAAAAATGCAATAAGTAGTAAGAAATTATGAGTTAAGCTTTTTGACAAGAAAAAAAACCGCAGAGACACAAAGAGCGCAGAGTGAAGAGATTAACGGAGTCAAAGTTGTTTTGTAGGGGAGGCAAAAAGGGGTGTAGATTTTCTTCCCCCTTTATTGCCGTTGCTGTGACGGTTACGAGAAATTATCGATTTTAACAAGATAAATTGATTATACCGTCACGCACCACCCAATAATTATGACAAAATCGATAAATTAACAATTATCATTCCTAATAGTTCTATCGGGCATAATAGTATTGCAGAAAATCGCATTATCTAACTCAGCATCTTCTAAATGCGTGCCTATCAAAATTGCACCTTGTAAATTAGCATTTGTAAAATTAACATTACTTAAATTAAGCCAAATAAGATTACAACCGTTTAAATCTAGTCCGCTTAAATCGGCATTTCTTAGATTACTACCGGGACAAATGCAATACGCTTTTGACAAATCAGTATCTGGCGGAAAAATAGTTTCAGGACTATATAAAGCTTTACTCAAATCGGCTTCATTAAGATTTGCTCCCGTTAAATTAGCACCTCGTAAATCTGTATGTTCTAACGAACCACTGAAAATAGCACCGCTTAAATTTGCATTTCTCAAATTAGTTCTCCGAATATCAGCTTCTGTTAAATCAGCACCGCTTAAATTTGCATTTTCTAAATTTCCGAATGATTTAACACCCCTTAGATTAGCTTGGGAAAGATTTGCACCACGTAAATGTAAAAACTTGTGTTCAAGGTATTCAAAGTTAGCAATACTTAAGTCAACACCTGCTGCGATTAAGTAACCTTTACTAAAATCAGTACCTTCTGGAAAAATAGTTTCTGGACTGTAAGTTATTCCTTCTAGGAGTGCATCTTTTAAACTAGCACCTGTTAAATCAGCGCCAATTAAATTAGCATAATTTAAATAGGCTTTATCAAGATTTGCATTCTGTAAGTTTGCTTGTAAAAGAATTGCACCTTCTAAACATGCTGATTTTAAATTTACATTGCTTAAATTAGCTAGCTCTAAATCAGTCCCACATAGTGCAGCATAATTACAAAGTTTCATTACCCCTTTATCATAATCTTTACACCAATCTTTTATTATTGCTTGATGAAGATTAGCACTTTTAAAAATTGCGCTTGATAAAAACTCACTGTAAATAGTAGCTCTGGTTAAATTCGCATTTTCAAAAATAGCATGTAATAACAATACGTAGGTTAAATTCGCTCCTGCAAGGTTGGCATTACTAAAGTTAGCATTGTTCAAATTCGTATAGGAAAAATTAGCATGACTTAAATTTACTCCTGTAAAATTAGCTCCACTCAAATTAATAATATTATCCAAACTTGGATTCAATTCATCAAAATCAATCCCACTCAAATCAACACCAGAAAAATCCCTTTCCCCAGTTTGATAACGCTCAATTAATTCTTTAGAATTCATTTTATTAACCAGTTGAAAATTTCTAATCGGCTTTAATTTTGAAAAACTTTCTATGTAACAGTTTATTATCTATGACAGATTTTTTAGTCCTATTTATAGGACTTTTGCTATTAGACGGGGAATTGCATTCCCCGGCGGATTATTTACAACCTTAATAATGGTGCGTTACGCTCCGCGATAACACACCCTACAAAACTACAAAACTAAGTTAATATTCATAAAATTAATATATTGTCAACGATAATAGATAATAAAAATGAATACCCAACTCCCCATCCCCCCACATTTCAACTCCGCAAAAGTCAGCGAAGTGTGGCGGGTACCTTATCAACAACTTTCCACTGAAGCGGAAGCATGGGCAAAGCAACACAATATCAAACCAGCATCTGAAGATAAAACCCGCGTTTGTCTATTATTAATTGATGTGCAAAACACTTTTTGTATTCCCGATTTTGAGTTATTCGTGGGTGGAAAGTCGGGAAAAGGAGCGATAGAAGATAACGTGCGTTTGTGTAAGTTTATTTATCGCAATTTGAGTGAAATTACTACAATCATACCCACAATGGATACTCACACCGCAATGCAAATTTTCCATCCCGTGTTTTGGGTAAATTCCGCTGGGGAGCATCCGATTCCTTCGGCTACTAATATTGTTCCAGATGATATTGATAATGGTAACTGGAAGGTTAATCCGGCAGTTAGCTATAGTTTGGGATACGATTACAAGTTTTTAGAAAAATATGCTTACCACTACGTCAAAAAACTCACCGAAAACGGCAAATATCCCCTCACGGTTTGGTCATATCATTCTATGCTGGGTGGAATTGGACATGCTTTGGTTTCCTCTGTGGAAGAAGCAATATTTTTTCATTCCATCGCTCGCAATTCTCAAGCACAATTTGAAATTAAGGGGAATAATCCTTTAACTGAAAATTATTCGGTATTAAGTCCAGAAATATTAGAAAGCTTTGATAATTCTTTGATTGCAGAAAAAAATCACCGTTTAATAAAACAGCTTTTAGAGTTTGATAAAATCATCATTGCCGGACAAGCAAAAAGTCATTGCGTAGCTTGGACAATCGATGATTTGTTAACAGATATTAAGAAAATAGATATTAACCTTGCTAAAAAAGTTTATCTCCTCGAAGATTGCACTTCCCCCGTGGTTGTTCCTGGAGTTGTTGATTACAGCGAACAAGCCGATGCAGCATTTAAGAGATTTGTAGATGCGGGAATGGTGATAGTGAACAGTGAGCAGTTAACAGTGAACAGTAAAGAGTTAGGAGTTAGGAGTTAGGAGTTAGGAGTTAGGAGTTAAAAATCAAGAGTATCAAATGTTGGGTTACGTCGCTGCATATTTATAGTCAAAACCATGATTTCCGAATGCGCCTAACCCAACCTACCAACTGAGGGTGGTAATTTACCAATTACCCGTTATTAGTCAAGATTTTTGGCGAAGACAGCGCAACTACGAACCAATCATCATTCAAGATACTCTTTTGGATCTTTTGCTACCCAACCTAAAGAGGAACTGGAACGGATTTCAAAGTGCAGGTGTGGTTTTTTCAAGGTTGGTGTGCCGGTGCTTCCTACTGTTCCCACTAAATCACCTTTATTTACTTCCTCTCCGACGCTAACTTTGATATCCTCAAGGTGGGCATAGCGACTTTGCATTCCGCCGCTGTGATTGATGATTACCAAATTGCCGTAAGAACCTTGTTCTTGAGCTAAAACTACTACTCCCTCGCTGATTGCTTGTACGGATGTTCCCGGTTGTGCTGACAAGTCTATACCGCTATGGAAAAAAACCTCACCATTATCTGGATTTATTTGCCAGCCAAAAGGGAAAGCTACAGATGTATTTTCTGGTAGAGGATATCCGCTGAGTTTACTAGAATTGGTAATAGTTTCAAGAATGTTTGTTTTTGTAGATGCAGCTTGAGTCGAACCTTGCGATTTGTTTAATTTGGGAACAAAAACGACTTGAGGATTTTCTTGACAACCGTTGACTTCAAACAGCGCATCGGCACGAATCTTATGTTTTGCTGCTATTTGCTTTAAAGTTTGTCCCCTGGCTACCTTAACTACAATTCCATCGTAGGGAGGGATAATTAAATTTTTACCTACAGTAACTTTACCGTTACGTATTGTAGGATTCATGCGGATAATAGTTGCAGGAGTAACGCTATAGCTTTGTGCTATGGATTTCAAAGTTTCTTCTGGCGCTACTTGATGGTTAACAAAACGTTCCAAAGCTGGTTTTGGACAATTTCTTTCCGCTGACTGCGCCTTAGCAGCATCAGGAAATATAGATGTTAAGCCAAGTATACCGCTCAAACTACAAAACCAGACTGAACAACAACGAAAGCTCATGTATATAAAAAAATGATAAGTTTATATATAGATTATTTTAAAGTTTTAGTCGATGTGTATTCGCTTACAAATTAATTAAGAATACATGCGCCTCAAGCCTGAATTTATTTTCAGGAAAAGCTGAGTTGAAATTTTAGAAACTTGATGGCTTTCTAAGTCAAACATTTTCTGAAAATATCAAATTTGTAACTCAGTAGATTTATTCGTGGAGTTAATCCAAAATCTGACTGTGGATTATCTCTTATAAATTTTATTATTCAAAGGTAAATTTTTTCATACCTTTGTTGTCTAACTGCAAATTCAACTAATTTTCTTGTTTACTAAAATTATAAAGCTCGCATCTGCATTGCTGTCTAAGAACGTATGGTTATGAAGTTATCTGTAAAACAATTGGCTGTTTCCCTTTCTTTAGTGGCAATTGGTGGCGGTGCAGGTTTGTTGGGAAGTCGCTTCCTGCCCCAAAGTCGCTCTTATAATCAGTTTAAAAATGTGACAGCAGCTTTGCCTCCGGAAACTGTTATCAATCGTCCAGTAGGAGCGTCTGTTGGCGCAAGTCGAGGGGGTGACATGAATTTTATTGCTAGCGCAGTCCAAAAAACTGGTTCTGCGGTAGTACGAATTAATGCTACTCGTAAAGTCGCTAATCCCATATCAAAGGCATTGAAAAATCCTCTCCTACGGCGGTTTTTCGGAGAGGATGAGCAGCCGTTTCCCCAAGAAAGAATTGAACGGGGTACGGGTTCTGGTTTTATATTGAGCGATGACGGCAAGTTGTTGACTAATGCTCATGTGGTATCGGATACAGATACCGTTCAGGTTACGCTTAAAGATGGTCGTACTTTTGAAGGTAAAGTAGTTGGCGTTGATAAAATTACTGATGTTGCCGTTGTCAAGATTCCCGCGACGGAATTACCTAACGTTAGATTGGGAAGTTCGCGAAATTTGATTCCCGGGCAATGGGCGATCGCTATTGGCAATCCTTTGGGTTTGGATAATACCGTCACAATTGGCATTATCAGCGCGACAGATCGCACCAGCGCTCAAGTAGGAGTTCCAGACAAGCGAGTTAGCTTTATTCAAACTGATGCTGCGATTAACCCCGGTAATTCGGGGGGACCTTTATTAAATTCTAACGGTGAAGTGATTGGAGTCAATACGGCAATTAGAGCCGATGCTCAAGGTTTGGGCTTCGCCATTCCCATCGAAACCGCCGCTCGGATTGCAGATGAATTATTTACTAAAGGGAAAGTACAGCATCCCTTCCTAGGTATAGAAATGGTAGACTTGACTCCTACTAGAAAAAAGCAGCTAACTCAAGAAACTTCGCTCAAATTAGAGCAAGATACTGGCATTCTAGTAAGAAGAGTTACTTCTGATTCCCCCGCCCAAGAAGCAGGATTACGTCCAGGGGATATCATCATTAAAGTTAATAAACAACCCGTAAAATCCTCCGCACAAGTGCAAAAACTTGTTGAATCCTCCACTGTCGGAGATATTCTGCAAATTCAAGTTAAACGCGGAAGCAAAGTTCAAACATTTAAAGTTGAATCTGGGGCTTATCCCCATAAATAAACAAGGATTTTGGAAAAAATTATTAACAAACTCCTAACAAGACTTTCAACTTGGTATTGTCATTTAAGGGGAGAGTTAAGAGTTAAGAGTCAGTCAACAATCACTGGTTACCGGTTGCTACCCTTAGAGGTACTAACTGGTAAACCGTAAATAGATTGACTTTTCTCATAACTCATAACTAGGGCAAGGCTATTTGTTCGTTAAGTTATCTAAATTCATCCTTTGTTCCATTTGGCGCAGGAAATACCCCGTCATCATTGCTGAAGCTAAAAGTCCAGCAAGATTATCCCTGTCTGTTGTCACCTGCACGTTAAAATTTGCTGGGGGTAACATTCCTACAAGCCCTTGGACGTTTTGCGAAATGATTTGTTTAATTTCGGGGCTGACAGACTGGGCTACACGTGCTAAAACCTCGGGAGGTTGATGTTCAAGATATTTGAGCAACTGATTGGGATTTTCCTCAATGTTGTCAAAAATATTTTGATTCGGGTGTTGGTCAAAGTTGTCGTTCAAAAAATCTGGATCAAACACCATTGGCAATTATTTTCGCTTTTGTTGCTAATTCTACTGTAAACCATACTAAGAGTATGAGGCACCTTGACCCTGGCCCAATAATGCGGTAATCACAATTTAAATAACTGCGTTCGAGAATGTTTTTCTGCCGCAATAGCCTAAAAGTAATCTAAAACGGTTAGCGAGTCAATTGTGCCCCACGCCTGTGTTTTGGCTATTTTTACATTCCTATGCGGTTTCTGCTGCTGTCTGGGAAGCTGGCTGTAATTCTAATTCAAGTTGTTGTTGCTTTTTAAAATTAGAAAAAGGTTGAGGTAATTGATCTATTTGAAAATATTGATGAAATTTTGGGGTAACTTGCAGGGAAAAAGAGCGAGAATCGCCGCTACGTTTTTTGCGGACAAAACCTTGTTCTACTAATTCCGGAACGTGTTGATACGCTCCCGAACCTCGTAAAGTGATTAAATCGCTTTGCAGCATTGGACTGTTAAGAGCAATTGCAGCCAAAGTTCGTAAAGCTCCTACACCCAATTCTACTGGAATCAACGTTTGTACTAAGTCATGGAAATCTGACCTTAACTGCAAACTATAACCCGCAGGAGTCTCTACAACCTCTAAAGCACTATCCCGACGAGCATATTCATCTACTAATTCTATTATTCCTTCCTCCGCCGTGGCGCGATCGCACTTTGCAGTCTCAGCTATCTCCCCAATAGACATGGGTTTTCCCTTCAAATACAAAATCGCTTCTATCTTTGATGCCGCTACAATCATCGGTTGTCAATCCACATTCAAGAGTTTATAGCAACGGACAATGCACAACTCAAGAAAACACACTACAAGCAAGTTGGCACGGATAATACCATTTTATTAACTTAATGTCAAGTTTTAATGGGGATTAGGGGATGGGGCATTGGGTATTGGGCATGGGGGATTGGGAATAGTTAGGAGTGAGGAGTTAGAAATTAGGAGTTGAGAGTAAGAAGTAGTGAGTTCAAAATTACCAATTACCAATTACCAATTACCAATTACCAATCCCCTATGCCCCATGCCCTACTTTCTATTTTTCAAAATAAACTCTGCAATCGCTAAATCTTGTGGGGTAGTAATTTTTAAATTAGTTTCTTCACCTGGGACTATTAATACATCTAGCCCGCATTTTTCAAATAAGGCAGCATCATCTGTGACTTCCCAGCCATTGCTAACAGCTTGTTGATGGCATTGTTTTAGTAACTTGACATCAAATCCTTGTGGAGTTTGCGCCGCCCATAGTTGCTGTCGGTTGGGTGTCGATTGAATTATATTATTTTCGTTTACTACTTTTATCGTGTCCTTAACTGGCACTGCGGCAATCAAACCGCTAGCTTTACCTAGAGTTTCGGCACAGGAGTTAAATAAATTAGGCGTAGCAAGACATCTTGCTCCATCATGAATTAATACTTGCTCTGCTTGAGCTGGCAATGCCCCCAAACCATTGTAGACCGATTCTTGACGAGTGGAACCACCTTTTATTAATTTCACCGGTTTATTTAGTTTTAAATTACCCAAAATTTTCTCAAAATCTTGGTAATCGCGAGGCTGACAAATGATTCCAATCCAACTGATGCAGTTCGATGCTGCCGCAGCTTTGAGAGTCCAACCGATAATAGATTCTCCCAGCAAATCCAACAACAGTTTATTGCGTTCGCTCCCCATTCTTCTACCACTTCCGGCAGCGGGAATTAATAAGTACACTTTAGTGAATCCTCAATTGAAATTAGTTAAATTAATAATCTTTCTTTATCACGTCGTAGGGAAGACAGCGAACAGTTAACAGCGAACAGTTAACAGTGAACAGTGGGCAGGGAGTTAACCTCTGCTTCAATGCTCCATGCCCTATGCCCAATTTCCCATGCCCAAATACACATCTTCCCCTAAAATAAGTAGCCAGTAATCGTAATTAAACAATATGCGAATAGTAGCCCTTGTGCCTGGTGGAATAGACGAGCAAATTCTATTCTTTCCGACTTTAGACAATCTCAAGGGGAAATACAACACATCTCGAATTGATGTGGTGTGCCAACCTTCTTCAAAGGCTGCTTACCAAGTGAGTCAGTCTGTTTCCGAAGTGCTAGCCTTTGATTTTCAAGATCGTAATAGTATGGCTGATTTTGGTAACTTAATCGGTATGATTCGCGATCGCGAGTATGATGTTGCAATTACTTCATCACAAAACTGGTCTACTGGTTTGCTACTGTGGTTAACTGGTATAAATACGCGGATTGGTTTTAAGGGTAATAGTTCTTTGTTTTTTAATCGCTTAGTACCCCGAAATGAAGAACAATACGCTGCCTACATGTATAACGATTTACTCCAAGGATTAGGGGCAAATTCTACTTATCCGGAGTTAGCTCTGAATGTACCGAAACCAGATATTGATTGGGCAAATGCCGAACAATTACGTAATGGTGTTAATGATACGGGCTATATTTTGGTTTGCAGTTCCTTTGCTGATGCCGATTCCGTTTATCCTACGGATAAATGGCTAAGTGTGATTAAAGATTTTAGGGAAAAACAGCCAGGAATGCCGGTGGTAGTTGTTTCTCAACCCGATAATCAAGATTTAGTTAGCACTCTTTCGGAAACAATACCAGATATAAAACAAACTTCTCCTAATAATATTGGTAGGCTTGCAGCTATTATTGCTGGAGCTGATTTGATGTTGTGTACTAATAGTGCGCCTTTGCAGCTTGCCGTATTCTTGCAAACTTACACTATTGCTTTATTCGGCTCGGACGAACCTATTAAATTCCTACCTGAAAGTGATAAATTTCTCCCTGTTAAATCTCCTACTGGTTCCATCGAGGATATTCAACCGCAAGCCATTTTAGAAAAGGTTTGGCAAGACTAAACTAAAAAATCTGACTTATATAAAGCTCAGAAAGTTAATTTTCATATAAAATGCACGACACTAGGTATTAAGTAAATACCTAGTGTCATCTTTTTACAATTTAGTTTGATAGGCAACAATTATTTTCTCTGTTAATTTTATGCCTTAAACAAATTTTATTTGTAATTTAAAATACAAATTTATAAAATCAGTTGAACGAAGCTTTATTCAAAGTTATTATTTACAATCCTAGGATTTTAAGCTATTTTTTAATTAAGATTATTCTTTCAGAAGCATTATTAATTTTTCATTATCTAATGGTTAATTTTTTATTAAATTTGATAAAATGATTTCTAATACTTAACCGATAAATAATGTGTTATTGGGCACCATTATAAAAATATTTGTATGTCTGAATACAATCACAATGCTTTTAGTAAAGAAAAAAAATTACTAAAAGCAACTATCCTTTTTCTAAATAGTTTGACTATATACAAAAGTCGCGACTCAACGCAAAGAAATGTATCAAAAAATATATATACTTAAACATAGTTATCCCTACTTTACAGGGGTTTCAGCTATTTAAGGGGTTTTACCCCTCAAGCTAATAATAGAAGTATCTATTAAGCTATAAAACCTAGTCTAATGTTTTCTTAATTAATATATTTTTTATTTTTAAGAAGAAAACTTTGATAGGTTGAAATGCCAAATGTTAAACAAAATACATTTAATTGCAGTATGTTATATGGCTAACAAAACTGTTTAGGAATATTTTTTTCTTTTCATTTTTATATAGTTGCTAAAAACCAATGTTAGTAAGCTCTGGGAAAAAGAAATAATTTTTTTTTGGTGAGAATGTTAGTTCCATATCATTTTGGGGAATGATAAATCAGAAGGCTAAAAAATCCAGTGTATTTCATGTCAACTTCGAGCCGTAATAACTAGTTAAACTACATTGTAGTAATACATATGAATTAATGGCTAAAAATTGACAAATATGAAAGAAACTAAGGGCTTAGATATGAACGATATTTAAGCTAGCCTTTCTTATTTAAATTCAGTATCTAAACCATCAAAGGTTTTGAAGTTAACAGCTAGTTTGAAGTTTTGTAACCTTTATTTATCAATGTCTATTGGAAGTTGATACCAAATCTTTACTATTAGCAACTAATGGCAAAGAAATTGACATATTTAAACAAAAGTAGGCAATTGATACAAACACTATTCCCTGTGAAAGATGTACGAATAGAGGTAAAAGCGATAAATTCTTTTGCATGAACTTTTGTCTAGCTGTTAAGTAGGTGAAATCACCTTTGTAAATGATTCACGAAATATAAGGAAAGAAATAATGGCGATTCGGTTACATAGCTTAGTTGTTACAAAAAAGCGTTATATCCAAGTTGAGACTCAACCTCATCATTTAACAGGTATTTATAAAAAAATCATGGTTGCCTCTCGCAATATACCTCTATGGCAATTTACCGATACAGAAAGCGCATACTTTGAAAGTGAAGAAGACGGAACTATCACATTTTATCAAGCTGTGAATAGCGATACTGCAAGCGCTGGGATTTGGACATACATGGTGTATGACTGCCCTGAAGGTGAAGAAGGTGTATTTTCTGATTCTTCTTTTAATACAAGCCCTCAAACTTTGAAAGAACTGTTTGCCGGTAAGAAAATAGAGACATCGGCTTGTGATATATATGAGTATTTGCAATATAGATATAGTGATAGTGATTGTTTAGATATTGAACTGCCATTAATTTGGAATAAATTAGTAGGGCACAAAATAGCAGATGTTTTATTTGAAGAATATAAGGCGTTAAAATCTACTTGCGTATTTGCTGAAGGTGCGGGAAAGCGTTACGCACAAATAATTTTAGATGAATTTATCCAGGCTGGAAAAGAAGTAATCGAAAGTGGTAAGAAATTAGAGGATTTTGAATCAGCCCAATACGATATTTTAAATAGAGTAAGTATCGATGATATGGCTAAATTAATTATTGAATATAACGATTATCGTATTTGGCAAGCAGCGTTACCAACTAAATCAAAAGCTGTTGAGTATGCTTTTAATACAGCATTAAGTTTGATATCGCGTATCGGGCAAAATTAATATAGTATTTTGGTTAGCAATTATAAAAAATAAACATAGACTGAAAACCCAGTTTTGAAAAAAACTGGGTTTTTTATTGATATAGAAAGTTAACGAGTTAAAGCATTGCAAATAGTTCGTCATCTAAGTCGTAACCCAGCAGTTTAGCCATTGACTTGATGCGGAATTGACTGGGAATATTATATTTTTCTAGCCAATCCTTTAAAACAAAGGTTTTTTGCATGAGAAAAATTTCTAAAGCTTCGGGGTTGTATTGAATGCCTTCTTTAGAACTAAATTGATGTGGAACTAACATTGCTGCATAACGGACAAATTCCCCGGATTGCCAATCTAATAAAAATGGTAGCCAAGGGTATTTCGCATCCAAACGGATAAACCACAATCGTATTTCAGGAATCTCGGAAAGTTCGCGTGGATCTCCCTTTTCTAATTCATATTGAATATCTAAACGTAGTTGTTGTTCGTTTGCAGCAATATTATTCTCTGCCAGAATTTTATCAATTGCCGTCACTGCTGGTGACAAATCTAAGCTGTTGATAGAGCTACCAGGAATTGGGATGGTTAAAGTCATTGCCGTCTTATTAAGTTACGACATTTTACACTAGCACCAAAACAGTGAGCAGTTAACAGTTATCAGCTACTAACTTTCAATCCCCAATCCCTAATTCCCAATTAACTTAACTCAGCCATTTGTGATACAAGGCATTATCGCCACCAACGGCAAATATATCGATGCGATTTTGTCCCCAGGATACGGCAGCAGGTGCGGAAAGTGATGCTCCGCCGAGGTTTTCCCATTCTCCCCAGCTAGATTGAGTGCATACTTTGCGGTATACGGCATTATCAGTACCGACTGCAAAAACATCGAGGCGATCGCCATTTCTAGAGGTGACTGCGGGGGAGTATGCCCACAAACCACCCAAGCTTTCCCAGTTGCTGCTCCAGGAAGTACCATTCCAAGTTTTGCGATATATAGCGCGATCGCAACCTCTAATAAATACGTCAATCGAATTATCGTCGGTAGAAACTGCTGCGGGGGCACCCAAACTTATGCCACCCAAAGAAAGCCATTCACTCCAGCTACTGCCATCCCAAAATTTATGCCAAACGGCATTATCGGCGGCAACGCTAAATACATCTAATCTGTCATTTCCCCAACTAGTAGCAGCAACACCGTGTTTGCATAAACCACCCAAGTCTTCCCATTCTCCCCAAGTCTTGCCATCCCAACATTTACGTTGGATTGTACGCTCTTGGGAAATAATAAATAATTCAATATTTTGGTTGCGGGCTAATACCCCAGGGCTTCCCAAGCTAAACCCGTCTAATTTTTCCCACTCGCCAGGATTTTTATCTTCATGCCAAGATTTACGGTAAACAGCGCTGTCACCACCAACAATAAATGCATCTAAATGATTTTCAACAGAAGAAACTACCGCAGGTGCGTAGAAACTGTTGCCTCCCCAACTTTCCCACTCGTGCCACCTTGGTTGTTGGGGTAAAAGTTCATCGAAGGCTGCTTTTGCTTGAATTATTCCCGCACCGGAATGATAATCAAAACCGGCTTCGCCAATATTTTTAGCAGTATTTCTCAGGAGTTCTTTGGCTTCTTGTTGATTTAAATCAGACTTTGCCTGTTTAAGTAGCGCAACTACACCAGCAGCAATTGGACAAGCCGCAGAAGTACCGTTATCGCTGGCAAAGTAACCTTTAAAATGACTTATAGAACAAAAATCGGGCTTGTTGGGATCTAAAGATGCAGGTCCTTGACTGCTGTAGCCAATAAACTGTTCTTCTTTATTAACAGCGCCAACTGTCATCACCAAAGGATGCCCGTTTGCCCCCCAGATACTTTTACCGGAGCCAAAATCCGTTCCGCATCTTTGAGAAGGGCAGCTACCTCCACAGTTACCCGCTGCAAACAAAACTAAAATACCTTGTTCGATAGCTTCGACAACTTTACGGGTGAAAGGATGTTCCGGATTGTTAGCGTAAAATTCATCCCAGCTTTCTTGGTAAATCCCCCAGCTATTAGTAAGAATTTGGGGAGTACCGTCAGTTTGATACTGTTTGATTGCCCAATCAAATACTTTCAAAGCATTTGATATCGCATCACCGCCAGCAATGCGGCAGTCGTAAAGTTTAGCAGCGGGAGCCATTCCCAATACATCGGTAGCCGACATATTACCGTGTTCTCCCCAATCCTTGGCAGTTGTTCCCCAATCGGATGCAGGACCACCGATAACATTTTTTACCCGCCGAATAGTTTCTGACGGACCGCAATCTCGCCCTTCAGCGGTTATACCGCCATCGACAACACCAACAACAACACCTTCCCCTTTGAATCCAGCCGCCCAAATTTGGTCTACACCAAAGTACTTAGCCACATCAGCCATAGTTCCCTTAGCTGTTGTCGGCGAGCAGTCGCAAGTACCAATAGGACAATCTTGCGCTCCGTCGGTTGGTGCGACTAAATCTTTATCTTTTTCTAATAATGCAGTATTAAAAGGTGCGATGGGAGTATCCTTATAAACTTTTACTACATTAGATTGTGACTCTAACGTTTGAATATCGTTTTCTTCTATAACCCCGCGCACAATTACTGTTTCTTCATTGCTAGCTCTAATAGTAGATATATTCTCGCTGCTGGGATTAACTGTTATCGGTTCGTAGCTGGTATCAAATCTGAAGCTTGATACATTTATTTGTGCGGCGGTGCGAGATGCTTCCAATACACCTTGATTGCTAGGTACGCGCAACTCTACCAATACTTTCTGCATATGTCCGTAAGATGAAGCAGCATCCATATCGCTGCTAGGCATTTGATGCGGTGCGGATGGTGCATTCATATCTAAAGAAGGCATTCTGCGAGGAGAAGGATTAAAACTATTCATATTCGGATTTTCATTGCTCTGCATTTTTATCACCCTGGCTTAAAGTCGAGAATTTCAATTACGGTTATTAGCTGATTTTTCTATCTCAGAAAATACCGTTAAGTAGATGTGCTGATTTATGAGAAAACTTTTTCGAGCTTATTCCTGACATTATGTAAATTCACTATAGAATATGAGAATAAGTAGATATACTGAAAAAGCATTTTATCGGCATTTTTTTTCAGTAATAACCGCAGGATGGTTGGTAGTCGGTGGTAAATTATTCAGTGCGATCGTCGGGGAGTTAAATTCCAATAATCCTTATATTTACTTACTTGTTACAAAGCTCTGCCTTCATACTTTATATAAAGGCTTTCCAACCGTCTTACTGGCAACTAGTACAAGTCGGCATAAATAAGACAACTACTTTTTTCTTACTTCTTACTTCCGCGAAGCAGTACTAATATTTTAGCCTTACAAAACACATCAATTATTTGCCTGTATTACCTAATTAAGCTCCTAAGTAGACGTTGGCGACGCTTTTAAGCTAAAGTGGTAATGAGTTTATTTTAGATAAGTGGTGACAAACTAGACTTTTAGAAACATAAAGGAAGTTTCTCCTATCAACTACATCCTTATAGGTGTAAAGCTGAAAAATACGAGTCAAGGATAATGTGTAGGGTTACTTTAATTTTTGCATCTATGGAACAAAAAATAAACTTTGATAGTAATAACTACTAATATGCAAAAACAAACATTATCTACAAATCCAATTCGTTCCTTAGAAGACGCATTGGAAAGATGTCAAACCCAGGGAATGCGAGTTAGTCGTCAGCGTCGTTACATTTTAGAGTTATTGTGGAAAGCAAACGAACACCTTTGTGCTCGTGAAATTTACGATAGGCTGAATCAGGAAGGTAAAGAAATAGGGCATACATCTGTTTACCAGAATTTAGAAGCGCTATCAAGCGGGGGTATCATCGAATGTATTGAACGCTGCGATGGGCGTTTGTACGGAAATATCAGCGATTCCCACTCTCATGTAAATTGTTTGGACACAAATCAAATTTTAGACGTACATTTAGAATTGCCAGAAGAAGTGCTTCGTTATGTAGAAGAGAAGACGGGAGTAAAAATTACAGATTACAGTGTTAACTTCTATGGCTATCGCGAATCGCAGGATTAATATTGTATATTTTTGAAATTGTGTAGAGACGTAAAATATTGCGAATTCACTTGAGTCGAATACACTTGCAACCTCACTCCGCCCTCCGGGCACCCCTCTCCTGATTAATTAGAGGGGAAGAGTTAAGGGAATCGCTGTATTACACCCAATTGAAAACCGCTATATTGCGTCTCTATAATTTTGGCATCTATCACTCACACAATCAAACTCTTCATCAATAGCATTGTTGTGGGATTATATTTATGTACAAATAGTAAAAATATTTCAATGGTGTTATCTGCCAAGATTGTCATAACTGCCGCATCTGTTGGAATTTTTTCAGCTGCTTCCGTCAGCTATAAATAAATGGTGCGTTGCGCTGCGCGACAACACACCCTACATTGATATATTAATTTTCTTGCCTTTTAAATACAAAAGTGTCGAATAATTTTGTACTTAAAGTTGTTAAATACCAGCCAAAAATTCCATAGATAATTATAAATTTTCCGCTATTTTGTATTGATGCACTCGTATCGAACATGGCACCAAAAAAAGTAAATAAACCCATAATAATGCTACCAACTAAACAGGAAAAAACATAAAGCTTTATTCTCTGTGTCAAGTTTCTGTTGAGAACATTTTTTCTCTGACTAATAATATCCTGGATAATGCCTTGAAGCAATCCTCCTAAAGCTCCAGAAGTTATTGCTAAAAGTACGCATTTATTTACTTCGGTTAGCTGATGCATTATTGAAAATTTTTAAATTAAATACAAATAGGAATGGCAGCAACTGGCAAATTTCGGCTGTAGGGTGCTGTGACACTTAATTTAATTTTAAACGTAGTAATCAGGGTTGTAGTGTCACGCACCACCCGAGTGTTGTGACAATTGCGTAAGTGCTGACAAAAATAGCATTTCTAGTTTTCCAATAGAAGACTGCCTCTTAAAAAACCGCAGAGACGCAAAGAGCGCAGAGAAAAGAGACACAGAGAGATAATTGATTATAAAGCGAGGAGGGAGTAATACCAATAACTGTTTTTATCATTACTCTTTACAGACAACAGCAGTATATTCGCTAATACTTATACCACCTGAAGGAGCAGTCGAAAATCCTTTTAAACTATAGCCTTCACCATAATATCTGTTTAGGATTTTACTTAGTCGTTTCATCTGTGATGATAAACCGGAAAAAACAACACAATGGGGTTTATCTATTGCGTTATTATCTTTCTTCTCGGCTTTAGCAACTGATTGATATTGCGGCTGTATCGTAATTTCTACTTTAATTCGAGGTAGAAAAACTGATGAAAATATAATTGCGAAAATCATCAGAAAAGCAAGTGGAAGTAAGAGTATGGATTTTTTCATTTTTCAATTTCAATTAAATGATATATACAGAGATTTTCAGTTGAATACCTCACCCCGCCTTCGGCACCCCTTTGTTAACAAGGATAGGGGAAGAATACAAGGTTTCATCAAAGCTGTTTTATTTTCATTTTTACTAATTAAATAAATCAACATTTGAATTTCAATGTAAAGCTACTGATTGATAAACCTAAAAAATTTGGAAGCCAAACTCCCCATAATATAGGAATTAATCCTGCGATACTTAAAGCATTACTCAAAAACTGAGTTGAGTAGTAAAGACAAATAACGATTGCTGCCATACCTAAACGATTTCGACTTGCCTTTTTGTTGGAGCTTATTCCTAAAGTTGAACCTACCAAAGTAAATATTAAACAAGAAACGGGTGTCGCGTATCTTTGTTGAATGCTAATCTGTAATTCGCGGATTTTTTTTGCATTGCCGGTGTGTTTTACAATTGCTAACCTTTAATATAAATCAATGAGATTCATTTCGCGGTTGTCGCGATGGTGATTGGCATAATCTAATATTTTTCTGCTTAATCTTAAAGATAATTGCTCGAAGTCATCGCTGACAATATAAGTATTATCATTGCCAATTAAATTGAATCTTCCAGAGATTAATTCCCATTTTTTTGCTTGTTCTTTCCATTCAGCCGAGCTAGCAATCACAATTTCTCTGACTTGTTGATTGTGTAATTTAATGAGTGTGATGTCATTCATTCTTTTACCATCAAAGCTGTCGGCGAAAAATAGTAACTTTAAATGCTTATCGCTGTTATTTTCTGTAAATTCTTGGTAGATAACATTTTGCTTGTTGTATTTTGCTAATTCATTTCTATCAATCTTTAATTCTGTTTCTAACATCATCGCCGCTTGGTAGTTTGCAGGAGGTACAATTAACTCTTGAACAACGAATATTATTAATGTCAAAATACAAGCGATCGCCAAATTTGGAATAATTAAACGTTGCGAACTAATTCCCAAGCTTTGTAAGGCAATAATTTCATTTTTGTTTGACAGCTTTGTATAGATAACTATTGTAGATATCAACAAAGAAAATGGTAAAGCAACACAAATAAAGGCTGGTAGTTTTAACCAATGCGTCTGAACTACAAGATATACGGGTAAATTTTCTTCAACTGCAATACTAATTTGTTCAAAAGAGATACCGACTAATTCAGCAAGGATTGTACAAATTGCTAAACTAAACAGTAATGATGGAATTAACTCTTTAATAATGTATCTATCTAAAAGAGTAATTTCAAAAGGTAAACCTAACAGCCTCTTTTTCATCATAAAGAACTTTCCACAAAGCAGCATTCTACCTTCGCAAGCTACGAGGATTCTTAACTAAAGTTGCGGGCATTTGCAAAATTAGAATGCTTCTCTTTGAAAAATAATTTTCTAATTTGATTATTCAAGATTAGGCTGATTGATGATGCTACCATCAGCAGAAAATACAGTCGTACCGCCACTACTAGTAACAGTAAAACTACCATCTGGATTTTGAATTACAGAAGCGTCACCATTGGGATCTTCAATTATTTCAGGAGTGCCGCCAGGGTTTAACCTTATCACAGTTCCATTAGTGGTAACAGTTGTTCCACTCGAATCGGTTACGGTTGAAGCTTCTATCTTTTTAGTTTCAGTATTACTTGAAGTACCACCGTCGCAAGAAATTAACGCTACAGAAAGAAAAATTAAGAAAAATAATTTGCTCATTATCCTTATTTGATAGAGAAAAAAACTTTTAAATTTTTAGTTGTTCAACCTTAAGACGGGGTTAGAGTCGAAAAAATGTAATTTTTCGTTATTTATATTCAATTCGGATAATAATACAAAAGCTGTTAAAAAAATAGCTGTCGTAAAGTTAAAAGAATATTAAACATGAATCATTAATCAAGAAAATTTTTCACATAATTGTTTGTATGCAAGTCTAATTTAATACCTTATACTTCCATATTTTCTATCAGCTTAAAATTGAAATTAATATTTATACTCATAGTTAGTTGGCACCATGCTTCAAGCTTAATAGCAGTCTGCAACTAACTTGATGAATAATTTTTAACCAATAACTAAATAAATTAATCACCAACAAAACTTTATACATAGAATCAACCATAAAGATTTATAGTAAATATTTGATTTAGCATAAATAATTACTATAAATAATCGAATTCGTGAAAATTAAGGATGTTAAGAAAAATATTTCTTAGAAAGAGCTTTGTAAATTATTTATACTGGTACCAAAGCTGACTAGTTTCTAGCCTTAGCCTAGGGAATAATTTTTGTTAGCTCTGCATTCAGTTATTAGAAGGGTGCAAGTTATCAGTTAAACCCTATCTAATTAGAATAAAGTAAGCAGTTCAATTCTTTGCATAAATAGTTTTTCTAAAAAAAATAATTGTCAATCAATTTAAGAATAGGCAAGTAAGACTAAGCATTGAAACATGTGAAGCCGATATATTGATGTAACAAGGGATTGCGTGATTTTTGTGTAGTTATGGATATATTAAATATCAAACTATATTGATTCAATATAGACACACAATTAATACCGAAATAAGTAATAGATTAATTGTAGAGTGAAGTTGGTATTTAAAACTTAACTACCTTTGATAATCAAATCTGAAAAAGTTGATGGCTTATGGACTTATCTCCTAGTGAAGTACGGTTTCAATGTCGCCAGGGGGCGTTTCATTATCCTACTCCTGGAATTGCACATGGATTTCTGCAAGCAAATCTAGTTGTTTTGCCTAGAAGCATGGCATTTGACTTTTTGGTTTTTTGTACTCGCAACCCCAAACCTTGTCCTTTACTGGATGTAACTGAAGTTGGTAATCCCGAGCCAGAAATAGTTGCTAGGGGTGCAGATTTGAGAACTGATTTACCTAGATACCATATATTTCGTCAGGGGGAATTACAAGAAGAAGTCGGTGATATTTCCGATATTTGGCAAGATGATTTCGTCGGCTTTTTAATTGGCTGTTCGTTTTCTTTTGAAGCGGCTTTAATGAATGCAGGTATTCCTGTAAGGCATATTGAACAAGGTAAAAATGTGCCAATGTACAAAACTAATATTAAATGTAGGACAGCGGGAAAGTTTTCTGCTCCTTTAGTAGTGTCAATGCGCCCTTTGTCAGCATCAGATATTGTTCGTGCGGTACAAATTACCAGTCGTTTTCCCAAAGCACACGGTACACCCATACACTTTGGCACTCCCGAAGACATTGGAATTACAAATTTAGATGCTCCTGATTTCGGTGAAGCGGTAACAATCGCGGAGGGAGAAATTCCGGTATTTTGGGCTTGTGGAGTGACAACTCAAATTGCAATTCTTCAAGCAAAGCCGGAAATCGCCATTACTCATTCTCCTGGGTATATGTTTGTTACAGACGTTAAAGACGATTATTTCTCTTGGTGATGAAATTTTTTCGTCTTGTTTGTCGAATTATTTATCCTAACCCTTACCTGCTTGCAAAATTTTTTCCTTATGACCAAAAAAGCGCAATACGAAAGTGAAACTCTAGATAAAATATCTCGCTTAGAAAGTATCTGCTCGCGAGATGTAGGTAGAGGTATTGAGTCTTTGGTGAGGGCAGCTAAGGGGGGATTATTAAGGGCTGCTGGTTCGATTGCAGAACATTCTCATCCCAACGTAGCGATTATTACAGGCTTTTTCATGCCCTATGGCAACCCACCATGTCCTGAAACAGACGGTCCCATAGGGTGCGCGCTGTTAGCGGCTGGTTTGCTTGAAGTCAATATACCTGTGAGAATTGTAACCGATGCCTTGTGCTATCAAACAGTCAAAACAGCACTTCTTGCAGCAGGAATTTCTCAAGATATTCCTTTTGATGTTGTTAATGTAGGGCAAGTTAAAGGTAATCAAAATTCAGTGACTTCAGTTATAGAATTTTGGAGAACTTTATCGTTACCAATATCTCATATAATTTCCATTGAAAGACCGGGACCGGGAAAAGATGATATTGTTCGTAATATGAGGGGGCAAGACGTGACTCCTTATACGGCACCGCTACATTTGCTATTTGAGTCAGAACAAATTATTTCTATCGCCATTGGTGATGGTGGTAATGAGTTAGGAATGGGAAATATTTCTAGAGAAATTATTGCGAATAGCGTTCGACATGGAGAAGAAATTGCTTGCAAAATAAAATGCAATTATTTAATAGTTTGTGGTGTATCTAATTGGGGAGCAACTGGTTTATTGTTAGCTCTTTCTTTACTGCGTCCCCATTGGCAAGCTGCGATTATCAAAAAATTAAATCCAGAAATAGAGTTTCATATTTTAAAGACACTTGTAGATAGAAATTTAGCAATAGATGGAATTAAAGGAATTCCCAGCTTATCAGTTGATAACTTATCTTGGGAATTTCATGCAGAAGTTTTGAAACATGCGATTGAATCAGTTAGCAGTGAGCAGTGAACAGTGAACAGTGAACAGTGAACAGTGAGCAATTACCAATTACCAATGCCCAATCCTCTATTAATCATAATTATTTAAAATTATTTCTGCTTGTTTACAAAGCATTTGGTGACATTTACCGTTACTAGCTAATAAACCACCCCATTGACTAATATCTCCGGTATTGTATTGCAGTGGTGTGCCGTCAAAGTGAGTGAATTTTCCTCCTGCTTCAGTTAATATTAATTCCGGTGCTGCGATATCCCAGTCTTTTGGTGCGGATTTACCGGAAAGAGAAATATAAATATCTGCTTGCTGTTCGAGGATTGCAACAATTTTTCCTCCAATGCTGCCTACTGATTTGCGATTTTTAAAAGGTAACGTTTCCAGAAGATAATTCAGCTTTTGATTGCGGTGATTGCGACTAGCAACCAAAGTTAAGTCTTGTAATACATCTTGAGAATCTTCGTATTTTGGAAATTGCAAAGATTTTTTATTGCCATCAATAGTTTCAACGAATGTACCGCTACCTTTAATTGCATAATATAGTTTTTGGGCTTCAGGTATAGCAACTAACGCTAATTCCGGACGTTGGTTTCTAATTAAAGCAACGTGAATTGCATATTCACCAGTTTTATTAATAAAATCTTTTGTACCATCTAAAGGGTCAATAATCCATACCCATTCAGAGCTATTTATACCACTTTTGCTTTTATAAGTTTCTTCTGTAACATAACCGAATTCTTCACAACCCAATTCACTTTCTAGCGCATTTAAAATATAATTATTAACAGCTAAATCGGCTTCGGTAACTGGGTCTTTTTTCTTATCATCTTTATATTCTATATTCAAATCATCTTGCTTATTACCGCGATAATAAGAATGCAATATCTCTGAAGCACCCCAACCAATAGAACGAAGTAATTTTAAAATAGATTGTAAATTCATGTTAGTAGTTAGTTGATAGTTGTTAGTTATTAGTTGTTATTTGTTAGTTTTATTTAAATCAGTAGAATCCATTTATTAGTAGTGAGTTGTTAGTTATTAGTTATGTTTTAATCAGTGAAATCAGTGAAATCCATTTAATCCGTGATAGCTGTTTCCTGATTTTCCATCCAACGACGACTACCAAAAGACTGGCAGGATAAAGCTGCTATTTTCGCCGCTGCTTCTAAAGCTGTGGTGAATGTTTCTTGCAAAATATAGTGGCAAAAAGCACCGTGGAAAATATCTCCAGCCCCTAGTGTATCAGCAGGTTGTATTTTTGGGACATCTAAAACTTTAATTTCGCTTTGGCATAAGTATTGAATCGGGTTTTCTCCCTGAGTAATCGCAATATTAGGAATACCAATTTGATTTAAATAAGTAAAAACTTCTTGAGAATTATGGCAGTTAGGGGGGTAAAAATTAGCCGAACAAATAGCATAATCAACGAAAGGCAATAACTTATCAAATCCCGGTTTCCAGCTTCCACCATCGATAACTACTGGTATATTTTCAGCTTTAGCTTTTTGCGCGATCGCGCATCCTAATGCCATTTGATGACCATCAATTAGTACAATATCAATATCTTGCAAAATATCTGGTGAAATATCTTTACTATTAACTTGATTTTTAACAGCATTGATAGAAATTACAGCACGTTCCCCTGAATCTTTACTAACAATAATTGAAGATACTGGTGGTGGGTTTTCTGTGGTAGGATAACAATCAATTATTTCTACTTGGTAATTTGCTAAGTCGCTTTTGATTAATTGCGTCATAGGATGAGAGCCAACAACACCCAAAACCTTAGCATTATTACCCAAATGACTAAAAGTTACAGATGCATTTGTTACCGGACCACCAGCCGCAACTATATAATCTTCTGCAACTAACTTCTGATTATTTTGTGGCGGAGATTCTGCAAGATAAATTAAATCCAGCGTCACTAAACCCACGAATAAGCCTTTGAAAGATTTTTTGATTGGGAATTGGGGATTGGGCATGGGGGATTGGAAGATGGGGAGACAAGGGGACAAGACGACAAGGAGAAAGACTAATTAATTGTTAACTCCTAACTTTTAACAACTAACAACTAACAACTAACTGATAAATGACCGAATCAAAGCCAGGTGTACTGTACATTGTTGGCACTCCGATTGGAAACTTGGAAGATATGACTTTTCGAGGAGTGCGGATTTTGCAGTCGGTGGATTACATTGCGGCTGAAGATACGCGCCATACAGGAAAACTTTTAAAGCATTTTCAAGTTAATACGCCACAAATTAGCTATCACGAACATAATTGCAACAGTAGAATTCCAGAATTATTAAAGCAGCTACACGAAGGAAAAGCTATAGCTCTGGTAACAGATGCTGGGATGCCGGGAATTTCCGATCCTGGTTATGAATTAGTCAAAGCTTGCGCCGAAGCTGATATTACTGTCATTC
This sequence comes from Rivularia sp. MS3, assembly GCA_019192545.1. GTDB lineage: Bacteria > Cyanobacteriota > Cyanobacteriia > Cyanobacteriales > Nostocaceae > Rivularia. The sequence continues at coordinate 10,132 of JAHCMI010000020.1, read as the reverse complement.
CTATTCCTGGAGCAGTTGCAGCCATAACCGCATTGAGTGCTTCGGGAATTTCTACAGATAAATTTGTGTTTGAAGGATTCCTCAGCGCTAAATCAAAACAAAGGCGATCGCACCTAGAATTATTGAAGTTAGAGGAGCGTACTTTGATATTTTACGAATCCCCTCATCGCTTGCGCTCGACTTTAGAAGATATGAAAGAAATATTTGGCGACGATAGACAAATTGTCTTAGCGCGAGAATTGACTAAAATGTATGAAGAGTTTTGGCGCGGAAGTATTGCGGGTGCTTGTAGCTACTACGAATCTAAGTCTCCGGTGGGTGAATACACTTTAGTTGTGGCAGGTAATACCGCCGCTGAGCGCCAGTTTACAAGGAAAGAACTGCTTGCTGAGTTAGAAACAATCATGAATCAGGGTATATCGCCCTCACAAGCGAGCCGACAGCTAGCTGCATCAACTTCTTTACCCCGCCGTCAGCTTTATCAACTAGCCCTTACTTTGAAAAATTCCGATTGTGAGATACAAGATACATAGAAACACGATTGAAAGGTAAAATAGTAAATCTGGAAAATCAAGCATTCGAGTTTTGGTTGATTGTTCCAGTTTTGCTCGATAATCAAGTAAATCGTGGAATATTTTCATCACGATTTACCAACGCATTACAATAAAGTACAAAAATAGTTGTTGACAACGAGGGATTAGAATGACCCAAGTGGTTTTAGGTGAAAACGAAGGAATAGATTCAGCTTTACGTCGATTTAAGCGTCAAGTTTCCAAAGCGGGAATTTTGTCTGATGTTAAATATCATCGGCATTTTGAAACCCCACAGGAGAAACGTAAACGTAAAGCAGTAGCAGCAAGACGCAAAAGACGTTTCAGATAAGTAGGTATGAGTAAATTTACTAATTGCAATCGATGGAAATCCATTACAATATTGACGGTGCCCAGTTTGTCCAGAGGACACGGTAAACGCCATCATATATCTAAAAACTAAGAACTAGAATAAGGACTTTTCTAGATGTAAACCACCTCGAAATTTCCATAATATAGTTGAATGAGGCAATTCATATTAAGATAATTGCTCATCAACAAGCTATTGATTTTTTTTGCAAGCAACCATCGTTAAATTAGCGGTGGTTGTTCGTTAATTGGGAGTAGTAAATAGTAAGTAGCAAGTAGTAAATAGTAAGTAGTAAGTAAATTAGAAATTTGTTTTTATCTTATACTCGCTACTCACTACTTTTAAAATATTTCCCTAATCTTGCTTCTCTTCTTTAGAAACATTCAAATTCTTACGATTACAATCATTCATTGCTTTTTCTACCCCTTTTTTAAGGCATAGTTCCACGCATTCAACGACATAATTAAGAACTGAAGACATCACCTCATTTTCTTCAGGAGAAAACTTTCCTAAAACATGAGAAACAGTACCATTATCGCTGGTTGCTGGATTTTTTGGTCTACCAATTCCAATCCGGAGACGAGGGAAATTTTTGGAACCTAGATGGGAAATAGTGCTTTTCATACCGTTATGTCCGCCAGCTGCACCGGATAAACGCAAGCGAACTCTACCCACGGGTAAATCCATATCGTCATAAATAACTAATACGGATTCTGGCTTTAATTTATACCAAGAAAGCACCGCACCTATCGATTGCCCCGAAAGATTCATGTAAGTCAAAGGTTTGAGTAAGTAAACTTTTTTTCCACCGGGTGCAGTGGTTTCAGCATACTCGCCTTTAAACTTACGATTTTCGCTTAAAGATGCTTGCCAAGAACGCGATAAAGCATCTATTGCAGCAAAACCAATATTATGGCGCGTTTTATCATACTTTGGTTCTGGATTTCCCAAACCTACAATTAGCTGGGGAATTATTATAGTGTTTTTGCTTTTACTTTTATTAGCAGCTTGCATGGAAGAATAAATATATGAAGTCAATAAAGTATAAATAATCAAGGATGAATATTAATTTTCTATCATCCTCAAGTTTCTAGAAAATTTCTAGTAATTTAGCAAAAGAATTTTGCCTGTTTCATAATAGAAAAATTTTTTCCTTTGTTCCCCCGCTTAACTTTACCAGATATGATTTCAAGAACAGATTACTCGTACTTTGTCCTATTAAAGTAAAGAGTTGATTCGTAGGTTGGGTGAAGCAAAGCGCAACCCAACACGAATGTTGGATTACACTCCGTTTCACCCAACCTACAACTGAAAAAATTATTTTCTCCCCCCTCTGTGTCTTTAGCCGTCAATTTTAATGAAAAAGACCATTACCATTAGGCTTCTTCTGTCTTTTCTACCGTACCGCTAAGCTTTGGCTCTAATTCTGCTGTAGTCTTGACTGCTTCTTCTATTTGTGATGCTTCTTTTTTGAATTCATCCTGAAACTCTTGGGAAGCATCTTGAAAACCGCGAATTGCTTTTCCCATACTACGACCAATTTCTGGCAGCTTTTTCGGGCCAAAAACCAACAACGCCACAACCATAATTACAGCCATTTCGGGTAAACCGATACCGAATATATTCATGCTGTTTCTCCTATGAACTCAAGAATCCTTAACCACCTCTGTAGTTTAACGATTTATCGGTTAACAGTGAGCAGTGAGCAGTGAGCAGTGAGCAGTGAGCAGTGAACAGTGAGCAGTTACCAATTACCAATTACCAATGCCCAATGCCCAATGCCCGATGCCCAATGCCCCATTCCCAATACCTTAATCAAAAAAACCCGGAAATACCGGGTTAAAGATAAAATTTCAGATTATATATGGAAATACTTGTGAAAATACTCGGCTTACATGCCCAAGCTTCTCCAATCCACATTGATTCCCTGAATCATGATTGATTTGTTATAAAGTTGCAAAATAATCAACAGAAAAACAAAAAATAGCAGCATGAAAACAGCCATCAAGGGTGTGGTACCCCAACCGGGAGCTACTTTACCATACTCAGCATTTAAGGGTCTGAGAACATCTCCCAAACGTGTTCTTTGTGCCATAGTCTAATTCCAGCTTAATTACCAAAAAATTTTTTAATCATCTGTAATATTTTATGACATTCCCCACCTAAAAGATAGAAAAAACTTCTGTGACTAAATTCGTAGGGTGTGTTAAGGCAATGCGTAACGCACCATCAAACACTAAAACGGTGCGTTAAAACTTCTGTTTACAGGGCACCCGAAGAAAGCCGGTTTCTTTCTGATTTCACAGCAGAATATTCATGCTTTCACCACTAGAAACCGGGTTTATAAAACTGGTGCAAGATTTGAGCTTACTTACTATGTGTTAACTTTTATGAAAATATTATAAAATATTAAAAATAATACTCATAATATACGCCTTATGGAACCCGCAATAGTTCTTAGTATTTCCGTTGCTGCTGTTTTAATCACGGTTACAGCAATGTCCGTTTATACCTCCTTTGGCCCACCGAGTAAGGAACTTGGCGACCCTTTTGAAGACCATGAAGATTAATTTGAGAAAAGGTAATGGGTAATAGGTAGTGGGCAAAGGAGAGAAATAGCGTATTTATTGCTCCCAATACCCTATTCCCTATTCCCTATTCCCAATACCCTATTCCCTATTCCCTATTCCCTCCCTATTCCCTCCCTATTCCCTATTCCCTATTCCCTAATTTAAAACTCGCGATTTTCCACGGCTTGATTGTAAATTCTGAATTCGGTAGAGGACGTTCTAATAAATCTACAGATTCCTTAATATTTAAGCCGATATCGCTGATAAGTTGAAATGTTGTTGTCTCCCCATTACATTCATAACAGCGAATAATCCATTCCTTGGCGCTATCTTCACTTTGTTTGAATGCCATTAAAATTAGATTTTCACCGGAATTATCAACGGATATATCTATAAAGCTGGCTTTTTCTGGCAATTTTTGTTTTTCTGAACTATTTTGATAAACTACAACTTTTAAAGGTTGGTTGAATTCATATCCACGCTTTACTGTTTGCGCTTTCTCCCAACTTTGTGCATGAGGATATAAGCCATAGCTAAATTCATGATTGCCTTTATCGGCTTGCGGATTTGGCCATTCGGGACTTCTTAACAAGCTTAATCTTAATTGATTTGGTTGAGCATCGTAACCATATTTACAATCATTCAACAAACTTACACCATAGGAATCTTGTGTCAAATCAGCCCAGCGTAATGCAGGAACTTCCCACTTCGCTTTTTCTGCTGCTGTTTGAGGTTTGGTTGTACGTTGAATTGCACCGCAGGGAATTTCATAAGTTGCAAAATCTGCTTCTAAATTCAAGGGAAAGGCTGCTTTTACTAAAACATGTCGTTCCAACCAGTTAACTTTGGTATGAATTTTTAAGATTGGGCAAGCAGCCTGCAAGATATAGTCTTGAATAAATTCCGATGCTCCTAACTGAGTTACTACCCGCAGCCGATTTTGTAATATTCCTTGTTCGAGCCACTTGATAGATTTAAGTTTAAATGGTGGTAACATTTTATCTGCGTAGTTGGGGTCAATGTTCCACGCATCCCAATACTGACCTTTATCTGTAAAAGCTTGTAATTGATTGCCGTTAGCTGCAAGCACTTGGCGATTATTTGATTTATCGAAAACGCTATTTAGTTCCCCAGTAGTCTCATCAATAACCACTCGTAAAAATTCATTTTCTAAAGTAAACTCTAGCGCTATAGTTTCTGTTGTGTTTTCTGACGGGTTTTGATTTGGGGTTAGCCAATATAATCGATAACCGATTGCGGGAATATCTTCGGCTAAAAATAATAATTTTGATTCAGCATCGAGTTGAGAAGTAATTTGATTGCCCGAGCTATCGTAAATTAGCCACTGCTGATGATTAGTTTCCGTAGGTAAGGAAACAGATACAACTTCCGAGCGTTGCCAATTGAGAGAATTAAAAACAGCTACAGGTAAACTATCTGGTTGCGGTGGCTGTGGTAAATTGATTTGACCGGCTAAAGTTTCCAAAGACTGGTTCAATATTTGCGATGCAGTATTTAGCATCTCCTGCCATTCTGGTTCTGCATCTTGATAAACTTCCTCAATTGAGGAACCAGGTAAAATATCGTGAAACTGGTTAAATAAAAGTTTTTTCCAGGCTGCTTCAAGTTCTGCTTTGGGATAATCTACATCGCAGCTAATAGTTGCCAAACTTGCAAATAATTCCGCTTCATAAAGCAAATTTTCACCGCGACGATTGTAAAGTTTTTGGTCGCCGTGAGTAGTGTAACAACCGCGATGGAATTCTAAATATAGTTCGTCATTCCAGGTTGGGAAGGAGGGGGTAGAGGAGCCACTTGCATGCGGAGGTTCCCTCCGTTGAGCAAAGTGGCGTGGGGTAGAGGGGGTAGAAATTTTTATATTATTTTCTTGTCCTCTTGTTCCTTCTTGCTTGATTTCCTGTAAATACTTTTCAACGGTGGTGAATTCAAATTCCGGACATACATTTGAACTTTGCCAGCGTCGGGCTATTTCTAGCATATCGCGAGTTGGACCGCCGCCGTGGTCGCCAACTCCGGGGAGCCATAGGTAATTTTGCGAACCCGTCTGCTTTTCCCAAGCAATTGCGTAATCTACCATTTTTTCTGGGTTGATGCCTTCACCAATCGGCGCTGACATCAAACTAAATATTTCGCTACCATCGGGCGATCGCCACCAAAAAGCGCCATGAGGAAATTTTGTGGTGTCGTTCCAAATCAGCTTTTCAGTAACAAAATACTCAACTCCAGCATTAACCATAAATTGCGGTAAAGTCCAGCAAAAACCGAAAGAATCGGGAAGCCACGCCACTGTAGAAAATTCACCAAATTTTTCTTTTACGTAGCGTTGACCGTATAATAATTGACGAATAATCGACTCACCAGAAATTATATTTAATTCCGGCTCTACCCAAAAAGCGCCGACAATTTCCCAAAGATTATTTTTAACAGCTTTTTTTATTTGGACAAATAAATCGGGACAGTTTTCTTCTACCCAAGCATAAAGCGCGGGAGTTGAATGACAAAAAATCAGTTCCGGGAAATCTTCCTGTAACTTTAAGACAGATGCAAAAGTGTTTTTCGCCGCTTCCCAAGTTTCGCTTACCCGCCACAACCAAGCCATATCGAGATGCGCGTGCCCAACAAGCTGGATTTTAGATTGTGTATGAGAAATTTTTGATTGAAGCTGATTTTGTAAATTAGCCAAAGATTTATTTAATTCTTCCTTCTGTGCGCCTCTACGGTTAATTACCTCAGCAACTTCCTTTACCAACCCAGCAACCACATCCAACTCATGGGGAGCAAAAGCTTCACAATAACGCTGTACTATCGCCAACTCAGAAGCCACAAAACCTGGATAAACATTATTACCACCTTCATAAACGCACTTAGAACCAACTAAAGCACCATTATCGTGTCCCGGACTTACCAAACGCAAGGCAACGGTAAATTCTTCCCCCACAATTGCATCTTGAGTTAATAAGACTCTTTGCGAAACATCAAATAAATCTCCTTCACCGACCAAAGAACCATTAATATAGATTTGAGCGGAATCTGCCCACCAAACTAAAGCCAATCGCAAACACAAACCTTTGAGGGCATAACCTTGCAAATCTGAAGGGACAATTATTTTTTGTGCTAACCAAAGTACTTTTTTCCCCTTCTCCCAAGCAATATGTCCTTTCGCATTCAACTCAAATGTTTCCCAATCGGAAAAATCTGACGCGAAAACCTCAGCAATACTCATATCACCTGAAAAACAGCGCCAATGCTCGCTAACATCTACTTCCGAAAAAGCACGTAGCTTTTCCACGGTTTGCAAAATAGTTTGCAAATTACTTTGTGAATTTAAATTTGTATTAGATTCGGGTAGGGGTGCAATCATCTTTCAGCTAAAATCGGGTGAAAAGTTCTATACGCTTAATAGTAGAAGAACTTGCCAAAAAAGATACCTACTCTATATTTATGATTTTTGACTCGCGGTATATCAAGTAACCGTAAATACAATTCGTTATGGAATAATAAAAAACACAGACTAAATATAGGACTACGTAATCCCGATTAAAACATTAATAAAGACCATTCATTCATGACTCTTAAACCTTTGAACTTTGAGCTTTAAGCTTGGCGTAGAGCTATACTTTTCTCGGATTCTTACCTTTAACCTTTAACCTTTAACCTTTAACCATGTCTTCTGCTTCCAAAGGACGTTATCAGAGCAGGCTATTTAACTTCTTTCACAAACAATCCCGGCGCTTGGGCGAACGATTCGGACGTTCGTTACGACAATTACAAGTTGCTACAAGCTGGTATGCCGAAGCACTATCTAAATCAATATATTTACTGATACAAAAAGCTGCCGACTCTGCCGGAACTCAACTTAGAGGAACCGCAGAAGAATCCCAACTGCATTTGCAACCATCACCACCAGTCTCCGACAGCGCGATCGCTCGGGTAATTGCAAATGTAGAAACGCGGTATATAACAACCGAGCCAGATATTTCTTTAAAGAGTACGTCACGCCAAATTACTACAGCGAACAATAAATTAATTGCTAATAGTTCTCAAAAAATTCAAGGAGTTGCTTCCCAGCTTTCCAGCCAAAATTTAGTTCTTGTCACTACCGATAACGAAATTTTAGATATCTTAACTCCATCGCAGCAGCAAGCTTTAGAGAACCAGATAATTTCTGAAATTGCCAATTATTGGCGTTTGTGGCGATTATCTCAAGAAAACCAGGAAACAAATTTATCATCGAGAACAAGTAGTTTCTGGAATAGATTTATTTCAGGCAACAATAATGCCGAAAAAACATTACCTGGGGTAGAGGTAAAAGCAAGAGAACATAAATACTTATCGATAAATCCCGCCACCGTCGCATCTTTAGATACAGTAGTTGCAAATTTAGAAACAAACGCTTTAGTTCCCGTATCCCGCGCTCGGTTGATAGTAAGGCAGCGCAGCGGCGAACTGATAAAAGTAGCGCGAACTAGATTAGATGTCTTTTTATACGGAAATCAACAAAAAACTCTCAGCAAAGAGCAGGTAGTAGTTGATAGAAATTTAGAAACTCAAAAATCAAAAATTCAAGCTTTAATTTCAGCAGCTTTTAATTATTTTTACGCTAAACCCAAGGTTAAAGAAATTAACCAGACTCCAAAAGGAAGTTATCTGTCTTCAAGGCAAATCAAAACTCGCCAACTGCAAACTCAAGCATCAGCAGACGATTGGTTAAGTAGTGCCGATTTATTCGGTAACGGATTTCCCCAATTAAATCCTAAAAACAAGATATCGAAAAAATTAGCTGCTAGCGAACAGCAATTAGATTCTTCTAGCAAAGTCAAAGTTAAAAATTCCTCAGAAAAACTATTTGGACGTTTTCAACTTCCTAATTGGCGAACTTTGCGACTAAAAGAAAGAGCCGGTTTAATACAGCCACACAAGAATGTTTCTATTAAACCAAGCGAGCAAGCTTCTCGAATCTCACGAAAAATAGTAATTAATTCCACTTCGGAATTACAAACAACAGGCAAACCCGGAATTACTGCAAATCAAACCAACGAAGCAACGGAAATCGAAGCCAAACCCGAATGGATAGAAACCAAAGCCGAAATAATTGGTTATCAAAAGCATCCATTAGAACAAGTTTTGGCATGGATTGACAACACAATGTTGAAAATTGAAGAAGCAATTGTCAAAGTTGCTAAGGCTTTAGGGCGGTTGTGGCGGAAGTGAAAATTGGTAATTGGTAATTGGGCATTGCTAATGGGTAATTTTAACTCGCTACTTCCTACTTACTACTCACTAGTCTTAACTACGATTTTCAACGCTAACCAACTTAGTATACTCCCACGGTTATACAAAGTTTGCACCGTGGGATTCTGGAATTAAATAAAGACAGAGATTTGTAAAAATGACCATCGGCGCAGTCACCGATAAAATAAAAACCTTTAAGGATTTGCAAACCCGTTGTAATCTTTATAAAACAAATGATATAAACTTCTTTACTGAATGGGTAAAAGACTTACCGCATTTAACAGAAGTCGAAGAAACTGAAATTGCCTTGATAAAAGAAGTATACGATTACCAGCGAGTAGACGGTTTTCTTCTGGAAGGAACAATAAATTTGATTATCATCTCGCCTTTATTGAAGCTTGCTGGATTCTTTAAACCTCCATATAAAATACTTTCTCCCTACGGGATTGAATTAGAAATCGACGATCCAGAAGAAACAATTCGCGGGTTTATCGATGCATTAGTAATACAACAGCAACTGTGGATTTTGGTATTGGAAGCAAAGCGTAATGGTATCCCTGTAGCAGCCGCATTGCCACAGCTAATAGCTTATATGCTGGCACAACCGCAGCCTTATAAAACTGTTTTCGGATTAGCTACTAACGGCGACGAATTTATTTTTGTGAAGCTACAACTCGGCGAAAACCTGAAATATGATTACTCAACAACATTTTCCTTATTACCTAGTAGACATGAGCTAGGGAAAGTCTTACAAATCATGAAACGCTTGGGAACAGAAATATCTAGTTCTGACTGATACTAATTAAGCTCGCATTAAGTATATAGGATTACTCCGCAGATTTTTGTTAGCGAAGCGTGCCCGAAGGGCATAACATACGTAGGGGAGGCAGATTGGGAGGACACTGCGTTGCGGAGGTTTCCTCCGTTGTAGCAAGTGTCCGGGTGTGGATTTTCCTCCCCCAATACTGCCGTTGTGTTGTCGCGCAGCGCAACGCACCACTTAATAAGGGTTACGGTGCGGCCTTACTAGCGTCATAACGTACCCTACAAATACCTAATTTTTTTCAATATTCAAACCGGATTCCTATACATAATTTAGTTTTATACAAAATTTTCTCAAATCATCCTTAAAGATGTGGGTACATTTTGATACTTTTTCTAAAAGTTAAGCAAACCAATCTTCAGAAAAACAAACAATGTAATCTTTCATATTTCTAGATATTAAGTAATAAAAAACTCCGAGAATAAATATAGGTAATTTAACAGTTATGCTAATATTAAGATTACCAATTACATACGAGCCGTAATTAACTTCATATATACTATTTAAAAAATTGATTGCTAACTTAATATCTTTGGCTCTTCAGTACTTAGTATGCTAAACTAACTGCTAAAATTCCAATGGAGTA
>JAHCMI010000019.1 GCA_019192545.1 Rivularia sp. MS3 | reverse complement strand
AATATTTTTTATATTTACGATATGCCCATCAAAACTAACGGGACAGACCAGTAGTACTCCACCACATTAATTTTGATGGGTTAGAAAGTCGCTCCGTAGGTTGGGTTAAGCGAAGCGGAACCCAACGCTGGTGTTGGGTTACTCTTCGAGAAAGCTTCGCTTACACTCCGTTCAACCCAACCTACCTTCTTTCATTGTTTTACCCCGCAAAACTTTTGTGGTTGACTACTAGTCTATTAACAAAAAAACTATACCTTTGAGTACTTAAGGACTTACGCAAGTCCTCTTATAAGGTGGTTGGGGGGATATAAAATCCTTGTAACACTATATTTCTGTTTTCAATGCGTAAGTCCTATGCTAATTATTTGCAGGCTTTTTCTTGTTAACCTAGCTTTCGCAGAGTGAGGATGATTTTTTATTGCTAAAGTATAAAACTAAAAAATATTTCAGATAGCTTGCATAAAATCCGAAGCGCAAACGTAGTAATTAATAAGTCAATCAAGTTACCTTTAACAGTATAATTACCATGTATAAGCTTTTCCTAAAAACATTAGCTATCGGTACATTAATTGCCGCTTCTACAGTTACCTCAACCGCTGCACAAGTACCATTATTAAAACCCGTTGAAAAGCAAATACAGGTAAATCCAAAGATAAATCCAACTATAAATCCTAATATTAAATTAGCTTTTTTACCAGATTTAATTCTTGAAAAAGCTAGCATTCGTCTTGCTAGTAATTGCAGGGTTAACAAACCTGCTCTATACGTACATGCAACAGTTAAAAATATTGGACGGGCAACCAGTCCGAAACGTATGGACATCGGTATTGTTAGCGCCAGAGATGCAAGCACGGGCTGGGGCAATGGAAAGGGTATTCCCGCTCTCAACCCCGGAGCTAAAACTACGGTAACTTTTCCTATTTACTATTTAAAGAGTAAGCCTGAATCGATGTTAGGAAAACATACTTTTGAGTTAACCGTTAATAAAGGTGGTTGGATAAAAGAATCTAATCTCAAAAACAACAGCTATAAACCAGTTTCAATTAACGTACCAGCCGGACATTGTAACGTTCAACCTCCTGCAAAAGTTAAAAAAATTAATGCTGATTTAATTGCTAGATTAATCAAAGGTGCTGTAAATGGAACCGAACTGCATTTACACAATCGTGGAAAGAAAAGTGGTGATAGTTATCACAAAAAAAATGCTTCTTACATCAAATTAAGCAGTTTATTAGGTGGAACAAAGCAAATATTTAACATCCCTGAAAACAAAATTGATGCCGGTGCTTACGGATGGTTAAGGTATTACGTCAATGACATTAATCTCTCAAGCTTTGATATCAAAAGAGATGGCAATAGATTCAAACTAAGCTTATTCTTTGAAAGCAACGGTACTGAATTGAAGGGATATCACACCGCTAGATTTGTTGATTTTGGTGATAAAGGTGCCCCTGATATACAGATGAACAATATGCGTTTGGATGTATATTTAACACCAGCGAAAGACAGCCGAGGACGTTTAACTTACGGTCAGGTTAGCGTAAAATTTGATGCTAAAATCCAAGCTGGTGGCGTTTGTAATTTCAAGACAGTCAATTTCTGCGGTAGTAGCTACAAAAGACGTATTGCTAAAGGCATTGAAGATGGAGTACGCGCTCAATTAAATAACTCAACTACTCGCAATAAGTTAGCCGCAGCATTTGCACCGCAACTAAACAGATTCGGTATCGGTAAAATTGTTAACGTTCGCATTCAAGGTTCATATTTAGTTATTGAACATCAAGCTCGATAACTTTCCTGCCGTTTGGTTAATCTAACTTCTTGCATCATTCTTATGTCCCATTAAAGTTGTGCAGTGACTCACTCCGCATTTCACATGTTGGCGAAGACGGCGCAACTACGAATAATGAGGTGAGAAGTTTACTTACCCCTCATTACCCACTATGTTCAATCTGGCAACTAATTAATAATTCAAAATATAAAAATCAGGATATGTATCACCGTATCGCTATCTATGATATATATAAAATACGGTATCCCTACTAACAAACCGTAGATTAGTTACAGAGGATTCTTTGACAGTGGGCATAGTAGTTGAAAAAGCGTGCAAACAGTTTGGCAGTTTTAAAGCTGTTGATAACGTCAACTTGGAAATTAAAAGCGGTTCGCTGGTGGCTTTGTTGGGACCTTCTGGTTCGGGAAAGTCTACTCTACTACGACTAATTGCGGGTTTGGAAATGCCAGATAGCGGTAAAATTTTCTTGACTGGCAAGGATGCTACATATCAAAGCGTACAAGAGCGAAACATTGGTTTTGTGTTTCAACATTATGCTCTCTTCAAGCATATGACAGTACGGAAAAATATTGCCTTTGGCTTAGAAATTCGTAAAGCTGCAAAACCGAAAATCAAGGCTCGGGTAAATGAACTATTAGATTTAGTACAATTAAGCGGACTCGGAGACAGATATCCGTCGCAGCTTTCGGGGGGGCAAAGACAAAGAGTTGCATTAGCCAGAGCTTTAGCGGTAGAACCCAAAGTATTGCTTTTAGACGAACCTTTTGGCGCACTTGATGCCAGAGTTCGTAAAGATTTACGTGCTTGGTTGCGAAGATTGCACGATGAAGTCCACGTTACCACAGTATTCGTCACCCACGACCAAGAAGAAGCTATGGAAGTATCCGACCAAATTGTGGTGATGAATAAAGGACAAGTCGAGCAAATTGGTACGCCAGCAGAAATTTACGATCATCCCGCCACAGCCTTTGTAATGAGTTTTATTGGCCCGGTGAACGTGTTGCCGAGTACTTCTGGTATATTCCAGAGCAATGGATTTGATTCCCCACAGTCGGAAATGTTTTTACGTCCCCAAGATGTAATTGTTGAGACTTCACCCAACGGTACAACCGTTCCGGCTAGGGTGAGTAGATTAATACATTTGGGTTGGGAAATTCAAGCCGAATTGACGTTAGATGACGGGCAAGTTGTGACGGCACATTTAACCAGAGATAGATTTGATGAATTGAATTTGGAGCCGCAGCAAAAGGTTTATGTAAAGCCCAAAGATGCAAAATCTTTTCCGCTTTATTATTCGATTTAACCTCACCCTCTGTCCCTCTCCTTATCAAGGAGAGGGATAGAAAATCGTAAATCTTTTCTACTTTATTATTCAATTAAACCTCAACCTCTTCACCTCTACTTGTCAAGAAGAGGGATGAAAAATCATAAATCTTTTCCCTCTCCTTAATAAGGAGAGGGATGTCCGCAAGGACAGGGTGAGGTAATTTTTACTGTTATATTAAAATTGCAAATTATCTCTTCTTAAAGCAATTTATATGTCTCAACTAACCGATTCTCTCAATCAAATCAAAACTTGGTTAGAAGAAAATTGTCCCCAAGCAGCAGAAAGTATTACACCAGGATTAAGTTTAGAAGAAATAGAATCAAAAATCGAAAATTTACCCTTTAGTTTACCAGAGGAATTTTACGAATTATATCAATGGTCGAGGGGTAATTATTTAAGCAATCCAACAATTTACAAAGATATATTTGGTGCAGATGATGCAATGGGTCTTAATACCTTAGAATACGCGATGGAGGTATTTCCTTATTTTGAAGATGAATTTGAAGAATGTGCTGCTAATTATATCGGTAAACCGTTATTTCCTATTTTTGGAACGGATAAAACATTTCTTTGTATAGTTGGTGATTGGCAAGATAAAACACCTTCTCCAATAGTCTATGTTTCAGAACTTCGAGAAACAGAACATAGATACGTTAGTCTTCCAAGCATGATGCAAACAGCAGCGGAATCGATAGAAGCAAATGCACTTAATTTCAATACAAAAACTTACAATAATTGGAATGAAGATAAATATGCTGAAATTTATTTAAAATATAACTCTAATATTGTAGAGCTTTCTGTAAGTAGACTAAAGCAACATCTTCTTATTTCTGAACCTAATTCTGTATCTGAGGAAAAGGCTGAAAACAATTTTATAGGAGATATAGCTAATTTGTATGTAAAAAAACAAAATTTAAGCAGCGAGCAGTTAGACTCTCAAATCCTTGAGCCATTAGTCATTGCGTTAGAAGATGAGGATGAAAGAATTAGAAATTTAGCGAGAAAAGCATTAGAAGAATTAGGGTAATATTTTGATTATTTATTTATATCAATAACTGGCGGTAGCATTTCCAAAATATTAATATTCAAATCAGAAAATTTTAAAGGTGAAATACTATTACCTTCTTTTAAAATCACTTCACTTTTATAACCATTTTCCGAAGGTTCTCTAAATACATGAAGCTGACGATTAATTACATCCAAAACCCAATAATTTATAATACCTGCTGCTGCGTAAGCTTTTCCTTTTGTTTCGCAATCTTTTTTAAAGGTAGTATCGGCAACTTCGATAACTAAATAAACTTCATCCGGTGTAGGATGGTGGTCTGCGTAGTCTAATAGGTCAATTTTTACAACTGTAATATCTGGTTCTGGTTCTGAATAATCATCTAACTGTATTGGGTTTTTAACTGATATTAAAGACCGATTTTGTAAAAGCTTTTGTAGTAAATAATTTATTCTTCCTACAGCACAACTATGGGCTATTCCTACTTTATCTCTGTAAATAATTTTCCCTTCTAAAAGCTCAACTCGTTCGTCTTCATCAAAAATACCAGCTTCTGCCATCTGATGGTATTCTTCGACTGTCCATAAACGAAGATTTATTGTATTTATGTTCAGCATAAGGTTAGTTAATAAAAAAACTTAGGATACTGTCACAGTTATTGATTGGTGCGTGACGTAAATTAAGAATTATGCGGCGTTCAAATTGTTTGATAACGTCACAGCACCCTACAATCCCCCATGCCCAATCCCCAATGCCCAAATCAAATTAACTCAACTGAGCCACAATTTGATTTTCTAAAACAGTTTCGTTGGTTAATAAATCTTCAACGGTAATTCTTAAAAACCTTTCACTATCAACTTCTAAAAAGACTTTGACTCTATCGCTGCCGGGAAAACCTGGTGGTGTTAAATTAGCAATATTTTTAGCGCTATCGCTGTCATTAAGGGCTTTTACGGTGGTTTCGCTGCTTTCTGCACGACGAGTAATTAAGCGATCGCCATCAAAATATACTTCGGTGCCTCCGGTTTCTGCTCCCAATTCTCCAATAATCAATTCAATGCTGGGTTGATTTTCCATCGAAGCACCCAGGTATAATTCTACTGGTTTATTCATCGGGTAAGGCTGCCCTTCTTTGATGATAGGATGCCAGCTATGACGACTTTGACGACGATTCCAGTAACGAATTCCGTAACTGTGATAAAGAAAATCTTTGATTTCCACACCTTGAGCTAATTGCAATGCTCCGTGGGCTATGGCTTCAAAAGCTTGTTCGCTGCGAATTTTATCGGAGTCAAAGTAATTTTTTATCCATGTTTGCACGGCGGGGATTTGCGAAGTACCACCAACCAGCAATACGGCATTAATATCTGCAATTTCTATTCCTTGTCGTCTTGCTTGCTGCAATAATTGTGCCATCGACTCGTCAAGCATGGCAAAAAACGAATTTTCTTGCAAAATAGTTTCAAAAGTATCGCGGTTTAATTCCAATTCATAACTTTCAAATGTCTCGTCATTAAAATAAACTTCGCTGGCTTGATTTTGTGTCGAAAGCTGAATTTTTACTTTTTCTGCAAGTCTTGTTGTTAAAGGACTTACTGCTAAATCTTGAGTTTTAGCAAAATAATCGGTTAACCAATTATCAATATCCGTACCGCCCAAATTTTGACCGGCTTTTGCTAATACCCGAGCCGTTTTCACTTTTTGCTTGGAGTCTTCTGCTAAAGATTTATTACCAAATTTGAGTAAAAAGCCTAATGGTTTTCTACTTGCTTGCTGCACGCTTTTATCCAAACGTACTAAAGATAAATCTAAAGTTCCTCCACCAAAATCAACCACTAATAGCAAATCTTCTTCGCTTAAACCATAGCCTAAAGCGGCTGCCGTTGGTTCATCAAGCATTCGCACTTGTTCCACTGCTAAAGGTTCGCAAACCTTTCCCAGCCAATGACGGTAAGCTTCAAAACTATCTACGGGAACGGTTAATACTAAAGAATCTATTCCACCTTCGACGGATGATAGTTGTTCAATTACTTTTTGTAAGTACCATTCTCCGACTTGTTCAAAAGTAATATTGTATCCATCTAATTCCGGTAAAAAACCTTGAATATCGCTACCAATTCCGCGTTTAAAGCTGCGAAAAAAACGCGAGTCACCTTTAATATCAACACCGCGATTCCTTACTTGTTGTCCAACCAAAAATTGCGTTTTTGATGCATCTTCCACATATAGCAAACTCGGAATCAAAGGTGGATTCAAACCTTGTTGAATAGATAATTCCGGAATATTTAAAGTTTCTGGCTGCTGAGTTACTGGATTCCAGCGAGCAATGACGGTGTTACTAGTGCCAAAATCTATTGCTATTGCCATTTTTTATTAAAAATTTACAAATAAAATTTAGAGACAAGGCGTATTGCTACGTCTCACAGAATTCTGGATACTCCACGCAGTTAATTCTACCTCTAAAGAGGATTCTGGTATAGCTTCTGTTTCTTCAGAAGATTATTGCAGTTTTCACTTCAATAGAATACAACAGATCAAATTCATTCTTTCCCCCTCTCCTTGACAAGGAGAGGGGTGCCCGGAGGGCGGGGTGAGGTAATAGTGTATGACACAAGACTGAAATTCGCTATATTGATTCAAAAAAAAAACCGCAGAGGCGCAGAGGGCGCAGAGGTAAGAGGTTAAAGAGATAGCTATTTAAAGGTAGTGTGTTAGAAGCGAATCCAAAATCTAAAATCAAAAATACAAAATTACAGTTGACGGGTAAGAATAGCGTGTTGCAATCTCGCTTCAATTAATCTTTCTTCTCGATTGATTCGCGTGCCTACAGTAAATTCACCAACTACCAATGTGTAATAAGCCATTCGAGCGCGTACCATTGCGTCAATTCCAGCAAATCCAATTTGTACAAATAAATCTCGGGTATACTCCAAACGATGCAAGTCTACCGATTCAAGAATGCTCGCAGCTTTAACATCGTTCGTAGCCCAAGCACGGATGGCATTTTCGACTCTCCCATCATCCTCGATTGCCAGTTCAAATAAATACATTAGCTTGGTTTGGGCATCACCATCTTTCTCATCTACTTGCTGAATAGTGCCTTCTGTTTGACTATTTACCCATTGTTGCAAAAGTGCGTCTAACAATTCTTGCCGATTTTTGAAATGCCAGTAAAAGCTACCTTTGGTTACATTCATCAATTTAGCTAAAGGTTCAACTCGTACTGCTTCTACACCACTTTCTCCTAAAACTTTTAATCCTTGTTCGATCCAATCTTTTTTTCCCAGCTTGATATTTTCTTTATTTTTTACCATACGCCAGCGTATTGACAATCAAATAGTTTAGTAATAATCTACAACCATACGGTAGCGTATTGAAAGAGGTATTATGAGTACAGTTTTAGAACAAAATAAGGTAACAGCATTGCGTTTTGCTCAAGAAGGATGGGGTACGAATCCAAGTTGGAGAAGTATTTGGGATGAGTTGATGAGTAAAGATGTAGTTTATTACTTCAACAGTTTTGCCGAGCCGATTGTGGGATTAGAAGCAAATAAACAATTTAATGTCGGTTTGTTTCAGGGATTCCCCGATATCAAACAGCAGATTGAAGATATGATTGCTGAAGATGACAAAGTTGTTTATCGTACAACAATTCAAGGCACCAATTCGGGGGAATTTTTAGGCACTCCGGCGACGGGTAAAGCAGTAAAAGCTAATGACTTTACCTTGCTGCGAATAGTTGAAGGCAAGATTGTCGAGTGGTGGTACGAATGCAACTTGCTTGAAGTTATGAAACAACTTGGTTTGGTTTCTGAAGGTGAGGTTTAACATGCTTAAATTCAGCGGATATTGGTTGCTGGTTACGAGCGTTATTCATGTGATTGTTGGTGTGTGGGTTTATGGAGAGCAATTATCAGAAATTATCCACAGTGGATTTTTTAATAGCGTTGCTCCAAATCCCTTTGCACCGAATTTTGCTCGCGAAGATGCATTTTGGTTTATGACGCTGACGGCATTTTTGATTATTTTGGCGCAGCTATGTTTTTGGGCAAATTCTCAGAAAATTTCACTGCCAGAGTCTGTTGGTTGGAATTTGCTGATAACTTCAATTATTGATGCTGTAGCAATTCCAATTTCAGGTTTTTGGTTATTGCTTGCCTTATGATTGCGACATCGCGAAAAGCAAGTCATCAAATAGATATCTAACTGCTAATCCCAACTGTTGATTTTCATTTGTTTTTATGGGTTTTGTAAACTCTCTTAAAAAAACCGCAGAGGGCGCAGAGAGCGCAGAGGAAGAGAATTTAGAGGATTAATCTTGTTAAAACTAAAATTGGTTTTACCCCTCATAACTTATGTGGTGAAGTACTACTTATAAAAAAAACCGCGATATCTCATACCAGTTAAAAAACTAGAAGATAGAATAATTGCGGCGTATCGCAAACTATAACGGTAATGGGAATATCAGCTATAGCCGGAGAAAAACTACTTGCTCGTCAAAAGCTACCGGAGTTTTTTGGGAGGGAAGTATTAAAACCCAGCTACGACGGATTAGGTTTGAGTAATATTGCTTCTTTAGCAATTGAGTGGTTGGCTCCGGATGCTCCAAGCTTGAGCGAATCACCTGCTTCAGTGGCTTTCAATCCAGAATTATTAGCAGTATCTGAAATCTCGGCAGCCTGGAATTCTTGGCAAAATCAAGCACCTATTAATCATGTGGTGCTGTTAATTTTGGATGGGTTTGGTTACGAACAATTACAAAGTCTGGCGAATTCCCAAGATATACCCGCAATTGCCCAAGCCTGCGATAGTCAGCAAAGTTTTTTTATGCCTGCAACTTCGGTTTACCCTAGTACTACGGTAACGGCTTTGACTTCGGCGGCAACCGGTTACGCTCCCGCACAGCACGGAATGATGGGAACTAATCTTTACCTCAGCGAAATCGGCACTATAGTTAATTTTATTGGTTTTCGTCCCCAGGTTGCTCCTGGTAGAAATTCTTTTCCAGACAGTATATTTAATCCAGAAACTTTGATTCCGGTACCTAATATATATTTACGTATGGAGAAAGCGGGAATAGATGTAGAAATTATCAATTTTGAGCAGTTTAAACAAACCAGTATTAGCAGATTTACCAGTGCTTACTCAAAAGCTGGAAATGATGGTTTTAAAGGATATCGCACTCCTTCAGATGCTTTTGCTCAATTGCGGCAAAGTTTGTTAGCAAAAAGCGATCGCGCAAAAAGTTTTACTTATGTATACGTACCGACTATAGATCAAGTTTCTCATCGTTATGGTCCTTTGAGTGATTCTTATAAAGCAGAAGTTTCAACTTTGGATTTTGCTCTTAAAAAACAACTGCTCGAACCTTTAGCAGGTAGAAATGATACCGTTTTGTTACTGACAGCAGACCACGGTCAAAGATATAGTAACTTAGAAAATACTCTTTGGTTAGAAAAACATCCCCAACTGACTCAAAATTTATTTGCTCCGATAACCGGTGAATCGCGAGTTCGTTATTTACATATTAAACACAATAAACAAGCTGAAGTTTTAAACTATATCAAGCAGAATTTTAGCGAAAACTTTTTCACCATCACCAAATCAGAAGCGGTGGATAATGGTTTATTTGGACTTGCGGGTAAACCTTTAAGTAAAGAAGCTGAAGATAGAGTTGGTGATTTATTGCTTATTTCTCACAATGACTGGATATGTCGGCAGCATATAACAAACGAAGAGCGCTTGCATACACATTTAGGGGTACATGCCGGTTTGAGTCATGCTGAGATGTTGATTCCGTTTCTTGCTTATCGGTTTTAAGTGATATCTTGCGGCAGTGTCAGAAACCGGGTTTCTTTGGGCTGCAAGGGGGAATGGTGAGTTAAATTTAGATTAATTCTCCATTTCCATCACATAATCATCCATAACAAACCCATTTCCAATATCCATAGCTACATCATCAACAATCTCAAAACCAATGTTTTTATAAAAAGCAAGGCTATCAGAATTATTTTTATTTACTGTCAGTTGAATAACGGGATTATTAAAATTGCTTTTGATAAAATTTATTGTCTGTTTACCAATACCTTTTCCTCGGAAAGATTTGAGAATATACAATTTACTTAAAAATAATTGTTCTTCTTTATCCTTAACTGAAAAATACCCGGCTTCAACTTGGTTATAAAAAATTAAATAGTATTTATAGCCTTCATCTATCTGCTGCTTGATAGCATCTTCGCTTTGAAACTTATCGAGCATGTATGAAACTTGATGAGTGCCAATTATAGGTAAATAATGTTCGTTCCAAATATTATTTGCTAATTTTGAAACTTGAGCAATAGCGTTATTATTATCGACAATTTTGAATTCAATCATAAAAAGAGATTTTTAACTGATTCTATATCTTTTATGTGTAAATTCAGCAAGTTGTTGAAAATATTTACCCTCGTTCCCTCTCCTTAATAAGGAGAGGCATGTCTGTAAAGACAGGGTGAGGTTTTAAGTGTATTCTGCTCAACTAAAACTGCTATATAGATTGAATATTCTAGGCTGCGGGTTAACAGTTAATCAAAAGATTTCCTTTACCCTTTCAAAGCCGCTACCGATTCCCGTAATGCTGCAACTTTATCCTTTGGAATTTCATTTTCCGAATTATCAATAATTTTCAAAGCCGTTTCAAATTCAGAAATTGCTGAAGCTAATTGAGCATCAGAAAAACTATCTTTATTTTCTTTCATTTTAGATGCAATCCTACCCAACATAGCTGTCGAAGCAACTTCCATTTGTTTATCTGGCAACCTTTTTACTAAAGCAGGAATCAAAGCTTGAGCATCAATTTTATCTAAAGCGATCGCACTACTTACGGCTAGCTGTTTTGTACTTTGCTCGTCTTCCAATATATTCATCAATACGGGTACGGTTGATGCAGCATCTTTTCCCATCTCACCCAAAGCCATCGCCGCACTACCGCGAATTTCATCACTCTCTTGTTTATTTTGCAATATTGCCACTAATTTCGGCTTCGCTGTTATGGCATCGGCACCCATATTTCCTAATGCATAAATTGCAGCGCTGCGAATATTACCATTTTTGTCATCCAAAGCTTTAATTAAAGCTGGAATTGTCTCTTTACCCGATTTTCCCGATTTTGAAATTCTATTAATAGCCATATAGCGAACTGCTGAATCTTCATCTTCCATCGCTTTGATTATTACAGGTAAAATTTCAAAATTATTTTGATTAACTTGTAAAAGTGATTTAAACGCAATCAAACGAATTACCGAATTCTTATTTTCTGCTGCTTTAATCAATATTGGAGTTGCAGAAGCTGTTTGTGAATCCATTTCAACTAACAACGAAGCTGAAACCACACGAATTATTGAATCTTCGTCTTTTAACCCGTTTTTGAGTATTTTCACAACTTCATCAGATTTCTCGCTTGTTGAAGCTAAAGAAATTGCCGCACTTCTGTGAATACTTGCATCTTTATCCTGTAAAGCTTTTTCAAAAAGAGGTAATACCGAAGCTTTATTACCATCTAAACCTAAAGCTAGAATAGCACCAGAACGTATGCGTAGATTTTTATTTGTAGTTGCTTTTTTTAATGCAGCTTCAAACGAATCATCATCTAAAGCAATTATCGCACCAAAACGAATTTGAGTATTTTTATCTCCCAACTTATCAATTAACACTTGTCTAACAGAAGAATCTTTTTGTGCTATTTTCGAGAGAGTTTTTCCTACACCAATAGTCAAAAATCCTCGATTTTGTTTGAATGCTGCAATTAACTGCGGTACAGCAGGTTTACCAATATTAACTAACTGTTGCATTGCAGCTTCAGCAACAGGTGAAGGGCGATAAAATTCTCTTTGCTCTAACAACTCAATTGATTTAGGAATTGTAGATACTGCTTGTAGTGAATGCTGTTGTTTCTGTGACTGCTGCGCTGAAGCGGTACTAATATTAACTGGCAGTAGCGAACAAGATATTAGAGTTACCGCTAGTTGACATATAAGTAATTTAGGAAAAGTTGATTTAGACATATTAATACGTATATTTAGATTAAACGAGTAATTTATATTTCAGCTAGCCACCGTTTAATCAGCTTAATTACGTAATTAGATAAGCGTCATTAGTTTAATTACTCAAATCAATTTATTTAGAAAAAAACGCCCTCTCAGGGGCGCGTAAAATTAATCAAATATCTGGATTATCCGGAAATATTACTGTTAAAGGATTTCACAATCCAAAATCCGTTTTGGAAAGTTTGGGGGGAAGAGAATCTACACCCCCAACTTTCCGCAAAATCCAAAATCGCATCACTTATCCCGAATCGACTCGTAAATTCCTAAATACTCGTTGGCTGGATTATTCCAAGAGTAGTCACACTCCATACCTTGCTTCATCAACATCCGGTATTCGTCTTTCTCGTTGTACCACAACCACAAAGCCCGCTCCATTGCAAAATCAACTGCATGGAAATCGGTGTCGTTAAAGACGTAACCGTTGCGCTTTTCGGGTGGCTTTCCTGTCTCGTAATCTCTGTCAAATACGGTATTAACTAAACCGCCAACAGCCCGCACAATCGGCACGGTACCATATTTCAAGCCAATCATCTGCGTCAAACCGCAAGGTTCGTAGTTACTGGGAACCACAATCATATCTGCCCCCGCATAAATTAGATGGGCTAACTCTTCGTTAAAACTGAGTTCTAAATGAACGTCGGGATTATGATTTAAGAAATTTTTCTCGTACTGGAATTGAGCGTTTATCTCAGCACCTGTTGCCGAGCCTAACAACACGTACTGGGCATCTTTATAAAGTGCGTGGTAAATCGAGTGATGCACTAAATGAACGCCCTTTTGAGCATCCAATCGCCCAATATAAGCCACAATTGGTTTATCAACATCTCTCAATAACAGTCTTTCTCTTAGTGCTTTTTTATTTTTAGCTTTTGCGTCAACGTTATCTATGCTGTAATGTTCGGGAATATAACGATCTGTTTGCGGATTCCAAAACTGATCGTCGATACCGTTAAGAATTCCCCGATATTTGTTTTGATGTAAATCTATGGTGTGACTCAATCCACAACCAACATCTGTATGATGAGCTTCCCAAGCGTGATGGGGAGAAACGGTATTAACGCTATTAGAATAAACAATCCCACCCTTCATAAAATTAATCGCAAAGGGGTTAAAGTTATCCCGTAATTTATCGTACTGGAAGTAATAAGGCTCGCGATTTAAACCAGTAGCGTGAAGTATTTCCGCGCCACCCATGCCTTGATGCTTAAAGTTATGAATGGTATAAGCAACTCTTTGTCTTTCCATTCCATAATATTTGTACATCTCGTACAGCATCACCGGTATTAAACCAGTTTGCCAGTCATGGCAGTGAATAACATCCGGGCGCTTATTGCTTTGTAATAAAAATTCCAATGCCGCCTTACTAAAAAACGCAAAGCGCATATTGTCGTCATCACAACCGTAATAGCAGCCGCGATTAAAGAAATTGTCTTGAGAATGGGGTTCAATAAAGAAACAAACCCTTCCATGTACCCAACCGCAATAAACCGAGCAGTGAATTGCACCACCATACCAAGGCACCCACAAATCTCTATAAGCATCGTGAAGACCCCAAATATGGTCGTAACGCATACAATCGTACTTGGGAAGAATTAACTCTACGCAATTCCCCCGGCTTTCTAATTCCGTACTAAGTCCATAAACAACATCCCCCAAACCTCCAGCTTTAATTACAGGAGCGCATTCTGAGGCAATCTGTACGACGTACATTCCTACTCCTTGCTTAACCCGCTTAACAAAAATTTACTGTATTCTGTTTTCAATCAATACAGGAAATCCACTTGACAAGCAAGATATTACAAAATTTTTTAATTGGCATCCCCCTAAACTCTATCAAAAGTAGGGTATTGAAACTAAAACGGCTTTTATTTGAATTGCTTAAATGTATAGCCCTTGATAATAACCCAGTAATTGCATCTTACACATCTATCTGTAATATTATTTTGGAAAAAATGTTCATAAATCTTTTACATCTGGAGGAATATGTCTTAAGATAGGTTACAGACACTTAAATTAGATTCTGACTAGCTCACACTATAATTACTTAACTTGTATGGAGACTAAGCTTCAAGAACTAATCGGTCAGCCCAACGTTTGGCTATTGGTTAAAACCAGTAACGGCTGGCTGAAAAACGTAGATATTTTAGATGTCAATTCAGATACAGTTACCTTCCGTTACGAATCAGAGTCGGAAGTTGATAAAAAAGTTTGGGAAAAGACAACTCGAATTGACAACATCGCCGAAATCGAAATTCGTTTGATGGCAATGCCAAAGGGTAACCAAAAAATACAAGACTTGCGTCAAAAGTTTTCTAAGCTACTAGAAGAGGAAATTCAAGAATTTCAAGAGCCTCAAGAATAATTACAAATATTTAATTATTAACGAATAGCGAATCTAGAGACGTAACACTGCTACGTCTCATTTTGCTGTTTAAATATAAAAACTGGATAGGTACGGATGCCCGTCTCAGAAGAAAGAAATAATTTATAGGTTGGGTTAGGTGCATTATTAATTACGATATTTAACTAGAAGTAGACTTTAGAGCATGTAAGGATGCGTATAGTTTTTAACCATTATCTCCGACGATCCCCCCTTCCCCCCTTAAAAAAGGGGGATTTAGGGGGATCTTAAAATTTGCGAGTTTTATTTATGACTTTCCAAACATCCTCTTAGCACCGTAACCCAAAATTAGTTTATGATTATTACCAAATATATCAATTGATTCAAATTACTGCTGTTGGGTTACGACACGATTATTCTAGATTCGCGTTACAAATTGAATTTCTCAATCGTGTCTAACCCAACCTACTAACTACTATCATTTCTGTAAATTTTTAACTTCTAGAGAGAAGTTGATTTAACTGTTCGCCTGAAGGAGTAAATACTCGCAATCTTACATAATTGGGGTCATTAGGTTGCCAAATTACCTGGTATCTATATGCTCCATTATTCCAGGTGTAAATTCTACGGTTGCTACTACCGGAAGTTAGTCCATTTTGTAAGCTTAAAGAAGATGAATCTTTCAGCGATTGAGCTTGATAAAAGATATTATTATTTTTTGAAAATAAATTTAAAGACCATTCACTATTTGTAAATGTACCTTCAGGGAAAGAATTTGAATTTGATATTAAATTAGAATTGACGCTAGAACTTGAATTTGAATTTGAACTTGAATTTGATTGAGCTTGCACAACTCTATCCCTTCTTCTTTTTTCTGCTTCTTCTCTACGTGTTTTTTCTGCTTCTAACTGACGCTGTAATTCTTGCTCTCTTCTTGAATTAATCTCGTTTTGTTGTCGTCGTAATTCTTCTGCTTTTCGACGTTCTGCTTCGATACTATCTAATCGTAATTGAACCGCCTGCTGCTGATTCATCATTGAAAAAGCAAAAGTTCCAACTCCTACCAAAAGTAAAAGAGATACTATACCAACTATAATTGCAGCTTTTGAACCTTTAGAAGAACTGGCGGGAGAAACTGTTGTATTTTCCTGTGGAGAAACAACCGTGCTTGGTTGGTTGCTTGGGGGAATTGTGTCAGCAGTAGGTAAAGGAGGTGCAATTATAGTCGTAGCGATAGTTTCAGCCTTTAGAGCATCCAACATCTCAGAAGCACTAGAAAAGCGATCGCGCAAATGAGATTGAACTGCTTTATCTAATACAGCAGCTAAATCGGGACTAACATCGGGAGCATGTTCTTTCCAAACAACCTCACCAGTACGAGGATCGCTATCTAACTCTTGAGGCATTTTA
This sequence comes from Rivularia sp. MS3, assembly GCA_019192545.1. Classification (GTDB taxonomy): domain Bacteria; phylum Cyanobacteriota; class Cyanobacteriia; order Cyanobacteriales; family Nostocaceae; genus Rivularia. Next base: position 103,594 of record JAHCMI010000019.1, on the reverse strand, counting down.
CCAGTTAGTAAATAAATAGCAGTCATCCCCAAAGCATATAAATCGCTATTAAATACAGGCCTTCCTGAAAGTTGTTCCGAAGACATAAACCCAGGAGTACCAATCACAATCGAAGATTTAGGGGTATTGCCAGATTCGGATACTATAGTTTGCATAGTTTCCTTTACCGCACCAAAGTCAATTAGTACTGGTAAATTATCAGCATCGCGAATAATAATATTATCTGGTTTAATATCTCTATGTACTATGCCTTTATTATGAACGTAATCTAATACAGGTAAAATCTTTAACAAAATGTCTTTGACGACATCCGAACTCAATTTACCTTGAGTACGTAACTTTTTAGAAAGAGTTTCCCCTTGAATATATTCTTGAACCAGATAAAATTGTCCATTAGATTCAAAATAGGCATAGAGAGTAGGAATTTGATTGCTACCACCTCCTAACTGTTCCAAAATAGCAGCCTCTCGCAAAAATCTATCTTGAACAATTTGATAAATTTGAGAACCAACATTCATCGGTTTAAGCTGTTTAATCGCAGAATATCGTAAGGAAGGCATGTGAGTATCTTGAGCAACGTAAGTCTTCCCAAAACCACCATCGCCCAATTCTCTAATAATTCTATAGCGATTTTCCAGCATCTGATTCATGATTCAATACCAAAATTTAGTCTAGTAAAAAAATAAAAATCTCAAAAAATAGAAAAGTCTCTATCTGATTTATTCAGTTGTACAAATTACTTACACAACCAACCTACAAACACGTTGAATAATATTGATATTTTGCGAAAATTTTCTCTTACTCTAAAAAAAAGCAGCCATATAGACTTCACTACTAAAGACATCAATTCCTTAAGATTTCACAGCTAGATAAGTAAATATTCTATCCGCATCTATCGTAAGTAGTAATTATTTACACCTAAATTCTATCAAAATAACTAGGAAAGTCAATTCCACTTGATTCCTTCAATAAAGGTTTAATTTTTAAGTTGGGTTAAATACGATTAATAAAAATAATCTGCAATCCGAATTTGAATTCTCATGTCGTAATTAAAAATTAATATCTTGTAGGTTGGGTTAGACACGATTGAAGAATTTGATTTTTAAACCGAATTTAAAATATCGTGTCGTAACCCAAAATCTTTATTTCGGATATATACAATTATTTTGCAATCGTCATAACTGAATCTTGGGTTACGGTGCTGATATCAATTTCTTGTTAATTATCATAATTATTTGTGCACTTAACCCAACCTACTAACTACTAACTGTATCTCTAGTAATTGGTAAATCTAAAAAATCACTTAATTCTTGAGCTAACCAATCTATTTCTGGTGAAGTTAAATATTGCTTGTCTGAGGAACTAATATATTTTTCAATAGGTGAAAGGTTTCCTAGTTCGTAACAAAGTCTTCCAGCCCAAATCAATAATCTAGGTTGAATTTCTTGATTCCCATTAATACTTTTTTCTATTTTCCTACTAACAACTTCTAATTTACATATATAGTTTCTGCGGGAAGAAGGTTGTATATTAAATTTGATTCCAAATAGCTCGTAAGTAATTTTTATTTTCTCTTGATTAATACAAAGGCGAGCATAGCTAAACAAATTACATGATATACTGATTGTCCATAAAGTCATAGGTGCTATAACGAATAGTATAGTCATAGATATAGTTTCATTACTATCAAAGTTCTGTATAAAAATATTGATAATAAACAACCAAAAAATTATAAAAAAGCAAAAAGTTAAGATACTAAAGTTTAACCCTATTGGAGGAATCAAAATCTCTAACTCATCTTTACTTTTTTTTAATTCAACTTTAGTTCCCTCCGGTTTATTAACTACTAACTTCGATTTATATTCCAACTTAATAATCGTTGGATTTTCTAACTCTTTCAGAGCAGCTTCATCTGAAAAAGGACGTTTTTTCAAAGTTATCTGAGTCATCCATTTGAGCCAATTAACAAACTCAGCGCTTAAATTCACTGATTCCTCAAATTCAATCGCCATATCATCCCCTAACAAATCCGCAGGATGACTACCGGTAACTAAATAAATCAAAGTTGCTCCCAAACTATACAAATCTGAAGCAGGTACGGCACGCCCACCAAATTGCTCTTGAGCCATGTAGCCGTAAGTACCCACAACAGTCATAGTTCCACTTTTTTGCACTGCTGTAGTTTTGACAGAGCCAAAATCGACTAAATACACATCGCCGACATAATTTCCGGTGCGATCGCCTAGTAAAATATTGCTGGGTTTGATGTCGCGATGAATAACGGCAGGCTGCCTGGAATGCAGATAATCTAATACTTCTAATAATGATTTAGCAATCTGCTTTACTTCTGCTTCGCTAAAAGTTCTTCCAGATTGTATATGTTCTTCTAAAGACTTAGCCGGGATATATGTTTGTACCAAACCAAAACCTTTAGAATTATCGGAATCCACTTTAAAAGAATCGAGATATTTCGGAATTGCCCGATGGGTAAGTTCTTCGAGAATTTGCGCTTCTCTTTCAAATAACTTTAAGTCTTGCCAATCAAATTCATTATCGAAGCTGAGTAATTTGACAACTACTAATTCCTCTGTTTCTAAATCTTTTGCTAACAGAGTTTTTCTTCCCAGATTTTTACCTAGTTGTCGCTGAATTTCGTATCTGTCTTTTAATATTTGGTTTGTCATTTTATTTATTTTTAATTATTAGATTAGGTTAGACACGATTGAAGAATTTGATTTTTAAACCGAATTTAAAATATCGTGTCGTAACCCAACATCTTTATTTTGATATATACAATTATTTTGCAATCGTCATAACTGAATGTTGGCTTACGGTGCTGACATAATTTATCTGTTAAATATCATGCTTATTCAAGCACCTAACCCAACCTACAATCTATTATTCCTAGGTTAGGTTAGACACAATTTAAAAATAAAATTTTTAAACCGAATTGAATATATCGTGTCGCAACCCAACTTTAATCAATTTGGATATATAGAGATTTTCGTAATCACCATAAACTAATATTGATTTATGTCGCTAAAAATCAGCAACCATATTTTATTTAAACAGTATCTTTACTAATAGGTAATCCTAAGAAATCACTTAACTCTTTAGCCAACCAGTGTATTTCGGATGCAGTAAATATAGATGGCTGGATTTTTAATTGCCAAAATCTTTTTTTCTCAGGTCGAAAATTCGCTAATTCGTAAGTACCTATACCAGCAGAAATAATTAACCTAACTAAATGTTTTTGCTGTTTGCTAGAATTATCATCAACCATTCTATCGACAATTTCCAACTTATAAATATCACTTGTTGGAATAGGACGAGATTTAAAACATCTTAAATAAAATATTTGATATATTCTTTGAATTTTATCTTTATTAACGGACAGACAAGTATATCCTAACCAAGTAAAAATAATTTTTTTCCATACAGCAAATATTAAACTAAAAATAGGAGCAAAAAATAAGATAGTGAAAGCTGATACGAATATACCATCAGATGTTATTGCACTATATATTACCCCTAAAAATACGAGTATCATAAACAAAGATGGTAGAAACAGCACAACAAAACATAAAACTAAAATTGGGGTATCTAAACCTGTTGGAGGACTGACTATTTCTAATTTGTCTTGTTCTTTAATTAATTTTATTTTGCTCTTCAGAGGCTTACCAATAGCTAAATTAGATTCAGCAGATGTCGGATTTTCTAATTCTTTTAAAGCAATTTCTGCCGAAGATGGACGATTTCTAATTGTGGTTTGAGTCATCCATTTCAGCCATTTAATCAAACTAGGACTTAAATTAACTGATTTTTCAAACTTAATCGCCATATCATCATCTAACAAATCTGATGGATGACTACCAGTAACTAAATAAATCAAAGTTGCTCCCAAACTATATAAATCCGAAGCAGGTACGGCACGCCCACCAAATTGCTCTTGAGCCATGTATCCGTAAGTACCTACAACAGTCATAGTTCCGCTTTGATTTTGTGCTGTAGTTTTCACCGCACCAAAATCAACTAAATAAACCTCACCAACATGATTTCCCGAACGGTTTCCTAATAAAATATTGCTGGGTTTAATATCGCGATGAATCACAGGATATTGTCCGGAATGCAGATAATTCAATACTTCTAATAGTGCTTTGGCTATTTGCTTTACTTCTGCTTCGTTAAACGCTCTTCCTGCTCGTATATATTCTTCTAAAGATGTGGCTGGGATATATGTCTGTACTAAAGCAAAACCTTTAATATCTGGTAAATCTAACTCAAATGAATTTAAATAGTTTGGAATTGCAGGATGTGAAAGCTGTTGAAGAATTTGTGCTTCTCTCTCAAATAATCTTAAGTCTTGCCATTTAATTTCTCCACCAAAGTGCAGTATTTTGATCGCTACTAATTCTTCAGTTTCTAAATCTTTGGCTAAAAGCGTTTTTCTTCCAGGATTACTATTTAATTCTTTCTGAATTTCGTATCTTTCTTGTAATATTTGGTTTGTCATTTTATGTATTTGCACCCCTCTCCTTAATCAGAGGGGAAGGGGGTGAGGTTTCAATTGTGTTATTAAGATAATTCTTAGTATGTCAATCTTTATCTAAATTATTTTGAGTAAAATTGCGGAAAATTATCTCATAAGGGAGAAAGTACGCAAAAAATAATTTTGCACTCATTGATAATTAGAAGTAATGAAACCCACCCCTTCACAATTTTCTCGCCGTCGATTTTGACTTGGTAGTATATAGCGAATTTCAGTTGAGTCTACTACATTTTTAACCTCACCCCGCCCTCTGGGCACCCCTCTCCTTACTAAGGAGAGGAAAAGGGGTGAAGCTGGATCACGGCAGTATTTGGAAGAATACTTTCACTCCGGAAAAGTCCAAAGTTGCGGAAACTTTGCAGGAGTTTCACGGTAATTATGTTTATAATCTGCTCAACGAAAATATGAAGCGTTAATGCTGAAATTCCGCAATTAGTACAGTGGAATGACCAGGAAACAGCTAATAATTAGTATCCTGGGAAAATTTTAGAGGACGATCGCTATAAAGTTAAAAGTGTTTCTCTGCTGGCAGCGCGGGCTAAGCAGGCACTTATGGAATATACACCCATACGTTTTAACTATAATGACCCAGAACAAATTTATCGTTCGTATAAATATGGGTCAAATTTGGAAGTTTCAAACTAAAGCTATGAGCATTGCACCGCATAATAAGATCGGAAAAATCCTCTACAGCGTAGATTTATCGGCTTCGTAATTTACTCCTAATTTATAAATCGTGATTCGCAATTATGACTTCAACAATTTAATTTTTTTTACAGTTATCAGTTGTTCACCCAGAAGATGCGGATTGTTAGTTACCAGTTGTATCTCCCCGGTACCAGGTTCCCCACCATAAGCCGGAAGGAACTGTTCGCTGTTAACTGTTCGCTGTTAACTGTTCGCTGTTTTAATTTACATGCGGTTCGATGGGGCTTAAAGATTAGAGATTTTTTATTTGTGGGGGAATTACGACCACAATTGTGGGTTTAACACCCTAAAAATTTAAATTTATAATCTAAAAACCCAATACTATAACCCTTAGTGCTTACTTTACCTTGTTACACCCTCTCCGATGGCTGGGAGACGCTGCAAAAGGTAAAGTAAGGGCTTTACCAGATTCCCAAAGGACTAAAGCCAAAATCTAAAATTGTTTGTTCATAACTACGAATCACGAATTATTAATTAGGATTTTGGGTAATGTGGTTGTTCTGCGTGTATTGGTGGGTGTATGTCAAAATTTGATAACGGTCTATAGCTGTACTCTGAATCTGATTCTTTTTGAATATGTTTTTTGATTGCATCTAAATCAACAAAGCAGTCTGCGACATCAATTAAGCTTTCGCTAGTCATTGAACGCAAGCTAACTACTTCGACTCTAGAGCCTTGATAGGAAACTGCATTCACTGCATAAGCTAAATCGCCATCGCCACTTACCAACACCGCAGTGTCGTAGTAAGGAGCTAAATTCATCATGTCTACAGCAATTTCTACGTCAAGATTGGCTTTTTTTGAACCATCCGGAAATTGCACCAAGTCTTTGGTAATCACCCGATAGCCATTACGACGCATCCACAGCAAGAAACCTTGTTGTTTTTCGTTGGTTGGATCTACCCCCGTATAGAAGAAAGCACGCAACAATTTTGAATCTTTCGCTAAGCAACCAAGTAGTTTGGCATAGTTAATTTCAATTCCTAGCTGCAATGCTGCATAAAATAAGTTCGCACCATCGATGAAAATCGCCACTCTACCGCGATTTGGACAAGTGAAAATACTTTCATCAAGACCAATCTCCGGTGTTTCCATGTAGTCGTCTGGAACTTCGGGGACGGCAGGAACATCAGGGACTATCAAATTCGGTCGTTGATATTCCGGTCGCTGATATTCCAATTGTTGCTTAATTGGTCTTTTTGGTCTTTTTGCTTCAGTAAAACTATTAATCGTCATTGATACCTCTATATGTCAAAGCAAGTAATTTTTTTTGATTAACACGAAAACGAAATAAACTGTGGGATTTTTAATCCGGAAAATGGAAATGGTTTTAAGTAATATTCTGTGAACTTCACGTACACCACATACAGTCCTACGGCATATTTGCTAACAATTCGGGAATAATCCTCGATTAGCAATTATTACAAAGGAGGCTTTGATTGCCGCTTATAAAACTGATATTAACGGAAGTTGGGTAAGTAATATTACAGGTTGACAATTCATTTTAAAGGTTATAACTCAAAAATGTCTGTTTTAAGGATATTAATAAAACTAATTTAAAGAATCTCTGTAAATATACGGTAATAGTTTTACTTATAAAAGACTCCTTAACAACGCATTTACTGCTAATAAATGTCATGTTGTGTTATCTTGAAAAACTTTTCTTAAAGAATCGATAAGTATTGGAGAGTAAATACGCATTTTAAGTAGTTTTGTGTAAATATATTCTCGGATAAATTTCAATATCAAACATTATGCATTTCGCGTTTGCTTGATATCTGACGCTATGCAAAGCTATAGTGCGTTGTCATGCTTCATGCGAGCATAAACTGTCTTTGTTAGAGAATTATCCTTAATATAAATATTTTAACGGAAGTCATCAGTAAAACCCCCGAATTTACTTGGTTTTATTCCAATTGGATATGAGCAATACCGATTCTGGATAAACTTTCACCTTAATATTACTTAACGATTAATCAAAATCTTTTGTATTTGTTGCTAATTATTAACCATATTTTAAGTTTGAGTTTATCTGCAAATCGGCAGTTGATTTCGGGGTTTTAGACTCGCGCTATCTCGGTTTTCCTAGGGTTGTTATGTACAAAACTGCTTCGTCGCTGGGAATACCCAAGACTTCATTTACTTTGTCATCAAAAAAGCCACCAATACCGCTAACCCCCAAACCTAAATGAATTGCAGCTAAATTGAGTCTTTGCCCTAAATGTCCGGCATCCATATGCAAATAGCGGTAAACCCTGTCACCGTATCGAGCAACTGCATTTTTCAAATCGGCAGTATGAAAAACTAAAGCAGATGCATCTCTCCCCAAATCTTGTCCCAAACAAAGGAAGTGCAGTTCTCGCCGGAAATTTTTAAACCGTATTTGACGCAATTCTTGTGAAGCAGGAGCGTAATAATAACAGCCCCTTTCCAATCCTTCGACTCCAGAAACAGCAATAAAGGTTTCGATTAGATTTAAATCGAAATAGTCTGGAGAACTTTGATTATTTTGCCGGTTATAATTTTGGGGTTGATAAGTAAAATCGAGTAAAGCTTTTAATTGATCGAATTGCAAAGCTTCACCGCTAAAAGCACGGGTAGAACGACGTTTGAGAATAGAATTTTCCAATTCTTCAAGTTTTTTACCCCAGTAAATGGGTTTAGTGGCAGTGGAAATTTTATCGCAAAAACTGAAGTTGTATTTATCCTCAATTGATTTATCTTGTTTTACTTGAGGTATATTTAACTTTTCTTTGGCACTCGACTGAATTTGTGTAGCGCAATGAAAATAAGTCAGCAATTCTCCATCAGGAATTTTAGGATAATCGGTTTCGGTAGTAGAAGGTAAAGCTGTATTACCCCCAAGAATATTTTGCTGCTTAGTTAAGGGTGACTCTATAGAATTATTATCTTGATTATCTTGTAAATCCGTCAGAGGAATAACGGCGATCGCCTGCTCTTGTTTGGGATCGATATAAAGCAGTTCGTTGACATCTTCATCAACAAAGCCACCGATTAAATGGGGACGATAGTTGGTGAGTGCCCCAGCTAGTTCGATATTTCCGATTAAATGTCCGGTATCGAGACAAATTCGCCGGTAAGCCCTATCTTCATAACGCCAAGCCGAACGATAAAACACGGAAGTGATAACTATTGCTAGTTGAGTGTTTTCTAAGGAAGAATTATCCAAACAAGCCGACTGCAATTTCTGCCAAACATCACTTTCCCAATAATGCATCAGGGAATGAGTTCGACATTGGTAGTTGTACAAGCCAGGAGGTAAAAGTGGTGTACCTCTGCTGAGTAAATACATTTCTGCCGGATATAAACCTCCTGCCGAAGGAGCAGCACGCAAGTACACGGTGCTTCCCATAGAGGGCATCCTAGCAGTTAAACCGTAGCTGCAAAACAGCAGTCGAGACAGCCGTTGCCACCATTGGGCTTCTGAATTATTAGGAAATGAAGTAGGTTTTTCTTTAATATAAGGTTTTAAATCGAAAGTAGAACCGATTTTGTACTCTTTGAAGGGTACGGGTTGTTTAGCCCAGTCTAAGCCTTTGTTTTTGGCTGATATGGTTTCTGGGTCATACTTAGTACGTTCGTGATAATGCTGGGCTATTGATTGGTGTAATTCTGGCATAAGAGTTTAGGTACGCTTGTGCTAACAAATATCTTGGCATTCTTAACGGTCATTATTTCGTGATAAAAAGTACAAATTATGCTTATTTTATTGTTTCGTAAAGTTTGATGAGGGTTAATGGCAATCAAATATTGGGTATAAGCATAGAATATTAATTTATATTTTTTATATTTTATTAATTTTTAATCATTATTTCTTTGAGAAAATAAATTACCGAAGTTTTCAGAACTTGAAAAAGTATCTCCGGAAACTTTGTTTTTAAACAGATATCTAAATTGCAATCCCAAAAATACAAATACTTCAAAACCCGGTATATTTGAGATACCGGGTTATATTCGTCAAATAATTTTCATAAATCGATTTGTACTTTGATTTTGCAATAAAATTACATGTTTTATCGGCAATGATTAATTATTCTCAGAATTTCTCGATTGGGGAGTTTGTTGCCAGCGTCGCGAAAAATGTAATTTACGGTTTAGAAAATAGCCAGCAGCGATTAAAACGAATAAATATGGAGTGTAAACAACCAGCCAAATACCCAACTTCATTAATCCAACGGTAAAGGCAGCGAAGGAGCTAGTAGAATTATTCCAGGCATCTTGAATTTGTGAAGGTAATCCTGGTTGATTGCCTTTTTTTGAAACTGCTGCTTCTAAATTTAAAGTAATAGTGGAATAAGCAACTTGATTTTGCAAGCTTTTTAATTGAGCGGTAATCCGTTCAATTTTCTCTCGCACGTTGCTAAGTTCTTGGGCAACGCCTAATATATCTTTAACAGAACCCGATTTATCCATAATTTTTTGCAAATTAGTTTCGGTTCTGCGTAAATTGGTTAATCTTGCCTGGAAATCGACTATTTGTTCGCCAACATCTTCAGCGCTGATACTCCGACTTTGTACGGTTCCTAACTCTGATAATTTGTTAAGGGTTGTTTCTAAAAGGTTTTGCGGAACTCGCATCTGTACCGTAGCATTAGGGCGCGAGTCAGAATTATTAAGCTGCGTTTCTTCTAAACTGAGTAAGTAACCATTCTGTTGATTTATAATTTGCTCTACAGCATCAACGCTTTTATCTAAAGAGTTAACAATAACCGTAACTTGAGCTTTTTTAATTAGCTGCGGCTTTTTTTGCGGTAATGCCTTGTTAGCTTGAGAAATATCCCCAACTTCTTGAACTGCGTTGTACGATTCTGTAGTTTGAATTGCACCTTCTTTATCGTAAGAAGCAGAAGCGCAACTTGTAAAAATTAAGCTTCCTAGAAAAAGGCTTAAAAACAAATTTGGTTTACTTTTTAATAATCTCGGAGAAAACTGAGTGTCGAATTTCAGCATCATAAAAGTGTAAATACTTATTTAATTTTTAGACAATTTGTCAATATGCTGGTTTAATATAACCTCACAGATATTAAATAACTACAAGTTTTCCGTCTCCAATTCCGAAACATAACAAGGGTTGAGAGTCCTACCCCCTATAAAGACAAGAACCTTCAGGATAAAGTGTCTTTTTTGTCATCTTCCCAAAGTCAAAGATGAAAACGGTAATATCTTGCGATAAAAATGCCCAAGTATAGCCCTTAGATGGTTTCTAAATCCCTGGTTGAACTGTTAGATAAATAATGGCACTGGGGATTATCTATAAATATGGAAACTATAGAACTTGGGAAAAGTGGCGTTTCTACAAGTGCGATCGGCTTGGGTGGAATGCCAATGTCAGTTTATGAGCGCCCTTCAGAATCGCAATCGATAAATGTTATTCATCGAGCATTAGACAATGGTATTACTTTTATCGATACTGCTGATTCTTACTGTAAAGATGAATCAGACAAGCATCATAACGAGAAATTGATTCATCAAGCTTTGCAAAGTTACGATGGCGATACGAGTAATGTCATAGTAGCTACAAAAGGCGGTTTGATGCGTCCCAATCAAAGCTGGATTCGCAATGGCAATCCCGAACATCTACGCCAAACTATTCAAGTCAGTTTTGCAGCTTTCGGTGGCAATAAACCCATAGATATATGGCAATTTCACGCACCAGACCCGGATTATAGCATTCAAGCATCTCTTACACCTGCTAAAGAAGCTCAGAAGGCAGGAATGATTAAAATGGTCGGAGTTTCTAATTTTTCGGTAGAACAGATCGAGCAAGCCCGAGATGTAGTTGATATCGTTTCAGTGCAAAATCAATATAGTCCTTGGCAGCGACAACCAGAAATGGACGGGGTATTGGAATATTGCGAAAACGAGGGCTTAACTTTTATACCCTGGAGTCCTTTTGGCGGTCGTCGTCGCCATAATAAGTTAACAGATATTCAAGTAATTAAAAATTTAGCTCAAGCAAAAAATGTATCTTTATACTGCATAGTTTTAGCGTGGTTGCGTTCAAAATCGCCTTGCATATTACCAATTCCCGGCGCAAGTAAAGTCAGTAGTATTGAAGATTCAGTCAAATCTGTTGATATTAAATTATCTCCTGAAGAAGTCAAAAAAATTGATAGGGAAACTGCATAATATCAATTTTTAATACTTATCAAATAATTAGAAGCCAAATATATAATTTGTTATATAGTAATTGTTAGCAAATAAATAGATAATTCTTGTTTCTTGTAATAAATGCGTGAAAAACTGCAATATTTATGAATAAATAAATATGTATTGTATTAATCAAAATAATTATTTCAATTATTTTAAAGTAAACAGTAAATTAAAATTAGATTAATTTGGTCCTATAAATTTGGAATTATTGTTTTTTCTAATTAATAGAAGCGATATGTGCTTGAAATATCATTTATAAACTTCAGTTAGCTGCTAAATTTGATTACTGAAAACACACACACAATCTACCTATGCTACCTTTCAGAATAGTATCCAACAAAATTACTAATAATGAATCTTACCGTAGATTTACAGAAAATAGTTTAGTCATGAATTGGGGTTGGCTAATTTCCTTTTTAATGATTTCTATTTTTAACGGTTGGATGATTCAGGTTTCTCAAGTTGAACCATTTATTTTATCAGCGAATACTTTAAAACAAGTAATAGCAATTTATTTTGCTATCTTTCCTTTAGCAGCTACAAGTTATATTGTATTTAAAAGTACGTCATTACTAGTAACTTCTTTAATTGTTTCTAGATTAATTTTAGCAGTTGCTTTATGTTATTTAAATGTATCGGCTTTCAACTCGCTGTTTATGGGTTTTTTAGGCTTTAATATCTTATTATTTATATTTATATTAATCTTTGTTAGTAAAACTCGTGGGATTCTCTTTCCAGCTTTCATCTTATTTTTTACATTAGCGTTATTTTTAATCGGGTACGGTGGATGGGCTTTTCATATACTTTGGTATTGCAATTTAGTTGTAACCGCCAATAAATCCGGAAGACAACTAAGAAATGCTTTAGAAAGTTTTGATGCTGCGATGGTAAGTTTAACTGGGATTGCCGCAGTAGGACTAGCTGTTGGATGGGTAATGGGTCGTTTTTCGCTTTAAAGTTCTAAATTTTGAGATGTAAGTAGCTCAATATTGCCTATATCTTCTTCAATATGCCGCTTAAAAATTTTTGCTAAGAGAATGGGCGGAAAAGTATAGTTTTTAGCCTAAGTTTCGGACTATCCGCCCTTCCCCCCTTAAAAAGGCGGGATTAAAGTCCCCCTTAGAAAAGAGGGATTTAGGGGGATCTAAAAGTTTACGGTTTTATTTATGACGCATCCTTACATCCTTTAAGCTCAAATCAACTATCAAAGATAGTTTCAGTCGTTTTATTTACGAATTACGAATTACAAATAAAATAGGTACCCGCTTTACGGTAATATAAAAACTCTGTAATTAATCGGGATGCTTATCTCATAAGGCAAAATTATGGCTCGGATGTACTACGATTCGGATGCTAACTTAGACCTATTAGCAGGAAAGACTATAGCGATTATCGGCTTTGGTTCTCAAGGTCATGCCCACGCTCTTAACCTAAAAGATAGCGGCATGAATGTGATTGTTGGACTGTATCCGGGTAGTAAGTCCGCTGCTAAAGCCAAAGAAGGTGGGTTAACAGTCAAAAGTGTGGCTGATGCAGCAAAAGAAGCTGACTTGATCATGATTTTGCTACCCGATGAGGTGCAAAAAACTGTTTATAAAGAAGAGATTGAGCCTAATTTAGAATCAGGAAATACTATAGCCTTTGCTCACGGATTTAATATTCACTTCGGACAAGTTGTACCACCCGAGAATGTAGATGTGGTAATGGTAGCACCTAAAGGTCCGGGACATTTGGTACGTCGCACATACGAGCAAGGGCAAGGAGTTCCCTGCTTATTCGCAGTTTATCAAGACAATACGGGACAAGCACGAGATAAGGCAATGGCCTACGCTAAAGGTATTGGCGGAACCCGTGGCGGTATTTTAGAAACAACCTTCCGCGAAGAAACTGAAACCGATTTATTCGGCGAACAAGCAGTATTGTGTGGTGGTTTAAGTGCTTTAATCAAAGCCGGTTTTGAAACCTTAGTAGAAGCAGGTTATCAACCAGAGCTAGCTTATTTTGAATGTCTCCATGAAGTCAAATTAATTGTTGACTTAGTTGTGGAAGGCGGACTTGCAAAAATGCGCGACAGCATTTCAAATACCGCTGAGTACGGCGATTACACCCGAGGACCAAGGGTAGTCACCGACGAAACCAAATCAGAAATGCGTAAAATTCTCAAAGAAATTCAGTCAGGGCAATTTGCACGAGATTTTGTTACCGAGAATCAATCCGGTAAACCAGGTTTCACAGCTATGCGCCGTCAAGAAGCCGAACATCCCATTGAGAATGTAGGTAAAGATTTACGAGCTATGTTTAGCTGGATGCAGGAAGCTTAAATCTTTGGGAATTGGGCATGGTGAGAGTAGTCGCGTGCGGGGAGAAGTTGGCGGGGAGATGTTCTTCCCGCCAAACTGAGCCGCACCTGCGGTGAACGGGAGGTTCCCGAGTCACTCTCGTGCGCGGGTTCCCCGCGTTGAGAGAAGTGGCGTTCCGTTGAGCGAACTACCGAACCCGAAGGGGGTATTTAAAGTAGCAAGTAGCGAGTAAGGAGTAGCAAGTAACAAGAAATTAATGCTAATTTATTCCTACTTTTAACTCTTAGCTATGCTCAATGCCCAATATCCAATTACTTACTTTTCTCAGCCTCTTCTATTGCTTTACGAGTTCTTTCATGAGGTTTGAGTTTTGATTCCCGAGTCGGGAATAAGCCAATTAAATTCTCGTTGATAGTTTTGCGAGTGTTAAAGCTAGCAGATTTCATCGGTTCTGGTAAGAAGCTATCACCAACTCCCACAAATATTACAAACAGCAGAAATATGACAATAAAATTAGACTTTCTAAACATATTCTAATAAAAGTATTCAAGGTAAATCAATAATTTATCGATTGATGTATTTAGTTTATTCGCTCTTTTTTATTTGCTGTAACGGTAATTATAAGTAAATTCGCTTTATATTCGCTTACATTTCCCTTTATGTATGTTAAAAAACTTGTATAGCATTCCTAAATAATTTGTGAGATTTGAGAAACCCGGTTTTTTGGAAAAACCGGGTTTTTAATACCTATCTTTCTCACGAATCATATAGGATTGCGATATCACACCTAAAATACTGTAAGTCCTGTGATGAAACCAAATATTGCATCTAAACTCAAACTTATATTCAGCGGATTAACTAGTTTATTATTAATTTATTCAATTGGTTTAGATAATCCAGTTAACGCTCAGCAGAAAGATATAGAACTTTTGCCTTTTTTTGATAACCAAGATAATCCGGTACGAGTTAATTATCCATCTGGAGCAAAATTAGATATTACGCCACCCGCACCTAAGCTAAATTCCTTTGATAAAGCAGTACTTAAAACATGCGGCTCCATCGGTACAAAAGTTAAACCAAGTAAATTCAAACGACTATTATTAGATTACCCAGAAGTATTAGCAAACATTCAAAAAGCTACAAAAGGTGAATTGCTTCGAGGACGTAGAAGTAAGTCAGAATTTTTACAAGACCTAACTAATATTTGGTTTAAAAATAAAGGCTTTGAGCATATATTTTGCGGTGAAATATACAACGCAAACGATATTGGCGGCTTGCATTTTTACGGTAGATATTTACAACTGCAAAACGAGAAGATTGGTGGAAGACTTCCTGTAAATCCTGGCAGACAAGAAGTAATTCCAGGCGTGATTTATACAATGGGTGTAGTTATAAAACAGCCTAATCGTATCGTTAGAGATGAAATTAAAGGTTATGGTTATCTATCAAATGCTGAAGAACTTTTAGTAGATGTAACAAAAGTATATAAACAGCAGCAAAATACAGAAGGTGCTTGTATATATCAACAGTTAGACAAAGAAACCGGAACCAGTTTTCCTACAGTTTTTGTCAGAAAGAATAAGGGAATCATTACCTTTTATCCAGATGCGACTCCGAAGGGGAGAAAGTGTAAAGCTTAGATGAGGGATGGGGAGATGGGGAGATGGGGAGATGGGGGATTGGTAAACAAGGGGACAAGGAGACAAGGAGAAATAATTAATTCCTAACTCCTAACTCCTAACTCATAACTCATAACTCATAACTGTTCACTGTTCACTGCTCACTGATACCGGACGTTTTTCATACATTGGGTTTGCTGCTTCCAATTGTGCTGCAAGGCTGATAATAGTATGTTCTGCTACGGGCTTGCTGATTAACTGTACTGCTATAGGTAAACCCTTGTCGTCAAAGCCTACAGGAAGAGATATTGCAGGTTGTCCGGTAGCGTTTGCTGCTGGGCAAGGTGCAATCCAACGAATTATATTTTCAAATGTTTCTTCAGGGCTTAATGCAGCCCATTCACCAACCCGAATTGGAGAATGAAGATAAACCGGCATTACTAAAACGTCTATGTTGTCGAAAAACATGACGATTTTGCGGGCTACCATTTGCATTTGATAAACTGCTCGTAGGTACTCACCGGCACTACCATTTCTAGCTAACAACCAACGATTTAAAGGTTGTAAAATTTCTACAGGAACTCCAGAAGCGGCTACATTAGCTTGCCAAACTATTTGAAATGGTTCTACCAATTCGCTAATATCGGGACATTTCTCTTCTACACTATGTCCTAATTCTTCTAATAATTTAACTGCTTGCATTACGCCTTGGTGAGTATTTGAGTCTGCTTCCCCCAAAGGCGGAATGCTTGTACAAAAAGCAATACGTAGATTTTCGACTTTTTCTTTACTAGCAGTTAAAAATGATTTTTCTGGATCGGGTAGCCAGTAGGAATCACCAGAAACATAGCCAGACATAGCATCTAACAAAGCCGAAGCATCAGCAACAGTCCTTGCAAGCGGCCCATTTGTAGCAATTCCATTCAGGCGATCGCCAACGGGTGCGTGAGTAATTCTACCTCTCGATGGCTTGATACCAACTAAATTGCAGCAAGCAGCAGGGCCACGAATTGAACCGCCACCGTCGGAACCTTGTGCGATGGAACACAATCCCGCTGCTAGTGCCGACGCTGCACCGCCACTAGAACCACCTGATGTATATTCTAAATGCCAGGGATTTCTAGTTGGGGGAAAACCCGTAGCTTCTGTATAAGGAAATGAGCCTAATTCCGAAGTAGCTGTTTTACCTAAAATTATGAACCCAGCTTGTTTGATTTTTGCAACAACACCATCATCATAATCGGGTACATTACCAAGTAACGCCGCATTTCCGTAGCTACAGGGAATTCCTGCAACTGGATTCAAGTCTTTGATTGAAATTGGCACCCCGAAAAATAACGGCAATTCTTCCATTTTTGCCAACATTTCGGTTTTGCTTTTAGCATCATCAATAGCTTGTTCTGCCGCAACAGTAAAATAACTTCCTAACTTAGAATTAAATTGTTGAATGCGTTCTAAATATAATTCTACTAATTCCAGCGGCGAAACTTCCTTACGACGGATTAATTCTGACTGTTTTAACGCCGGTGCGAACGCTAAATCAACTGGATTCATCGATTTTAACTACCTCAAAAACAAAAATCTCCTCTATAGGAGGAAATTAATTTTATTCTTTCTTGACTTTTCTCGCTTACAACTCCGACACAATCTAAGTCCGAGAAGAAGTACAAGTAATAGATAATTCAGTTTAGCTCAGTTTTTGTAGCATGGATATCAAGATACATTTTTAGTAACCGAAATATTGCTGAGAGTTCGTAAGTTAGATTTAATAAAAATCTTAAAATAGAAATCTGTTCTTGTAGAGTGTGTTCGATGCACGACAATATATCTGTTAAAGTGAAAATTTTTAATACATCATCTAACGCACCACAACGCTGACATGATAAGAGTCGTAGGTTGAGTTGAAAGTTAACCACACCTTTGGTGAACGCGCAGCGTCTGTGTACTGAAGGTTGTCTCGGAGGGACTTAGGAGATAGTGAAACCCAAAATCCGTATTAGCTTAAGTCAAAGGCAGCCAACACAATGAATAACTGAAAATTAATATTTCAAATTTTATGGAAGCTTTAGATAGAATTTCGAGAATACCAATACTTATAACAGACCTAGTAATCTTTTTACTTGCTATCGCAGGTTTTATAAACCTTATTAAAGGTATAATTGCTACTCCGAAGAACTCTAACAGAAAGCATGGCAGTAAATATTCTACTCAAGACAACTTTTCATTTTATGTAGATACAACAAACTATCACAACAGCACTAATTATGATTCAAACAGTAGTTGCGATGGAAGTTTTGACGCTGGCGGCGATTGCGGTGGAGTCAACTAAATTCCTAACTATTGAAGTGTTATGAAACCCGGTTTTTTGAAAAAGCTGAGTTTTTAGGTTTTTACAAACGATTTATATATAATAAAGTTCTTTGTAACTGTTCTATACTACTAGCTTGTATTTGTCATTAGTTTATAGTACAAATAGACTATATGTAGTTTGAAACAAATTTTTGATGCTGCATTTTTTTTCAAATTATGAGACAGTGATTAATGTTGTAATAAATTTCATTGTCCTATATTTATCGACGAATACATTGTATAAAAAGTAGAAAGCGATGTTGGACAAACTCATAAAATACTTTGTCTACGCGACAAAAGGTCATATTACTAAAACACAATTAATTAAGTTTTTGTATTTAGCCGACCTTTATTCCGTAAAATGGACTGGCGAACAACTTACACAATTAGATTGGTATTATTATAGATTTGGTCCTTGGAACGAGGATATAGATTCTGCTTTAAATAAAATTAATGGTAAAGAAATAAGTATAGAATCTGAATACAATACAGTCTTTATTAAACTTGGTGTTGAAGCAGAAAATATCGAATTTTTACAATTACCTCTAAGTTTAAAATTAATGCTTGACAATATTAGAAGAGAGTGGGCTGGTTCGGGGCAAGATAAAATAAGTCAATTATTAGATTATGTATATAATACTGCTCCAATGATTGATGTTAAAAAAAAGCATAAACCAGAAGAAAAAGTTAAACTTAACCTACAGCTAGAACGAGAAAAGTTAATCAAAGAATTAGATTAGGGTTATCAAGTGGCTGGACAAAAACCTAGACAGGGTTGGATATATGTTATAAATCCTTACCGCATATCTCTTCGTTGTAAACTCGGTCATATTCATATTTATCATTTGAATCAACCGGGTAAAATCAATTGTCAAACGAGTGATTGTAGCCAAATAATTAATTCTAGTAGGGTGTTTCGTGGAGAACACCCTTATATTCTTTGGACATCTGATAAATTTCAAAAAGATGTAAATTATATAGATACTTTTACAGCGATTCGATTAACTTCCAGTACGCGAGAAAGAGATAAAGGTTTACCAACTGCTTATCCTATCAACGCAACAAATAAAAATGGACTTGACAAACAATCCTTTGCTTTAGTTCATCAAATTTGCACTGTAGACGCAAATTGCTTCAAAGATAAAAATGGTGACTGGTTAAATAGAATTGGACAAATAGATAAACCTGATAAACAAGCAATAGAAGAACGTTTAAAATACTTTTTGCATATTAGAGAAAATCCCAGCGATGACTGGTTTATGGAAAACGCAACTCCCGAACTTTTGAAAATGGTATTTGATTATTTACCCGAAAATAGTAAAAAACCGGTTTTGGAAGAATTGATTGATGATATTGAATTTTAAAATCTATCCATAAAATAAATGGAAAAAATTATATTCGGCTCAATAATATTGTTATTCGTTGCCACAGGTTTAATAATCTTTATCAAAGACATAATAACTGCGGCTAAAAATCCTGCTTTTAAAGCTCAGGGAAATAAATATTACGTTCAACCTACCAATTGGTGGCATGGAATGGCAAACTATCACACTAACAGCAATAGTTATGATTCAAGCGTAAGTTGTGACAGTGGAAGTTTTGATATTGGTGGTGATTGTGGTGGAGACAGTTAAAAAATCTAAAATCCCTCTTGGAAAGTTTTGGGAAAAGAAGTTGGGGGGAAGATACTTTTCCCCAAACTGAGCCGCACATAAAGGTGAACGGGGAAGAAAATCTACACCCCAAACTTTCCGCAAAACCTAAAATCTAATACTTCCTGCCCGACAATCGCGCAACCAAGTTTGAATTCCTTGCCCCACAGCACTATTACTACTTTCTCTTGGTGGCGTAGGTGGTTTTTGTTTGGGATAACCACCCGTTTGGGAATACATCATTGACATTCGCCAACCGCTTTCGGTTTTTGTCAAAAACAACCAGTGAAAACCTTGTAATTGAACGGCTTTCCCTTTTAAATACTGACGCTCTAAAGTTGTAAAAAATATTTGCTCTACTTCTTTACTGCCATCGATTGACTTATCTGTTTCATCCGTCCAGCTTTTCAAAGGTAGCGGCGTGAAATCTGGTTTTCCTGCTAACAACATATAGCTATAAACTTCTACAGAACGATCTAAACGGCGAGCGCGTTGAGTAGCGCGATTAAAGTAGGCTGGTAAATCTCGCAATAATTTAGTAGTTAAAGTAGCTAAATCTTGATTGGAACAAGAAGGTTTTTCTTTTTTAAATTCAATTACAGAGTTTGCAGCCGATGCGGAATAGTTATAGCTAAAGGTATTAGACACAACAATCCAAAAGCTAAATACAAACAATAAATAATAATTCTTATTTTTAATCATTATAATTACGCCATTTCTCACCTTATAATATGTGCGATTTAAACGACGCAAACCAAAATTACATAAGCAAGATTTAGTCAATTGTTACAAAAACTCTAATTGTTGACTTTGATAGAATTTTGATGAAAATTATTCATGCTTTTATCGTGTGGCGCGTTATGGTGCCTTAGATGATGTCTAAGAGGATGTAAGGATGCGCTATAAATGATACTCACAACTTTTAAGATCCCCCTAAATCCCCCTTTTCTAAGGGGGACTTGAACCCCCCTTTTTAAGGGGGGAAGGGGGGATCATCCGATAATTGTGATAAAGACTATACGCATCCTTACATCCTCTAAAAACTTTCGTCTTAAGAAATAAATAGTCGTGCATCTAATACACCCTACAATAACTGCTGTGAAATAACCTATAAAAATTCCTTTCTTTCTCCCCCCTCTATTCATTACTAACTATTAGCCAACTCTTCACAGATTTTTTTCCAAGCTAATACAGGTCGATCCGCAGCAGTAATTGGCCTGCCGATAACTAAGTAATCCGCGCCAGCTTGTAAAGCTTGTGCTGGTGTAAAAGTGCGCTTTTGGTCGCCTTTTTCTGCCCATGTTGGACGTACACCAGGACATACTAATAAAAAATCCTTTCCACAAACATCTCGTAAATGAGCAGCTTCTTGAGGCGAACATACAGCCCCATCCAATCCCGATTCTTTGGCTAAAAGCGCCATTTGTAGAGCGTATTCTGGCAATTCTAAAGGTATTTTCAAATCAAATGCTAATTGTCTCGGCGAAATACTAGTCAACAAAGTAATAGCAATTAACTTAGGCGGTTCTACCCCTGCTTGCATCGCCCCTTCTGCCAATCCTTCAGTGGCGGCTTTAAGTGCATCTTTACCAGCAGCAGCATGAATTGTTAATAAATCTACCCCGTAACGAGCAGCACTACGGCAAGCACCTTCTACTGTGTTGGGAATATCATGAAATTTCAAATCCAGAAAAATGTTTTTTTGGCGAGATTTTAGTAACTTAATAATTTTTGGTCCGCAGCTAGTAAATAACTCTAAACCAACCTTGAAAAAAGTAACATCTTTAAGCTTCTCAACCAGCGTTAGAGCATCTGACTCGTTAGCGACATCCAAAGGAACTATGATTTTTTGCATGGAAAAATTATGGTGATAGGGAGAGGAGAAGACAAGGAGAAATATAAAATATTAATAAAATACTAATAAAACAGTAATTAATTTCTCACTCACAACTCCTAACTGTTAGCTGTTAACTGTTAATTGTCCGCTGCTCGCTGCTCTATGTTAACTGTTAACTGTTAACTGTTCACTGTTCACTGTTCACTGTAAAAGCTTTACAAACTTCTTTTTCCCTAATTGCAAAACTTTACCTTGTAATTCTTCAGAGGTGTCAAAAGTAGCATCTGTATCCGTAATTTTTTCACCGTCTAAACGTACACCACCTTCTTGAATTTTTCTTCTGCCTTCGCCACTACTTTTACACAAGCCGCTAGCATTAAGAAGATAGAATAGTTTAGCGGGGAATTCTACTTCAGCTAAGGAATATTCTGGAACTTCTCCTGATTTTCCCCCAGATGCAGCAGCCTTTTCTGCTTCTGTCGCTGCTTGTTCCCCATGATACTGAGTTACAACTTCTTTCGCTAATAATTGTTGGCGTTCTCTGGGATTTTCCGGCAAATTGTCTTTATTTAAATCGGTAAGTAGTTCAAAATAATCAGAAAGTAGTTCGTCGGGGATAGCCTGTAGTTTCTGATACTTTTGTGAAGGATGTTCTGCAACAGCTACATAGTTATTCAAGGATTTCGACATTTTCTGAACGCCATCCGTACCAACTAAAATTGGTAACAGCAACCCAAATTGAGGTCTTTTACCGAAGTGACGTTGTAAATCTCGCCCTACGGCAATGTTAAACTTTTGGTCAGTTGCTCCTAATTCTACATCTGAATCAACAGCAACTGAATCGTAACCCTGCATTAATGGATATAGGAACTCATGAATAAAAATCGGATTCTCTTTCTTATAGCGTTCGGCAAAGCCTTCCTTTGCTAACATCTGCTGCACTGTCATAGTTGAAAGCAACTCCAAAATTTGCCCTAAGTCCAACTTATTCAGCCATTCGGAGTTATAACGTATTTCCAGCCTACCTGGGGTGTCAAAGTCCAAAATCGGTTTAATTTGCTCTAGGTAGTTTGTAGCATTTTGCTCTACTTCTGCCTGCGTAAGTTGACGACGTGTTTCAGATTTACCTGACGGGTCACCTATTCTAGCGGTAAAATCACCAATAATCAGTACAGCTGTATGACCGTTATCTTGGAAAGCTCGCAATTTCCGCATTGGTATACTATGACCAAGGTGAATATCCGCACCTGTAGGGTCAATTCCAAATTTAATCCTTAAAGGTTTCTCAGATGTTTCCAAAAGCTTTTCGAGACTTTGGGATTGTTTATCAGAATTGTCTCCTTGGGGGAAAATTTCTACAGTACCCCGATGTAACCAAGAGAATGAATGCCCCATACTAGTTTAGAAATTGTTACTTATAGTGTTAACTCTGGTTGTAAGCTTAGTTAAAATCGCTCTATAAATAATAGAGATGGCTCCAAACTACAGACTAATATAATTACAAAAAACAACCGCTTTGACCTGCCTTTATTAATTAGACTTATTATTTACAAGTGAGGAAGTGAGATAGCCGTGTCATCTAGGACTTTTGAAAAAAAGCAGCCCCAGGCTCCGGTTTCGTCAGGCTTTGAATTTATCAAAGGAGTCGGTCAGGTCGCTGGCGGAACTCTTTTAGCTGCCACGATGCTGACAAGCTCTATTGTAGCGGGAGGATTAGTCGGTTTAGCAATTAGTTTCCGTAATTTACCAGATGTCAGACAGCTACGTAACTTCTTCCCTTCAGAAACAACTTATATATACGATATGAAGGGTAAGTTACTTACGAGTTTGCACGGTGAAGCGAACCGTGAAGTTGTAACTGCTGATAAAATATCCCCGGAATTAAAGCGAGCCGTACTAGCAAGCGAAGATAGCGATTTTTATTTTCACCACGGCATTAACCCTAAAGGTGTTGGTCGTGCTATTGTTACTAACTACACTTCTGGAGGCGTGAGTCAAGGTGCTTCAACCATCACCATGCAGCTGGTGAAGAACCTGTTTCTCAGTCGCCGACGCGAATATACTCGTAAGTTAGCAGAAGCCGTATTAGCAATTCGCTTGGAACAAATTCTTTCTAAAGACGATATTTTAGAAATGTACCTCAATCAAGTTTATTGGGGTCACAATAATTATGGTGTGCAAACAGCCGCAAGAAGTTACTTCAACAAGTCAGCAAGTCAACTGACTTTAGCTGAATCGGCAATGATGGCTGGTTTAATCCAAGCGCCGGAACAATACAGCCCATTTATTAGCATGAAAAAAGCTAAATATCAGCAGAAAGTTGTTCTAGGCCGAATGTTAAGTTTGGGTTGGATTAACCAAAAAGAATACGACACTGCATTAAAAGAAGAGATTAAACTAGGCACAATTAAATCGTTCCGGGGTAGTGCCCTGCCTTATATTACAAATGAAGTTTCGCGAGAACTAGCGAAAAAATTTGGTCGCGATGCATTACTTAAAGGCGGTATGCGGGTACAAACCACCGTTGATATTGATTTCCAGAAGATGGCGGAGAGTGTCGTCAAGAAATGGCATTACCGATTGTTAAGACGTGGTTTATACAAAAACCAAATCGCTTTGGTAGCCGTAGACCCCCGCACTCATTATGTTAAAGCCTTGGTTGGTGGTGTAGATTCCAAAAAAAGCGAGTTTAACCGAGGCACACAAGCCCAAAGACAGCCCGGTTCTGCTTTTAAACCTTTTGTTTACTACGCCGCTTTCGCTACTGGTAAATATACCCCTAATACAATTGTTTATGATACTCGGGTCAGCTATCGAGATGGTAGCGGTTGGTACAGACCCCGTAACTATGACAATAGTTTTGGCGGTGCAATGTCAATTCGTCACGCCCTCAAGCTGTCTCGGAATATCCCCGTGATTAAGGTTGGTAAAGCTATCGGTATGAATAAGGTAGTTGAAACCAGTCGGACTTTAGGCATTATGAGTCCAATGGAGCCGGTAACTTCTCTACCGCTTGGTGCTATTGGAGTTACGCCGTTAGAAATGGCTTCTGCTTATGCTACTTTTGCAAATTATGGTTGGCAATCACCAACAACAGTAATTGCTCGCGTTACCGATAGTAGTGGTAATGTATTGTTGGATAATACGCCCAAACCGAAATTAGTATTAGACTCATGGGCAGCAGCTTCTACAATCAATATTCTGCAAACCGTAATTAGTAGCGGTACGGGTAAAAATGCTGCCATCGGTCGTCCCGCAGCAGGTAAAACAGGAACTACATCTTCAGAAAAAGATATTTGGTTCGTGGGTACCGTGCCGCAATTAACTACAGCCGTTTGGGTTGGTAGAGACGATAACAGACAATTGTCAAGAGGGGCTACAGGTGGTAGCGATGTAGCACCAATTTGGCGAGACTTTATGGTAAGAGCGCTGAAAAATTCACCATCACAAAGCTTTAAGCCACCTTCAAAATTTACTCGTCCCAAGGCTAAATAGCTTTTTGATGACTATTGCAGTTAGGAGTTAGGAGTTTAACCTTTTAACTCTTAACTCATAACTAAATTTAAGGATTTTTTTCTAAATCCGCTTTCATACGCTCTAAGGTAAGATTCATTTGGTCAAACATTTGCTGAGGAGTTACCCCAAATTGATTCAGTTGAGTTTTTAGTTGTTCAACTGTCATTTGTGCCATAAAATCTTCAGATAGCTCGAAGCGCTTCATAAAAACTCGATAGCGCTCCATCATTGCTTCCATCTGACTGATAAAAAGTTTTTTACCTTCACGGTCAAATTTACCGTAACTATTACCAAGCTGAATCAAAGCTTGATAATCTTCAAACAGCTTTTTTGCTTCTTGCTGAACTATGTCGGAGTCGAAGAATCCCATATTACTTGTATTTAAATGAGTACGCCAGACTTAATATATTGTTACTTCACTTACTAGTTTTATTTTAATCCACGCAATTAATCTAGGGAATAAGCTTCATCGATAGCAGTAGCTTTCTACTCAGAGTCTTTACAAGTAACGTAAAGAATATTTACATGCCTTTAAGTCGGTAGGCGTTGAAAATCGGGCGTTGCAAGTAGTAAGTTGCAAATAGTAAGTTGCGATAAGGGTTTAAGGTTTTAAAGGTGATTTAGATTTCGTTACATCGCTGCGTTTATTTGCGCCGACTTACTTATTCCATTAATTTTTAGAAATCGAGAAAATTGTTCTTATACTTAGCACTATTTTATTTTAAAAAAGGAATAATATTTTTGATGCTTAATTGCAAAATACATTATAAAAGCTGATATGACACATGGGTGATTGTGCTTTTTGCAACGCTACTGACAAAAAAATAGTAAAAGTTAATTAGTTAGAAATTTCATTTATTAAAAACATAGCTTTTATACGGATAGAAATATCTGTCTTCAAACTAAAAATCAAAAGAAGTGTAAAAGGCTGACGCAAACCAGGATATTTTGTTAATATATCTTTCGCACGTTTACTGCGTCTTCTGTATCATATAAATTAACCAAAAAGCGGCTCTGTATTCAATGCAGGTAATTATAGAAAATTTAGGAATATGCTTGCCAAAAACAAAAGCCGAAGTATTGCAGCAATTTTAGCTTTGTCTGGTGCGGTAACAATCTCAGGCTTACATAAGTTTTATTTAGGACAGCCTTTATGGGGGGTACTTTATGTATTGCTTTCTTGGACACCAATACCCAAAGTAGCTTGCGCGATTGAAGCTGTTTGGTATTTGGCGCAAGATGAAGAAACTTTCGATCGTAACTTTAATTCAGGTAAGTCATCAAAATCAGTTTTCACAAACAAAGCCTCAGGAGTGGGAGCGCTTGCTGAAGCTTTGCGGGAATTAGACGCTTTGCGTCAAGATGGATTAATTTCCGAATACGAATTTGAACAAAAACGTCGTCAGCTTTTAGACAGTGAACAGTGAACAGTCAGCAGTGAGCAGTTAGGAGTGAGGAGTTAGGAGTTAGGAGTTAGGAGTTAGGAATTAAAGCTACCCTCTTGTCCCTTTGTCTCACCGTCCCCATCCCCAATGCCCCATGCCCCATGCCCCATGCCCCATGCCCATCTACCCATGAACCCAAACTGGCTACCTCGAATCAATCCTCGATTGCAAAAACTGCGTCAAAAATTGCTTAACGATCCTTATTACCGATTAAAGTCGGGAGAAGAAATTGCGATCGCATCTCAATTAGGTATTCGGATTGATGCTAACCAAGCTACCGTTGATGATTGGTTGCGCTTGCCCGGTTTATCTATCCATCAAGCGCGTACTCTAGTAGATTTAGGGAGAAGCGGTGTTAAATTCTACTGTGTGGAAGATATTGCGGCAGCTTTAGGTTTACCCGCACAGCGATTAAAACCGTTAGAAATAATTTTAATTTTTGGTTATTATGATGACGAATCTTTAGATAGTAAAACTCTTGCTATAAATCCAAATACAGCAACGATTGAAGATTTATTGAAAGTACCTTTTATCGATTCTTCTTTAGCACAAGCTGTTATAGATAATCGTACTTTGTCAGGTTCCTATCAGAATATAGTTGATTTTCAAAAGCGGTTAAATTTATCTGGCGAAATACTTGCTCAATTAATGTATTATTTGCAGTTTTAACAGACGAATCTTGCTGTTAACTCCTAACTTCAAACAATAAAACTTTTAATTGATAACTTCTATATCGTACCGATTCTGTCGGGAGGCCAAAAACGGAAAATTGCTTTACCGATTATATTTTGTTTTGGCAAAAAACCCCAGTAACGCGAATCGTTACTATCGTTACGGTTATCACCCATCATAAAATATTGGTTTTGAGGAATTTGTACCAAGGGTAAAGGTTGTAAGGGCGGTTCTTTTATATAGTCTTCTTGCAAAAGATTGCCGTTAAGATAAACTTTACCTTGATCAATTTTGATTGTGTCTCCAGGCGTACCAATTACTCGTTTAATAAAGGCTTGGTCTTGAGAATATCCGCGACGTTGTAATTCTGGTGGTGGCTGAAAAACTACAATATCGCCAAAGGAGGGTAAGTTAAATTTATAGGAAAGTTTTTCAACTACTAATCTATCGCCAGTTTCTAAAGTTGGTAGCATTGAATCTGAAGGGATGTAGCGAGGTTCGGCTATAAAAGTCCGAATCAAAAATGCTAATACCAAAGCGATGGTAATTAGAATCAGATTTTCTCGCAAGCTACGCCATGCTGACGACGCACCTTTGTTTGCATCAGTTTCCTGAGAACTCATGTAGGTTTTTAGCTTATTACAACAATTGAACAAATAATATAAAGCTTGAAAGGTATTACGGTTTAGCATAAGCATTAATCGTTATGTAGCGAACAAACGTTATGACTTGAACCAGTAATATGAAGCTTTATATTATACAGACTTAAATATTAGATAATATTTAATTATTGCAATTATAGAGCAATATTTCATTGTCTTTTAAGTTTTGCTTGTAAGCGAACAAAATTGGAAATATCAATTTGAATATAATTTGCTGCATGGAAAGTTATTCCAGTGATTGTTTAGAGCATATTTCATCTTTGTGAGGTACATTGAAACGGGCAAGATGCCCTATTAACCGTAGCTGATGGTTAACACCCAAAGGGTGCGGCTTAGTTTGTTTGTTATAACTGATATCTTGCGGCAGTGGCTCTATTCCCGGTTTGTTTGAGCTTCTTGAGAATGGTGCAAGATTTGAGCATTCCACAAAGGGAAGATTCAAAAGTATTAAACCACGATAGCAACGAATGTAACTTATACATTTGTATTCAAAATTTCACACACCTCATTTATTTACAAGGTGCCGTATCTTATTCAATTAGCATCTTTCACCACCCACCTACGATTTTGAGCATCCCACGATAAGGTGAAACGCACGGAATTAGGTATAATACGACCATTCTTCATCAGGTAGTTTAAGGAAGTATCGACTACTGCTGTATCTATATTCGCTTCCAAAATTTTGATTTGCTCGATATTTACACTTTCAACTTTTCCTCTCCACCAACTCAGATAAGAAAAATAACCTTTGGGATGAAGACGCTTGTTATCTTTAAATTGTTGAGATAGTTGATTCCAAGCTGTTTTATACTGACCTTGATTAATGTTTAGATAATAATTTTCTACTGTCTGCGCTGGGGAAGGTTGTTCTATTGGTGGCTTTGCAATATCTCCGGGAGGGGATAATTGCGTTTGTTGAGGAATTTCTAAGTTCGGAGCGGGATTGGCGATTTGAGGTTTTTGTGGAGGAGTTAAAGGCTCTTGTACTTGTGAATTATTTAAATTACTGGGTTCGGTTGCTGGTGGTAAGGAAAAGTTAGGTTGCGTATTTGGCTGTACTGTTGGCGTTACATTTGGCGTTACGGTTGGTTTTACTGTTGGTGTTGCTTGAGGCTGAGTTATATTTTCTGAATTAGTTAATGGTGAAGTCGTTGCTTGTGGTTGTTGGGTAATTATTTGAGTTTGTTTAGGCTGCCTGTTTAAAACTAAACCAACAATAATTGATGTACCAATCAAACTACCAACAATTAAACTACCAAGAAGAATTCCTTTACCGTTTCCTTGATTGCTAGATGCGACTAAAGATGGTGGTGCAATAGAAACTGTATTTAGATGAGTTTGGGGTGGTAAGGTGACTGCTGGAGGCAGGGTATCGGGAAATTCTGTACTAGGATTTATCTGTGAAGTTGTATCGATCGCGCCGCTTTGTATAGCTTCTATCATGGCATCGGCATTGACAAATCTATCCCGAGCATTAAATCCAATTGCTTTATCTAAAATATCTGCGAAGTTATCTTGAATGTTAGGTGCATATTGTCGCCATAATACTTTACCAGAAGCAGGGTCCGTGGTTAACTCTTGCGGCATTTTACCTGTAAGTAAATAAATTGCAGTCAACCCCAAACTATATATATCGCTGACAAACATTGGTCGTCCAACAGATTGCTCTGTTGCCATAAATCCTGGCGTACCGATAACTATTGATTTGGTGGCATTTCCTGAAGGAGTCATAATCGTTCCTAAAGTTTCTTTAACTGCACCAAAGTCTATTAATATCGGTTGACCATTAATATCAATTAAAATATTTTCTGGCTTGATGTCTCGATGAACAATACCTTTAGAGTGGACGTATTCAAGTACTGGCAAAATACTAATCAAAATTTCTTTGACAGAATTTTCATCCATCAAACCTTTTTCTTGAAGCATTTGCGTAAGAGTTTTTCCTTCTATATACTCTTGTACTAAGTAGAATTGCCCATGCTCGTTAAAGTAAGCGTATAAACTTGGAATTTGACAACTGCCATCACCCAATTCCTCTAAAATTGCTGCTTCGCGTCCAAATCGCTCCCGTACTAATTGGTAAACCTGTTGATTATCTTGAATTGGTCGTAATTGCTTGATTACACAAAGGCGGCGAGAAGGCATTTGGGTATCTTCTGCTAAGAAAGTTTCTCCAAATCCACCGCTTCCTAAAGTCCGAATAATCTGATAGCGGTTGTTAAGCAGCATCTGTATAAATTGAGAGCTAGTAAGCCAAAAGGAACACTAGTCATATATTTTACTCCTAAAATTTGTTTAAGCAGCCAGTCTAGTTAACATTTATCATGCGATGGGAACCTAACTATAAGTCCAGCTTTATCTTGGGTTGCTCTGTATATTTATTTGAACGGCAGTAATCCCAATCAAGGCAAAACAAAGTCAATCGCAATTTAATCAAATTGAATAAAAGCAAATATTCTGTATAAAATAAATCTTTATTAATCTCTGTACTAATATTATTTTGTGCTTAAAAGCACAGACGACAAAATAAATTATCTGCCAAAAAATCTTTTATTTGTTCTATCTTGATATTCTGCAATGTATTCTACATTCATTCTTTCCATATTTGATAGTAAATTAGAAGGAAATTCTTGAGGTGAATACTTGGGAGTATACCAAGATTGTTTGTCGAAATATTGTTGCAAGCCGGGATTGTTAAAACGCCTTCCATGACGAGCAAAAATAGAATTTCTCATTAAGTCTAAAGTATAACCATTCATGCCATCCAAATCTGCGTCTGTAACCCTTCTTGAAGACAGCCAGGAAAAATCATTTGCTGTATATTTAGCAGAAGGTTTAGGTTCGGCTATTGTAGGCTTCAGCGTTGGTTGAGATTTAGGTGTGGCGATAGCTTGAATTTGTGATTTGGAAATCACATTTTTTGGTTTTAATAACCAATAACTGCCGATGCTAACTATTCCAATAGCGCTACCAACAATCGCAGTTAAAGATAGAATTCCCAATTTATAATTTGATTTATCTTCTTGATATTTTGTAACTTGCTGGTTGGAGAAATTTTGGACTGCTTTGTCAGCTAAAACTGTTGATTGATAAGAATTAGCTGCTTGATGCTCGCTCTTTACTGTAGATGGAATGTAGCTGTCTACTTTTTGCAAATCCTCCAGCATTTGGGAAGCGTTAGAATAACGTTCCCGAGGATGATAGACAATAGCTTTATTTATAATTGTTTTCAACGAATGGCTAATATTTCCAGCTTCGGATTCCCAAATAATTTCTCCTGTGAGTGAATCAGTTTCTAACTGTTGGGGTGATTTTCCTGCCAATAGGTAAACCATTGTCAACCCCAAACTGTATAAATCACTCGAATAAATAGCTCTACCGGCAGCTTGCTCGCTGGGCATATAACCGGGAGTACCAATTACAATCGAACGAGTCAGGCTGCCTTGAGAATTAACTACCGTTGCCATTGTTTCTCGCACTGCACCAAAATCTATCAGTACTGGCTTACCGTCGCTATGCCGCAAAATAATATTATCTGGCTTAATATCGCGGTGAATAATCCGCTTACTATGTACGAATTGCAAAACTGGTAATATATTTGCAACTATTTCTCTGACATCGCTTTCCTTAAATAAACCTTGATGTTGAATTTTCGCACTTAAAGTATTCCCTTCAATCCATTCTTGAACTAAATAAAACTTTTCTTCTAAGCAAAAATAAGCATATAAGGTAGGAATTTGATGATTCAATCCACCTAACTCTTCTAAAATAGCTGCTTCCCGTGCAAATCTTTCTTGTACTAACTGATAAATCTGAGGATTATTCTCAATGGGCTTGAGTTGTTTGATTACACAACGCCGCCTAGAAGGCATTTGAGTATCTTCGGCTAAGAAGGTATCACCAAAACCACCACTTCCTAAAGTGCGAATAATTTGATAGCGGTTGTTCAACAGCATGGGCATCATTGAGTCATTAGTCCGTATCAATCGTAATCTAAGTTATCAGTATTTTAACTAGAGTTCTGGTTTCACAGGTAACAGACAGGAAAGTATTTTTAATCTATACATTCCTAAATCATTCGTGAAATTTTAGAAGCCCGTTTTTTACAAAAAACCGGGTTTATAGTAACTAGCTTTGTCATGACCGATCTAGGATTGCGATAGAAGCTAAAAGTATCTGAAAAGCCGATTTTGTCAAAATAACCGGCTGATTTCATTTTTATTAGGAATGGCCGCAACTGGCACATTTATGCTGTAGGGGAGGCAAAATGGGGTGTAGTGTCACGCACTACCCGAGTGTTGTAACAATTGCGACCATTCCTGTTTATGAATAATTTAGTCAGGAAAAAACTATTTTTGATACTTGAGATAATCTTCCAAATCTTCGATTTTTGGGTCACTCAATTGCTGCAATACTCGCCAGATAATAGTATAGCTGCCATCTGCATGACGACGCACGGGTTTAAAAGCCACAATTACATCACTACTTTGCATTTGTAGTAATTGGTCTATATAGCGACGTTGTTTTTTGGGAACTACCCGATTATTTGTAATAATTTCTGGTAATTGAAACTGTATATGACGCACTAAATAAGTGTGATTTAATTTTGCATCTGCTTGATTAAAAGCAAATTTATTCTCTATTGTTTTTTTATGTTTACGAGTAATAATTTTTTGTTTTTCTGCAAGTAATGCATCTAACTTTTTTGGAGGTTGGTAATTAATTAATAAATCTCTGTTCTCGGCATCAATAGCTTGCAAGCTTTGATCTAACTTTTCCAAAGAAATCTGCCCTACATCAGTAATAAAACCATAATCTACTCCTTGGGACAGTATTTGAAACTTTTCTTTTACTATCTGAAGTGGTAAATTAGGCTTAAAGTTACCCTCGGGTTTAGCCAAAACTGGAAAAGGATAGCGACCGAGAATATTTTTTTGGGAGCGATTTTTTACAGTATTCAAGGGACGAAGATACGCTTGATGCGGGAGTACGCGAAAAATTCCCGTATTGGGCATTGATAGAAATTTTTTATAAGTTTGCTTTTGAAGGAGGTCAACATCGTAACTTAAACGGTCTAATTCTGCTTTGACTTTGCTAGGATTTTGAAATTGATTTGTAGAAGGAAATACAGATATTGCTTCTGCTAAAAAACTTTCCGCATTTTCTAAAATTGTTAATGCTGCCGATGGTGGTTTAATTGCTGGTTGAACAGGTGGATTATAATTAGCGTTAAGCGAAGCTCTACCGAAGGTAATCGCGGTTTTTTTTCTTTTGCCAATAAAGAATAAAGGACTTTGTTCTACTGCGGGTTCTAAAATTGCGTAAGGAATTGCTCGTTGATATAAATTTGGACGACTTACAGGAGACATGGGAAGAACTAAATCCGACTGTTTTTCTCCGCTAACTAATGGTAATTCTCTAACTATTGCTAATTCGCCTCGTCGAGATAACAGTCTATCCAGTATTGGAGTCAATTTCGATAATTCTTGAGTAGAACTATATAAAGAACAGTAAATTTTTAAATTAGAAGGATTTAAAGGGGGAATAGAATTAACAGAAGTATTTTGAGCTTGACTTTGACCGCACAAAGCCTGCGGACGAGAATATTGGCGCTTGAGAAAACTTTCTACTACTACAGTATGAGTAATTAACTGTCCTCCTACAGCTCGCATCCTGTTAGAATCTGGTTCCGATAAAGCTTTTTGAATACGAGCAATTAAATTTACCTGTTGAGCAACCAAATTTCTCGAAACAACATCAAAGCTTTTGACTTGACTGGATTTGCTTCCATTTTTGGATAAATTTAGCTGAGTCCGAGCCGCAACAGGGCTTTCTAAGCTAGCGAACAAACAAAAAGGAAGCAAAAAACTAAAAAAAGTGTATCTCATTTTTAAAGTCCAATGAAAAATTCAAACGTAAAAAACTAAAATAGAAGTTAAAACGACTATTTTAAGCGCATCCGTCAGTCCATGCTACTTGAGAGCGAAAGTTATAACGGTTTGTGACCAGTGTTGAAACAATATTTGATGCAAGCTTCTCAGGGACAACAATTTATTAATTCAGAAGCTCCTTTACAGCTACTACTGTTCGTGGATGAACGTCCCAAGTCCCGACTACAAATTCAGCAAATCCGCTCTTATCTCAAACAATTACAGCTTGAATATGATTTTGAACTCCAGATTATTGATGTAGGAAAACAACCCTATTTAGCAGAACATTTCAAACTGGTAGCAACACCAGCTTTGATTAAAATTCATCCAGAACCCCGACAAGTTTTAGCCGGTAGCAATATAGTTTCTCAGTTAAAAACTTGGTGGTCTAGATGGCAAACCAGCGTAGAATCTTATTTGCAGCTACAGCAAGAATTCCAACAAGCTGTAGAAAACGATCCTGATGGGTACATCAAAAAATCTGAAATTCCTACTAGTTCTGTAGCAATTTCGGCAGAAATTATCGAGCTTTCTGATGAAGTTTTTCGTTTAAAACAGGAAAAACAGCAGCTTCAAGAACAATTGCAATTTAAAGATCGTGTCATCGGTATGCTGGCACACGACCTCCGTAACCCGCTGACAGCGACGATTATTGCTATAGATACCTTAAAATCTAATTACAATAGCGAAACGGGTGAATTTAGGCGATTAACGCCAGCATTAACGGCTCACATGCTCAATCATGCCCGCACCCAAACCAAGGTAATTGAAAAAATGATTACCGATTTGTTGCAGGTTGGACGTGGCAAGGATACAAAAATTCCGATATCACCTCAAAAAATAGCATTAGGAAATATCTGTTTAGAAGTACTTGAAGAATTGCGCGAATCATGTAAAGCAAAATCTTTAAAAATTATCAAAGATATTCCTCAAGACTTACCCTACGTTTACGCTGACTCAGAACGCATACGGCAAGTGCTGATTAACCTTTTAGACAACGCAATCAAGTACACTCCCCCCGAAGGTACTGTCACTATCGCCGGTTTGCATCGTACTACTCAAAAAGTGCAATTTAGCGTTGGTGATAGCGGCCCAGGTATTCCTGAAGAAAATCGCCATCGCATTTTTGAAAATCGCTTTCGCCTTGAAAGGGATGAAGCTAAAGATGGCTACGGTATAGGCTTAAGCTTATGCCAAAAAATCGTTCAAGCTCACTATGGTCAAATTTGGGTAGATCGCGCACCTACAGGAGGAGCTTGGTTTCACTTTATACTGCCAGTCTATCCGAATTAAAAGCACATTTCTCAGTGAAAATCCGATATTTTTGCTTTTACTTAATTAACTCTTTGCGGTTAGCGACTTTCTGCTGTAGGGCTGCAATAATTTGAAAATTAGCCGCAGGAAAATTAAATTTGTCTAATTCTTCTAAGCTTACCCATCGGATTTCATCACATTCTAATGTTTGTGGAACGCCTTTAATATGGCTACATTCATGCACATTGAGGGTAACTCGTAAATCTGTATAAGTATAGTCGATAGTTATAAGATGCTCTGCGACTTCAACATCTATTGCTAACTCCTCATCTATTTCTCGTTTTATACATTGTTCGACAGTTTCACCCGGTTCTATTTTGCCTCCAGGAAACTCCCATAAACCGCCCATAGCTCCTTGTTGACGGCGACGATCTATTAATATTTGCTGTTTATCGTTCCAAATTACAGCTACACCTATAATCTTGTGAGGTAGAGAAGAAATATTTTGATTCATCATTATATAGTTTTGTTAAAAACTTTGAAATTATATTTACAATTTTTAGTTATAACTTAATATTTAAAAAATTAGTAGGCAATGCCAAAATTGTAGAAACGACATAAGTAAGTGAACAAAATTATTTACCCTTATTAGGAGCTAATAAAATTAATCCTAATCCTTGCGACGATGCACACCTCCCTCAAAGTCATATTCCTCAACTCGAATTTATCCATTTTTTAATAACGATACGGCTAAGGCTAGAACCTTTATAAGGCGAAAGTTCGACTTGTCCAACTTCAGGAAGAATCCTTAATGTAGAAAAAGTCTTTGCCTAAAAGCTGAGATATTTGCCTAATAAAGAAACTGAGTTGTTCATTTTCGTCAAAATCAAGCTAAGAGGATAGGCACAAAAGTATACTTTTGTGCCTATCCTCTTAGGAGAGCCACTACGTTGCGGAGAAACATGCACCAGACTTAGGGGAATCTCAAAAGTTTATAGTATCATTTATCACTTCAAAATCATCCTCTAAGATTTCAAATCTAGTAATCCTTCTTCCTTTAACTTCGGATTAAATCTGAACTGCATTTGTAAACCGCGTGCTTCAAGTTGTTTGAGAATATCTGCTTCAACTCTTCGCGCGACATTTTTAATAATTTTAATTTTCGCCATTTCATCATGAATGGGATTATCATAATTTGCTTGTTCTTCAGGAGTAATTAACGCTTTGGCATTAATCGGAGAAATCCATTTGTCTTTATTTTCTCCATTTCCTGCGGGTAAGCTAGCATTTTGTGCAATCCAAGCTTGTTCTATTTCTTCTAAAATTTTACGGCTAGGACGTTCAATAGTTTCTACTTTTAGCCAATAACATAATTCGGGTTGACGTACTAAATGCTGTCGGAGGCTGAGAAAAACATCGCGAGAATAACCAACAAATTGCAAAGTTTTTTCTCGATCAAAAATTGCATATACTCCTATTTTGCCTTGGTATTGTTGGGGTAAATTTCCATCTTCGTTAATATAAGGAATATATTCTAAAGTTGTTAATTCGGGGATATTTGTTTGTGTAGCCATTTTCAGTAAACAGTGAACAGTTAGCAGTGAATAATTTACTAGCAATAATTAGCAGCGATGTAGTTTCAAAGTTTCTTATAAATTGCACATAGCCGACTGGGTTTAAAAATCTTGGCTTTAAACATGAAATTTGGTGGTACGTTTATAATCGCGTGCTGTTCTGATTCGTGGTAATTTTCAAATTCTGCTGGCATTCCTTTCGGTGTAGCACTGCTGTAAGGAACCGGTTGAAATAATAATTCTGTAAATTCTACTTGTTCGCATTTTGACTGTTGAGATATCTGCTTAAGAAAACTTTCGTTTGTTAACAGTTCAAATAAAGTTGCTTTTGCCTGTGGTTCTAAAGTAAAACTACTATCAAAATTTTGAATAATTTTTAAAGGCATATATAAGATATATATTTAGATAATCTTGTACCTATAGAATTTTAAAGCTACAAAAGGTATTTAAGGAAGTTTTTGAAACTAAAAATAATAAAGCTTAACAACCTTCTAGCAATCATATGAAGCGTATTTTTGTACAGGCATTGATTTTGGGCATAAATCTTTAACGCACCTTTTGCTCCAAATTTGAAATCATTAAATTATTCTTAATAGATAATAGTACCCTTTTGGGTACCATTATCTTCCCGAAATTTTATCTTTTGTTATTGATGAATTGATTATTAAACAAATTAAAGAGCTTGACTTAGTAAAGATTATGACAACTACTACAAACAACCGAATCAGTAAGCCAGTACTAAAAAAAGGTTCGACGGGTGCAGCAGTAAAAGAATTGCAAAAGCTACTTTTGCACTACGGTATGTATGTATATATTAATAATAATGGAGCTTGCGATTACCCTGGCGCAGAGGCAGTTGATGGTGTATTTGGTTCTAAAACCGAAGATGCAGTAAAACTGTTTCAAGGCAAAATGTTTCTAATGCAAGATGCCATTGTTGGTAGTAAAACTTGGCAAGCACTTTATAAAGGGGCACCGGTTGATATGCCTATATTGAAAAAAGGTAGCACTGGAGAATTAGTCAAGCAAATGCAAGATCGCCTATTCACTGGTGGTTATTACAGTGGTGAACTTACGATGAGTAACCATGCTAGTACAGTTGATGGAATTTTTGGCTCCCAAACAGAACTAGCCATCCAAAATTTGCAGAAAAATGCCGGTTTAGTAGCTGACGGAGTTGTCAGCGATCGCACTTGGTTTGAGATTAGCAAGATTCAAACAGTTTTTTGCTAATTTAATGGTTATTTTCTTATCTTTATGATGCAAGGCTTTACATTAAGTTGACCACCAATAAAATTTTCTACGAACCCTTGAAATAAAAAACCCCCAATTTGGGGGTTTTACAATCAAATATTGGAATTACAAAAAAATACTTAAAGCAGATACAAAATACCGAAAAGTACAATCCAAATCACATCAACAAAGTGCCAATATAATTCGGCTGCTTCTATTCCGAAATGATGCTCGTCGCTGTAATGATTTGGCTTACGAGAACGCCACAATACAGCTAATATCGCTAAAACTCCGATGGTAACGTGTAATCCGTGGAAACCCGTCAACACGTAAAACGCACTAGCAAATAAATTGGTTGTTAAACCAAATTCTAAATGCTTGTATTCATAAATTTGACCGCATAAAAAGATTATTCCCATCAAGGCGGTAATCGCAAACCACATTTGCATTCCCCGCACGTTGTTCTTTTTGATGGCGGTATCGGCATTATGAATTACAAAACTACTGGAAATTAGAATTATTGTGTTGATACCGGGGAGCAGTAATTCTAATTCTGGCGTACCTGCGGGAGGCCATTCGGCTAAGGTAGAACGGAAAGCAAAGTATGCACCGAACATACCTAAGAAAATCATGCCTTCAGCGATTAGAAATACAACTAATCCAAACAGACGATGATCTGGATGTTCTGCATGTTGTGATTCTACAGTCGCTGCATGATGATGATTTTGTTCTGTTTTTGCGGGATCGATTGCTTGACTTTGCATGAATTTAAATTGGCTATAAATAATTGATACCTATGGTATTCCTGTTTTATGGATAGGCATCCCTGCCCATCAGCAAACCGGAAATTAGAAACCGGGTTTCTTGTATTTCTTTTTTCTAATAGAAACCCGGTTTCTGGTTACTTGCTCAAAAGATTACGAAATATTGATGATTTACCCTGCTTCTGCTGCGATCGCGGGATAAGATTCGTCATCACCGCTGGCTGGTGCCGGGGATTTGGCATTAGTGAAGGGTTTATCGGTATGGGATAAAGCTACAACTTGCTTAGCTCTTTGGGTTCCATATTCATAAGGTCCCACAAGTAGGAAAGGATGTGACTCAAAGTTTTCTATTGCTGGAGGTGAAGTTGTCATCCACTCCAATGTCAAGGAATCCCAAGGATTATTTCCTGCTTTTTTACCTGCTACCCAACTCCAAACAATATTGATGATGAAGGGAATTGTGGATATTGCCAGGATATAGGAACCGTAAGTACAAATTTCGTTGATGCTAGCAAATTTGGGATCGTATTGAGCAATACGACGATTCATTCCCATCAAACCCAATTTATGCATGGGTAAGAAAGTCATGTTCATACCGACGATTGTTAAAGCAAAATGAATTCTACCCAAGGTTTCGTTCACCATACGTCCGGTAATTTTAGGGAACCAATGGTAGTAACCTGCGAAAATTCCCAAAACCGAACCGCCGAATAATACGTAGTGCAAGTGAGCAACAACAAAATAGGTGTCGTGGACGTGGATATCAAAAGGCACCGCAGCCAACATGACACCACTGATACCACCAATTACAAAGATACCTAAGAAGCCCATTGCAAACAGCATCGCACTGTTGAGACGGATTTTTCCACCCCACATTGTCGCCAACCAGCTAAATATTTTGATACCGGTAGGTACGGCAATAATCATGGTGGTAATCATGAAAAACATCCGCAACCAACCAGGAATGCCGCTGGTAAACATATGGTGCGCCCAAACAATCAAACCCAAAAAGCTAATTGCTAAAGAAGAATAAGCAATTGCTTTATAACCAAAAATTGGTTTGCGCGAATGAGTTGGAATTACTTCCGAAATTACCCCAAAGAAAGGCAAAATCATGATGTAAACCGCAGGGTGGGAGTAGAACCAGAACATATGCTGGTAAACTACGGGATCGCCACCACCGGATGGATTGAAAAATGCGGTTCCGGCAATTAAGTCGAAAGAAAGTAGGATAAGTGCGCCTGCTAGTACTGGAGTTGAAATTAACGCCAGTGCTGAGGTAGCCATCATTGCCCAGCAAAACAAAGGTAGTTGATGGAAACCGATGCCTGGGGCACGCATTTTTAACAAGGTTACTAGGAAATTGATTGAACCCAATATAGATGACGTTCCTAGTAACAAAATACTGGCAATCCAAATTGCCTCACCAACTTGCCCGGTGACCAAACTTAGAGGAGGATAAGAAGTCCAACCTGCATCCGGTGCATCACCCAAAGCCAAACTGGTAATTAGCAAAATTCCAGAAGGAGGCACAATCCAGAAGGCAAGAGCATTTAATTTGGGAAATGCCATATCTTCCGCCCCAATCATCAACGGAAGCAGGTAATTAGCAAAACCCGCACCTGCTGGCACAATCCACAGAAAAATCATGATTGTGGCGTGCAGGGTAAATAAACCGTTGTAAAGTTCCGGACTGACAAAATCTGATGCGGGGGTTCGCAGTTCGGTACGAACTAAATCCGCCATTACACCACCGATACAGTAAAAAATGAAGGTAGTGACTAAATACTGAATTCCAATTACCTTGTGGTCAGTATTGAAAGTAAAATACTCCCACCATTTTCTCTGACGATTGTGGGAAGTCTCAGCTGTATGGGCTGATGGTTCCATCTGTGCTTGTGTCATAAAAGTTTGATAGTTATTAGTTCTTAGTTTTTAGTAGTTAGTTAGGCGTTAGTTGTTAGTAATAACTCCTAACTCCTAACTCCCGATTCCTAATTGCGAATTTGCTTTAAGGTATCTGAGGTAATTCCCATTTGGTTAGTATAGGGAGCAAGAAATTCGTCGGCTGATAATTCTGCGGAATTAACAGCCACTGCTTGATTCATAATTTCTTTGCTAGCAACTTGCTGTTCTTTAATCCAACTATCAAAATCTTCTGGTGATTGAACAACAACGGTTGTATTCATTGCACCGTGATAGGGACCGCAAAGTTCGGCACAAATCAACTTATAATCTCCTACTTTCTTAGGTGTAAAGCGAAGTTGTGTTTGTCTTCCAGGAATCAAATCTTGCTTTAAACGAAATTCTGGCACCCAAAAAGCATGAATTACATCGTTAGCAGCCATGTCAAGGTAAACTTCTTTACCCAGAGGTACATGTAATTCACCAGATAAAACACCACTTTCGGGATAGTTAAACAGAAAAGCGTACTGCAAACCAGTTACTTTTACTACCAAATCGGGCTGCGTCTGCTGATTTTCGGGAGTCGCTCCCAAAGTCGGAGAAACGATACCCATTCCGGGAGCATTTTCTTTTTCGGGGAGTTGATCGATATTTCTAACATCGGGTGTCTCGTCCAATGTTGCTGCAATAGCTGCACCAGGCATTGATGTGGCGCTTGGAGCTATAGGAGATTCCTGAACATCGTGAGGACTAAACCCACCTATTGAGTTATATACATCAAAGCTATAAACAGAAATACCTAGAACAATGATAGCTGGAATTGCCGTCCACAGAATTTCTAACGGCACATTCCCATGAATTGGTTCGGCATCCGCATCATCTCCTTTACGACGACGGTATTTGATAGCGCTGAAAATCAACACTCCTTCAACAATAAGAAAAATACCTGCCGAAACAGTCATCATCGTATTGAACAAGCCATCCACTAAAAAAGCTTCATCCGAAGCGGCTGGAGGCAGTAAACCATGATTTTGTCCCAGCCAAAAACTGGCTAGTGTCAGCAAGATACCAATTAATAATGTCCAGATTGTACTTGGAATATTCACGGTTGATAATAGTTAACGGTTTTACTAGATTATTTAGAACTACTCACATACTAAGTTAGTGTAGGCAATGAGCATTGAGTGCTACAAGTAAAAATCTTTATTATTTTTTAGACTCCGTAATTGTAATCAGGAGACAAGGAAACGGAAAAAAAGTTTGTTTTAGTGGAAACCGAACAATTTTGTTATTGTTTTCCGATTGTCAATTACATATTCTCGATTATCAATCTTAATTATCTTCGATCAATTAATCACAACATAAAAAATCTCTAAAGCTTTTGGCTACATTTTTGATTCGCGATCCAGAGTATAAGTAAAGGGTTTGAATAAAATCCCGATGTTTACGCTAGGGTGTAAATGAAGAAAACATGTAGTTCACCTTTTGGACAATGCAGCTAGCTCGGATTGTCGGGCATAAGAAGGGATAAATTTGATGAGCCAATTTGTTTTAGAACAACAAAACCAAGTTGCGACAACACAGCAACAATCGCAAAAAGATAGAATTCGCAAGCTTGTGTGGAAGATGGCGATCGCCACTTTGATTTTGATGGCAATCGGTAGTGCTACCCGCGTGATGAATGCTGGACTTGCTTGTCCGGATTGGCCTCTTTGTTACGGGGAAATTGTACCGACTAAACAAATGAATTTGCAGGTTTTCCTAGAATGGTTTCACCGATTGGATGCTGCATTGATTGGTTTTAGCGCTTTAGCTTTGGTAGGAATGTCTTGGTGGAGTCGTCGAGATTTACCTAAATGGCTGCCTTGGGCTTCTACATTTGCTTTGTTTTTGATTGTCTTCCAGGGTATTTTGGGAGGGCT
Organism: Rivularia sp. MS3; assembly: GCA_019192545.1. Lineage (GTDB taxonomy): Bacteria > Cyanobacteriota > Cyanobacteriia > Cyanobacteriales > Nostocaceae > Rivularia. The sequence continues at coordinate 61,529 of JAHCMI010000019.1, read as the reverse complement.
TACAGTTACACAGCTTTTGCGGTTTGATATTGTTACCGCTCATTTGGGGACGGCATTGTTCTTCTTCACCACTTTGCTGATTATTGGTACGGCACTCACACCTTACAAAGCCACAGGAACTGTTGGTAAATTACCCGCAATATCTTTCACTGCTAGCCTCTTTGTTTATTTACAAAGCTTATTAGGTGCTTTAGTCGGTTCGCGCTGGGCTTTACATCAATGTTTTGGCGGGGATCGTCTCTGTACCGTTATGTACACTCATATTTTTGGTTTGCTACCGCCAACCGTAGCAACATTAGCCTTAGTATTTTTGTCGTGGCGCACTCCAGCACTACATCCAGCTTTACGAAAACTGGCTAATTACGCTGGTGGGTTGCTAATTCTACAAATTGTCTTAGGATTTGCTACTTTTCGCTTACATTTGCAGGTGGAACTTTTAACCGTTACTCATCAGGCGATAGGAGCTTCTTTACTAGGGACATTAGTTGTTTTTACAGTACTTGCAATACGTGATTGGATGGACACTCGTAGTATTTCGGGTTACAACACAGAGTTGAATTCATCTGTTACAAGTGATGTTAGTGCTTAGTTGTTAGTATTTAGTATTTAGTGGTTAGTTGTTAGTTGTGAATTCTCAATTAGCAATTGTTCGCTGCTCACTGCTCACTGCTCACTGGTAACTGATAACTGAAAAGTTCGACGCTAACAGCCTGCGAAGGCAAAAACAGCATATAAATTGTTAAAAAATAAGGAACCATTACCAAGATGATTGAGACAAATGTCTCTCCACGACACTCTACGTTTTTACAAGTTATTCAAAGTTACTATCAGCTAACTAAACCTCGCATTATCCCTTTACTGCTAATTACAACTGCTGGAAGCATGTGGATAGCCGCATCGGGAGAGGTTAACCCCGTACTGTTATTAGTAACTCTTGCTGGTGGTACTTTAGCAGCTGCTAGCGCCCAAACAATCAACTGTATTTACGACCGGGATATTGATTATGATATGGAGCGTACCCGCCATCGCCCCATACCTTCGGGTAGAGTACAACCCCGCGATGCTTTAATTTTTGCTATCGTTTTAGCCGTACTTTCTTTTGCGTTGCTTAGCATATTTGCTAATTTGCTTTCTGCTTTCTTAGCAATGTCCGGGATTGTGTTTTATCTGTTAATTTACACTCATTGGCTCAAGCGCAGCAGCACTCAAAATATTGTCATTGGCGGAGCCGCAGGAGCAATTCCTGCTTTGGTTGGTTGGGCTGCGGTAACGGGTACTTTAAGCTTTACTGCATGGTTACTATTTGCGATTGTCTTTGTTTGGACTCCACCACATTTTTGGTCTTTGGCATTGATGATTAAGGATGATTACGCATCTGTAAATGTGCCAATGCTACCAGTAGTTGCTGGAGAAGAAGCAACAGTGAAGCAAATTTGGTGGTACACTTTGCTAACGGTCGCAGCAACATTTTTACTAGTTTATCCCTTGCATTCTGTAGGAATTATCTACTCAATTATTGCTTTGTGTTTGGGAGCGGTATTTATTCGCAAGGCGTGGCAATTATTACATAATCCTCAAGATCGCAGTTTGGCTAAAGGAATGTTTCTCTATTCCATTTCTTATATGATGTTGTTGTGTTTGGGTATGGTAATTGATAGTTTGCCCATAACTCATCGCGTTGTCAGTTTTTTTGGGGATAAATTGAATTTATTTATCGGTTGAGAGTTCGTTAAATTTAAACTTTAAAAACCCGGTTTTTTGAAAAACCGGGTTTTTAATTTAAATTAAAGCAGAAAATTACGAAGTTGCTTCCGCTATTTCTCTGACGGTACTAGCCCACTTTTGCGTTACAATCGCCACAATCTCTAGAAAATCCGGCATTGTTTGTTTTGGTTTTTTACGAATATACCATTTCCATTTACTACGATTTTTACTTCTATCCCACCATTGTGGATTAGATAACATGTAGTAAACATCTTTAAAAGTTGTATTGCGGCTGTTAAAAGCTGTAATAATCGCCGGTTTTACTAAAGTTTCATCTAATTCTACATATAAAGTAAATAGCATTAAATCGTATAAATCTTTAGGTCGCCACTGCGACATTCTATTTTCTACTAAACCGTGAAGCTTCCAGCCAAACATGGTTTCTGGGGTTACAGCCTGCAATTTATATTTATTTGATTCTTCTGTAGTTAATGTTGGATAATCAATCCATTGCGGCGATGGTACTATTGGATCTCCAAAACCTACATCTATTTGAATATTCTTTTGATAATCTGCAAATGCAGCATTAACATTAACTCGCGCTCCTGGATATTCGGTTTCTAACCAAATTCCCGTGACTTCTAAAGAGTCAATATCGAATATCACTTCATCTGTAAAAGATGTATTTTCAAGAATGCGTTTAAATTTTTCTTTTGTTATTTCAATATCAAAAGAGTACAAACCTAAAAAGTCAACATCTTCAGCAGTTCTTCGTTCCGGTGCAACCCAAAGTCGAGTCAGCATTCCACCACGCAAAACTAATTCATCACCGTAATTTGAATCAGCAACTCTACGTAAAACGCCCTCAAGTAAATGGTAAGTTAGTATCTCTTCTAAAGGACGATTTGTGTTATCAGCAATTTTTCTTAAATGCTTTTTTAATTCTTTCATTTTAAGGGAATGGGGAATAGGGAACAGGGAGAGGAATTAGAAATAAAATTTTTAATTATTAACTCCTAACTCCTAACTCTTAACTCAATTGATCCATCCAGCATCCAGACTTAAATTGCTGTCATAAACTGTATATTCTCGCTGCTGTTGAGAAAATTTAAATCCTTTAGCTTTAAGATGTAAAAGTAAATTATCAAAGCGTTTTTGAGCAGATTTGTAACCCACACCATATACTCGCATGGTGATAAATCGCTGCTGTTTTCCATCTGTTAGCTTTTTAAAAGCATTTGTAGATAAATGAGCATCGTGCTGCAAACAATATTTTCTTAATACTTGAAGATTCTCCGAAGCAGACAAAATAGCTTTGACATGAAACTCAAAATAATTGCTTGATGGTAGCTTCTGCGCTTCAATATCCTGTTGAGGAATATCTCGGTTACTTACCATTGCCTCAATCTTTATACGGATAATTTCAAAATCTGCTTTTTTTATCTTTTGAGCTATTTGATTTATCTGTTGTAGTACAGCTTTAAAATCGCCATGATGATAAGATGCCGTCATTAGTTGATAGCGAGTTGCACCTTGAGGTAGCTGAATAAACACGCATTTAACGTTTAAATCTCGACAGAGTTGGTTGAATTTTTCTGTGAATGCTGAATTATTAGCGCTTACGGTGATATGCGCTTCAAATGTACCTTTATAGCTAGGTTGCATCAGCTAATAAAAAGGTAATGTGTAAGTTTTATGATTAGGCAATAACATTTTAATTACCAATACTATAATTTTATGTACTACAACTATATTACATAAGTTTTGTTGTGGCAAGTTGGTTTGAGTAACAATTTGACAACAGCTTTATCTGAAAACTGCTTATCATGAAAAGGTATGGTAATAATTCTTTAAGTTTGTAAGTAGATATAAAGGCTGTAGCGAGATAAATGTTAACTGAATACATTCATAGAGCAATGGGTAAAGCAACCTACGAGTTGCTTGAAGATGGAACTTTTATAGCGAAATTGCTCAATGTCAAGGCGTTTGGGCGAATGCTTCTACATTAGAAACCTGTAGAGAAGAATTGCAAGATGAAGACGGAAGGTTGGATAATTTTGGGACTACGTTTTTGTCATACTTTACCAGTACTTGATGGTATTGATTTAAATTCAATAAAAGAGGTTGTCTGATGCCATCTTTTGGAGCAATCAGTAGACGCGATCTAATTTTTTTTCTTAAAAAACTAGGTTTTAATAACCTTTACTCAGTAGAATATTGCGTCAAACTAATATCAGTCGTGAAGAGTGGGAAGCGTTATAAAAATTAAAATTTATACATAAATACTATAATACCTTAACTGTCAAACAGAATCTGATAATTTTGCTAACGTAGTTGTATAAAACTGTTTAGAAAGGGTTTTAATATGGCTACTTTAAATCTACGCCGAACTGAAAATGTTAGCGGCGATTTTTATGTAGATACTACTTGCATTGATTGCGATACCTGTCGCTGGATGACTCCGGAAGTTTTTACTCGTGAAGTGGGAATGTCGGCGGTACACCACCAGCCAACTGACGAAAAACAAAGGTTAGCTGCGCTTCAGGCTTTATTGTCTTGCCCTACGGCTTCTATCGGTACTGTTGATAAACCCCAAGATATCAAAGATGCTCAATCAAGTTTGCCAATTCCTGTAGAAGAAAATGTTTATCATTGCGGCTACCATTCGGAAAAATCCTATGGTGCTGCGAGTTATTTTATTCAGCTACCAGAAGGCAATATCTTAATTGATTCTCCTCGATTTACTCCACCTTTAGTAAAGCGTTTGGAGCAAATGGGGGGAATTCGCTATATGTATCTAACTCATAAAGATGATGTTGCAGATCATCAAAAGTTTGTCGAACATTTTGACTGTCAGCGCATCCTCCATCAGGAAGAAATTAATTCTGGTACTCGGGATGTTGAAATTCAGTTAAGCGGTGAGGATGACTACCAGTTGACTCGGGAATTATTAATTATTACTGTTCCAGGACATACTAAAGGTCATACTGTTCTACTATATAAAAATAAATTTTTGTTTACTGGCGACCATCTTGCCTGGTCTGACAGATTAAAACAACTGATAGCTTTCCGAAATTTCTGCTGGTATTCCTGGGATGAGCTATACAAATCAATGCCAAAATTGACAAATTATTCGTTTGAATGGGTTTTACCAGGTCACGGTCGTAGATATAATTCTGATGCTAAAACTATGCAGCAAGAATTGAAAAAATGCATTGAGTGGATGAAAACTGTTTAATCGTTTAAACCTGTTGGTTGTGGAACCTAAATAATTCGTAAAGAAGTGTTACGTGTCGAAAAATATACATGTATAATTTTGGCTGCTTAGTTATAGTAAATAGCATAAGCAGTCAATTAATTTTGTTTAAGTATTAATTAGATAATTTACGATTTGGATAAAACTTTAATAGTTGCTTTTTTATTTGATTTAATTATTTATCCTATACCTAGATCCCACAGTTATCGGCACAAAAATATCGCATTACATAAATTAATCCTTAGTACAATATTTCATGACTTCTACTTCCGAAAATCTACAAACAGATCGCAAAGAAAACTATGACTTTTTTGTTGTAGGGATTGGTGCGTCGGCTGGAGGGCTGCGGGCTTTAGAAGAATTCTTCGCTAATATGCCTGCTGATAGTGGAGCCGCGTTTGTTGTTGTCCAGCATTTATCACCGGATTTCAAAAGTCTGATGAAAGAATTGCTGGGAAGAACTACAAGGATGGATATTTATCGGGTAGAAGACGGGATGGAAATTAAGCCCAATTGCGTTTACTTGATTCCTCCCGGTCAAAATTTAGAAGTTAGAAATGCTCGCTTGCAGTTACAGCGTCAGGATAGAGAACGTCCCGGACCTAATTTTCCGATAGATATCTTTTTACAGTCTTTAGGTGAAGATGCTGGCGATCGCGCTATTGCGGTGGTGCTTTCTGGTACTGGTAGCGATGGTTCGGAAGGTTTGCGGATGCTCAACGAATCCGGCGGGATCGGCATGGTGCAAGACCCCAGTACGGCTGAGTTTGATGGAATGCCACAAAGTGCGATCGCGACTCGGATTGTAGATAGCATTGGTTCGCCGCAGGAATTAGCAGAAGTAATATACGATTTTGTTAAAGCACCTGCGAATGAAGAAAAAAGTAACGAACCCCGTTCTAAGCTGGCGCTTGATTCTCTGAGATTAGGACAAATTACCAGTATTCTCAACCGCCATCAGCATATTAATTTTACTCATTACAAGCCTTCTACACTTTCAAGACGGATTCATCGTCGCTGCTTGATTACGGGATACCATGATATAGATGATTATATTGCACGCTTGCAAATCGAGCGCAAAGAAAGAGAAATTCTTTGTCAGGATTTATTAATTAGCGTCACCAAATTTTTTCGCGATTCAGCGGCTTGGGAGTATCTGGAAACAAATGTAATTCCCCCAATCATTGAAAAAATTGAGTGGGGAGGAGAACTTAGATGTTGGGTAAGTGCTTGCGCTACAGGAGAAGAAGCTTACACTCTAGCAATTTTAATTGATGAAGCTCTAACAGATTTAGATAAACAAATCAAAGTCAAAATTTTTGCTACAGATATTGATAGAATCGCCTTAGAAAAAGCTGCTAACGGAATTTATCCAGAAAGTATTGCCAAAGATATCAACCCCGAACGTTTGGAGCGGTATTTTATTCGGCAAGAGCAAAGTTTTCAAGTAGTTAAGGAATTGCGAGAAAAATTAATTTTCGCACCCCACGACTTGACAAAAGACGCTAACTTTACCCGAATGCATTTAATCACTTGCCGCAACGTGTTGATTTATATGCAGCCGCAGCTACAGCAGCAGGTACTACGAAACTTTCATTTCTCATTAGTGGCAAAAGGCTTTTTACTGTTAGGAGAAGCTGAAACAGTCGCTTATTTTGAAGACGAACTTGTTCCGCTTGAGAAAAAATATAAGATTTATCAAAAGGCTAGAGATTCTCGGCTTCCCCTACCCGTGAGAGGCGTGGAGCATTTCTCTAAACATCTTTTATCTCAGCCATCTGTTAAGCAAGCGCCTAGATCGACTAAAGAGCCAATGCTCGAGGCTGCTTTAAACAACTTGCTGGGACAGCAAAAAGCAACTTGCCTGCTGGTAGATAAAAATAATCATGTAGTTTATATGTTTGAAGACTTAGCCCAAGTACTCAAATTTCCTACAGGCAATCCGACTACAGAAGCAATTAAATTAGTTATTCCTCCGCTACAACTTCCCCTAAATACTGCATTGCGTCGCGCCCTAAAAGAGCGTAAAGCTGTTGCCTACACCGGAATCAAAGTAGAACAAGGCGATAAAGAACGCATTCTTAGCTTAAAAGTCACCTACGAACAAGCAAACAAAATTGCTGGTGACTTTTTGATGGTGACAATTGCCGAAGATGCAGCAGTTGAGAATGTACCCCAAGCACGTAATTTTGAAGCAGATAGCGAAGTATCCCATCGCATATTAGATTTAGAATACGAATTGCAGCAAAGCCGCGAAAATTTACAGGCAACTATTGAAGAATTAGAAACTACCAACGAAGAACAGCAAGCTACTAATGAAGAATTAATTGCTTCTAACGAGGAATTACAAAGTACTAATGAGGAATTACATTCGGTAAATGAAGAACTTTTTACCGTGAATGCCGAATATCAATCAAAGATTCATGAATTAACCGAATTAAACGCGGATGTCGATAATTTGCTACAAAGTACGGACATTGGCGTTGTATTTTTAGATAAAGATTTAAGAATTCGTAAATTTACTCCAGCAGCAACAGTCGCGATCAACTTAGTTGATGCAGATATTGGTCGTCCCATTCAACATATTACCAATAACATCAACTTTCCTGAATTTATGAAACTACTAGACTCAGTTGTAAACTGCGGAGAACCAAAGCAACGAGAGGTAAGATTAAGTTCTACGGGAAAACACTTGTTAATGCGGGTTTATCCTTACTGGCAAGGTGAAAGATGTTGCGATGGAGTAGTATTAACTTTCGTAGACGTAGATGAGATTAAACTAGTTCAAGAAGAACTCCAGAAAACTTACGATGCATTAGAGAAAAACGAAAAACAGCTACAGGCAGTTTTAGATAACACTACGTCAGTCATCTATGTTAAAGATATTGAAGGACGTTACTTGCTCGGAAATAAACAGCTTTGTGCAGTTACTGGTTTAGAGCTAGAGCAATTATTGGGTAATAAAGACAGCGAATTATTCCCTCCAGAAATTTATCAAGTTTTTGTAACTAACGACAAAAAAGTTATTGAAGAAAAAACGGTTTTAGAATTTGAGGAAATACTTCCCCAGCCTGACGGCATTCATAACTATATTTCTATCAAAGCCCCCCTATGTGACGAGCAAGGTAATCCTTATGCAGTTTGCGGTATTTCCACCGATATAACCAAGCAAACTTCTATTCAAGAAAAACTAAACCAAACTAATGCCGAACTTATTCGCGCTAAAGAAATAGCAGAAGCAGCCAACCAAGCAAAAAGCGATTTCCTCGCTAGAATGACTCACGAATTGCGAACTCCTCTAAATGCAATTTTGGGGTTTACGCAAATACTAAATCGAAATCCCAAATTAGAAAATAAACAAAAGCAGTATCTAGATACCATCCTTCGCAGCAGCAAACATTTATTAGAATTAATCAACGATATCTTAGATATTTCTAAGATAGAAGCTGGTATGGCAGAAGTTCACCTTAACAGCTTCGATCTTTATCGCTTGCTTGACGGCATCGAAGCAATGCTGTATATCAAAGCCAGAGCCAAAAAACTACGGTTGAAATTTGAGTTAGATCCAGAACTTCCCCAGTACGTGCAAGCCGATGAAAGTAAATTACGCCAAGTACTGATAAATCTCTTACAAAATGCGATTAAATTTACTCAAACAGGTAGCGTAGTTTTACGAGTCAAAGTAGAGGAAGTAGAAAAGGTAGAAAATATGTACCTACCTCCTTTACGTCTTTATTTCCAAGTAGAAGACACCGGAAGAGGTATAGCATCCGAAGAATTAAACCATATTTTTGATGCTTTCGTACAAAGCAACCCTACTTACCAAATTGAAGACGGAACTGGTTTAGGGTTGTCGATTTGCAAACGGTTTGTAGAGTTGATGGGTGGAGAAATTAATCTTGAAAGCACTGTAGGGGAAGGAACAATAGTAAAATTTAGTATTTTGATTAGCTTAGCGGAAAAAACGCCAGAAACTACTCAATCTATTCCTAAAGCGCGTGTCTTAGGTTTAAAACCTGGGCAATCAACAAATCGTATTCTTGTAGTAGAAGATAATTGGGAAAACCGTCAGCTATTGCTACAAATTCTTGTACCGTTAGGATTTGAGGTTATTGAAGCTACTAATGGGCAAGAAGCAATAGAAATATGGGAAAAAGAGCAGCCCAATCTTATCTTAATGGATATGCGGATGCCGGTTGTGGATGGCTATGAAGCCACCAAAATTATCAAGCAAAAAATCAACGATTGTGAAGCAGAAATACCTCATCAAACAGTAATTATCGCTTTAACTGCAACAGCATTTAATGAAGATAGAAAGTTCATGCTGGAATTAGGCTGTAATGATTTCATTCGCAAACCGTTTCAGCAAGAAGTTCTTTTAGATAAAATTGCTAGATATTTAGAAGTTGAATATATATATGAATCTGAAGAAAATAATTATTTGCTAACTAGCGAACAAAGTAATTCACATACATTAACTACTGAAACCTTAAAATTTATGCCAGATGAATGGCGCAAATCTTTTAATCAAGAAGCACAAAGCTGCAATCAACATTCAGTTTTACAATTATTATCTCAGATACCGGAAAATTATCAAAATCTGAGAATGCAGCTAGAAGATTTAGCTGATAATTATCAGTTTAATGAGCTTTCTAAACTTAGTGAAAGTTAAAATTTACTATTTGAATATTATGATTTAAGAGTATTATACGTAAATAAGTTAATAGTTATTAGCTCGTAATTAGGAATTTAATTTAATATTTAATGTAAGATTTTTTTTACTACTTTTCTTATATTCTCATCTTGCTTAATGCTCAATGCTTAATTCTCCCTGCCCGAGAGCAGAATTATAATTACAATATTTATCAATATCTCGAAAAAAATATGTTGAAAAATAATACTTTATCGATAGTCATCTATTATATTTTTATATTTATTAGCAGACAGATATTTCATAAGGTATTCTAGTATCATTAAGTACATAAGATATGACTTATAAATCTGACGAACAAAATCAGGAAAAAACGAAGGATAGTAAAAACTTTTTCGTAGTTGGCATTGGTGCTTCTGCGGGTGGTTTGCGGGCGCTAGAAGAATTTTTTGAAAATATGCCCGCAGATAGTGGTGCTGCTTTCGTTGTAATTCAGCATTTATCGCCAGATTTCAAAAGTTTGATGAAAGAACTACTCGAACGCTATACGAAGATGAAAGTATATCGAGTAGAAGATGGTATGGATGTGGAGCCAAACTGTGTTTACTTAATTCCTCCAGGTATAAATTTAGTTATACAAGAACGAAAGCTGTACTTTCAACAGCAAGATAGAAACCGTCCCAAACCAAATTTTCCTATAGATGTATTTTTGCAATCGTTGGCAGAAGATGTTAGCGATCGCGCAGTGGGGATAATTCTTTCTGGTAGCGGTAGCGATGGATCTGAAGGTTTGCGCTTGCTCAACGAAAATGGTGGAATAGCCATGTCGCAAGATCCAGAAACTGCTGAATTTGACGGAATGCCCAGCAGTGCAATTTCGACAAGACTTGTGGATAAAATCGGTTCGCCACAAGAGTTAGCATCCGTTCTTTACAACTATCTCAAATCACCCGCAGATATCCAAAAAATCAGCGGTAATATTACTTGCTTTATTGATACTTCAAAATTACAGCAAATTACCACTATAATTAACCGCCATAATAATATAAATTTTTCTCATTACAAAGCCTCTACACTATCTCGGCGGATTCATCGCCGCTGCTTAATTACTGAATGTAATAGTATTGATGATTATGTTTTGCGCTTGCAAGAAGATGCTCAAGAGTTAGAGATTCTTTGCAACGATTTACTCATCGGCGTAACAAAATTTTTCCGCGATGCCAAGCCTTGGCAATTTATAGAAAACAATATTATTCCTGCTTTAGTAGAACAAACTCAGGATGGAGGAGAAATTAGGTGTTGGGTAAGTGCTTGTGCTACGGGAGAAGAAGCTTATTCTTTAGCTATACTTATTGATGAAGCAATTTCCGATTTACAAAAGCAGATAAAAGTCAAAATTTTTGCTACAGATATTGATAAAAATGCTTTAGAAAAAGCAGCAGCAGGAATTTATCCCGAAAATATAGCCAAAGACATTACTCAAGAGCGTTTAGAACGGTATTTTATTCCTGGGATTCAATCTTATGAAGTAGTGCGAAAACTACGGGAGATGTTAATTTTTGCTCCCCAAGATTTAACTAAAGATGCAGGTTTTACGCGAATGCATTTTATCAGCTGCCGTAACGTGCTGATTTATATGCAGCCACAATTACAAAAACAAGTGCTGCGAAGTCTCCACTTTTCTTTAACTACCAAAGGCTATTTATTTTTAGGAGAATCAGAAATAGTCGGAGACTTTGAAAGTGAGTTTCTGCAAGTTGAAAGCAAAATAAAAATTTTTCAGAAGCAGCGCGATATACTTTTACCTTTGAGTTTTCAAGGATTTGAAAATTATTCTAAACGTTCGCTACAGCCACTAAAGTCCAAACACAACAGCAAAACACGCGATTTACCAATACTTGAAGAAACCCTAAATTCCGTATTAACCGATAACAATTCAACTTGTTTGATTGTAAACAAAGACAATCAAGTTCTTCATGTATTTGGAAATACGGCAGACGTACTAGAAATTCGCTACGGTCGCGTTACTCAAGATATAGTTAAATTGGTAGTACCGGCTTTAGAGCTACCTTTAAATACTGCATTACATCGAGCCAAGCGGGAAAAGCGTTCCGTTATTTATACCGGGATTAACCTTGACAAAGAAGATAAAACTATTCTCGTCAGCCTAAAGGTTAGTTACCATCAATCTAGTAAAGTGTTGTCTGGGGACTTTTACCGAGTTGAAATCAAACAAGAAAAGAACTTTGTAGAAGAAGAATCAAATACTCACTATTTTGAAGCAGACGCAGAAGCATCTCGTCGGATTGTAGAGTTAGAATACGAACTGCAACAAACTCGTGAAAACTTACAGGCGACAATAGAAGAACTTGAAACTACCAACGAAGAACAACAAGCCACTAATGAAGAATTGATTGCATCCAACGAAGAGTTGCAAAGTACCAATGAGGAATTACATTCAGTCAACGAAGAACTTCACACCGTTAACGTCCAATATCAATCGAAAATCCACGAACTAACAGAACTTAACAGCGATGTCGAAAACTTGCTTCGCACAACCGATATTGGTGTTGTGTTCTTAGATAGAAAACTGAAAATTCGTAAGTTTACCCCTGCTGCAACCGCTGCAATTAACTTAGTAGAAGCAGATATAGATCGTCCTTTGCAACATTTGTCCCATAACATGGACTGTGAGAATTTTATTGCGCTCTTAGAAGAAGTCATTGAGAACCAAAAACCATTACATCAAGAAGTTAAGCTGAATAAGACCGACATTAAGTTATTGATGCGGATTTTTCCCTACCGTCAAGATGATAACAGCTTTGATGGTTTGGTCATCACCTTTGTAGATATCAGCGAAATCAAAAAAGTCCAAGAGCAGCTTCACGAGACTTACCAAGCATTGCAGCAAAACGAACAGCAACTGCAAGCAATTTTAGACAACACCGCTTCAATAATTTACGTTAAAGATATTCAGGGACGTTATGTACTGATTAATCAGCAATATTTAACTTTAACTAACTCATTAGAATCTGAGATTTTAGGAAAAACCGACTACGAATTATTTCCGCTAGATATCGCCGATGCATTACGGAAAAATGATAATCAAGTTATTGCCACCGGAACTCCTTTAGAATTTGAAGAAACAGTTCCTTTCCAAAAAAACTTATTTACATACCTTTCTATTAAAGCTCCTTTATTCGATTTGGATGGAGTAGCTTACGGAATTTGTGGAATTTCCAGCGATATTAGCAACTTGTTGCAAGCAAACGCCAAATTAGAACAGCAAAGTCAAGAATTAATTGATGCAAAACAAACCGCAGAAGCTGCAAACCATGCAAAAAGCGAGTTTCTTGCCAGAATGACTCATGAATTGCGAACTCCACTTAACGCAATTCTCGGTTTTACCCAAATTTTACACCGACAGCGCAATCTACAAACTCAGCAAAAACAATATTTAGATACTATACTTCGTAGCGGTCATCATCTATTAGCTTTAATCAACGATATTTTAGATATTTCTAAAATTGAAGCGGGCATGGCAGAGCTGCATATTACCAGTTTTGACCTTTATCGTTTGCTCGACGGTATCGAATCAATGCTATATCTAAAAGCCAAGTCGAAACAATTACAATTAATATTTGAATTAGCTCCAGAAATTCCTCAGTATATACAAACCGACGAAAATAAACTGCGTCAGGTGCTAATCAATATACTAGGAAATGCGATTAAGTTTACAAATTCGGGGAAGGTAGAACTAAAATCAACGGTTTTGGCAAGGCAGGAAGAAAAAACCATACAGCAAACTAATCAAACGCCAGCCCAAGAACAAAATACAGAAAATTCTTTGCTTTGTGCTTCCACTTTAAGTTTGCACTTCCAAATTACCGACAGTGGAAAAGGTATTGCCACTGAAGAATTAAATTATATTTTTGATGCATTCGTGCAAAGCAATCCAACTTACCAAGCTGAAGATGGAACTGGTTTAGGTTTAGCGATTTGTAAACGATTTGTGCAATTAATGGGTGGTGATATTCAAATTCATAGCACTGTAGGCAAAGGAACCACAGTCGAATTTGATATTATTGCTGCTGTAGCAGACAATTGGCAAGTAAATCAAGCTCTACCCAAAGGGCGCGTCATTAATTTAGCTCCAAATCAAGCAGAATTTACTATTCTTGTGGTTGAAGACAACTGGGATAATCGTCAATTATTAATACAAATATTAACCCCAATTGGATTTAAACTATTAGAAGCAAACAACGGTCAAGAAGCAATAGAATTATGGGAAGAACATCATCCAAATCTGATACTTATGGATATGCGAATGCCTGTAATGGATGGTTATCAAGCGACAAAACTGATTAGAGATAAAGAAACAAATACTCAACATCACATTCCAATTATTGCTTTGACAGCCACAGCATTTAATGAAAATAGAGAATTAATATTGATGATAGGTTGCGATGATTTTATCCCTAAACCGCTTCAAGAAGAAGTTCTTTTAGAGAGAATTGCCAGACATACCGGGGCTAAATATATTTACGAGTTAGATCGCGATCTTTGTGCTTCAGCACAACATATCGACTTAAACGAATTAACCCCTCAAGCATTACAGGTGATGCCAGAAGAATGGTGTAGAGAAGTGAATACTGCTGCTTTAAATTGCAATCAAAATTCAGTTTTACAATTAATTAGAGAAATTCCTCCGCAGTACAGCAGTCTTCAAACCCAGCTTAATAATTTAGCAAATAATTACCAGTTTGATTTGATTTCTAAACTCAGCGAACCATTTTAAGTAAGAATAAACTCTTTAAAACTAATCGGACATCAATTTTAAGATTGATGAAATCGGAATATTCTGTGAAATTTTCCAATAATAGTTGCTTATGTATCGGCAGCTATTTATTTTTTATGAATACATATTATACTTTATCTTGCTAAGTAGTTATTCAATGAAGGTATGTTGCCATACTACGGAATAAAGGAGTTTAAAGCGAATATTCTGATTATTGACGATGAACCAGATAACTTACGCTTGTTATCTACGATACTTCAGTACCAGAACTATAAAGTAAGACAAGCTGTGAATGCAGAGATTGCTTTAAAGACTATTGAATTACAGCTACCGGATTTGATACTGCTTGATATTCTTATGCCTGAAGTAGATGGTTATCAACTGTGCGAGCAAATAAAAAATAACCCCTTGACTAAAGAAATACCAGTTATTTTCTTGAGTGCTTTAGCCAGAGGCTTGGATCGGAAAAAAGGGTTTCAAGTTGGTGCTGCCGATTACTTAACTAAACCATTTGAACTTGAGGAAGTCCTAGCAAAAGTCAAAAATCAACTTACTATTTGTGATTTGAAACGCCAGCTAACGCAAAAGAATCAAGAATTAAGCGAACTAAAATCAAAAGCTTCCGCTAGCTGAATTTCAATTATTGTAACTTTGTATCGTGCTGATATTGCTAATCAATTAAATTAAATTTCCGACGATTGGGTAAAACGAAGTAAGAATCTTGACATCACCTCTAACCTACTTTGTTTTCCCGCCGTCAAATAAATAGACCTTATAAGTATTTCAGCAAACAACAGCTTTTTAAATTTTCTAAAACGATTGATAGTTACAAAAGTTATATAAATACTTGATTATTCTGGTATAATAAGTAAAACTGATAGTTAATTATTACCTGCAATACTTGACAATAAGCAAAAATAGGAAGATTTAACGAAAAAATAATCATCAAATAATTCCTATTGCTGCTTATCGATTTAGTTGAAATGGAATTCCTTATATATAAGGAATCCCATTGCGAAATTCATGACTAGTGGAATGAAGTCTCTATGAATTGATATTCAGCTTTTCAATAGTTAATCGAATTATTAACTTTTGAGCCGCGAATATCTACTACACCACAGCCATTGGACGGCTACCAGCAGAATGCCTGTCTATCACTTGGTCAATTAAGCCATAATCTTTGGCTTCCGAGGGTGACATGAAGAAATCTCTTTCAGTATCTTCTGCAATACGTTCGATGGGCTGACCGGTATTTTCAGCTAAATATTGATTTAGCTGTTGCTTATGATAGAGAATCTCTTTCGCTTGAATTTCAATATCAGTTGCTTGTCCCTGCGCTCCACCTAAAGGTTGGTGAATCATAATTCGAGAATGAGGCAAACTCATCCGCTTACCTTTAGTACCAGCAGTCAGCAAGAAAGCACCCATACTGGCAGCTAGTCCCGTACAAATCGTACAAATATCCGGGCGAATATGTCTCATGGTATCAAAAATACCCATGCCAGCAGTTACCGAACCACCAGGAGAGTTGATATACATATAGATATCTTTCTCCGCATCTTCTGCATCTAGCAGCAGCATTTGGGCAACTATTAAGTTAGCTACGTTGCTATCAATAGGTTGACCTAGAAAGATGATACGGTCGCGTAGTAACCGCGAGTAGATATCAAAGGCGCGTTCGCCGCGACCAGATTGTTCAATAACGATAGGAATCATGCAGCCTAGTTATAGTTAATTTACATACATTTTATCGATTACTAAGCTAATTGTTGTTATCAACAGCACGTTTGCAACAATATTGATTCTTAAAGATGCAGCGAGCAACTATTTGTCTAAGTGATATTACTTGTATTTATAAGAATAAATGTAACAGGAAGCGCATTTGTATTGTTCGGTATCCGGATTCAAGTGTTATCGCAGGTAAAACAGTAATACAAGAGGCATGGAAGGTTAATTATTTGAAATTGAAATGCCAATTATTTAGAGTCTAAGAAAAATAGGAATCGGTCATGTTGAAGAGATTAGTACAAGCCACAATCATAACTTTATTACTTAATTTGATATTTGGATTAAGCTCAAATACTAATCAAGTTATGAGTTCAAAAGCAGAATATCCCGCAAACACCGACTCGGGACCGGTAGTAAGTTTACTCGTTCGTTCGTTAAAGTAAGTTAGTTGCAACTTCAGGTAAAAATAGAATAGTTAAAACTAGTATTGGTTAAAAATTGATATTAATAAAAATAGGTGAAAAGCCTTGAATCTGGGTTTATAGCTTTGTAACGGTTAACATATTCACGTATTTTGTTTGATTTTCAACTAATATTATTTAGCTATTTAGCTATATTGAGCTTTTCTATAGGTATGAATAAATACTTGTATTGTGAAAGTGAAATTAATGCGGGTGAAAGCTAAGGGTTAGGATTTGATTTCCCATAATTGAAAAGCGTGCCTGCTTGAGTTTAAACGATAAACTAGGCACAGATAAAGCTTTTGATATTTTGGAAATCATGACTAATCGACTCGCTTCAGCTCAAAGTCTCTACCTCCGCAAACACGCCCTTAATCCCATTGATTGGTGGAGTTGGTGCGATGAAGCCCTATCTACTGCGGTAAAGCAGGATAAACCGATATTTCTCTCCATTGGTTATTCTAGCTGCCACTGGTGTACCGTCATGGAAGGAGAAGCTTTTTCGGATTTAGAAATAGCTGAATATATGAATGCTAATTTTATTCCTATTAAAGTAGATAGGGAAGAAAGACCGGATATTGATAGCATTTATATGCAGGCTTTGCAGATGATGAGCGGACAAGGTGGTTGGCCTTTAAACGCTTTTCTTTCACCTGATGACTTGGTACCATTTTATGCCGGAACCTATTTTCCACTAGAAGAGCGTTACAATCGTCCCGGTTTTTTGCAGGTACTCAAGGCGATTCGTCATTATTACGATACCGAAAAGCAAGATTTACAAAAACGTAAAGCAGTTATTTTAGAGTCGCTGCTGACATCTGCGGTACTGCAAACCGAATCTACAGCAGAAATCCAAGACAATCAATTATTGCAAAAAGGTTGGGAAATTTTTACTGGAATAATTGCTCCTAACAGGCAAGGTAATAGTTTTCCTACGATCCCCTACGCACAGATGGCATTACAAGCAAGCAGATTTGATTTTAGTTCTAGATACGACTGCAAACAAATTTGTACTCAACGGGGCTTAGATTTAGCCCTAGGGGGAATTTTTGACCATGTCGCCGGTGGGTTTCATCGTTACACCGTCGATCCTACTTGGACTGTACCGCATTTCGAGAAAATGCTTTACGATAACGGTCAAATAGTCGAATATCTGGCTAACTTGTGGAGTGCCGGAGTTGAACAACCCGCCTTTGAAACCGCGATCGCAAAAACCGTAAAATGGCTGCAACGGGAAATGACTGCACCCAATGGCTATTTTTATGCCGCTCAAGATGCGGATAGTTTCATTACCCAAGAAGATGTGGAACCGGAGGAAGGTGCTTTTTATGTTTGGAGTTTTAGCGAATTAGAAAAGTTGCTGACTTCAGATGAATTAAGCGAATTACAAGAAAATTTTACAGTTACACCTAATGGTAACTTTGAAAATCAAAATGTTTTACAAAAGCGTAACTCAGATCCACTGAGCAATACTCTTGAAGCCACTTTAGAAAAATTATTTGCAGTTCGTTACGGCGATAACAGCAGCCCGATTGAAACCTTTGCTTTGGCTCGTAACAACACCGAAGCAAAATCTAATAACTGGCAAGGTCGCATTCGGCCAGTAACAGATACTAAAATGATTGTTGCTTGGAATGCAATTATGATTTCCGGTTTGGCAAGAGCTTATGCAGTATTCTCTGAGCTAGAATATCTGGAAATGGCAACCCAAGCAGCCAAATTTGTTTTAGAAAATCAATTTGTTGATGGCAGATTTCACCGGCTCAATTACGAAGGTAAAGCAAAGGTATTAGCTCAATCGGAAGACTATGCTTTATTTATCAAAGCTTTGCTAGATTTGCATCAGGCTTGCTTAACAGCGGACACGGATAAACCCGCTTTTTGGTTAGAAAAAGCAGTTTCACTACAAGAAGAATTCAACGATTATTTATGGAGCGTGGAACTGCATGGTTATTTCAATACCGCCAGCGATGCCAGCCAAGAATTAATTGTACGAGAACGTAATTATATAGATAGTGCTACACCTTCAGCAAACGGCATCGCTTTATCTAATTTAGTTAGATTAACTTTAATTACAGATAACCTTCAATATTTAAATTTAGCAGAACAAGCATTAACAGCATTTCGCGGCGTGATGAATGATGCTACTCAAGCTTGCCCCAGTTTATTCGTTGCTTTGGATTGGTATAGAAACTGTACTTTAATCCGCACCCAAAAACAGCGAATTAATACGCTTGTGTGCAAGTTTTTCCCCGTAGCTATGTTCGTAGAACAATCTAAATTACCACAAAATAGCATCGGCTTAGTTTGCCAAGGTTTAAAATGTTTGGCACCTGCTGAAAATGAACAACAATTATTAGAGCAGCTAGTTTCTAGCTATAAAAGAGGATGATAAAAACTAGAAATTGATAATTAGACTTTGACAGCGTTCCCGCGAACCTATAATCTTACAGAACAACTGATTACTGCTCACTGCTCACTGCTCACTGCTCACTGATGAAACATACTCTTTCAGTACTTGTAGAAGATGAAGCGGGAGTTCTCTCGCGAATTTCTAGTTTATTTGCACGTCGTGGTTTTAATATCGAAAGTCTGGCGGTAGGACCGGCCGAACAACCGGGAATCTCCCGAATTACTATGGTTGTACCAGGTGATGACCGCATTATAGAACAACTTACAAAGCAATTGTATAAGTTAATCAACGTTCTTAAGGTTCAGGATATCACTGAAGTTCCTTGTGTCGAACGAGAATTAATGTTGATTAAGGTTAACGCTAATAGTAGCAATCGTTCGGAAATTGTTGAGCTAGCTCAAATTTTCCGAGCCAGAGTTGTAGACGTTGCAGAAGATTCCTTAACTGTGGAAGTTGTCGGAGATCCAGGAAAAATAGTTGCGATCGTGCAGGTACTACAAAAATTTGGATTGCGAGAAATTGCCCGTACCGGCAGAATTGCATTAACCCGCGAGTCTGGCGTGAATACCGAATGGCTCAAGTCTTTGCAAGCTAAAGTTTAAGCTGACTTCAATTTGAGCAATATTCGCAGCAGTAGGGCAAGCCCGGTTAATTGCTCGTCGCATAACTTAAAAAACCGGGTTTATTCCTGCTTATTGAGAGCGACGCAAAATTTCATCTCCCTTTGCGCTGAATAACTTAAATTCTCAACATCTTCATCTTGATAAAAAATTGTCTATTGATTTACGAAAACATTAAATTAATGCCAAATTGGCATGACTAGGTCACGAAAAGCTGTTAAATATTATATTGAGACATAAAAATAGACAAATTAGTTACAGCAGGAATTAATTTTTAGATTATTTTTCTAGCTTAGTTCTTTGTTATATTTTTTTGAATTGACTTGTTTTAGATATGCTATCGACGATTGCAATTTCAAATGCGATTGTAAAATTACTTGGTTTTATAGAACATTTTTTTGGTGCTTAATCTCAATATCGAAGTTAGGGGCTGACGAAGCTTTAAACGCCAGAGCTTTTATAGCTATTGTCTATCAATTGGTAGTGCAGAAAAAGTCAGTTCGATAACAGTGAATCATTGCTCTTAAAAAGCAACTTTAATGTAGGGAGAGGCAAGTAACAAAATAATTACTTCAGCAATTTTATTGATGATTCGTTTTTGAAGGGTGCTTTCGTACTAAAAAGTGAAAGTGCTTTCTTTTTAGTGATTATAGCGTTTTTCACTTGAGTCAAATACATTTTTGTGAAAACTAGATAACAACTTGCCTGAAGTTCATTTCGTGAAAGTGAGCTACACGCTTTTTGCGGTTAACAGAGCATCCCTAACCCTCCTAACTTCACTAACTTTTTTGTATTGCATTCAACCGAAAACTGCTGTATTGTTTTGTTTTTTTAAGGAGAATAAATTATTTGCCAGATTAAATTTTCGAGCTTAAATAGACAGTTTGCTGAGTACATTTTGATTTACAGCTAGTGTGCTTATTGGGTAAGTTATCAGTTGATTGATAAAATCAATTAATAAATTTGAGTGACTATTGCCATATCGTTTGTAGTACTTCTCTATGGATAGCTATAGCTGTTTTTATTAGATATACAAAATCGGTCGCAATCTCTCTCAAGGGGACATTCATTATTTAATGATGAGACGAGGGATAAGGTGGAGTTTCAAGTAGCTATATTAATAGAGTAGGTAATCATGCGATGCAACGTTGGTAAATAGTTTATATTGATTGGATTATATTATTAATCAGCTGTGATAGTTTGCCCAAGGGTTATGTTTTTAGAAAAATTCCCAGAGGGTATTTATCGCGATGAATAGTTTATTCATGGTTTCTCATTGGCTGCTTGATAGATCGACAAAAGTTATGTTTAACAACTTGTTGAAATTGAGAAACCGGCACTTACTGATTTTTGACGTTATTGTATTCGCTTTTACGCCGCTTCTAGCATTGATACTGCGTTTAGATGGCGATTTAGCTCTTGAGCCATACGTATCAGACTTAATTACGGTAACGTTAGTTTTCCTAACAGTTAAAATAGGTGTTTTTTACAGCTTTGGTTTTTATCGTCGTTATTGGCGTTATGCAGGTGTAGAAGAATTGACCTATGTAGCCATGTTAATAGTGGCTGCAATGGTAATTCAAACTTTGCTATTCGATGTTATTAACTTTACCATACCTTGGGCTGTTGATACATTACCAAGGTCGCTACCGTTTCTAGATGGTTTGCTTTCTTGTATTTTCATTGGAACATTACGTTTTAGCGTTAGAGTTGTTGAAAGAACCAGACATTCCCGTGTAGCTTTTAGTGGTAAATTTCACCATCAAGACGAACGAGTATTAATAGTTGGTGCTGGTAGTGCCGGGGTAAGTCTTGTACAGGAAATGCAAATCAGTCGTGACTTAGGTTTGCGTCCCGTTGCCTTCATTGACGACGATGCGAGCAAGTTAAACGCCCGGATTCGGGGAATTCATGTAGTTGGCGATCGCCATTCAATCCCTGAAGTTCTAGAACCTTTAAGGGTAGACAAAGTAATTATTGCCATGCCTTCAGTCGCGGGAGAAGTAATTCGAGAAATTGTTGATATTTGTAAGTCCGCTGGAATACAAGCCTGTACTTTGCCCGGAATCAACGAAATACTCAACGGTAAAGTTAGTTTAAACAGCATTCGCGATGTCAGAATCGAGGACTTACTCAGACGCGAACCCGTACAAACTGAAATTGAAAAAGTAGCTGAATTTCTCAATGGAAAAAGAGTCTTAATCACTGGTGCGGGTGGCTCCATTGGTAGCGAACTTTGCCGTCAGATTTGCTCTTGTCGTCCCAAGGAAATAATGTTAGTGGGACATGGGGAAAATTCCGTTTTTACCATTCAGCAAGAATTAAATCAGCTTGTAAAAGTTTTGCAAGAAGATAGTAAAGCTTTAGGGCAGGCACCAAGAATTTTAGGATTTATAGCCGATATTCGATTCAAAGATAGACTCAGACACGCTTTTGATAAATTTCAACCGGACGTTGTTTTCCATGCAGCAGCACACAAACACGTGCCATTGATGGAAATGAATTCACCAGAAGCAATTACTAACAACGTGATTGGGACTAAAAATTTAGTTGAAGAAGCATTACGATGCAACGTTAACCATTTCGTGATGATTTCCACCGATAAAGCGGTAAACCCTACCAATATCATGGGAGCCAGTAAGAGAGTTGCAGAAATGCTGGTTCTGCAAGCCGCGAAGCAGCACAATAAATCTTATGTAGCCGTGCGTTTTGGTAATGTGCTAGGCAGTCGCGGTAGCGTTGTGCCGACATTTAAAAGGCAAATTGCCGCAGGCGGTCCGATAACGGTGACTCATCCAGACATCTGTCGTTACTTCATGACTATTCCCGAAGCAGTGCAGTTGGTATTACAAGCAGCAGTTTTGGGTAGAGGTGGAGAAGTACTGATGCTTAATATGGGCGAACCTGTAAAAATTGTTGACTTAGCATCAGAGTTAATTAGACTTTCCGGTTATAGAGTCGATAAAGACATAGATATAGTTTTTACAGGCTTGCGACCTGGAGAGAAATTGTTTGAAGAGTTGTTTATAGAAGGAGAAGAATACGACCCCACAGAACATGAAAAGCTGTTTATGGTCAAAAATTCGAGCCGAATTATACCTAACAGTCTGAATGTTTCCGTAGATGCACTTTGTCAAGCAGCTGGGAAAAATGATACAAACTCTATCAAGTTTTTATTAGAGCAATTAGTTCCCGGTTATAAGCCTAAGAATTTAGACGAAAGTAGCAAAGTGCAGGGAGCAAACAGCAGTAATACTAAGACAAATGCAGATAGCAATATACTGAAAAAAGCTGAACCGGAGGGAGTATAAATTGATTGAAAATCAAAAATAAACTCAACTGGTTAAATTAGTTGTCGGCTGAAAATATTAAATCAAGAATATGTTAATTCTCAGCGAATTCTCAGTAAAGTCTCAGCTATTTCTCATCTAAAAATACATACACATAATTGTTTGTAAGGAGATTTTTTAGGGATAAATATTTGTGTTTCAAACAAGCTTTCATTACCCGTTCGTAGCAGATTAGAACTAAAAAAGCGATAAATCTTTTGAAGGAAGAAAAATATACTCATAGTGTGGTAATTATGTGTTTATTAAAATCTACATTCACAGGATGTGTGTAAAGACACAATGAGCATGAAAGCAAGTTTTAAGAAGTACGTCAGTAGTTTATCTTTAATGGCAATTACTGCTGCTACTTACGGATGCCGTATAGTCCCTGCAAATGCTTCTATAGTAACTACTTCCTATAGCCAAAGTTTTGAGAATTTTTCCAATCCAGAACGCGGATTTTATCTTAACTATGGTCCTACAGATGAAAATTATCCTCTGAATCCCCGAAGAGTACAAGAAGCCAAAAACGAAAATATGAGTTTGATTCGGCGGATTTATTCGCTATCTAATTATAGAGATAGTCCGTTGCCTCAATCTTTTATTAACGTAGTAGCTCAAGACTTGCAACAAGCCCGACAATCAGGAGTTAAATTAATAATTAGATTTGCATACAATTGGTTTAAAGGTGGCGAAGACGCTCCGAAAGACCAGATTCTTGCTCATATGGAGCAACTTAGACCAGTTTTGCAGGACAATTACGATGCGATCGCTTACGTTCATGCAGGATTTATTGGTTCTTGGGGAGAATGGAATCGTTCGACAAATGACTTGTTGAATACTCAGGACATGAGAGACATTTTATTTAAGTTCTTGTCTGTAGTTCCTTCGGAAAGGATGATAGCTTTACGTTATTCTTATTATAAAAAAAGAATTTATGATAACAATAATCCTTTAACGGCTTCTGAAGCTTATAGCGGTGGTAACAGAGCTAGAACCGGCGCGATCAACGATTGTTTCTTAGCAAGCAGAGATGATGCCGGAACTTACCTTTTCGACCAAGATATTGAGCCGCAAAAAGATTATTTAAGTCAAGATAATTTGTATCTGGTTCAGGGTGGAGAAACCTGTAGCTCCGATAAATTCGCACAACCATATATTGGCTGCGACAATGCTTTACAGGATTTACAAAGGATGCGTTGGAGTGCTATAAATGCTCGATTTAAAAGGGATGTAACTGACCTTTGGAAAAACCAAGGTTGCTATGGGGAAATTTCAAGGCGTTTGGGCTATCGGTTTAATCTTGTAAATTCGGAGATTACTAATAGTTTAAAACCGGGTGGTAGATTTTTTGCCAAGCTGAATATCGAGAATGTTGGATGGGCAAATGCTTACAATCCTCGTTTATTAGAAATAGTTTTACGGAATAAACAAACAAACCAGGAATACTATTTACGAGTAAATGAAGATGTTAGGAGATGGACAACCGGCGAGACTACAACGGTAAATATTGAAGGCGGTTTACCTAGTAACATGCCGTTAGGAGAATATGATATATTCCTTAATTTGCCAGATCCACAGCCCAGATTATACAATCGCCCAGAATACTCTATTCGATTAGCAAATGTAGATATTTGGGAAGAATCCACCGGATATAACTTCTTACAAAATAGTCTCGTTGTCGATGACAATGCAGGAGGAGAAAGTTATTCAGGCAGCAGTCAATTTGTATCGCGATAAAAAGACTCTAAGCTAAAACAATGAAAATTTTGCGATTGGAAAACATACTTATTTTTTGGAAAAAATTGACAAGCGGTTCCACCAATCGCAAAATTTTCGGAGCGGCGATGATTGTCGGGATGGGAACGCTGTTTGTCAAAGTAGCCGCTATGTTTAAAGAGCTAGTGGTTGCTTGGAAGTTTGGTACTGGAGACGCACTAGATGCATTTTTAATTGCCCTACTCGTTCCCTCTTTTATTATTAACGTTGTTGCTGGCTCGTTAAAAGCTGCTTTAATTCCTACCTACATGCAGGTGCGGGAAAAAGCAGGGAGAAAAGCGGCCGAAAAACTGTTTTCGGGGGTAACTCTAGCAAGTATCGTCATGCTGATGATTACAACGGCATTAACTTTATTACTTGCACCAGTATACTTACCATTGATTGCTGCGGGATTCGACCGAGAAAAATTAGATTTAACTTTTCAGTTAACTTATGCAATTTCACCCTTAATCGTATTGAGCGGAATTCAAATGATTTGGGGAGGCGTATTAAATGCAGGAGAGCGTTTTGCTTTAGTTGCTGTTAGTCCAATTTTGACTCCCGTAATTACCATCTTGTTACTTTTAGCTTCTGAAAATTGGGGCAGTTTTTCCCTGGTAGCCGGATTGATTGTAGGAGGAATTGCAGAAATGGCAATACTGGCAGTAGCTTTGAACCGTCAAAAAATATCAATACTACCAAAATGGTATGGTTTTAATTCAGAATTTATTCAAGTTGCAACTCAATATGCACCTACAGTAGCAGCATCATTTTTAATGTGCAGCGCCATAATTATAGACCAGTCAATGGCTGCAATGTTAGCTCCTGGTAGTGTTGCCGCACTTACTTATGGCAACCGAGTAGTTTCACTACCTATACTATTAGTAACTACGGGATTGAATGCTGCTGTAGTGCCTTATTTTTCCAAAATGATTGCTACTGAAGATTGGTCTGGTGTCAATCATACCCTTAAAGGTTACCTGAAGCTAATATTTTCAACCACCATACCTTTAACGGCTATAGTCATTATTTTTTCAGAATTGATAGTTAGTCTTTTGTTTCAAAGGGGTTCATTTACAGCTAGCGATACCCGGATAGTAGCTAACATCCAAAACTTTTACGCATTACAAATACCATTTTATGTTTCGGCTGTGTTTATAGTCGATGTAATTGTATCTCTAAGAAAAAGTTATATATTAATGTGGGGTTCTGGATTAAATTTAATTGCTAATGTTGCCGGTAACTTTATATTCATGCATTTTTTGGGAGTCAAAGGAATTGCTTTATCTACTAGCTGTGTTTATCTAATTTCTTTCAGCTTTTTATTATTCTTTGCATTAAAATTTTTAAAACAAAGCCAAGCAAATAATTAATTATTATTTTTATTAATTTTAAGTTTATAGTTATCCATAATCAATATGAAAATCACATTTGTAATATCGTCTCTCTCATCTGGTGGAGCAGAAAGGGTTTTAATTTTATTAGCACAAGGTTTTCTAAATAAGGGTTATCAAGTTACAATTATTACTTTATCCACCAAGGATGATGACTTTTATACGATACCGGCTGGTGCTGACAGAATGGCTTTAGGAATTTTAGGATACTCTTCCAATGTTTTCAGCGCTTTACTCAATAATTTAAGCCATTTATTCAAAATAAGAAAAGCAGTTTGTTCTACTAAACCAGATGTAGTTATTTCATTCGCTACAGAAACAAATGCGTTAACTATACTTTCCTTGGTGAAGACAGGTATACCAGTACTTGGTACGGAACATTGCGATCCTAATTTAATGTCTTATGGAAGAATATGGGAAACATTACGCAATTTTAGCTATCCTTTAGCAGCAAAAATTGTTAGCGTTAGTCAAGGAGTTGATAATGGTTTTGATTGGCTATCACCGGCTAAAAGAGCAATAATATATAATCCATTTTTGAAAATAGAAGCTAGCTCCATTACCACTGAATTACCCCTAAAAGTAAACTCAGCAAAAAAATGGGTAGTTAGCATGGGCAGACTAACTTATCAAAAAGGCTTTGATATTTTAATTCCAGCTTTTGCCAAAGTTGCTAAGAAACATCCAGATTGGCAGCTAATAATATTAGGAAAAGGAGAACTAAGGTACGAATTAGAAAAACTTGTAGAAGATTTAAATTTAACCGATAAAGTAATTTTACCTGGCGTAGTCAAGAACCCATTCCCTATTTTAAAAAAAGCAGAACTTTTTGTCATGGCTTCTCGTTTTGAAGGTTTTCCTATGTCTCATGGTGAAGCAATGGCTTGTGGTTGTCCTGTAATTTCTACTGATTGCCCTAGCGGTCCTAGAGAGATTATTCGTCATGGGGTAGATGGTATTTTAGTACCAACCCAGGAAATGAATATTTTAGCTGAAGCTATGGATAACCTGATGTCTAACAAGCAAGAACGTATGCGTTTGGCAAGTCGAGCCACAGAAGTTACTGATAGGTTTAGTTTAGACAAAGTTATGGATAGTTGGGACAAACTATTTACAGAAGTTGTAATAGATAAAAAAGATTCTAAATTGCTAGGTAGTACTGTATAAATTCAAAAATAATTGTAAAAATGAATAAAAAACGTATAGCCTTTTTCTTACCTAATTTAGCTGGCGGTGGTGCCGAAAAAATAGTAGTTAATTTACTCAAAGGAATCGGAGAACCAGATATTGATTTAGATTTAGTTTTAGCCGATGCCGAAGGACCATTACTAAATCACGTTCCAGATAATGTACGTATAGTTAATTTTGCATCTTCAAGAGTACTAAAAGCTATTCCTGCTTTATCCCGTTATTTGCAAGAAAACAAACCATTAGCTTTAGTTTCACATATTTCCCACGCCAACGTAGCTGCTGTAATAGCTAAAGAATTATCTAGAACAAAAACTAAATTAATTTTAGTGGAACATAATACCGTCACATATGCCGAATCAACAGAATGGCGCGGTAGATTTGTTCCTTTGTTTATGAAATGGCTATACCCTCGTGCAGATGTAGTAGTTGGCGTATCTGAAGGCGTAACCGAAGATATTAAGTCTCAATTAGGATTAGTTCAAAATAAAGTAAATACAATTTATAATCCCGTAGTTGATGATAAATTAGTTTTGAAAGCAAACAGCAGTTTAAATCATTCTTGGTTTGCTCCTAACTGCCCCCCTGTATTTCTGGGTGTGGGAAGATTAACAGAACAAAAAGATTTTTCCACTTTAATTAAAGCTTTTGCATTATTAAGACAAAAAAGAGAGGCTCGTTTAATCATCTTGGGTGAAGGAGTCGCTCGTGCAGAATTAGAACAATTAGTTGAAACATTAGGAATTACGGAAGATGTTTCTTTACCCGGATTTACAGACAACCCCTATGCTTACATGAAAAAAGCTAGCGCGTTTGTGCTTTCTTCTCGTTGGGAAGGTTTGCCAACTGTTTTAATAGAAGCAATGGCTTGTGGTTGTCCCGTTATTTCTACAAACTGCCCGAGCGGACCAGAAGAAATTTTACAAGCAGGTAAATATGGAAAATTAGTTGCAGTTGGTGATGCTGTGGCTTTGTCTGAAGCAATGTTAGATGCCCTAGACAATCCTGAGAATTCGCAAATTTTGGCACAGCGCACCCAAGACTTTTCCTTTGACAAAGCTGTTTCTAAATACTTGGAATTAGTAAATTGTTAATATGACAGTAGCTCGGAAGAAAACTCGGCATAGTTTATTAACTTATTATCAATGTTTTTTAGCAGTAGTTGCTGTTTTGATTCTTTATACAGCAGCCGATATTTATTACTATGATTTGGGTGTAACTCCAGCGGTAAAATATATAGTGGGAGGGCTTTGCGTCGCGGCTTCACCGCTACTGATTTCTTTCAGAAAGAAGAATTTTAAATATGTACCGATAGGTGTAATTTTATGGTGCGGTTTATATTCTGGAATATCAGCTGCTTCTTTTTTGCAAAGCGTGCCTACAGAGTACGTTACTCAAGAATTAGAAACAAGAATATTAGCAGTTATATTTATATTGCTAATGACGTTAATTCTCTCAGGAGAGCCTATTGTACGCACAACTCTGAGATACACATTATTTATTGCTGCGGGCATAACTATTTTTAATAATTTTACAGAATTATTTAACCCAGAAGCATTCAATGAATTTAATATTACAGGAAGACCGGCAGGCTTTTATATAGACCCAAATAAATCCGGAGCTTCTTTGATTATGGCAATGATATTCAGTATCGGATTATTGCCTAAAAAATTGCGAATATTTTATTTTATCATTATTTTTAGCGGTACTTTTATTACTTTTTCCAGAGGTGCTACTCTTTGTTTAATCATATTGCTATTTCTTTTTCTGTTTAAACGTGTAATACCAACTTCGCAAGTTTATTCTATTTTTGGTAGTTTACTAATCTTACTTATGATAATTGGTAATGTTGGAAACTATTTAGTAAATCAAGCTAGTGAATTAGGAGTTTTAAATTATGGTATCGAGCAAAGAATAATCGCGATTACTAATTTTGCCGATCCTGATAAACGAGAAGCTGATGATGGTAGCTCGCGTTCTGATGTCGCAATGCTTGCTTGGAAAACTTTTACCAAAAAGCCATTTCTCGGTTATGGAATCGGCTATATTCGCGAATGGGGAGATATTCTTCCACACAATATGTATTTAACATATATGGTTGAAAATGGTTTTTTAGGTTGTTTGATTCTTCCTGCTTTCGTTTTTGCTGTAACTAGGAATTCTTATGGGGAAGCAAGACAACTTAGCTTATTTTTTGGCGTTTTTATTTTACTTTGGGCGCTATTTAGTAATACAGTCTTAGAAGATCGCGAAACATTAACCGTATTTGTTCTCTTGGCTGTAATGTCAAAATATAGCAGGTTAGAAAGAATTAATCCGGGATAAATGTGAAATACAATTATTTAGATTACCGATAATATAAAGTTTCTAAAATCACAATGAATATACCCGTAAAATACGCTCATCATTACCTGTAGCTAACATTTTTTCTCAAAGCTCTATCTTTAAAAAATCTTGTAAATAAATGGTGGATTGATATGACTAACAGTTCCGTATTAGCTTTTATTACTACCGGGCTTGATACAGGTGGTGCAGAAAGAATGCTGTATAATTTGCTATCTAAAATAGACAGACAGCGTTTCCATCCGGTAGTTATTTCTTTAATGGATGAAGGCAGCTTCGGTAAAAGCATTAATACTTTAGATATACCTATCCATACAATGGATTTGAAACCGGGGATGTTGCCAACACCGGGAGTTATTTCGCATTTAGTTCGCACCGTGCGTCAGATTCAACCCGATCTATTACAAGGTTGGATGTATCACGGTAATCTAGCAGCAGAGTTTGCCAAGAAATTTTGCCAGGGAAACATTCCGACTGTATGGAATATTCAACATTCTATGTACGGCTTAAAGTATGAAAAGCCCATGTCCCAATTAGTAATTAAGTCAGGGGCACAGCTTTCTAAATCTCCAAGCAGCATCATTTATGTTTCTCAAATAGGTAAGTCCCAACACGAAAAAATTGGTTTCAGCGCTACTAGTGGCTGCGTGATTCCAAATGCCAGCGATAGTTCGTTGTTTGTACCTTCAACAGAAGCTAAAAATGATGTACGTGCCGAACTTGGCTTAGCAGAAGATGATTTATTAATTGGGCAGTTTGCTCGGTTTCACCCAATGAAAGATCATGCAAATTTCCTTCATGCTGCCCAGTTGTTATTGCAAAAGACAGCAAAAAAAGATAAAGTGCATTTCCTGCTTGTAGGTTCAGAAGTAGATAAGGAAAATCAGACTTTAGTTGAATTAATCCAAAAACTAGGATTATCAAATCAAGTCCATCTGCTCGGGGAACGCAGCGACATGGCTCGGTTAACTGCTGCTTTGGATATTATGACTGTAGCTTCTGCTTATGGAGAAGCTTTTCCTTTAGTTTTAGGAGAAGCAATGTCTTGTGGAGTGCCTTGTGTAGTTACTGATGTAGGTGATTCAGGTTGGATTGTTGGTAATACAGGTAGAGTAGTACCTCCAAGAGATTCAGAAGCATTATCTAATGCATGGCAAGAATTAGTCGAATTTGGACAAGAAGCCAGAAATGCTTTAGGAGAAGCAACACGTAAAAGAAATATGGAATTATTTTCTCTTGAGGTAATAGTAGCTAAATACGAAGAACAATATAGCAACGTGCTTTCAAAGCGATCGCATCCACAGGCAGCATTAGTTTAATCAGCAGCAATAACGATGAAAAGTCTTTTAATTATTACCACTATCCCAGATACGATTGCAGCCTTTTTGCTTCCGTTTGCCCGTCATTTTCGTGCCCAAGGCTGGCGGGTTGATGCAATGGCTTGTGGAATCTCTGCTTTTGATGAATGCTTGGAAGAATTTGATAATTTGTATGAAGTGGAACTGTCACGAAACCCTTTGCAACCGGCGAATTTAATCGTAGCGCCGCGTCAAATTCAAGAAGCGATGGAGCAAGGCAGATACGATATAGTTCACGTTCATACCCCAGTTGCTGCTTTAGTTACCCGCTACGCTTTGAGAAATTATCGCAAGTTAGGGAAAACCAAAGTAATTTGTACTTCCCACGGTTTCCACTTTCATAAAGATAAAACAGCTTGGAAAAATACCGTGTTTTTAGCTTTAGAGAAATTTGGAGGAGATTGGATTGACTATTTAATTACTATCAATAGCGAAGATGAAGCCTCAGCCAAGCGTCATGGTTTGACTGCTCCTGAAAAAGTCCGCTATATGCCCGGAATTGGAGTAGATTTAGATTATTACAGTTCTCATACTACCTCAGAAAACGAAGTAGAAAAATTACGCCAGGAATTGAAATTATCTGCCGATACTAAAATTTTATTATCGGTAGCTGAATTTATCCCCCGCAAGCATCCTCAAGATATTTTGAAAGCATTCGCTAAGATAAATCGCTCTGATATCTGTTTGGTTTTTGCTGGAGAGGGGGATTTATTTGAGGAAATGCAAGACTTAGCCGTTGAATTAGGAATACAAGATAAAATCAGGTTTCTCGGACAGCGTAACGACATTCCCACTTTGATGAAGGCTGCATTTGTGACTATTCTTGCTTCCGAACAAGAAGGTTTACCTCGCTGTATTATGGAATCTTTCTGTTTAGAAACTCCGGTAATTGGTAGCAATATTCGTGGAACTAAAGACTTAATCTCGCCAGAATGTGGTATCCTATTTCCTCTTGGAAATGTCGAAAAACTTACGGATGCAATTCGATATTTACTGGATCGTCCTCAAGAAGCATCTGCAATGGGCAAACAAGGACGAAAACGTATGGCTAATTTTGACCTGAGCCACATTATCAAACTTCATGAAAATTTATATGCTGAGGCTCTATCCTCAACTAAATAGCATTGAAATAGTACAAAATTTAGCATAAAGCCCTTAATAATAAATACAGCGAGAGTAAATTACTGCCAAATTGGCAACAAAAATTCACGATTTTTAGTTATGTTAATTATGACGTAAAAATCTAGTAAAAATTTTGGGGTCTGTTTCAATAGTTAGATTTTTTGCAAATTAGTTGCTTTGATTCTGAGATTATATGGACGACAGAAAAGTATATTTCTGTTGGGGATTTGAGTTTTGAAAATCTAATCCTGTAGTTATTGATGATTAATAAAAATAGATAGCACAAAGTTAGGATTTGAAATTAACTTCCCCATCGGGAAGCTTATTTATTGATGCTCTAGCTTTTTTATAATGCCTGTTTTTTAACATTGCAAAGTCGATGTTGCCATAGAGTCCTATGGTTTGATGTTGATAGAGTTCTTGAAAACAAAGAATTGATAGTCAATTGCTGTGTAAATTTTTGAATTGTGGGAAGTGAGAAATACAACAATGATTGTTCAAGAATTCAAAGGCGATCGCAAAGAGTTACGGGGTGAAGATAGGAGAGTAAGCTACGCGATTAAATCTATATTGGATAGAACCATAGCGGCAATAATGTTGTTATGTCTGACTCCGATTTTAATTATTGTAGCTATTGCAGTTCATCTCGGCATGGGAGATCCCATACTTTTCACTCAAACTCGTTGCGGTAGAAATGCAAAAATATTTAAAATTTACAAGTTTCGCAGCATGACAAATGAATGCGACGCTGATGGTAACTTGCTTGAAGATGAAGATAGATTAACCAGCTTTGGAAAATTTATTCGGAGATTCAAATTAGACGAGATTCTACAGCTTTGGAATATTGTCAAGGGAGATATGAGCTTTGTGGGTCCGCGTCCAACGCTTCCAGAGCAAGTTAGAGATTATTATAGTTGGCAAAAAGAGAGATTGAAGGTAACTCCCGGACTTACCGGATGGTCACAAGTAAATGGCAATGTCAACTATTCCTGGACAGAAAGAATCTGTATGGATATCTGGTATTTGCATAACTGGTCGTTGTGGTTGGACATGAGAATTTTAATTAAAACTGCTTCAGTTGTAATCTGGGGGGAACATAAGAATCATCGAGCCTTTAATCAAGCATGGAAATATGTAGAGCATAGTCTGAAGGTGGATTTGACTTTGCCAGTTCAAGAGTCAATGAAAAGTCATTGAACTAAGTATGTAGCAGAAGACCCCAACAGGGTCATTTTGGTGTAGGTGCGATATTTTAAATGATTTCTGATTGTAATTATAAATATCAAATGCAAGCATGTTTTGGTCAAATTAGTTGATTCAGACGATTAACAAAAAATTGATAGAAACTTCGTTTTAAATGCGATACCGCAACCAGTCTATTAACTTAATTAATTTATACATAACAATGATTAAACAAAGGTGCTTTAAGAAATGAAAGTTTTAGTAGTTGCACCTCATCACGATGATGAAGTATTAGGTGTCGGTGGCACGATGGCAAAATATGCCGCAGAAGGAGCCGAAGTATATGTTGCGATTGTGACCGAAGGTAATGCTGCTGAATGTGCGGAGGCGCAGGATGCACATAGGCTACTAGGAGTGAAAGACACAATATTTTTTTCATTCCCAGCAGCAGAATTAGACATGGTTCCTCACCGAGAAGTAAATATAAAGCTGTTCAATTTAGTCGGAAAAATACAGCCAGATTTACTTTTCATTCCTTTTATTGGAGATATCCATTTAGACCATCAAAGAATATTCTTATCAAGCTTAGTTGCAGCCAGACCAAATAATCCTAAAGCTCCGAAAGCAATATATGCTTATGAAACGCTTTCTGAGACTAACTGGTATGCTCCCCATGTAACAGCTAATTTTGTTCCTAACGTTTTTATTGATATTTCCGAGCATTTAGAAACCAAGCTACAGGCGATGCAAATGTACGCATCTCAAATAAAGACTTTCCCCGACGAGCGTTCTGAGGAAACCTTACGGGCTTTAGCAACTTTGCGTGGTTCTACAGTTAATCGCTTTGCTGCTGAGGCTTTTTACTTGATTAGGCAGATTATTTAAGTTTTGATGTAACTCGATGATGATAGCTAGTAATCGAACAAGCCTACATTGACGGGTGAGAAAAAGGAGTAGTAAACAGCAAAAACAAATTACCCTCTAAAGTTGACTTGGTGGACTACTAGTAATCTAGGCAATTCAAATAATTCAAGTAATTTAAATAGACTAAAATTATATCAATATTTATCAGATGCTAAGTAATGTAAGTCCGAAACTCTCTGAAGTAGAAATATCCCTGCTGCCCACAGAAGAAGATGTAGTTTTCTATGAAGAACATGGATGGTATATCTCGAAAAAAGTAATTCCTGAAGAATTAATAGATGAAGCTATTAAAGCTTGTTTCAGATTCTACGAAGGTGAGAGAGATACAACTCTTCCTACAGAAACTGGTTATAGCAACTGGAAGCCTGGGGAAGGCGATGAAATTCGTAATAATGAATTCACCACATTACAACATAAGCTACTGAGAAAATTCGCACTTCAGCCGATTATTGGAGCAATTGCAGCTAGATTAACCAGAAGCAAAAGTATTCGGATTTTTGAAGATCAGCTAGTTTATAAAGCACCAAGCAAAGACGATAAAAAAGGTGTAGTTGGTTGGCATACCGACCGTGCTTACTGCTCAAATTGTACCTCAGAGAAACTGCTCGCAGCCTGGATACCTTTTCACGATTCAGATGTAGACAGGGCACCACTAGTAGTTATAGATGGTAGCAATAAATGGTCTGGCAACGACCACCTACGTTGTTTCAACCAGCCTAATCTGCAAGAGACAGCCAAAAAATTTACTCAAGCAGGGCGAGAAATCATCGAAGTGCCGATGGTAATGGAAAAAGGTCAGATGAGTTTTCACAATACTTGGAGCATTCACGGTAGCTACCCGAATCGTAGCGATTCTTACCGATTGGCAATGGCCGTACACATGCAGGACTTAGAAAACCGGTACCAGCCTTATTGGAACGCTGAAGGTAAGCGAATTCATCACTATCTCGATACTTTATCTCGAAAATTACCAAATGGTAATCCAGATTACAGCGATCCAGATATATTTCCGAACATATGGTCTTCTGAAGAAGGCAAGTTATAAGAAAAAATCATCTTGATATATAACAATGAACACGCAAATCATCGATTTATCCAATCCCTTATGGTTGGAAACTTTAGATAAAATAAAACACGACGTTTATCAGTTACCTAATTATATTTCTATAGAAGCTCGTCGGACTAAACAAATACCGGAAGCTATCTTAATTAGTGATGGAGATAAAATATTTTTTGCTCCTTATTTAATATCAAAATGCGATAGCGTAGTTGCACAAGGGCTATCAGAAGATATATATGATGTCAAATCTCCTTACGGATATCCAGGAATTTTACTCAGCGAAGCAGCCGCAAATACACCCAGTTTTGCTCGATATGCCATGTCTGAATTCAAACAGATATTGGTAAGCAAGAAAGTTTGTTCGGCGTTTTTTAGGATGCATCCGATACTCAATGAAAACTTTAGCGAAATTTTTGAGCCAGGATTATTTACCGAAAATGGTGAAACTGTTTCCGTAGATTTAAGAATTCCCGAATCTCAACTATGGTCTCATACCAGAAAAGGACACAAAAGCACGATTAACAAGTGCAAGCGTTTGGGAATGCAAGCAAAATTCGTGCCGATTGATGAATATTTAGATGAATTTACTGCTATCTATCAAGAAACAATGGGAAGGGTAGAAGCAGCAGATAGATATTATTCCTTTGATTTAGCATACTACCAAGAGATGCGAATAGCTTTAGGAGATAAACTGCATCTTTGTATTGTCGAATATGAAAACGAAGTCGCTTGTGCAGGTTTATACACGGAAGTCTGCGGTATAGTGCAAAGTACCTTGGGTGGAACCAAAGACAAATTCGTCGATTTATCGCCAAGCAGTTTAGAAACAGATTGTGCAAGATATTGGGCGCATCAGCGTGGAAATCAATATCTACACTTGGGTGGGGGAGTTGGCGCTTCAAAAGATCCGGTTTATAACTTTAAAGCTGGATTTTCCAAACTAAGGCATAATTTTTATACCCTAAGACTGATAGTCGATGAGCAGAAATATCGCTATCTTGTGGAAATGAAAGCGAAGTCGTTGAACGTTCCCGTAGAAAATCTGCTTGACTCTAAATTTTTCCCTGCATATCGCTCTCCTCAAGCACCATTAAAATGACAAAACAAATTCTACTTTCCACACCCCATATGGGGGAACAAGAATTAAATTTCGTTAAAGAGGCTTTTGAAACAAACTGGATAGCCCCTGTTGGGCCTCATGTAGACGCTTTTGAAGATGAATTTTGTCAACTTACGGGTGCGGGTTATGCAGCAGCAGTCAGTTCTGGTACTGCTGCAATTCATTTGGCTTTGCGGTTGCTTAACGTCGGGCGGGGAGACGAAATTTTTTGCTCGACTTTAACATTTATTGCCAGTGCGAATCCGATTATCTATCAAGGTGCCAAGCCTGTTTTCATTGATAGCGATCGCACCTCTTGGAACATGAATCCCGAGCTATTGCGGGAGGCAATGGAAAAGCGTGCCAAAATAGGGAAATTACCTAAAGCTGTAATGCTGGTGCATCTTTACGGACAGTGTGCCGATATTGACCCGATTGTAGAAGTTTGTCAAAAGTACGATGTACCTTTGATTGAAGATGCCGCAGAAGCCTTGGGAGCTAGTTATAAAAATCGCGCTCCCGGAACCTTTGGTACTATCGGAATTTACTCATTCAACGGTAATAAGATTATTACAACTTCCGGTGGGGGAATGTTGGTTTCAGATGACGAGAAATTAGTCAAGAAGGCCCGTTTTCTTGCGACTCAGGCTAGAGACGCGGCTCCTCACTATCAGCATTCCCAAATAGGTTTTAACTATCGCTTAAGTAACGTTTTAGCTGGTATTGGTAGAGGTCAGTTACAGGTTTTAAACGAGCGCGTAGAAGCGAGAAGGCGCAACTTTGAAGTTTACAAGAAAGCTTTAGGAAATCTTCCTGGAATTGAATTTATGCCAGAAGCTGAATTTGGTTATTCAACTAGATGGCTAACCTGCTTAACAATTAATCCGCAAGCTTTTGGAGCAGATAGAGAGCAATTGCGTCTTGGACTAGCACAAAGCAAAATCGAATCTCGTCCGGTATGGAAACCATTACACATGCAACCTGTATTTGCCGAATGCGAAAGTATTGGTGGTGAGGTAGCAAGAGATTTATTTGAGCGGGGATTATGCTTACCTTCGGGTTCTAATCTCACGGATGAAGATAAGACAAGAGTGATTGAAGGAGTTAAGGCAGTTCATCAAAATCAGCAAGTTTCTCAAGGTAGCTTGTCTATGGTGTAGAAGCGATTTTTACCAACAAAGCACATATCATATATCATATTTTTATAACCACAAAATAATCCGAATATTTATTTGGGTGCATCGCTAACTGTTGGAGATTGACTGGTAGAAATATGAACCTTGTTTACGATCAATATTTTTACAGTCGCTCCGAACGGAACGATTAAATTTTACTTAGATACGCTTTAAATTATTTATTGGTCGGTCAAACCTAAAAAGTAAAGTAAAAAATAAAATATATTTATGGAATCTCAAGAATCTAGCTTATCAGTTGATAAGTATTGGCAAGTCCTAAAACGTCGCTGGGTCCCAGGTTTAGCGGCGTTTTTCCCAGTTTTTTTACTGGCATTATTATCTTCTTCTTTAAAAAAACCCACCTATATAGCAGAAGGTAAATTACTATTTCAAAGGACAGATACGATTTCTTCTTTGACAGGTTTAGGGACTGAAATTGGTAAATTGGAGTCAGTAGCTCAGGATAATAAATCTAGTCCTTTGCAAACCGAAGCTGAGGTAATACGTTCGGTTCCGGTGGTACAGAAGACTATAAAGCAATTAGACCTTCGGGGTAAAGATGGAACCGCCTTAGAATATGAAGATTTTCTGGAAAAACTCACCGTCAAGGACATTGCAAAAACGGATGTTTTGAAAGTTAGCTATAAAGATAACAAACCCCAACAAGCAGCCAAAGTTGTAAATACTTTAATGGCGGCTTATTTAGAACACAATGTGTCTTCTCGTAGAAAAGCTGCCACATCAGCTAGAGAGTTTATAGAAAAGCAACTTCCTCAAGCAGAAGCAATTGTAAATAAACTAGAAGCCGAGCTAGCTCGTTTTAAAGAAAAGAATAAAGTATATGCCCTACAAGAAGAAGCAAGCAAATCAATAGAAGTACTAGGTAACTTACAAACCCAAATTGGCGACATAAAAACTAAACTAGCTGATGTCAGCGCTCGGAGTCAACTAATTCGCAATCAGTTAGACATTAACTCAGATCTTGCTCTTAACATGACTTCTTTGAATCAAGCTGCTGGCGTGCAGGATATTCTTAAAGAAGTGCAGCTCTTAGAGTCGCAGCTAACAGCGAGACGTACAGTTCTTAAGAATACCCATCCAGAAATCATAGCTTTAGAAAGTAAATTCAGTGCTTTAAAAAGCTTGTTGCAAAATAGAATCCGTCAAACGGTGGGAGTTGATGCACAACAGCTAGATGGTAGATTGCAAGAAGGAGAATTAAAGCAACAACTTGCTGGAGAATTAGTAAATTTAGAATCGACTTCTGTAGGTTTAACAAATCAACTTGCAGTTTTATCAGAATTACAAACATCTTATAAGCAAAGACTAGAAAACCTGCCAAAACTGGAACTGCAACAGCGCGAGCTAGAGCGTAAATTAGAAGCAGCACAATCAACTTATTCCCTATTATTGAAAAAGTTACAAGAAACCAGCATTGCAGAAAATCAAAATATTGGTAACGCTAGTAGAGTTTCTGAAGCTTTGGTTCCTCAAGAACCCGTTTCTTCTCCATTAATTAATTATTTATCCGCAAGTTTGCTGGGAATGTTAGTTTCTTTAGCAACAATGTATCTTTTGGAATCGCAAGATAAATCGATTAAGACTATAGAAGAGGCTAAAGAATTAACGGGATTGACTTTATTAGGAGTAATACCCGATTTCAGCAAACCGAAGAAATCTATTTTGAGCAAACAGGATTCAGAACCTGCATATCCGACATTAATGGTGCGCGATGCTCCTCGTTCCCCTATCAGCGAAGCTTTCCGAATGCTGCGGGCAAACTTGAAGTTCATGAGTGCCGACAAAGAGTTAAAAGTAATTGTTGTTACTAGTTCCGTGCCTCAAGAAGGTAAATCGACTGTAGCCGCTAACTTAGCTACTTCGATGGCGCAAATGGAACGCAGAGTATTACTAATAGATGGGGACTTACATCGTCCATCCCAGCATCATATATGGGAATTGCCTAACGCACAAGGTTTAAGTAACGTGATTGTAGGGCAGGTTGAAGTGATGGCAGCAATTAAGAAAGGCATGGATAACTTAGATGTAATTACTTGCGGCGCGGTACCTCCTTCCCCCGCTTCTCTACTAGATTCCAAGCGCATGGCTTCATTAGTCGAAAGCTTTAGATCCTATTACGATTATGTAATTATTGATGCTCCTTCACTGAACTTAGCCGCAGATGCAGCAACTTTAGGTCAAATGGCTGACGGCGTGCTGTTGGTAGTACGTCCAGGAGTCGTTGATTCTGTTAACGCTGCCTTTGCTTGCGAGATGTTAGAAAAATCGGGTCAAAATGTATTAGGACAAGTTGTGAATGGAGTCGTACCCAAGAACGAACGTCATATTAACTACTACTATAGTCAAGAGTACCCGGAAGATAACATGACTACGATTGAAGCAGTGAAAGTCAAAGTATAAACTGTTAAAATTGGGCATTGGTTATTGGAATAATTAATATCAGATTCAGTTACCTAATGTGGCTGAATTTTACGTTTTTTAATCGCAGTAGTACTCAACCCCATAACTTATCAGGGGGTAAAGTAATGAAATTTGTAGGTTGGGTTGAGGAACGAAACCCAACGCTGGTGTTGGGTTGCGCTTCGCTTCACCCAACCTACTTAGCGACTTCCTAGCCCCGCAAAATGAATGTGGTGAAGTAATAGTTGTACATTAGCTTAGCACTGCTTAATGCCGGTCAAGACATTAACAAAGACTGAAACTTATAATTCTTTAACCTTTAACCTTTAACCTTTAACCTTAGCCTAGCGCTATATTACCTATTATCTGTCTTAAAATTAATCCTCAAAACTTGAGTTTCTAATACTCCTGTTAACTCCTTTTATAGCCTCACCAAAACTCATAAAACTCCGAAACACCGTTACAAAAGTCAGATATTCCAGAAAAACTGTATTCTGATATACCAAAAAAAGTATTATCTATGATCCCCTAGATAGATGATACGGGAAACAAATAAATTGTAGTTTTGTAAATGTAGTTGCTTGATAACAAATTGTCGATAAGCTGAAAAAATCGTAATGTCTGTCTAAATTTGATTAACTAGACAGAAAAATAGTTTTTCTAATACTGTTCGGTTAATTCAGTCTTAGATTGGTGAGTACTTTATTTTTCAACCAATCGAACATCTAAGTCCAAATTCAATATGGACTTTTTCAATTGCAAAAACACACATAACTTATGAGAATTGCTCAAGTAGCCCCTTTAAGGGAAAGAGTTCCGCCTCCTTCTTATGGAGGAATAGAGTTAGTAGTAAGTCATTTAACCGATGAATTAGTTCGTCGGGGGCATGAAGTTACTTTATTTGCTTCTGGTGACTCACTTACTCAGGCTAAGTTGGAACCTGTTTGCGATCGCGCTTTGCGTTTAGATCCAAATGTTGTCAATTGTGATGCCTACGAACTGCTCGAACTAAGCCAAGTTTATCAAAGAGCAGCGGAATTTGATCTAATTCATTCCCATTTAGGTGTTTTAACTTTAGCTTCAGCAGGGTTGGTGTCAACACCGACAGTACATACTCTGCACCATAGCTTCAATCCTGATACTGCCAAGATATACACCCATCACTATAAACAGCCATACATCAGTATCAGCGATGCCCAACGTAAGATAGACCTCAACTATATTGGAACCGTTTATAACGGTATTGATGAAAACAATTATCCATTTATCGTTGAGCCTGAAAATCCACCCTATCTAGCATTTTTAGGAAGATTTTCTCCACAAAAAGGACCTCACCATGCGATTGCAATTGCCAAGCAGACGGGTTGGCGTTTAAAAATGGCGGGTAAGATTGATGACATTGATAAAAAATTCTTTGAACAAGAAGTAGCTCCTTATATCGAT
This sequence comes from Rivularia sp. MS3, assembly GCA_019192545.1. GTDB lineage: Bacteria > Cyanobacteriota > Cyanobacteriia > Cyanobacteriales > Nostocaceae > Rivularia. The sequence continues at coordinate 20,102 of JAHCMI010000019.1, read as the reverse complement.
GGCGAGCAGATCCAATATCTTGGTGAAGTTTCCCATAGCGAGAAAGCCGAGTTACTTGGAAAAGCCAGCCTCACCCTATTCCCAATTACCTGGGAAGAACCTTTTGGTTTAGTAATGATTGAGTCAATGGCTACAGGCACGCCAGTGATTGCAACTAACATGGGTTCGGTTCCCGAAGTTGTCAACCAGGGTATAAGTGGTTTCATCTGTCAAAGTCATGAAGACATGGCATCATTAATTCCTCAAGCTTTGGAACTCAGTCGTCATAGCTGTCGCAAGTATGTAGAAGATACATTTACTATCGGCAAAATGGTAGATGGGTACGAAGCGATTTACAGAAAAATCATTGAAAATCGCATTCAAAAAAACGGTTTCATTCATTCCACAAAAATCAAATGTTGATCCACTTATAGAAGTGCGTTTTTATCAACTTTTTTTTAACTTCTTTAAAGGAGGACTAGATTTGTGAGCATTAGAACTAATAGCTGTCCTTGCTGCGGTGGTTCTTTGCTACGGCATATCCGTCATGCCGAGCTTTATTGGTTTTGCCAAAATTGTTGGCAAGAAGTTCCGCTTTTAAGAACATCTAGCATTGATGCTGAAGCTAGGAAAAAGTCAAACGTTCCCTCCCAAGTTATAAAACCCTAATCTTCGATAAATAAAGACGGTTCTTCATTTTTAAAAAGTTCTTGACTCTACCCGATCCAATCGGGTGGAGTTTATTATCTGTATAAGGGTATTGGGCATTGGTAATTGGGCATGGGAAATAGTTAGGAGTTAAGAGTTAGGAGTTATGAATTTATGATTGCTCACTGTTCGCTGTTAACTGTTCACTGTTAACTTTTCACTGTTAACTGTTAACTGTTCACTGGTAACTGTTCACTGTTCACTTATATTCTGAGGATTATTCTGTAGTGTTAGCTGCGTTGCTTTACGGTAAAGAAGATTTACGTTTGGAAACGGTTGCAGATCCAACTCCTGTTGATGGTGAAGTTGTAATTAAGGTAGGTGCTGCAACTACCTGCGGTACCGATTTAAAAGTATGGTTACGTGGTGGACATGCCAAAATGCTTCAACCACCTACACTTTTTGGGCATGAAGCCGCAGGGGAAATTGTATCGGTAGGCAAGGGTATTACTAACTGGAAGATAGGCGATCGCGTTGTTGCTAATAATTCCGCACCTTGCATGAATTGTTTTTTCTGTCAGCGTCAGGAATATTCTTTGTGTCCGAATTTGACTTGGAATAATGGCACTTTTGCTCAATACCTTAAAATTCCCGCGCCGATTGTCAAACATAATTTGTTAAAAATCCCCGATAATTTACCCTTTGAATTAGCAGCTATGACTGAACCTTTAGCTTGCGTTTTGCATGGGGTAGCACGCTCTAATGTCAAGCCTGGAGATAAAGTAGTAATCCTCGGAGATGGAGCAATCGGTTTGATGTTTGTAGCAAAGTTAGCTTATGATTGCTCTGCTCAAGTATTGCTACTTGGTGGTAACGAGCAAAGGTTAAAAATCGCACAAAAGCTTGGTGCTGTAAAGACTTTTAACTATCACCAAGTAGACGATATCTCTGCAATAGTAAAAGAATTTACGCAAAATTTTGGTGCAGACGTAGTTATAGAAGCGACAGGTGTTCCTAGCGCTTGGGAAACAGCAATTTCCTGCGCTCGCCCTGGTGGTACGGTTAACTTATTCGGCGGATGCCCCCGCGATTGTGCAATTACAGTAAATACAGAGCAGCTACATTACAGCGAACTAACTTTAAAAGGAGTTTTTCACAATACCCCTAAATATGTAAGAGAAGCCTTATCACTAATTTCTAGTCGGAAAATACCTTTTGAGTTGCTCATCACCCAAAATCGTCACCTTAAAGATTTAGAAAAAGTCTTTAATGACATGCGTCAGCGCAAAGTAGTCAAAGTAGCAGTTAGCAGTTAACAGTGAGCAATGCCTAATTAGTATTTTCTTATATCACAATTTCTGGCTTTAACGTTAATTAAATAAAAAAAAGGGGAATTCTATATACAGTAACTCTCAAAACTTAAAAATGATTAAAAAATCTCTATTGCAAGTTTTAATTTTACCTTTAGCATTTGTGATATCCAACCCTGGAGCAGCTAAGGCTTTACCGGGGCAATCTATGGAAGATGTAGAAATTTGGATTCAAGCACATCCGACATTAAGCCCTCGTAGTGGAGAACGTTTTTTAGTCACGAAAACTGATACAGCAGCCCAAAGATTCAGTTTTCAAGCGATGGTATCAGCACCTGGAAGACTAACTTTTTCTCATAACCGCAATCGAAGTCGCACCGAACGCATATCTATGTATGATGCAATCAACGGTATGAGTTTAGATAAACTCAAAGAATCTTTGCGTGTAATCTATGGCTTAGATGTTTATCAAGATTATAAAAACGCTCGGGTTATTTACGAATACCCTAACCAAAGCGCAATTAATGCAGCACGTTTTGCTAAAACTCCCGTTAGAGAAGCTTTAACAGGTGAGCTACGTGTAGGCTCCCGTTATGCTTACTGGGTAGAAGTCGCCCAAGATAAAAACGGTAAAGCTTTCACCGGGCAGATGACGGTTTTCCTTAAATCCGATTTGGATAAGTTAGAAGAAGAATTAAGAAACCGTTAGACAAAAAATATTTACATCGGGAGCAAAATGCTCCCTTATACTGAAGAGACTATATTTAATTTTGTGATACGGGCATCCCTGCCCGTACAGTTTTGTGCAATTATCTTTGTATTACATTCAACTCAAAAGTACTATATCTACAAATTCTTCTATTGATGCACGTTATGCCATTCGCCAGAAAAAATACTTTCGGTTGCGTTGGCAATTCTTAATAAATCTTCTTTGAACAGTGGTGGCCAATCTACACCTGCCTTTAAACCTGCTGCGAATAACTGCTGAGCTTTCACGGTTAATAAATATAGAGCATAAGTTAACTCTCTTTCAAGAAGATTAGTATCTTTGAGAGCTTCAAATACCACTTTTAATGCTAGCAAAATTGAGGTGATTTGACCGGGAATTGGTGGCTTTCCCTGTCTCATTCGGTTTAGTAGCGCATCAGAATTGCTTTCGCTTGCTATAGTTTGATTTAAAAGAAATTGATGAGCGGTTTCGTAGTTCATTTCACAGAGCTTATGGTATATATTGAGCCACAATAAACCAACACTATAGCAAACTTATGATGAGTGACTTGAAATAGTTGCAAATTTTATAGTCAAATACTATTTCTACTTTCCTTCCTAATTTCTAAGAACTATTTGAAGTAGTCACAACAATTGTCAATTGCTAACTAATCGATATTACGATATTAACTTTACAAGCTTATGCTACTAATCCCGAACGTAATGCCCTAACTGCTGCTTGCGTGCGATCGTCAGCACAAAGCTTGTTAAGAATATTGCGAACGTGAGTCTTTACAGTACCTACTGTAATATACAACTGTTCAGCAATTTCTCCATTACTTTTTCCAGCTACGATTAATTCAAGTATTTCTAATTCTCTTTGAGTTAAAGGATAGGTTTCTAAAACTTGCTCGTATTCATTAGACAGTGCTTCAATTTTCACTGTCTTCGCCTGAGTAGATATTTGTTCTGCCGATATTTCCTGCCTTATCTGCTGCAATACTACATTAGCGATCGCTGGATCTATCCAAGAGTTGCCTGAGTAAGTTGAGTGAATTGCCTCAGTCAATTTATCAATGCTTGTATCCTTCATATAATAAGAATCAGCCCCTGCTGCAAAAGCAGCAAGTACGGTATCATCCGTATGATTCATGGTTAGAACCAGAATTTTTGTAGAAGTATCTCTGACACTACTTTGATATTCTCTAAACTTACGGGTAAGCTCAATACCATCAATATCTGGCAACCCAATATCTACAAGTGCAACATCTGGCTTCATGCTTTCTAACATTTTTAGCCCTCTGCTACCATTTGCAGCTTCTCCTATAACTTGCAATTCGCTGTTTGCTTGTAGGGCAGCTTTTATACCCATTCGAGTTAGATCGTGGTCTTCAATTAAAACAATACTAATTTCACTCATTGCTATGCTCAAATAATTTTTTACTTAATATATCTCAAAATCTTCTCATAGGTTAAAGGTTTCATCATACGCATCTAAAACTAAAGGTAGATTTATTTGTACCAACAATACATCCATCGATAGAAGCAATGGTTATTTTTATGATTAGTCTTTTGATATAGGTAAATATATAGCTGAAGATATATGGCAGAATAAACTTTACTGCTTTAACTTCTATTTTAAGTATTTACAGATATGAAATATATTAAATTTACCTATACATTATGCTAATTTAGCCTATAGGAAATTCAACTTTTTGTAAAGCATTCCAGCTATTTTCAATTAAAAATTGACAGGATATTTTTAACTGAGACTATATATACACGCTATAATATGTATTTTAATTATTTATCCTAAATCAAAACCAAAACGCTGCAAGCTTCAAAGGAAATGCTTAATTATTAAGATATTTAAGTTTAATTGTTTACTTAATTATATTTTATCTAAAACAGATATAGGACAGAGCATTACCTTAAGTAACGGTCAAAATGATTTTCTACCTGATTATTTAATTATTGCTGGTGTTCGTACTATTAAATTATTTTATTATAAATTTGCTTCTAGCATCGTGAGTTTAACAAACTTTGCATAAACCAGGTTTATCTTAATCAATCCATTGCTGGAAGTTTGACAATGAATCAGCAATATAATCATTATTTTTAAATAGGAATATAAATAAACTCATACCAAAGGCTGAGGACGAACAAAAATGTATTTACGTAAAATAAATTTAGTGCCATATAATGTATAAATATTAACTGTAGGAATAAACAAGTTGGATAATTGGTTGTTCTTGCTAGTTTTAATATGTCTACTTTATTTATTATTTCAATTCGAGGGCACAAAACTTCTGCTTTTTCGTCAAAGCAAACAAAACATAAGTAACTATTGATACCTAGTACTATGCACTGAAAGAACTTAATACGGATATATGAAGTAATAAGGTGAGTAAGGCAATTATTAATTGCTAATTTATATTTTTAGGATAATTGAATTATTGATAATAATGTAATCTTGTAAAGATTGAATGAAAGATTACAAAATAAAGCTTCTGAACAAGCTTATAATGAAGCTATTATGTTTATTAACAGCAAATATATAGAGAAAATTCAAGTATATATGAACTATCAGATTGAATGTTTGATTGTGTGCAATTAACTCATAAATTGGTTTTATAGCATTCAAATTAAAATTCAAGCTTTCATACAGATTTTATTATCGTTAAATTTTTCAAGTAGTTACAAAAAATCTTTAGAAAATAGTATACAAAGTAAGATGAATTGATGAATTAATATCTGATAGCCGAAGTTACAATTAAGGCAAAATAGCCATGGATGAGAAGTTAAAGATTCTAATTATTGAAGATGACGAAATCGATAGAACGAAAATATTTCGTGCTTTCAATAATTATGGTCTTCAGCAAAAACAAATAAAGCTAACTGAAAGTCACGAAGCCATAGATATTTTCCAGGATAGTCCTTATGACTTCGTATTTTTGGGCAATTGCGCTTCTCATGCTCAAGCTGTAAATTTATTAAAACAATTAAGTAGTTTCAAACAGTTAGTTCCGATTATAGCTCTTGTCGAAAACAGCGATGAACTTAGCCCTAAAGAACTCATCAAAGCTGGAGCTATCGATTATATTAAAAAATCGGCATTATCAGCAGAAATTTTAGACTCTGTACTGCGTAATGCTACAAGAATTTACGGAATTCAAGCTCAATTAGATCGGCTTCACGAGCAGCTAGAAAAAAACAACACGCTAATTATTAATCAAAAGCAACAAATTCAGCAGCAGCAACAACAAATTGCAATCCAAAATCTTAAATTAACCGAAGTCTTTGAATTAAAGTCGCAATTTTTGGCAACTATATCTCACGAATTAAGGACTCCCATGAATGCAATAATTGGCTTTTCTCAGTTATTATTGCGTCCAAAATGCGGTATAATATCGAAATCACAAAAGGATATGGTAGAACGTATTCTTAATAACGGCAAAAACTTATTAATGCTGTTGAATGAAGTTTTGGATTATTCCAAGCTACAAGCGGAAAAATTAGAATTAAAACCAGAAACATTTGATTTAGAAAAACTGGTGAAAGTTACCGTTGCGGATATGCGCTCTTTGGCAGAAGCAAAAAAACTGTCTATAAATGTTGATATTAGTTTAGAAAATCCAAATTTATATAATGATTCGCTGCGGGTACGACAGATTTTAAACAAGTTGCTTTCTAATGCCATCAAATTTACGTCAGATGGCTATATCGAAGTTAAGGTTACAGATATTGCCGATAATAATATTGAATTAGTAGTTTTAGATACGGGAATCGGCATAGCCTCTGAGGATATACAGCATATTTTTGAACCTTTTAAACAATTAGATCAAAGTAATAATCGTAAGTTTGAAGGCACTGGTTTGGGTTTATCCATAGTCCAAACATTATTAAAGATGATGAAGGGTAAGATTACAGTTGAAAGTGAATTAGGAAAAGGTACATTGTTTCGTATAGAATTACCACGTCAACTCTCATCTGTTTTAGATCGAGAAATTGCTACAAAAAATCTTGATTTATCTTCAAGAAGGCTTATTAGTAATCAAAAAGGAGAGATTAACCAAAACACTGTGTAAAAGCAGTAGGGGTAACTATGGTACCTATGTCAACCGCACCTTTTTGTAATTTGTTTGCAAAATTTGTCAAAATTAAATTATGTCACTTCAAGATTCGCAGATAATAGACCGTATATTAGCAGTTGACGATATCCCCGACAATCTGTTTTTAGTACAGGCACTTTTGGAAAGCGAAGGGTACGAAGTTAAATTAGTCACTGATGGTGAAACGGCAATCAAAGAAGTTAAAAAGCTTCCACCAAGCTTGATACTTTTAGATGTAATGATGCCGGAAATAGATGGTTATGAAGTTACCCGACGCATTCGCAATATTACCGATGATAATTATATTCCTATCTTATTAGTTACAGCTTTTGACGACGTTAGCGTTGTAGAAGGTTTGGATGCTGGCGCTGATGACTTTATTCGTAAACCTTTTGATACTGATGAGTTACTTGCCAGAGTACGCAGTCTTCTGCGCCTCAAGCATAGCATCGACGCACAGAAACAAATGGCTCGTCAGCGTGAAGATTTCGTTTCCCGTTTAACTCATGATTTGCGAACCCCTTTGGTTGCTGCTGATAGAATGCTCAATCTGTTTTTACAAGAAACATTTTGCAAGATTTCTCCTGAAATGAAAAAGGCGATCGCTGCAATGGTTCGTAGTAATAATAATTTATTAGAAATGGTGAATACATTGCTAGAAGTATCGCGGTTTGAAGCAGGGAAAAAAACCATGAACTTTGAAAGCTGTAGCATGTATTCTATAGTCGAGGAAGTAGTTCAAGAATTAAATCCACTAGCCGAAGAAAGGGATTTGCAGCTTGATTTCAAAGCTAATTCTATTAGAGAAAGTAAAGATAATAGTACGGTCAATGGTGATAGATTAGAATTGCGGCGTGTAGTTAGTAATTTAGTTGGCAATGCAATAAAATTTACCGATGAAGGTCAAATAGAAATACGTTTATCCGAATTTACATCTGATGCCGGAAAAGAATGGGTAAAAATAGATGTAGAAGATACAGGATATGGAATAGCTAACGAAGATAAAAAAACTATATTTGAACGTTTTCGCTCTGGTAAAAACAAACGTTCTGGCAGCGGTTTAGGGCTTCATCTCTCGAAAAGAATTGCAGAAACTCATAATGGAAAAATTGAGTTTTCTTCCGAGCTTGGTAAAGGCAGTGTATTTACAGTGCTGCTACCAAAAGCATAACAGGATTAACCAAGATTATAGTTATAAACAAAAATAGCTCGAATTATAGTTAGGATTAGTAAGCATAAGTAGGTTGGCGTTGAAAATTGTAATTAGGACAAGGCAGTCGGCAGTAAGCAGTGGGAATAAGGGTTTAAAATTTATTTACATTTTGTTACATAGTTGTTTTTTTCTGCCCACTTACTTAGTTACCAAAAATATAGTCAAATATTTCGACTAGCTTTTACTTTGTAAGGCTTTGTCGTGCTTACTGGGCTAACTACAAGCCTCTCTATTAGCTTTCCCTTAAAAAGAGAGTCATCAACTACCTTTCTAATACAATTAAGACTGCCATTAATGTCACAATTAATTGATGTAAAACCATTAGAATCGAAGCCAAATAGCCACTAACGAGCCAAAACTAATTTTATATTTTCAAATAGCTTTTTACAAAAACACAATTTAGCGATTACAGCTTCTCTTGACTAACAGAATACTTTGATGAGCTATTTAACTTCCCCTGGATATATGGAAATACCATTTCTTCTAATTCTTCAACTAAGTAAGGTTTGATAATATAGTTATTAAATCCTGCTCTAATAATATTTTCGCGGTTCTGTTCCGTAGCTAATGCTGTTACAGCAATTGCCGGAATATCACAAATTAAAGGTTCTTGTCTCAAAAGTTGCAAAATTTCGATACCGCTAATATCTGGTAAAACAATATCAAGCAGTATTAAATCGGGATGATGTTCCTTCGCTAAAAATACGGTTGCTTCACTTGCGACTCCTGGAAAAATCACTCTACAACCCAGTGATTCCAGAATATAGCTGATTAAAAATAAATTGTCTTCATTATCTTCTACTACTAAAACTAAAGGTGGCTCGCAAGCATGATTGTTGTTCATTGAAAAGATATTTGCCAGGTTCATGTATTTTCTAGAGAATTTAGTGCCAATTGGCCGTTTAGGTAGAAAAATAAAGAAGCATTAAGGAAATGGCAAGTATTAAATATACTTAGCACTCATTTAAAACTGGCTCATGTATTTACTCTATCAAGTTGATATTCTTTGCTCGTATCTTTTCTACGAGGAACAGACATTACAAGCTGATAAGTTCCCAATATACTTTTTGATTATAAGCAAAATAGAAGTAAAAGATAATCAATTAGTTAAAAATGCTTAACATCTTTAAGAAAAACTTGACTTGAAATTGATAAGATTATTTTTTCTCAAATATTATTGATAATAATTAACAAATAATATTACTATAAACCTATTTCTCGTAAAATTAAGCTTAAAAAGAATGATTTTTAACTCTATTTAGTTAAAATTTTATTTGTTAAAAAGCTACAATCAATCATCCTTTGCCTATCTATAATTTTACTGCTACATCAAAAAATCATTTAGTTACAACCTGCGATAAAGTAGTATGCGATACTAAATATAGCTTGTATTTCGTAAGTATGTCAACATGCGTTCATACAGCCCTACAGTAAGTTTTGGCTGCAATCATCATTTAGGCTTGCGTAGCATAAGTCCCGATATTGATAATTTCTATCTTGTGTAACACAAATGTAGTATGATGCCTGTAAGTAAAAACGAGAAAAGATAAATATATAGGAAAGACTTACTAATTTAAGTGTAAAAATATACCTAAATGTATTTACCCACTATTTTGTACGGGGATACCCAAAGGGCGGAGTAATATTTTTCCTAATATATTGGACTCAACACAAAGCAGCTACATTTGCGAGTGAAGCAGAAAATTAAAAAGGATTAAAAATGATTCATATCAGATTTGAAGGTCGTTCTTACGATGTAGAACAAAGTCAGTTAGGATTGCAGCAAAGTATGAGCGATACAGTTATCAAGCAGCAGTTAGCACAACATTTTGATGTTGCTATAAATAGTTTTCAATATTATGTCATTGACCGTCGTCCCAATGGCGATTTAATAATTAGACCAGAAGCTGTTTATGGTTAAATGAGTGGGAATTGCCGGTTTCTATTTGTTAAAGCATCAACATCTCGTTTTTAAATCGGAAATAAACCGGGAATAGAAGCACTCTGGATCTATCTGTCAAAACAATAAAGATTAATACATCATCTAACGCACCATAACCTTGACATAATAAAAGTATGAATTATAGTTATCAAAATCCCGTCAAAGTCAATCAGAACTTACGCAACAGAGATTTGTGATTACGACCGGAACGCTGTCGCTCGTAATAACTTAGTTACGTTACTTTTGCATAAGTCCTGTCAACACCAGAAGTTGGGGGGCTATTCATACCTTTAATCAGCAACGCTTAAACCTTTGTAGGATAAGGATTTTAACTTTTATTTTAATTCTTTTTTAGCTTGCTGCCAAAGTGCTTCTAATTCTACCAAGCTATATTCCGAAAGCGGACGCTCGGCGAAATTTTCCATTTTTTGAAATCGCTGAATAAACCGTTTGTTTGTTCCTTGCAAGGCTTCACTGGGATCTAAATTGTTCCATCGTGCTAACTGAAGAAGAGTAAACAGCAAATCTCCTAATTCCTCTTGCTGTCTTTGGGGTGTTTCTTCAGCTAAAGCCTGTTTAAATTCTCCTAATTCTTCTTCATATTTTGTCCAGACACCATCGATGTTATCCCATTCAAAGCCAACCTCAGCAGCTTTGTTAGACATTTTCATTGTTGCCATAAGTGGGGGTAGCTTGCGGGAATAGCCGCTGAGTTGATTACTGAGCTTTTGAGTTTGTGCAACAGTTTCGCCTTTTTCCGCAGCCTTGATATCTTCCCAATTTTGCTTTACTTCATCAACATTCTGCACCGAAACATCACCAAAAACATGGGGATGCCGACGAATCAACTTTTGAGAAATACCTTCGGCAACTTCTTTAAGAGTAAAATCTCCAGATTCGCTAAAAATTTGTGCTTGTAAAACAACTTGTAAAAGTAAATCCCCTAATTCTTCAGCAATGTGATTTTTATCTTTGCTTTGAATAGCATCAACAACCTCATAAGCTTCCTCGATTACGTAAGGAGTCAAAGTTTCTGGAGTTTGCGCTAAATCCCAAGGGCAACCACCCGACGGCGATCGCAACTTAGCAACTACATCAATTAATTCCTGCAAAGCAGTTAAAGTATCCATTCAGTTATCAGTGAGCAGTGAACAGCGAACAGTTATCAGCGAGCAGTGAGTAGTAAAAACTTCTTCCCCTTTTCCCCTTCTTCTCCTTCTTCTCCTTCCTATCTCCTCTTTCTTGCTTTCGATCTACTGCGACGGGTGGTAGTAGATTTACTGATGTATTTACGTTTTTTCGGTTTCTTTTTGGGTAGTAAACTAGTGATGCCTTTTCTTTTAAAACGCTTGTAAGCAGAATTTGACCAGTCACTGATGGAATGGCTCATCGCGCCGAGTTCTAATCCTACAAACAACGCGAGGAATTCCGTTCTATGAAGGTTGATAATATCTAATAGATGCTTAGCTACTTCCTGCCAACTCAAAGTCATATTTAATAATTTCTCGGCAATTAGTAAAACAATGATTGTCGCGACTGAAATTAAGACGCATAAATAGAGTACCCGCACAGTTGTCCCGATTAACGGGCCGTGGGATAAAAATGAACGATGGCGAAGACTTTTTTGATACGGAAGCCAGATAAAGCGAAAATAACCCCAGCGCTGATACTGAATTGAATAAATATCTAAATCCGGGCCAAACATCAATCCCCCAAACATAAACCCACCAGCAATTAATAAGGTAATGCTGCTGCTGTGAGTTTGCCAAAAAGTGGCACCAGCAATAAATGGTAAAGCCCAAATTGTAATGCGATCGTGAGTTTGACCGGAGGGCATAATAAAAATTGGGGGATGGGCAATAGCGGAAATTGCAGTCTGGGCGAGCCATTGCGTTGGACGGTGAGACAAGGAAAGGGGGTTTCGGTTCCTCCGCAGCGGAGTGACTCCCCAAAAGAACTTTTCAAGACAGGGCATAGGGAATGGAGCATGGGGTATTGGAATTACCAACAATTACCAATACCTATAAATAAATTGAGTCTGCCCTTTCTCGAAGTCTGGGGTTTGTCTAACGCCCGAATCATAACTAATAAACTGACATGATACAAGGTACACTTTGCCCCTACTGAATGTCCATCCCAGTTGTTACCAAATAATAAGCGGAATTTTCTTTGCTACGAAACGGTTTTGCGCTTTTGATTAAAAGTTATTTCAAAAAAAATTTCTAAAAGACTAGTATTTTACAAAAAAGTTTGCTATATTATTTTCTTAGTGAGACACCGAGGACGATTAGCTCAGTTGGTAGAGCGCCTGCCTTACAAGCAGGATGTCACTGGTTCGAGTCCAGTATCGTCCATTTTTAAATTTTGAATATTTGATTGGATTTAGTTAGCCTTGTTCAACAGCTTTGATGTTGGATTTGTAAATTTATGGCATTTTTTAATACGCTAACAAAAAATTTCACTGCTGTAGCTGTAGGGTGTATTATCGCCACAGCGCAACCCATCATAATTATTAGATGAGTAATTACCACTACAAAACTAAAGCCCGTTTGCACTGGCTAAATTAGACGTATTGTATGTTGATCGGGAAACACCTCAGTATGATATTTCTCGTGTTTTTTCGCTTTTACCTTTGCAGAATCAACTTTATAAAATTTTGAATATTTTGAAGCAGCTGGGGAAGAAAATTGAAGATATTACTTGATTAGTTTATTTTTCTTTAGAGCTAGACCTAAATTATAGAATATGTATAATTTGCCCGATGATGCAAGTGTAGACATTTCAACATTATCAATATTATTTGAATCAACGACTAATTCTTATAAATACCTTTATTTTTTGTCGTTACTAGATATTCTCCAAAGGGAAAATTTTGATATTGGAATGCCCATCACCTTCCAAGAAATTATCGTTGAAATGCTGGCTAATGCCTGGTATCCTCATAATTATTTTAAATTATCTTTTGGAACTCAAGACCATATTGCAAATAAGCTAGATTCTCTTGAATTAGAAATTACAGAACCAATTTTAAAATTTAGGGATACAGACAAAAAACTTTTACGTACAACTATTAGCAACCAAAATATTAATGATATTGTCAAATCTATTAGTAAATATGTTCCTTATCGTTTAATACGTCCTTTCTTTGCTCAAGAAACTAGAGGTTTTAAAGATTCTGAAGTTAATGCGGCTATGATTAATTTATCTAAAAATCAGTTCGATAACAAAAAGCCTCTATACTGTTTTAATGCAAAAGAGCAGAAAAACTGTAATGCTATTATTTTAAACCAAGATTGGATTGAATATATTAGGAAAAATTACGTTATAGTTAGGGGTTGGGCATCTTGGGAATGGCTGAAGTATATGCAGCAGAGAAACCCGAGTATTCCCAACGTGGTAAATAAATTATTTATGCCACAACAAAGAGATTCTTTAAACAAACAAAATAAATATTGGCAAACTGTTTTAACTCATCAAGAAATTAAATGTATTTACTCAGAAGTTCAATTAAATAAAGACGAAATCTCATTAGACCATTATTTGCCTTGGTCTTTTGTGGCACATGACCAACTTTGGAACTTGATTCCCACAATACAGTCTGTTAATTCTTCTAAATCTAATAACTTACCATCTGAAATATATTTTTTGGATTTTGTTCACTTGCAACATTTAGGTTTAAATATTTCTCATCAAAATTTGTCTGAAAATAACTGGTTGAAATACGCAGAGTCTTTTGTATCTGACTTAAAAATTGATCGAGCAGACGACTTATTAAATTTAGAAATTCTGAAAAACGCTTATGAAGCAAACTTAAAACCTTTAATTACTTTAGCAAGTAACCAGGGATTCAAAGCTAATTGGGTTTATATCTAAATGCTCAAGATTAATGATTTAGTTTTCTACTGGAAAAAAACTATTTATTCTAAAGTCTCTATATAAATACCCCAGAAACAACCCATCCTACGAAGGAGCTTGGCAATCCTAGCCCCAACTTTCATGGCTGCGGGCAATTGAGAATGCGGACAATTAAACGCATCTTCCCACAGATGATAAGCTAAGCTAAATAAAGCAAGCGTTTTCGGAGAGAGTAAAAATTAGTGGATAAAAGAAAACGCGCCCTAGCAACCGAGCGCAACCGCGAACCAATTTTACAAGTATTGTTAGAAGTTTTACCACCTACTGGCACGGTTTTAGAAATCGCCAGCGGCACGGGTGAACACGCCGCATATTTTGCACCACAATTAAAGCCAAGAAAATGGATTCCTTCCGATCCTGATGCTTCGCTGCGTGAAAGTATCAGTGCATGGGCACAATACTGCCCTAGCGACAATCTTTACCAACCTCTCGATATTGATGCTTCTCAACCGATTTGGAAAGCAGAAAAGGAAATACTATCGGAAATATCTGATATTTGTGCCATCGTGAATATTAACATGATTCACATTTCTAAATGGTCTGCTTGTTTGGGATTAATAGCAGCAGCAGGTCGTATACTTCCACCAGGAGGTATTCTATATTTATACGGCCCATACAAACAAGGTGGAGAACATACAGCACCTTCAAACGCAGCCTTTAGCGAGTATTTACAAGAACAAAACCCGGAATGGGGAGTACGTAATTTAGAAGATGTTATAGAAGTAGCCAAAAACAATCATCTAATTTTACAAAAAATCTACCCAATGCCAGCAAACAATCTTTCGGTTGTGTTTAAATATTCGTGAAATTGGTAATTGGTAATTGGTAATTGGGCATTGGGCATAGGTAGGAGACAATAAAAGAACTTGCTACTCACTGATAATTTTTCACTCCCAACTTCCAACTCCCAACTCATAACTGCTCACTGCTCACTGCTAACTGTTCGCTGTTCGTTGATTATGTCTGATGTAAATGGTACTTGGTTAGGAACTTATTGGCAAAATGGAAATCCGACTCGCTTTGAAGTTGTACTCGTTCAAAGCGGGAATAGTCTCAGTGGAAGGGTTTTAGATGATGGCTATTTAGGAGAAGCTAAGTTAAGCGGTGAAGTTGTAGGTCGTCGTATTAGCTTTCTCAAACGTTATTTTACAAGTTCTCCTGATGCAATAGAATACGTTGGCACAATTTCGGAAGATGAAGATTACATTCAAGGGCAGTGGACAATCGGTATTTATGATTATGGCCCTTGGGAAGCTAGACGTAGTGGCGAGTCTTTAAGTTTGGAAGCTAAAAACAAGGTAGAAAAGAAAGTACCATTTACAGTGAGCAGTTAACAGTGAGCAGTTAACAGTTACCAATAAAAGTTACCAATAAATTAATCCATTTCCAGACTGAGAAAGGCTTTAGTGCGTTTTAACGTACTTTGTATATTAGCCTTGTAAGCCGGAGGCTTTCTCGAAGAGAAATTTATTTCAAGGAGGTTGTGAAAGCTAAGCAGCAGCTTCAATCGCTATAAAAAAATAATTTTATACTTTAAATAATCTAAATATCAAGTATATTCACTATAAAATATAAAGATTTGTGGTGAAATAGTTAAATACTCTTGTTTACGTATGTTTACATTAACTTTTTAGGAATAATGATGACAAAAGCTGAATTTATTAAGTATCAATCGAACAAAGATAACTTTTTAGATTTAGATAAAATTTTATGTCATTGCAAGCTGGAATTGATGCAGCCAAAGAAGGGCGCTATCAAGAAGCAATCCCACTGCTAGAACAATATTGTCGTAATTGTGCCGAACAGAGTTCCACTGAATACTGTACGGCTCAGATGTGGTTAATAAGGGGATATAAAGCTACTGGAGAAATCGAGAAAGCTTTGATTCTCTGTCAAAGGCTGATGCAAAGCGAACATACTAAAGTCAGTGACTGGGCTAGCAAAATGTACCAGAAGCTGAATAACCCAACACCGGAAACTGAAATTACCGAAGAACCGAATACAGTTAAAAAAGCTGTAGGTGCTGCTGGCGTAAAGTTAGCAATGGCCGGAGTTGGCGGTAACTTAGCTTTAGCTTCTACTGTCACCATGTCTTTGATGTTTGGTATGGTGCTGGTGTTGGCTTTGGGTTTAGTATTGATTGCCGATAGCGAGAATCCGGTTGCTGGTTTGGGTATTGCGATCGCGATTACTTTGATTTTCAACGTTGCGGCTTTTTTCTTATCTCCATTTTTGATGGATTTAACCCAAAGTTGGCTGTACAAAACTCGTTGGGTAGAGTTGGCAGAAATTGAAAATTTGAGTCCGGAAACAATAAGAGTTATTCGTCGGGTTTGTCAGCAGAAGAAAATCAAAACACCGCGTTTGGGCATAATTGAAGACCAAAATCCTACGGCTTTTACCTACGGCTCATTACCTAATAGCGCTCGTTTGGTGGTAAGCCGGGGACTTTTTACTTATCTCGATGATGATGAAGTTGCCACAGTTTACGCTCACGAACTCGGACACATTGTCCATTGGGACTTCGCGGTAATGACAGTAGCCTCGACTTTGGTGCAAATTTGCTATTTAATTTACACTACGGCGAGAACTTTAGTCAGGGGTGCGGGTGATAGCAAACTTGGAGATGCAGCAAAAACAGCTTCTTTAGTAGCGTACATTTTTTACTTTATCGGTACTTACTTGCTGCTATATCTTTCCCGCACTAGGGAATATTTTGCAGACCATTTTGCAGCAGAGACTACGGGGAATCCGAATGGTTTGTCTCGCTCTTTAGTTAAGATAGCTTACGGCATTATGGAAGAAGGTTCCAGAGCAAAAGAACCCAGTCGTTTAATTGAGGGAACCCGCGCTTTGGGTATTTATGATGCTAAAGCCGCTGCAACTACAGGAAATGCTTACCGCATCGCTTCTAAGCCAGAAAAAATTGGTCGAGTATTTCTTTGGGATATGTTTAACCCTTGGGGTTGGTGGATGGAATTGAGTTCAACTCATCCCCTGACTGGTAAAAGAGTTCGCGCTTTGAGTACCTATGCCGAGCAATTGGGTTTAGAAACCGAATTCGATATGGGGAAAGTTGTTGGGGAAGGCAAGCATTTAAATAAGAAGAAGCTTTACGGCAGCTTTTTCACGGATATTTTATTCTTTGGTGCCGAAAGTATTGGTTTATTCCTAGGTATTGCGATTGGCGTTATTCTTGCAAATTCTGGCGTTAATAATCCCGGTTTATTTGTTGCTTGTCCATTAATTGGTGTAGGAATCGGAATAATTGTTAAAGCTTTTGTAATGTACCCTAATTATGCAAAAGCAGCAGAAACAGACGTTCTTAGTTTAATGTCCGATCCTTATGCTAGTCCTTTAAGAGGTCGTCCAGCAAAACTTGAAGGTAAATTAATTGGACGCGGTGACGCTGGTTATAAGTTTGGTTCGGATTTGAAAATACAAGATCCCAGCGGAATGCTTTATTTGCGTTATGCTTCTCGATTTGGTTCCATTGGTAATTTCTTATTTGGAATGAAGCGAGTAGAAAGTTTAATCAATATGAATGTTTCCTCTGTAGGTTGGTTCCGTCGCGGTGTCATGCCGTGGATGGATTTAATCGAGTTAAAAAGTGAAAATGGTACGGTTGTTAATAGCTACCATCGTTTTGGTTCATTTGTGACTGCGGGATTTTTGATTATTTTAGGTATAGCTGCGATGGTGTTATTTGGAGGCTTTAGCTAATTAAATCAAAGCCCATAATATATCTCGAAAAGCATATATAATTGGGCTTTTTTTTATTTTGAATATATTATTTATAATTAAATTATGTAAATAGTATTTTTTTAATTTATCATACGTGCTTAAATGAAGTAATATAGTGATTTATTTTTAGATAAAAATAAAAGCATAGTGATACTTCGGTTGCGATTAATTAAGAAAATATGACAAAATTGTACATAACATTTGAATAGTAAAATACTTAAATGACATTTAATTCTAATCAAGACCAAAATAATAATTCAGCTTGGAATCCTTTTGTTCCAACTAAAAGAGATATAGAAAGAACCGACGAATTAGCAGATAAAAATCCAGTTATCGCTGGTGTTCTATCATTCTTTTTGCTCCCCGCAGCCATGATTTATCTCAACCGGGGAATAAATAATTTAAAAATTTTGGGATACGTGTTTCTTGCGGCTTTCATGATAGGAATCGTGACCTCTAATAGAAATAGTAAAGATACCGATCCAGTGGCAAACTTAATAGGAGTAATTGGTAATATTGCTGTGATTGCTGAAAATACCAGAACAATCACTTTAGCTCGCCAACGAAAATCACAAAATAACTTTTGATTATTATAAATTTAAACTTTGTAAACCCGGTTTCAAAAAACTGGGTTTTTATATTTTTATTAACACTATTGGAATCAAATAGAGTAGTATTTTAGCCCGTAAACCGCAATCACTAAAAGGCTCTGGTTTTTGAAGTGACTTAAAATTATTTAATATTATACGTTGGCAGGGTTTTTCTGTGTAGTTCAATTCATTTTACGTAACATAAAATAAATAAGAGTAATATTACAGTCGTCACAGACTTATTTAGGATGACAAAATTTTGAGAACATACGAAACATTGTACATCTCAAAATGACATCTCCGTTTAACCAACAGCAATATAAAGGTTCAAATTGGAATCCTTTTATACCAACTAAAAGAGATATTCAAAGAACTAATAAATTAGCAGGTAAAAATATTATTTTAGCTGGTGCTTTAGGATTTTTATTTCCTGTGGGAGTTCTGATTTATCTAAATAGAGGAGAAAATTATTTTAAATTTGTATTGTATTACATTATCATCAATTTTAGTTTAGCAATTATGTTTGCTATTTATATAGTGATTAACAAGGATAAAAGTTATGAAGATATTGGTCAAATTCCTAAAATCCTTAACAAAGTGATTGATGTTGTATACGAAATAGGTCGTATTGCTGCTACTGTTGAAAATATCAGAGCAATTACTTTAGCTCGCAAGCGAAAATCAGAAAATAACTTTTAGTTTTAAGAACTATTTTTAAATAAATATGAGTAAGGAAGTCTACTTAGGTAGGCTTTTTTATTGTATTACTTTCTTTCTGATAGAAGATTACTGATAAAAAAAACCGCAGAGACGCTGAGAGCGCAGAGGAAAGAGGTAAGAGAGATAAGTAATTTAAAAGCAGGAAGAAGGTATTCGTGTTTAACAAAAGCACTATTAAACTCAACTTTAATCAAATTAGTATTTTAGACGTTAAAATTGCTTTAAACCCGCTTACAGAAGGGGGACTTGCATAAATCTAAAATCTACAATCTACAATTATCATGACTGTAATAGTTGTCGCACTATATAAATTTGTCAAATTGCCAGATTACGCAGAAAAACAGCAACCTTTGTTATCTATTTGCAAAGCAAATGAAATCAAGGGAACTCTTTTACTGGCACAAGAAGGTATCAATGGAACCATTGCAGGTTCTCGTCAAGGAATTGATGCAGTAATCGATTTTTTACGTTCCGATTTACGGTTTACAGATTTGGAATACAAGGAATCGACTGCCGAATCTCCACCATTTAAACGAATGAAGGTAAGGTTAAAAAAGGAAATTGTGACTTTGGGTTTATCGGCAGTCAACCCAAACGAAAAAGTTGGAACTTATGTTAATCCTAAAGACTGGAATCAAATAATTTCTAATCCAGAAGTAACGGTAATTGATACTCGCAACGATTATGAAGTAAGCATTGGTACTTTTAAAAGAGCGGAAAATCCGCAAACTGAATCATTTCGAGAATTTCCAGAATACGCTAGTAAAAACTTAAATCCCGATAAAAATAAAAAAGTAGCAATGTTTTGTACTGGCGGAATTCGTTGCGAAAAAGCTACTTCTTACCTGCTTTCCCAAGGATTTGAAGAAGTCTATCATCTTAAAGGCGGCATACTCAAATATTTAGAAGAAGTACCAGCAGAAGAAAGTTTATGGGAAGGCGAATGTTTTGTTTTTGACCAGCGTGTAGCCGTGCGTCACGGTTTAGAACCCGGCTCCTACGATATGTGTCAAAGTTGTGGACATCCTATTTCCGACGATGATAAAGCTTCATCCAAATACGAGGAAGCAATTTCCTGCCCATACTGTTTTGATAATCTCACCGAAGAGAAAAAAGCCAAGATGCAGGAGAAGAAGGGGCAGAAGGGGTGATGAGGGAGAGGGAGTGAGGGAGAGAGGGAGAGAGGGAGAGAGGGAGAGAGGGAGAGAGGGAGAGAGGGAG
>JAHCMI010000174.1 GCA_019192545.1 Rivularia sp. MS3 | reverse complement strand
ACTTAAGTAGTTCACGAAATTAAACTTACATAATAAGGTTCTGAGAACCTTATGTTATATTGATCTGAGCCAAAAGAGGCCAGAATGTTTTTGACAGCGTTGGTAAAAGTTCGCCAAGATTTGTAGTCTTTGGGTTTTATCCACTCGTACTTAATTTTTCGCCACAACGTCTCTATACGATTCAAATGTGGGCAGTATTTAGGAAGAAAAAAAATGAACAAGTCTTTTGCCTCCCATTCTGCACGTTTCTGCATAAAAGCTTTGGCTTTATGTATCGGAGCGTTATCTAATACGAGTACGGTCGGTTTTGTGATTTTGCTAGCAAAATGATCCAGCGACTCAATAATAAAAGCAGCAGTAGTGGTTTGCTCTGTGGGGTAACACACCAAGTGATTATCACAAGAGAGTAAACCAAAAATGCTTAGGTTCTTGCCCTTGCGGGGTAACATCCTAACATATTCACCTTTGGCTTGCCAGCCATAAGGTATATTGGGAACTAACTGAAAACCGGCTTCATCGCCAAAATAAAGATCGATAAAGCCTTCTTCTTGCAGCATCCACAGGGCTTTCATGTGTGCTATCTTTTGACCCATCTGCCCTGCATCCTGCTTGGATTTGAGGCAGAGTCGGAAGCGTCGGTATCGGTAACCAAGACTTTTAAAAAATCACGTAGGGTCGTATCTCCCACAGGAGTACCTAGTTTAGATTCCAAGTCTTGACGCAGTTGCTTGATGCTTCTATTTTCTTTAGCTAAACCAACTTTTACTGCTTTTACATGATCCTCATTGTCAATGTCCAGTTTGCGTTTACGCCCCCGTCCAGGACGAATACGCAAACCTTCAATTCCTTCTGCTTCGAAGCGGTTGAACCATTGTAAAATGCTCTGATCAGTGACCTCGAAAAAGGTCGATAGTTGCTTTACTTGCCATTTTTGAGCACTAAGCAAAATACAATGACATCTGCTACGAAAATCGTGAGTTGTGCCATTTTTGTAAGCTAACTCTAAAGCAGCTTTTTGCTCCGCTGTTAATTCGATATATCTCTTTTTTCCTCTCATTGAGGAAAGATAAGAATTATCAACAATAGTTCCATGATTTAATTTCGT
>JAHCMI010000173.1 GCA_019192545.1 Rivularia sp. MS3 | reverse complement strand
TAGGGCAAACGCACCAAAATGCGATTTAGGTTTTAATTGAGATATTGTGCGCCAAAAAGATGGCAAACTCGGTTGAAAAGATATTCGCTGGAATTGATGATCCCCGTGTGGAGGGTCGTTGCTTGCACCGGCTTAAAGATATATTATTCATTGCGTTGTGCACTCTATTGTCTAATGGAGAAGATTTTGAAGACATGGTTGAATTCGGCAATCAACGTCATGGCTGGCTAAAAGAGATACTGGATTTGCCCAATGGCATCCCTTCTCATGATACTTTCAACCGAGTTCTTCAAATTGTTGACCCAGAGGGCCTTAGCGCTTGCCTTGCCCAGGACGGAGATGTGTTAATTGAAAGCCTGGAAGGGAAACAAGTCAATTTTGATGGCAAAAAAATCAAGGGGGCTTCGCCAAAAAGCCGGGGCAATAAAGGCTTATATATACTAAGTGCCTGGGTCGGGGAACACCGGTTTTGTATCGGGCAAA
Organism: Rivularia sp. MS3; assembly: GCA_019192545.1. Taxonomy (GTDB): domain Bacteria; phylum Cyanobacteriota; class Cyanobacteriia; order Cyanobacteriales; family Nostocaceae; genus Rivularia. Next base: position 693 of record JAHCMI010000173.1, on the reverse strand, counting down.
AAAAGGTACAGGATAAAAGCAATGAGATCAGTGCGATCCCGGAACTGATAGGGGCATTGGACCTGCGGGGTAGTATGGTAAGTATAGATGCTATTGGCTGCCAGACAGAAATTGCACAAGAAATTATAGATGCCCAGGCAGATTACCTCTTGGCAGTTAAAGCTAACCAAGGCAGTTTGCATGAACAGGTCAGCGATGAATTTACATGGGCTTCCTCACAGGATTTCAATGAAGAGTGGGAATACGACCATGGCAGGTATGAGCACCGTAAATGTTCTACGGTAGCCGCACAAGAGGTGCTTTCCCCAGACTTAATCGAAAAGTGGGCAGAGGTCAAAACCGTTATAAGAATTGAAGCACAACGTACAGTAGATGGTTCAACTACTTCACAAACAAGGTTTTATATTAGTAGCGAGGAGAAAGAGAGTGCTTATTATAATAATGCAGTGAGGGCACACTGGGGCATCGAAAACCACCTGCACTGGCATTTGGACGTCACCTTTAATGAAGATGCCAATCGGAGCAGGACCGGAAATACGCCTCAAAATCTTAATATCCTAAGAAAGATGGCGCTGCACCGTATTCGGAGAATGAATGATAGGCTGAGCCTTAAAAAAAGAAGGTTCCGGGCTTCAATGAACCTTGAATACCTACAAAAAGTCGTTGGTCTTTAGATTTGGTGCGTTTGCCCTA
>JAHCMI010000172.1 GCA_019192545.1 Rivularia sp. MS3 | reverse complement strand
AGTACACCGTAACAAAAGTAATTTTATAATCATTAACTTGTCATCAAAAGAGAGGACAAGTGAAAAAACAACACCTACAATTACAAGAAGAAGACCGGACTTATTTGAAAGATTTCCTAAGTAAAGGCTCTTTAAGGGTGCGCGTCCAGAAAAGAGCCATGTGCTTACAAGAATTAGACCGGGGCAAGACCTATCAAGAGGCCAGCCGGCTGCTAAATGTGTCTTACCCCACCGTACTGCGTTGGGCAAAGCACTACCGTGAAGGCGGTTTATCTTTTCTACAAGACAAACCTCGTTCCGGGCGGCCCGTCGGCTTGAGTGCCGAACAAAAGGCACAGATAACAGCCATAGCTTGTTCTGAGCCACCCGAAGGCTATGCACGCTGGTCCTTGCGTCTACTAGCCGATCGGATTATTGAGTTAAACCTGGTGGAGCATATTTCTCATACGGAAGTGGGCCGCATTCTAAAAAAAATGAATTGCAGCCTCACCGAAAAAGGCAATGGTGCATAGGCAGGATTACTGCCGAATTTCTGGCTCGAATGGAGTTAATCCTTCGGTTGTACGCTCTGCCCTACAATCCAGATTATCCGATTATATGCTTTGATGAACGGCCTTGCTTTCTAATTGGCAATACCGTTCAAGGTTTGGATATGGAACCGGGCAAGGTGGCCAAAGAGAATTACGAATACACAAAGAATGGCTCTGCCTGTGTATTAGCAGCCATCGAACCTCTAAGCGGAAAACGATTAGCTCATGTGCGGCGTCAAAGAACCAGAAAAGAGTTTACTTTATTCATGAAGGATTTGGCTAAAAACTATCCGGATGCCATCAAAATCATTGTCATCCTGGACAATCTGAATACTCATGAATTTGGTTCTTTCTACAAATGGCTCCTGGCAGATGAAGCCGCACACTTAGCTCAACGCTTTGAATTTGTCTATACACCTAAAAAAGCTTCTTGGCTTAATATGATTGAAATTGAGTTTTCTGCTCTATCCAGGCAGTGCCTGAATCGCAGAATTCCTACGATTAACCAACTTGCAAAAGAAGTATTTGCTTATTTCAAAGAACGTAACGATCAAGGGATTACCATCAAGTGGCAATTTACTCAAAGTCTAGCCCGGCAAAAACTAAATCGCCATTATGAAAAAGTCAATCCTTTAAACTTGATTTATAAATAAACTTTTGTTACGGTGTACT
>JAHCMI010000171.1 GCA_019192545.1 Rivularia sp. MS3 | reverse complement strand
TGTAATACTCCCCATTATTCAGACCAAAGGAGTGTTTTGCTAAGTTAATATTTTGGTGTTGATCAGGCTGCATTTTCTAAAGAACTCATGTAACGTTTAGAAGGTGTTTCCTTGATGGTGTGATGGACCTTCACATCATTGTAGTAATCAATGTAGTATTCGATATTCTTATATAGCTCAATTCCATCTTCGGCAGGGTTGAGATAGATGTACTTGTGCTTTAGTGTCCTCCAGAACCTTTCGATCCACCTATTGTCAATAGCTCGTCCTTTGCCGTCCATCGAGATCTTAATTTCGAGTTCATCTAATGTTGTTGTCCAATAGGCAGAGGTAAATTGAGATCCCTGGTCAGAGTTTATGATCTCTGGCTTTCCATGAGTAAGGATGGCTTCCTTCAGGACATTGATACACCACTTGGCTTCCAGTGTATTGGAGACACCCCAGCCAACGATCTTACGGCTGTAGATATCCATGATCGCTGTACAATACATAAATCCTTTAGCCATGGGTATGTAGGTGATGTCAATACACCAGGCTTGATTGGCTCTGTTGATGTCCAGGCCTCGAAGCAGGTAAGGTCTTACATAATCTGCATGTCCCAGGATGCTAAGCATTTTACGTGGATAAATGGCCATCAGCCCCATCTTGCGTAAAAGCCTTCGTACTCTTTTCGGATTGACATTGTAACCTTTGCCCTTTAGCATGTAATGCATGGACATTACACCCTCTGCCTGATGTTTGCCTGCATGTTCATCCATGATCCTCATGATCTTCAGGTTCTCAGGCTTTTCTCCCAGTGGCCTATAGTAGATCCTGCTGCGGTTAATGTTTAATAATTCACATTGCTTGCGAACAGATAGCTTCATCATGCGTCCGGAAACAAGCTTGATTCGCTCTTTCATAGGCCGGTTTTCTTCAAGCTTTTTTTTAGAAAATCATTCTCAACTTTCAGTTGACCGATCTGAGCATACAACTTCTCTGCATCTACTGTTGGCTCTTCCTGCTGAGCTGATCCGGTTGAAAAGACAATCGACATCTTTTCAAGAAACTCCTTCTTCCATCGTGAGATCACAACATGACTCACTTCATATTTCTTTGATAGTTCGGCCAGGGTATGATGTTCCTTTACCGCTTCCAGAGCTACTCTGGCTTTAAATTCCGCTGTGAATTTTCTTCTGCTTGTTTTCATAGGTAATAGTCAATTTAGATATTGTTTTGTTAACTATTCCTATGGTCCGATTTTTAGGGAGTATTACA
>JAHCMI010000018.1 GCA_019192545.1 Rivularia sp. MS3 | reverse complement strand
GGCAGTGGCAATAAGAGTTTAAGGCTAATTTACATTTTGTTATATAGTTCTGTTTTTTTCTGCCGACTTACTTAATTCAAAAATTTAAATACTGTACCTGTATGCATAGGTCATTACTTTGTATTAACTGCCAGATTCATTAATAGTTTTGTAGTTTTATATACAGTTAAATATTTAAGTTTTTTTTATAGTTGCAATTATTGCCACGTTAGTATAGTTGGCTCAATTTTTAATTCCATTGAGTAAAAATTGTCCTTGACACGCTTCGCTAAAGTGAACGGCGTGCGGCTCAGCGCTACTTCCTATTTGCTAGTCTTAACTACAATTTGCAATGCCGCCCGACTTATCAGTATTTGAATCTATAAAAATATTGTCACTGTATGCATGTTCTATTATTAATTTGAGATATATTTAGATACTAAATTCTATTAATTCGTTTATGTGTTTTCTAGCTTAAATAAAAAGCTAACTACAGTTGTTATTTTATGTTTAGTTTAACCGTGGAATAAAAGTATAAAAATATTTACTTTACTGCAATTTTAGCCTTATTTTCTAGTATAACTGACATAAAAACATTCAAATATTGTTGCGAAAATTAAAAATTTGTTATAATTTTTCAATATGCAGGCGAATAAATAAATCCGAATTTTATTTATGTAATTTTGGGTGTCATTACTCAGACATATTTATATTCTATTCGAGTAAGTTCCCAAGAAACAAAACGTTTCTACTCGGCTAGATGAATATTGTAAAGCAATAAACAATAGTCAAATTAGTTGTATGTATTCGAGTATCTGAATAACGTCATACATCTTGATATTTTAGAAGAAATAATCCTATTACTAAAATAGTAGGGGAATCTATAAATAGCTTGTATTAATTAAATGAATCGCACATTAAAGGGAGTTGAATTAGATATGCAATTAGAAGACTCAAAAGCTATTCAAAGAGTAGAAGAAGAAGCATGGGAAGAACTTCAGAAAACAATTATTTACTTTAAAGGTCGTCCCATTGGTACGGTTGCAGCTTTAGACGGAAGCGTAGATGCACTAAATTACGACCAATGTTTTGTTAGAGATTTTGCTTCATCTGCTCTGCTTTTTCTAATCAAAGGAGAAACAGATATAGTCCGTAATTTTTTAGAAGAAACTCTAAAATTGCAGCCTAAAGATAACCAGTTGGATGCTTATAAGCCAGGTCAAGGTTTGATGCCAGCTAGTTTTAAGGTTGTATCTAATAATGGAGAAGAATATTTAGAAGCTGATTTTGGCGAACATGCTATAGCAAGAGTCACACCAATTGATTCTTGTTTATGGTGGTTGTTGATATTACGTGCTTATGTAGTCGCCACAAAAGATTATTCACTGATATATCAATCGGAATTTCAAACAGGTATTGGATTAATTTTAGAACTTTGTTTGGCAACTCGTTTTGATATGTATCCAACTCTATTGGTTCCCGACGGAGCCTGCATGATTGATAGACGTTTGGGTATTTACGGACATCCTTTAGAAATTCAATCTTTATTTTATGCAGCATTGCGTGCGGCGAGAGAAATGTTAATTTGTCATGGCAATCAAGATTTGGTGATTGCTATTGATAATCGCTTGCCTATTTTACGCGCTCATATTCGCAAACATTACTGGATAGATATTAAACGTCTTAATGCTATTTATCGTTATAAAGGTGAAGAATACGGTAAAGAAGCTGTTAATCAATTTAATATATATGTAGATTCGCTTCCTTATTACGAATTAGATAAATGGCTGCCGAAAAAAGGTGGTTATTTAGCTGGAAATGTTGGGCCATCGCAGTTGGATACTCGTTTCTTTTCTTTAGGAAATTTAATGGCGGTTATGTGCGATTTGGCAAGCGAAGAACAGTCAGAAGCTATAATGACTCTGATTGAAAAGAGATGGGAAGATTTAGTCGGAGATATGCCGATGAAAATTACTTTCCCCGCCTTAGAAAATGAAGAATACAGGCTTATAACTGGATGCGATCCAAAAAATATTCCTTGGTCTTATCATAATGGTGGAAACTGGCCAGTTTTAATGTGGATGTTGACTGCTGCGGCTATTAAAACCAATAAAATATCTATTGCAGAGCGAGCTATGCATATTGCTCAGTTACGACTGCAAGAAGATGAATGGCCAGAATATTACGACGGTAAGCGAGGAAGATTAATTGGTAAACAATCCAGAAAATATCAAACTTGGACAATTGCTGGTTTATTATTAGCTAAAGAGATGATTAAAGAACCATCCCACTTGTCATTAATGAGTTTTGAACCTTTTACTACCGAAGAAGCTTCCAGAGCTTGCGAATTTGAAATTGATAGCTTTGATGCTTAACAGTGAAAAGCAAGTAGTTAACGAATAACAAGAAAACTGATAAATGATTTTTGTAATCCTTCTCACACATGTAAAGTAAAGTGAGGAGGATTATTTTTTGTATTGGGAAATTGGGAATGGGAAATTGGTAATAAATAATTCGTGAGTTGTGAGTAGAGAATAGTAAATAGTCAGTAAAAGTCTTCCCTACTCTCCCACTCTCCCCATCCCCCACTCTCCTTATCCCCTTGTCTCACCATCCCCCATGCCCCATGCCCAATTCCCCATCCTCTCGTCAACAAGCGTTATTGGCTCTAAAAGATGTTCGTAAAGGGGCTTATGCTGACGTAGCTTTAGATAGAGTGCTGCGAAAAGTTGATTTAGCCGATAACGAACGCCGTTTGGTGACGGAGTTGGTTTATGGCAGCGTTAGAAGACAGCGAACCCTTGACTTCATTATCGATAAATTAGCTCGTAAAAAATCCCATCAGCAGCCTTTACTGCTCCGCTGCATTTTACATTTGGGTTTATATCAACTGCAATTTCAGGAACGAATTCCTAATAGTGCTGCTGTAAATACTACCGTTCAATTAGCTAAGGATAACGGTTTTTCTGGTCTTTCTGGTTTTGTAAATGGTTTGTTACGAAGCTATATTCGACTAAAACAAGAGTTAGAAGGGGGAGAAAGGAAAGAGGGGGAAGAATCTTCTATTATTCCGACAATTCCCATCAAATTACCAGAAAGCCCTGTAGAAAGATTGGGTATTTTATATAGTTTTCCCGACTGGATTGTAAATATATGGCTAGAAGAGTTTGGTTTTTCCGAGACGGAGAAATTGTGTGAGTGGATGAATCAAACTCCGAATATTGATTTGCGAGTTAATCAACTTTGTTCTTCTGTGGAGGAAGTTGAAACTGCTTTGAAAAATCAAGGTATTTCATCTCAACGAATTCCTAATTTACCCCAAGCTTTACGTTTACTAAGTTCTCCTGGTGCAATTAAAAATTTGCCCGGTTTTAATCAAGGATGCTGGAGTGTACAAGATAGCAGCGCTCAACTAGTGAGTTATTTACTCGATCCTCAACCTCACGAAGTAATTATTGATGCTTGTGCTGCTCCGGGAGGCAAAACAACCCACATTGCCGAAATAATGGTTGATACCGGTAAAATTTACGCTTGCGATCGCACTGAGTCGCGTCTGCGTAAGCTGCAACAAAATACTCAACGTCTCAACTTAAAATCAATTGAAGTTTGTGTGGGTGACACTCGCAGTTTGACTCAATTTGAAAAATCAGCCGATAAAGTATTACTTGATGTTCCTTGCTCCGGCTTGGGAACTCTCCATCGTCATGCTGATGCACGTTGGCGACAAAACCCAGATAATATAAGAGAACTTTCTATACTTCAAGGAGAACTATTGTTACATAGTTCAACTTTTGTAAAAGATAGTGGCTCTTTAGTGTATTCTACCTGTACGCTGCATCCAGATGAAAACGAAGGTGTTATCAAATCCTTTTTAGAATCAAATCCTAATTGGGAAATCGAACCTCCCGAAACAGATTCAGCCATCTATGAATATGCAACTTCCGCAGGTTGGATCGAAGTATTACCTCACAAACACAATATGGATGGTTTTTTTATGGTGCGTTTGAGAAAAAAGCATAATTAAAATTGTAAGATTTCGTTAAGGAAAATTTATGAAAGGAGGTGTAAACGATGGTACGCAACCCCGATATTAAACAATTGTTGAAAATCTTAATTGCAGCAGCCTGGATTGATGGTAAAATCCAGCCGGAAGAAAGAGAATATCTTCAGCAGATAGCTCAATCACAAGATATCGCCACAGATCCAGAAATTAAACCTTGGCTGTACGGATTAGTTCCCATCAAACCAGAGGAGTGTTACCAATGGGTTGAAGAATATTTAGGCACTTCTCCGAGCGTTGAGGATTGTCAAAATTTGATTCAAGAAATTGGTGGTTTAATTTACAGTGATGGTGAGGTAGCCATTGAAGAAGCTAAATTATTAGCTAAAATACAAAACTTGTCCAGCAAAAGTGAATCAAAACAAGGAAAATTAAATATCATTCTGAAACAGGTGCAAAAAATGTATCGTCGTTGGGTTGAAGTGCAGAATTGAAAATCGTAAGGTGTGTTACGGCACGAAATAATTTTATTCAAAGACGATGGTATTTGATAATGCCGTAACGCACCATTATATTTACTCTAAAATGATGGTTCTTCAGTACAAGGGGAGGCTATCTAAATAGTTTTAATAAAGCAGAGGGTAGAGGGCAGAAGGTAGAATGGAAAAAATCAAGATTAAAGCCAAAACATAAGTTAAAAAGAACAAATAATAATCAAAATACTTCCAATAACAATTTTCCAACAATTTAGTAAATCAATTAGAAAAATGCAGGGAATGCAAAATTAAACAAATCTCAATTCAACATCAACAGTTACTACTTATAGCGGTTTTCATTTGGGTTTAATACACGAAACTACCCCTTTCCCCTCTCCTTAGTAAGGAGAGGGGTGCCCGGAGGGCGGGGTGAGGTTAAAAATGTAGTGGACTCAACTGAAATTCGCTATATTTAATTGCTCTAAAAACCTTCTCATCAATATTTTTTCAGTCGGGGAATAATCCTCCGGCTTCTTTTTGGTTATCAGCTTCACAAAAAGAAGATTCAAAAAATAAAATTCTTGCAGGGTGTGTTATATCAGGTTTGCTTAATCGCTTATGAATAAAAATATGTTTGATATCATCGCCTAATGTAACCCACCCTTAAAGTTAAGGAGAGAGAACCAAAGTAAGATTATATTTGTTGGCAAAAGTTCTTAAAAGTTGATAAAAGTTGATAATTGTAAATACTCTTTATAAAGATACAAGTATGATTTTGATGAAGAGTTGACGATTCCTCTGGAAACTTCGGAAGTACCGGTGTTAGGCTGCATGAAGTTAAATCACCAGTTAAATCAAATTTTTTAGGAATCATTAATATGTTTTCAAATCTCTATAAAAAAGCGGCTTTATTTGGAGCTAGTGCTGTTGCAAGCGTTGCTTTTACCGGAATGGCAAGTTCAGCCGAAGCTGCAACTATGACTTACCGCTCGGAATTCGGCCTTACTGCGAACTCTCTTCAAGTAGGTACACGTCCTAAACTTGAAAATTTTTTAGTTTTAAATGGAGATTTTTCTTTTACCAAAACTGAATTAAATTCTGGTAAATTTAGTTATAAATTAACAGATTTTAATCTATCTTTAGCTGCTACGGGAACATTAACTTTAAATGATATCCAAACAAATTCAGATCCATTTCTTGCGATTAATCAGGCTTTAATTCCGCAAAAATATCAAGACGTTTTACCAAGCGTTTTAGCAGGGGAAGATTCTAATTATGTAGGTGATGGTGATTTTCCACCAGATGACTTTACCTATGAATTTACTGGACAAGAATTTAGAGCTTTTTCAAATCAGTTAACTCCCCTGTTGACAGCTTTCTTGGAGTCAACTAGTAGCGATATCGATATTGACTCTTCACGAGCAGAAGAATTAACGGGCGCACTGAATGTTATTTTCGCTAAAGGCGGAAAATTCAGCTTACAAACTACATCTACTACAACCGCCTCGGTTCCAGAACCTGCTAGCATACTAGGTCTAGGTATTGTAGGAGTTGGATTAGTCACAACACGTCGTAAGCGTGCAGTTAAAAAAATCAAGCAAAAAACTGCTGCATAATATAATTTTGGATTTAATATTTGGGATTTTGAATGAAATTTAATTTCTTCCCTTTTCTCTAAAAGATTTTTAAAGACTTTCTTTTCACAATAAAACTAAGTCGGAGGGGTAGCTCTCCGGCTTATTTTTGTTTTTGAATTAAGTCAAATACTTACTTAAATTGATTTCTAGCTAAACACCAGGATTATCTTCTTTTTCAACTTTGGGTACGATGTCGGGACGCTTTTTACTTTCCCAACCAGCAGGGCGCTTAGAATTGTACCAAGCAATCGAACCAATACTTACAGCAGCAATAAAACCAACTACGTAAACCAGCGTAAAAGCTAAAGGAAATTGAAAACCCTCATTCCCTGCTTGCATTAATAAAGACATAAATTTTTTCTCCTAAAACAGGCAACATTACCTATGAATGTATTAAACCAGCGTACCATTTTGGGAAGAGAAAGAGAGGCAGAAGAGGGAGAATAGAAGGAAGAAATAAAAATTCATGACTTGATTGCAAGTAGGGAGCGAGACGCTCCCACTACGTTTCTTAATCCTAACTCCTAACTCCTAACTCCTAACTGCTCACTGTTAACTGCTAACTGTTAACTCCCTGGCTTGAGTCTATCGCGCCAAGAAGAACCACTAGAACTTGGTGCTGCCTTTTTCTTTGCTGGTGCTGGTGCCGAACGTTTCTTCGGTTTCGGAGCTACCGAGCGTTTTCTCCTTACTGGAGCCGAACGTTTTTTCCTTACTGGTGGTGATGAGCGTCTTCTATTTTTTCTAGTAGAAGTTGGTTTAGTAGTTCTTCTCCGTCTTTGAGTGCGAGATGGAGTTGATTTTCTCCGGGTTGAACTTGAATTTACATTACTCCGACGACGACGGGTTCTGGTAGTTGATTTTTGTCGGGTTTGAGAAGTCGTGCTTCTTCTACGACGAGTTCTTCTTCTCCTAGTTTTACGATTGCTGTTGCTCGATGAACTATTTGTAGTAGTACTTCTTCTCCTTCTTCTCGTACTTCTACTACGCCGTGAAGAACTTCTATTAGTAGTGGTTTCGTTATCGTCGTCGGAATCGCTGGCTTTTTTAGGTATTGCTTTGGTAATAAATCTTCTGGGTTTGATTGGCTTTACTTTAATAGTGGCTTTTCTTCCGCTTAATTTCGGTCGTTTGGGAAACTGCGCTACAGGCATTCCTTTAACTGCTTCTTTCATGAACTGTCGCCAAGTATAAGCAGCAGTTGTACTATCGCCGTTGGTTGGTTTGTTGTTGTCGTTACCCAACCATACACCGGTTACTAGCTGAGGGATGAAGCCAACAAACCATAAATCCCTTGCTTCATCGGTGGTACCAGTTTTGCCTGCTGCCGGACGACCAATTTGAGCGCGGGTAGCTGTTCCAGATGTCACAACGTTTCTCAACATCCAGGTTGTAATGGCAGAACTATCAGCATCTAATGCTCGTTTGCCCTTAAAATCAGCAGACCAAATTACCTCACCATTACGACTGAGAACGCGAGTAATACCGTGAGGTTTTACGTGCATTCCTTTGTTGGCAAAAGTTCCGTAAGCGCTGGTTAATTCTAATAAATTTACTTCATTAGAACCGAGAGCCATAGAAATTACTGGTTTAATTTCGGATTCAATTCCCATCTTTTGAGCTAAATCGATGGTTGGCTGGTATCCTACTTTCATTAATATTCTCACCGCGACAATATTAATTGACCTGGTGAGAGCATCTCTCATGTTTATCCAGCCCCGGAAACCTTTGTCGTAGTTTTTCGGTTCGTAACCATCAACTACTATTGGTGCATCCAAATAACCATCCATCGGACTTTTTCCGGCTGCTACTGCTGCTGCGTAAACAAATCCTTTGAATGTAGAACCCGGTTGTCTTTGAGCTTGGGTAACGCGGTTGAACTTGTTTTTACCAAAGTCCTTACCGCCTACCATCGCTTTGATTTCACCATTGCGGGGATCTATAGAAACCATTGCAGCTTGCTTAAACCTCTGCCAGCGCCCTTGATTCCGCAAGGTTTTGTCTACTGCTTGTTCTGCTTTTTTCTGCCAAGTGGGATTTAAAGTAGTTTCTACTACTAATCCCCCAGCTTCTAATACATCTTTTTCTACGTATTTGGGTAGTTCTTTCTGGATATAAGAAATAAAGTACGGCGCTTGTATATTATGCCTCTTAGGTAAATTAGCTTTAACGGTTAAATCTTCAGATGCTGCCGTTTGCTTCTCGTCTGCTGTAATAAATCCATCTTCTAGCATCCGTTGTAATACTAAATTGCGCCGACGCTTAGCAGCTTCTGGATTTTCCGCAGGTGAGAAGATATTGGGAGCCGGAGCCAAACCGGCAATCGTCGCCATTTCACTCAAAGTTAAGTCACCCACAGGCTTAGAAAAATAAACCCAAGCCGCATCCGCTACACCATAAGCACCAGAACCTAAATACACTAGGTTCAAATACCTTTCTAAAATTTCGTCTTTGCTTAACTCTTCCTCAAGTTTCTGAGCCAAACGAATTTCTTGCAGTTTGCGATTTACCGTTTTATTTCGATTCAAAAACAGAATCCGCGCTAACTGCTGCGTTATCGTACTTCCACCTTCTACTACATTGCGCGATCGCAAGTTACTTGTAGCAGCCCGCAAAATACCTTGAGGATCGATTCCACCGTGTTCGGCAAATCTCCTATCTTCGGAAGCGATAAAAGCTTGTTGCAACTTTTCGGGAATCTGTTTTATCTTCAGTTTTTCCCTTGTTGCTTCCCCCTGCTGGTACAAAATTGCACCGTTACCAGCTTTAATCGTTAAAGTGTTTTCCCTAGAAGCAGCACTAAGCTGGTCTTTTGAAGGTAAAGTTTTATCAATCGACCATACCCCATAACTAACAGCCATTATGCCGCCACTGACACCCAAAGTAGTCAGAAACCAATAGCGGCGATAAAGCGGCTTGCCCTTACCGGGAAGTTTATCAAGAACCTTATCAGAAACCTTTTTCGCTTCACCTAAGAAATGCTTGGTATTACCCAGAAATAACTTGGCTTTTCCCTTTAAATTCTTAGGCGGTGATTCCTCAGTTGGTTCACAATCGCGCTCTACTTGAACCCAATGAGGAGGAGGCGACAATTGCTTCGTAATTAACTGCGAATCTTGCGAATCACCTCCATCCTTTTTAGCCCCCACCAATTCACTTGGGAGCGCCTCTTTTCTAATTTCTCTTGTAATGTTTTCTGAGTCCTTACCTACCTTATCGGATTGCGAACTCATCTTATTCTTGAATCCGTTACTCAAGCTATTTGCTCTTTGTCTGAACCAAGAGGTAAACTTCGCCACGTTAGCTCCTCCCTTCGACTAATTGCAGCCTACTAACCACCACGAAAAGCGTTACAGATTTTTGCCCCATACTCGTGTTAGTATAATATCCTATAAATTTTTAAATAGATTCACTAATTTGCAAGCTTTTCTTTAGATTTCTTATAGCTATAAAATGTATATTTCGATACTTTCAGTTAAGTAATATCAACAATTTATCATACTGTTTTGCAATAGTTTGTATATGGGAGATATATAAATTGCATGATAGCGTTATTGCCCTTGGTAGTAATATAGGGGATTCACTGACAATTTTAGAATCATCTGTAAAAACTCTACATAAAATACCGGGTATTACAGGCTCGATGAAATCTAGCTGGTATAAAACCAAAGCTATTGGACCACCACAACCAGATTATTTAAACGGCTGTATTAGTTTACGTGTTGATATCGAACCGTTCAAGCTGCTAGAAATTTTATTACAAATAGAAAATCAATTTGGACGCGAGCGAAAACAACGTTGGGGAGCGCGGACTTTAGATTTAGATTTGTTATTATACGATGACTTAATATTAGATACCCCAACTCTACAAATACCTCATCCCCGTATGACTCAACGAGCTTTTGTACTAGTGCCATTAGCGGAAATTGTTCCACATTGGATAGAGCCAATCAGCGGATGCACGATTAAACAACTACTTAACAATGTAGACTGTTCCGATGTATGCCTGCTAACAAGCAATTAATATTACCGTCAATAATTACAACAAAGTAGAAAAAAATCAACCTTTTCATGCAAATGATTAGGTAATAAAAATAATTGAAGTTAACTATGTCATTAGGTAGAGAATTACCGCAGCTATTAAAACAGCGATTACTTTATAGAGGGCGAAAATTTGATTTTGAAGTCAATCGCTTGCGCTTGCCGAACAAATCAGTTGGTGATTGGGAATGCATCCGCCATCCTGGTGGTGCTTTAGCTGTACCTGTAACCCCCGAAGGCAAATTAATAGTTTTGCGCCAGTATCGTTTTGCAGTTGGCGGCAGACTATTAGAATTTCCTGCCGGTACTGTAGAAGAAGGAGAAAGCCCCTTCCAAACAATTCAACGGGAAATCGAAGAAGAAACAGGTTACCGCGCTCGAAAATGGCAGAAATTAGGAAACTTTTTCCTAGCGCCTGGATATTCCGACGAGATTATCTATTCATATCTAGCTCAAGATTTGGAAAAATCAGAAGGATCGCTCAGTTTAGATGAAGATGAAGATATAGAAATTTTATTTCTCACCCCCGCAGAATTAGAGAAAGCGATTTTAGAAGGAGATGCAGTTGATTCTAAAACTATTTCCAGTTTTATCCTTGCTCGCCCTTATTTAAATTGAAGTTACTTTCTTTTCGCGGATGGTAAGCTATTGAAAATTAAGTCAAGAGAAAAATGCTTGGATTGCTTTACTAGCAAAAGCTTCAGGTATTATTTACGGTGTAACCATTCGCGCAACCAAATCTTTGAAACTACATATACAAAATATACAAAGCTTTTCAAATTCAAGCAGTTGAAACTTATATAAATCCCTATTAGGGATTGAAAACTGTGCTATTAGATTTTAGAGCTTATCAAGCTAATGCTGGAACTCAGTAGAATTGGGTAAAATGCGGAATTAAGTTCCGCATCTTCAAAAAAATTAGTCATAAACAAATACGTACTCAAGAAACTCGTTAGCGGTACCTGTACCAACAGAAAACAAAATTGCAACATAGATAAACGCGAATAAAGCCAAGTTTTTGATGAATTCCATGATTAATATCTCCAAAGTTGATTTTGATTGATTTGTCAGAACATTAATTAATTAGGGATGGATGCATTTAGTTATGCATTTCCTTTACTTGTTGTTATTTAGTATGGAGGATGACTCTGAATAACTACTGATTGCTAGCTGAGGTTTCGGTAAAAGTTATCTGAGAAATATGAGAAAAGTTTTCCTTTCATATTTTGCTGATGGCAACAACACCCAAAAATTATTTTTTGTAGGGTGCCCTGACGGCTCAAATAATTTATCTGGATTAATTAAATAATCACCAAAATGCCGTCACGCGCCAATTTGTTGATAATGGTGCGTGACGGTGAATTCTTATTATTCGGTTGGTGGTTATAAGATAATGGTGCGTGACGGTGAATTCCTACTATTCGGTTTGTGGGTTATAAGATAATGGTGCGTGACGGTGAATTCCTACTATTCGGTTGTAAGTCATAAGTTATCGTAACCGTCAGGGCACCCTATGAATTTATCTTGATACATAAAATGCCGTCACGCACCAATTTGTTGATAATGGTGCGTGACGGTGAATTCTTATTATTCGGTTGGTGGTTATAAGATAATGGTGCGTGACGGTGAATTCCTACTATTCGGTTGTGGGTAATAAGTTATCGTAACCGTCACATCACCCTACGGGTTTTTCTTAATTTATTAGATAATTATCAAAATGCCCTCACGCACCAATTTGTTGATAACGCTGCGTGATACTAAATTCTTGTTATTCGGTTGTGGGTAATAAGTTATCGTAACCGTCAGGGCACCCTACGAATCATAAAATTGTGCCTTTGTGCTACAACTCAACTTCTTCGAGGAGAATTTCTTCTAATCATGCCTTGCTTTGCTCTATCTTCTTCAGTTATTCTAATTGCGTTTTCATCTGGAACAATGTGAGAACCATATTTACTTGCATAAACTTGGGTAAACTCGGCACCAAAGAAAATAATCTGAGCGGCGTAGTTAATCCAGGCTAAAACTACCACCAATGAACCCGCAGCGCCATAAGCCGAGCCAAAACTACCGTTACCCAAATACAAACCTAACAGCGATTTACCAATTACAAATAGTAATGAAGTGATAGCCGAGCCAACCCATACATCATCCCAATCAATTTTCACATCCGGCATAAACTTGTAAATCATCGCGAATAAAAACGTGATGACAGCAAAAGAGATTACAAAATTACCGATTTGCCAAAGTAAATCGAATCCCGGTACTAAGTCACTAAAATAGTTAACCATTGCAGCCAAAGCAGTATTAACAATTAGCGATACGAGTAGTAAAAAGCCAACACCACCTACCATTGCAAAGGATAAAAACCGTTTGCGGAGAGTTTGTACTAAACTACGCCCCGGTTTTGGCTGTACCTCCCAAATTGTATTAAGTGCATCTTGAATTTGAGCAAAAACATTACTCGCACCAAACAACAGAACTGCAATACTGATAATTGAAGCGATATTGCGCGTATCTGGCTTTTGGGCGTTTTCCAATGCTGTTTGAATTACTTCGGCACCATCTTTACCTACCAAACCTTGAATTTGCCGAACGATTTCACCCCTAGCTGCATCATCTCCAAACACTGCACCCGCGATCGCAATTGTAATGATTAACAAAGGCGCAAGAGAAAAAATCGTGTAATACGATAAAGCAGCAGCCAATCGAGAAGCTTTATCTTCATTCCATTCTTTAAAAGTTTCTTTCAATAACCTCCAAATTTGTTTTAAATTCATTAAAATTCTCCTTAAAGCGGGATGTAGCCGATTAATTATTCATTGATACTAAAAAAATATACGCTTGGGCATCTTCCGAAAGGAGTTTGTATCGCTTTCTTGAGGAATAATTGCAATTTGATTTTTGATTTATAGTCTTGTTCGATATGAATTCTACAGAAAAATCCGAGTTAGAAAGAGAATTAGCCGATTTTGTTCAACAGCTTGATGACTGGCTGGAAATGCCGATGGTGATACTCGGTTTTGTATGGCTGGCGTTATTAGTTATCGAACTAATTTGGGGAATGATTCCTTTATTAGATGGTATTTCTACAGCTATCTGGATTTTATTTATTTTTGATTTTCTTCTACGATTTAGCTTATCTCCGCGTAAACTAAAATATCTAAAAAATAATTGGCTTATAGGTATTTCCCTGTTACTTCCAGCATTAAGAATTTTTCGATTTGTACGAGTTTTACGTTTAGCAAGAGTTGCTCGCGCTACACGCTCCTTGCGATTATTGCGAATAGTCGGCTCCCTTAATCGCGGAATGCGGGCTTTAAGAACTACTATGAATCGGCGAAATTTTGGTTATGTCTTGGGATTAACTTTAATTGTTACCTTTGTCGGTGCTGCGGGAATGTATGCGTTTGAAAGCAATTTAGCAAATGGAGAAGGAATAAAAAGCTACAGTAACGCTTTATGGTGGACGGCAATGCTGATGATAACTTATGGAGGTGACTATTCCCCTAAAACTCCTGAAGGAAGAGTATTGTGTTTTATTCTAGCTCTATATGCTTTTACAGTATTTGGATATTTTACAGCAGCAATAGCCACATTCTTTATCGGTAGAGACGCAGAAGACGAAGAAACTTCAGTCGCTAGTTCTAAATCTATTGTTGCCTTACATGAAGAAATCAAAGCATTAAGAGCAGAAATTCAAGCAATGAAGGATGGGAATGGGTAAGATAATTCGTAATATCTCCCTCCGGGAGACGCTACGCGAACGTAATTCGTAATTGGGCATAGGGCATTTACTTATTATTCACTACCCCCCATTACTGCTCACTGTTCACTGTTCACTGCTCGCTGTCCACTGTTCGCTGTTGGCAGTTAAAATCAAGATAATCAACACTAATTTTAGTATCGGCTGTGGACACTGCAACTTGCCCTCGCTGCAAACAAAACGTAAATTCTCAGGCTGTAACTTGCCCTTATTGTCGTACCCAACTTAAAGCTTACGGGCATCCTGGAATTCCATTACACCGCGCTCAAGGGGATGAGTACCTTTGCGACACTTGCACTTACCATCTTGATGACACTTGTAACTATTCTAAACGCCCCCACGCTACAGAATGCACTCTTTACCAAAATCAAGAAGAACGCGATTTAGAATTACAAGAAAAAAATCGAAAGCCCGATTTCAATACAAGCATTAACAATTGGATAAGACGCAATCAAAGTTTATTACTCATATTCGGCTTATTTTTCATATGTCTCCTAATAGTTTTGTCACGCTCGTAAGAGGAGATAAGCTGTTGTGTATTTAATTTGTATACATTTAATTTGTATATTGAAACCGGGCAGGATGCCCGCACTACAGTAACTTTCATTTTTTGCTTTATAGAATGCACGCTGCACATTAGCTTAGGAAAAGACAAAATAGAGAGCTTAACTAATATTGTTCACTGCTCACTGCTCGCTGTTCCCTCTATTCTGTATTCAACCAAGTTTAAAATTCTACCGCTCAAATTTCTCTTTTGATAGCTTCTAATAATTTGCCCGCCCAATTTTTCTGGTATTTTGCGACTGGGATAATTTTCTTCATCAACTGGGTAAGTGAAATATTCGCTGTCTAAATAGGTTTCACACCAGTTTTTCATTGCTGCTATTGCTTCTAAGCCGTAACCTTGATGATGGGCTGTTTTTTTTAACCAAATACCAAATTCTGGATGCTTAGTGTTAACGCGATGGATTCCAGCACAACCTAAGAATTCCTGGGAATTTTTCTTTAAGATTACCAGTATTAACTCATGTTCGTTTTTCATCCCTTCCAAAGAATTTCTGATAAATGATGCTGTCTCGGTAATATTTTTTGCCGGACGAGGATACATATAAGTTGTAATCTCTTCTGTAAAAGTCTCAAATATTGGTTTTTTATATGCTAACGATATAGATTTTAATAACAGACGATTCGACTTTATTTCTATATTCAATAGGCAGTGATTTGCTTGCAATCCTTGTTGAAATATTTTGCTAACTATATCTCTAGCTAAGTTCATTTTTTATACTTAATATTTTAAAGCAGTAACAGATATTTAATCTAAATCCATTATATTTTGATTAAATATCAACTAACAATCTTAAACTACCTTCGGGCTACTATAGCTAGATTGAAATAGCTATAATAAATAGCTAAATCCCTGCTTTTACAGGCTATACAGCCTCTTGCTAAAATTGAGATTAAGAATATTTCCCTTGAGATAATACTCCCTTAAATACTGTTGAAGCTGAGTTTACCCGTTCCATTACCATTCATAACTAAAAGCAAAATAGCATGGGGCGTAAGTAACTAATTTAACTCGTAATTACCTATATTTGTATCTAACTAGATAGCAATATTATTAAGTAGCTAAGCTTCTATAAAACAAATTTAAATAATATTTGCATAAAAATCATATTACTTTAAAACAAAATGTTATAACTATACCAGTTGATAAGCTAAAGTTTTGTTAAGATACCCGTAAAGGGTGTTTTATTGGCCTAATTTTAAAGCCTAGATTTTTAAAACATTCACTCTTCGCTAGTTACTACTGAGTTCAGGTAAATAAGCTATGACCACCTATATTTTTTTCGATGAAGCCCTACATATACTCGTAAAAGCTTTCTTGGCTTCAGTAATGCTGCTCATGACTATATCTGGATTGGGCTTAGCAGTCGTCAGCACAATTGAGAAAGAAAACAGCAACAATCCTTATACCAAGCTTTTTCGATAAATCTACGGAAAAAGAATAATAATTCATCAAAAAAACTGAGTGCAAGTGTTCGGTTTGGGTAAATGCTGGGCACAATATACTTATGAAAAACTTGTAGTATTATTTACTGGGAAAATATTTTCTACGTATATATACCACTACAGATACCCTATTAAAGGAATAAGTTTTAATGAGTCTATTTGATAGAGCATCCGGTTCTCAAAGTAGAGTACAAAATGCACTCAGTCCAGTAGAAGCTCTGACTTCTATCGCGCTGATCGCAGTTGCTTCAGATGGCAATCTTTCAAGCAAACAGGCGCGCAATATTCATCAAGCATTGTCTAATCTAAAGCTGTTCAACAGCTACTCTACAGAGGATATGCAATCTATGTTTGATGTGTTGTCCGGTATTATTAGACACGAGGGTGTAAATAACTTATTTGATTCTGCAAAAGATTCTCTTTCGGAGGAATTAAGAGAAACGGCTTTTGCAGTAGCTACCGACTTAATCTTAGCGGATAGCATTCTTATAGAAGAGCAAGACTTTTTAGTTGAGTTGTATCAAGCTTTACGCATTCGCGGCGAGATTGGTCAAAAAATTATTGAAGTTATGTTTATTAAGAATCGGGGATAGCAGCTACTAAAGTCAAAATTTAAGATTAATCTTAACAAGTGGATTGGTACAAGCAGCGTGGAAAACAAAAACTATGAATAGTTTTGGCTATATAGTTTTGGTTATATTCCTTACTTAATTGTTGGTTGCTAATACCAAAACTTGATAAATAAAATTGAATAACCATACTTTTAAAATGTGTTCGTTGCGAGTATTAACTTGTGATGGCACATTTTTAATCGTTTAAATAGGGATAATTTTGACTTAATATGACAACTATATGTGAAAATGTTAAATCCGGTACTTTATGTTTTCCCTAAAAGAACTATAGGATTAGAGGACTTTGTTTGCGAGAGTTGCTTGCGAACAGTTTGATGATTCTTCGACTTTAATAAATAAACGCATCATTATCCCAAATACCCGGTATTATGCCTTGTTCTGCCACTCTCAAACAGCTAGTTGAATTGCTCGGTGCTAAAAGCGCAAATCTTTCACAAACAGCACTTACAGAATCTTTTTTCGGTATACAAACAGACAGTAGAATTATCAAACCTGGAGAAGTCTTTGTAGCTTTTCGTGGCGAAAAATTTGATGGACATAAATTTGTCGCTACAGCAATTGAAAAAGGTGCTATTGCAGCAATTGTTGATTTTGAATACGAAAATTCCCAATTGCCTGTAATAAAAGTAACAAATACCCTAGAAGCTTATCAAAAAATAGCTCAATGGTGGCGCAATCAATTTTCAATACCCGTAATTGGGGTTACGGGTTCTGTGGGTAAAACTACAACCAAGGAATTAATTGCTGGAGTTTTAAGTACTCAAGGAAGAGTTCACAAAACTTATGCCAATTTCAATAATGAAATTGGCGTACCGAAAACTCTTTTAGAATTAGTTGCCGAAGATGATTACGCTGTTATAGAAATGGCGATGCGGGGACTCGGACAAATTGCAGAGCTTACGCAAATAACTCGTCCAACAATTGCTGTAATTACCAATGTCGGAACCGCGCATATTGAGTTGCTTAAGTCAGAAGAAGCTATAGCTCAAGCAAAATGTGAATTATTGGCCCAAATGCCTGCCGATGGAGTCGCTATTCTCAACTACGACAATCCGTTATTAATGAAAACGGCTGCAAAAGTTTGGCAGGGTAAAGTAATTACCTTCGGTTTCACCGGTGGCGACATTCACGGTAAATTGATCGATAACTATACTTTAGAAATTGCCGGTTTGCGTTTACCTTTACCGATGCCGGGAAGACACATTGGGGCAAATTACATGGCAGCTTTAGCAGTTGCACAAGTATTAAACATCGATTGGAGTACTTTTCAAAATGGCGTTGCGGTTAATATGCCAGGAGGGCGTTCCCAACAATTTACTTTACTCAACGATGTAGTAATTTTAGATGAAACATATAATGCAGCACCAGAAGCAATGGTTGCAGCATTGAATCTGTTAGCAGAAACGCCAGGTTTACGACGTATTGCCGTATTAGGTGCAATGAAAGAACTCGGAGAGAAGTCCGAACAATTACATCAGTTGATTGGAGAAACCGCACGTGCTTTAAATTTAGATGCCTTGATGGTATTGGTTGACTGTGCGGATGCCCAAGCTATAGCCAAAAGTGCCGAAGGTATTCCGATTCAGTGCTACTCTACCCATGAAGAATTAACAACCGCCTTGAAACAATATCTCCAAGACGGCGATCGCATCTTATTTAAAGCAGCCCATTCCGTCGGACTTGATAAAGTCGTAAGTCAGTTACGCCATGACTTAAAAAAGAACACTCAGGAGTTAGGAGTTAGGAGTTAGGAGTTAGGAGTTAGGAGTTAGGAATTAAGAATTAGGGATTAGGAGTAAAAAAAACGTCTCCTTCTCCCCCATCTCCTTTCCAATGCCCAACGCCCAATGCCCGATTTCCAAGATCCCATCACCTATTCTCAACTAAAAAATAAGTCCGAATGTAACGTCTTTGAAATAAAAATGCACCTAAATTAGTAAACAAACAAGTAATTGCTAACCACAATAAAATATAAGTAGGAACGGCAACAACACCAATCGAGAACCAGGTGTATACGTGCATTATCATTACTGCTGCAAAAAAAGTAGCAACAACCGCCGATTGCAAAACTTGAGCCAAGGGACGATGAAGTGCAGCAAGAATCATTGTTGACAGCGTAGCGATTAAATTTGCTGGAACCAAGAAGGCACAAATAGTTACGCAGTGGTTACGAGAAAACTCAGTGATTGTGTTAATATCAAGCATCAATTTTTGTTAATATTTTCCACTTGCTACCATTTATGTAACACATTTGTGAAAAAACTAAATGTGTTCAATTATATATTTTTAACTTAATTAAGAAAAAATTAAGATTGATTGCTAAACCTAAAAATCCAGAAATATTACAAAACATATTTAAATCGTTTTCGGTTTCAATTTATATTTATCGTGGTAATGAAGCTTTCGATTTTACAAGTTACAGTTTCAGAAATTCCCGTTCTACATCAAATATTAGTCGAGTGTGGTTTAGATTTACAAACAAGATTTAATCTTTATTATTGGGTTCCACCTTACCCATTAGAGAAAATGCTAAAAGATACTAACAAGATGGATATTTATGCAATCAAGTTAGATTCAGAGCTAGTGGGTACTTTTACAATTGAAACGAAGATGCCGTCTGGTTATCTTAAATACGGTAATATAAACTGGCAAAATCCAAGCTTAGCAGCCTTTTATATCCATAGATTAGCAGTAATGCCGTTTTTTCAAGGAAAAGGAATCGGTACTTGGTGTTTGCACGAAATCGAAAATTTAGCAATAAATCGTAATTATTCTGCGCTAAGACTCGATGCAGTCAAGACAAATCAAAAATTATTAAAATTCTACGAGAAATCTGGTTATAAGAAAGTCGGCGAAATGATTTTTTACCCGGAAAATAAGTACGAAGATGCTTTCGTATTTGAGAAAGTAGTCGCTTGAGTATAAATTATTTTCTTCCTCTTCCTCTGCACTCTCTGCGGTTTTTGTTAAAACAGCTAAAAACCCCCTCTTTTCTCTCTCCCTATCTTATCCATCAAGCTAGAGGCAATATTTTCTACATTTGTATATTCCTATCATTTAATCACCGCATTTTTAACGATATGCTTGAGCGTGCGAATAGTAACTAGTAAATGCGATTAATTAAGGAAAAATACTTATGAGAAAAATACTATCTATTGTATTTCTAGTCATACCCCTATTGTTTTTTACTTACGCTTGTGGTGAAGAGACTCAAGCTACAGAAGCTCCTAGAATTGAACAAATTGCTCCTGCTGTACGTAACGCTGTTGAAAAAGCTAAAACAGCGGTTGAAACTGCAACAAGTAAAGTAGCTGAGGCTGTCAAAGTTACTGAGGAGCCTGTTGTTGAAGGAGTTGAAGCTGTAAAAGTTACACAAGAGCCTGTTGTTGAACCTGTAGAGACAGAAGTAGTCGCTAAGGAAGTAGTAGCAGTTAAACCTGTAGCAATGGCTGCTTCTCACGCAGAAGGAGCGAAACTTTTCAAACAAAATTGTGCAGCTTGTCACGCAGGTGGAGGAAATTTGGTGGCTGCAAATAAAACCTTGAAAAAAGATGCTCTGGAAAAGTACGATATGTATTCTAAAGAAGCAATTGTTTACCAAGTAACTAATGGTAAAAATGCAATGCCTGCTTTTGGAAAACGTTTATCTTCCGAGCAGATAGAAAGTCTTGCTGAATATGTTTTGGCTCAAGCTGATAAAGGTTGGTAAAAGTTTAGCTTGAAATTCTAAGAGAAACTATTAGAAAATTTAGTGGTTAATAGTTGTTCTTTCGTATAGGTAACTACGAAAAAAATAGCTGTTAGCCACTAATTATTATGTATTAGCTTTTCTCTCCCTACCACTATCTTTTTATTAATACTCATGCGGTTTTACCAAATCTTCGCGACTTTGGTTATGGCTATCGTATTTATGTTATTCTCCTTCCCAACAGGAGCTTTGGCATTACCACAGGGTAGCTCGCAAGACTTATTTAAGTTAGGTATTACTCACCTTGAAAGTAATGAATATGCCGCAGCAATTGAAAATTTTACCCAAGTAATTGAGGCTAACCCCAACTATAGTAAAGCTTATTACAATCGCTGCTTGGCTTTCTTAAACTCTTCAGATTATCAACATGCCGTAGCAGACTGCGATACTGCTTTGGAAAAAAGCCCCGAGTTTTTTGAAGCTTATCTAAATCGAGGTTTAGCATATTACAACTTACAACTACCCGCAGCTGCCATTGCCGATTTTAATTACTTTCTGTCCATTTTTCCAGATGACTTTCGAGCTTATTATGACAGGGGTTTGGCATATTTCGACGAAGAAAATTATCACGAAGCAGTTGCAGATTACACTAGAGCATTAAAACTTATTCCCCAAACAAATACTCAGCATATTGCAGCAATACACAACAACTTAGGGTTAACGTATCTGCAATTAGATGATTTTGAATTAGCTATCAAAGATTTTTCTCAAGCAATTTCAGCAGGTGTAGAAGACGCTAGCTATTATTGCAATCGGGGTTATGCTTTTCGTCAATTAGAAAAATACAGCCAAGCAATTGCCGATTTTACCGAATCAATTCGACTTAATCGCAGACAAAGCGCGGCTTATATCGGCAGGGGTTTTGCTTTATATAACAGTGGCAGACAACAAGAAGCTCGCGAAGATTTTCTGCTAGCTGCCGAATACTTCCGCGATTGCGGCAAAATGCAGCAATTCCATCAAATTATTTATCTAATTAAAATTCTTCGTCATAAATCGCCTTTCGCTCATAAGACTTTGCTGACGTGAATTTTAATGATTAGGGGCATTGCGCTCCTAATTAGTTAAAAGCAAGCTATATCGGAATTTTAAAATTAATTGAGTCAAATACAAGTTGTTTACGGTCAGCAATGTCAAGAGACGATGACATTATCTGTTTAAATAACTGATTTTCTATGCTGATAACACGGTTGTCTCAAGTAATCTAAGAAACCTAATTTTTTTAAGCTTTATTTTGAAGCTCATTTGTTAATTTGTAACTATTGCTAAGTGATATTTACAGATACGTAATTGCAAATAGTTGTTAAATCAATTACCAAATAAGAATCTAAGTAAGTTTAATTACGCTTAATTGCGATAAAAATCAATAAAAATTTTCATGTATATATTAAATTAGGGCACTATTTACTATTAATTACATCTATATACTTAGCGATAAGTTTTTTTGCCTAATACTTTTGGATTATATTGGGGATTATTTCCTGATATTAATTTGAATGCAAGTATAAAAAATATTAAAATGCACTTTTTTTTAATAAATTCAAGATATATTGTGACAGATTTTGTAGTGGGTAACAGGAATTACAGTTCTATAATTTGGTTGCAGACTACAATTGCAAAAATACTAATAAAGTTCAGACAAGCAATTGCAACGCCGGGATGTTCGTCGAATTGAATTATCCCTTGCTATCGCTATTTGTATTTGAATTCTTAGTGTGAAAGTATCATTAATACACAGAAAAATGTTTGATTTATACTCGCGCTTGCATCTACATAATTATATAAGGACGCTACATAACTATTTATATTTGTGGCAGGAATAAATTATTTTTTAGGTATAAGTACGCAGTTTTCCGGAAGAACAGTAGGAAACTCTGTGTAAAGAAAATATGGGTATTAGTAAAATGAAATACCATGAATGATATTGGATTGCTGATAACGAGCGCCCTCACAACGGGACATCCATCTGTGCCCTATTTATTTAATGAAACAACAGTTGAACTTAACTTAAACGTTAAAGAATCAAATCTTATTCAATCAACTGGGTTGGTTACTCCTGCTCGGATTACCCCACCAGAATTTATCCAGTCAAATGGAATTCAATTAGCTTCAACAGTTTTTTTCTCACCGAAAAACGAATATGTATTGAGAAAAATCAAAAGTAGAATTGACTCTCTTGACTGCACTCAATTAGCTAACAATGCTATTTCTGCAACCAAACAGCCAATCATTATAAAAAGTGCCTATGATGATAACCCGACATCAAAAACAGGTGAGATTATATTGCCTTCAGCTTCTGAGCCTATCTTGACAGACGCGATTGAAAATACACCGTTTGTCACTCCCCAATTGCAGCAGACTTTTGCAGGAGCGCCCAATCAATCCAGACGAAGGAACTCAGGCAGGCTTTTTGCTGGATATAACCAAAGGTTGCCGAATTTGAGTTATGGCACTTCTGGTGTATCTGTCAGAGTCTTACAGCGACTGTTATTAGCTAACGGCTACCGCATTCGCATTGATGGAAATTTCGGCGCTCTTACAGAAACTGCTGTAAAAGCTTTTCAAACTAACCGAAATTTGATTGTAGATGGTGTAGTAGGACAACAGACTTGGCGAGAATTGACAAGGTAATAACAATGTAACAGAAAATACTTTGAATCATACCCTAAAATAAGTATATACTTAAGTATATTAAAACACATTTGACCTCAGAGTTTTTCCGGATGTAAACTTATGATGCTGTCATAAGTAGTGTAGGTATTAGGAGGTCAAGTAGATGACCGTACTGGGTTTGCTGGTGGCAAGCTTTATAACGCAGGGGCAACCGTTTCTGCCTACATTTTCGACTCAAGCTAGCTTCCAATCGGAGAAAATTCAGCAACATTCAATTTCTAGTCAACATTTGTCTGCTTTGGTCGTTCCTATCGACAGTAAATCCAACTTGTCAGCCTCGAAAAATAAGTATCAAAAAGTACTTGTTAGTTCGCCGAATACGCTTTTCCGGTTAGGTTCCCACAAATCAATAAGCAAGCGAAGGTATCAGAGAAAAATCACTTATTCTCCTTCATTAAATGTTTTACCTGTCTTACAGACAAGTTTTGGGTTCAGTCCTAAAAAAGAATGGGATATGCCACAAGCGCCTCTATACGATGCAAAGCAGCGTTTATTAGCGCAATATTATCAAGGTCGTCAGCTACCAGTATTACGTTATGGTAATACTGGTAACGCCGTTCGGGTATTACAAACGCTGTTAATGTATAACCGCTACCGCGTGCGTATTACTGGGGATTTTGATGTACTTACAGAAGCTGCGGTAAAAGCCTTTCAGTCAAATCGAAGATTGGCAGCCGATGGGATAGTTGGATCTCGAACTTGGCGAGAATTAACAAAATACACGGCATACTATTCTAAAAAGAACCCGATGGAAATCCCCATGTTTGGCAACGAGCCACTTTTACCTTGGCAAAGAAGCTTTCGAGGGAATTTTGCCGAGTCTACTTTGAGTATTTAAACTATAGTATTTAAACTATCAATCTAGCGATATTGATGCTGTTCGAGTTGTTGTTGCGCTCTTGGTTTGTACATTAAGTAAAATAATGATTCGAGGTAGCGCAACAGGTCTTCCCTTTGTTCTTGGGAAGTAAAGTTCCAAAAGCCATAAATTCGCGCTAAAGTTAGTAGCTTATTAACGTGAATTTTCCAAGTATAAGTACTATACACTCTATCTATACCAGCCTGAGAAATTTCGTTCCAATAGTTAGGATTTTGTTGGCATTTAGCAATAAAATCCAATATTTTGCTGGCTGTATTTTCTAGATTTGTGGGATTTATATAAAATCCGTTGACTGTATCCTGAATAATTTCTAAAGGTCCGCCGAATTGGGTTCCAAAAGTTGGTAGCCCTGAAATCATAGATTCTAAAATTGTTAAACCGAAAGCTTCAAACAATGCAGGTTGAACAAATATTCCTTTGCGATCGGCTATGACTCGGTAAACTTCACCAGAATCAGCTTTAGACAAGCGCACGCCCAACCAACGAATCTTTCCGTGGAGATTATATTTTTCGATAGCATTGTAAAGTTTGACGATTTCGTCTCTTTCTTCGTTATCTCCCGATTCTTCAACGCGCAATTTACCTGCCACTAAAATTAAATTGCAGCGCTCTTGTAATTCCTGGCTTTGTCCAAAACATTCTGCTAAACCTGTCAGGTTTTTGATTCTATCCAAACGAGCCATTGAGAATAAAGGGCGTTTGCTGGGGTCATCAAGCTTACCAAATACCTGAATTGGATCTTCTAAAGTAAAGACTAATTCTTCTAATCTTTGGCGATCGCTTTCAATGCGTTCTTCTTTTCGCGAATAAGGGAAAAAGCAATTTTCGTTAACTCCTGGAGGTACTACATTAAATTTGGGGCTAAATAGTTCAATCCCATTTACCACGTGGTACAAATCCGGCATAGTAAAGCATTGATAGGATTCATACTGTCCTACACTATCGGGCGTTCCGACAATTTCTTGATAAGTAGAGCTAATTACAAAGTTAGCGGCATTCATTGCAATTAAATCGGCAGTGAACTGCAAAGAAAAATGATACTTGTCTTCTAAATCCTGCCAGTATAAGTTACTAAATAGATATTTCGATTTTTCTAAAGCATGAGCTACGTTGCATTGAGTAACTTTGAGGCGACGCGACAATAAAAATGCAACTAAATTGCCATCGGTATAGTTACCAACAATTAAATCTGGTCTACCTTGAAACTCTGCCAATAATTCTTTTTCGGCATCAACAGCAAAAGTTTCTAAATAAGGCCAAATTTCAAACCGGGAAATCCAGTTTTGAGTCATATTCGGATTGTATTCCCGGAAAGGAACCCTCAAAATCCAGGCATTTTGAGTACCGTGAACCTTTTCTAAACGTTGATTGCAAAGAGTACCGTCGCTGTTAGGAATCAAACGAGTCAGAATAATTACTTTTGGCTCAACGTTTAATGATTCTAAACCAGCAAGTTGTGCATCTTCCTGGAGTTGTATTTCCAAACTTTTGGCTTGATCGAGAACGTAAACTACTTGCCCACCGGTATCCGGACGACCTAAAACTCCCTCTTGAGCAAACCAACCGTGAGAAGATACCAAAACGATTTTAAAAATCATCGGCACCCGCGAAATAAAGGCTTCCAAAATTTTAGGTTCTGGAGAATCCATCAACTCATCAAGAATGTTTAAAGTCTCCAAAACGCGAGAAGCAGTATTACCCCAGCCCGGTTCAAATCCCATTGTTTGCAATTGAAAGCGAAAATTCTCGTAAGATTCTTCCTTGGGACGGTTGCTAACAAATTCAATAGCTTTTTTAAGTTGGTCGGAAAGATGTTGTTGGGATTTAAGGCTACTATTAATTAACAGTTGAACGCCGTTATATTGATGCAACTGTAAAAAATTAAATAAGCTTTCTAACCATTGTTTGGAATCTGCAAATAGTTTGCTAGAAAGATAGCGGTTGAGAAATTCTACTCCTTTACCAATATTTTTCGGGTCGCGAATTTGAGGAGAATAATCGTAAAAAGGAGCAAAATCTAATTCTAATAAATCACCTTCTTGAGGATTATATTTGTTCACAAAACGGTCGCGCACGTTCAGCAACTCTTTTGTCGTCATATTCTCAACATTCAAGTCAGTCGTTAATCGAAAGACTTCTTGAGAAGCAATTTTAGGACGAATAATAAAACAAAAACTAGATTCTTCTCGAATAATTTCCTGAGTATAATAAATTAGTTTACTTAAATTTGAACTTGTATAAAATTCTTCGTCTTTTTTATATTTTGAACAATATTCTTTATAAGCATTAAGTATATCGTTACGCAATAAATAGCTATTTTCTTGCTGTCGAAGGTTGCTCAAAAAAGACCTAAAATCACTTTTCTCTTCACTATCTAAGATTGTTTGAATTAGTTCTGACATGGTAATACAGATAATATTTTTTGTACGCTAAAACTACTAGTCTTAAAGGTTTGAATTTAACTTCATCACCTTTTACTTCTTCAGAAATAGCTTATTATTTGATTTTTGTACTCTAACTAAAGACGTACAATTTTTAACTTTATGCAGCGTCTACAATCGTCAATCAATCGTTAATATTCGGTGGAAATCTTTTCCTGAAGCACTTATTTGATTATGCTGCCATATCTCCTCTAGTTATGCAATAACAAGCATTAATAGGACAATATCCTATTAAATAATTTTATTGCTCTAAATACAAAATTATAGTTATGCCTTGCTTTATTTACAACTCTTTTTTAGCTTTAAAATTTCAGTTGATAGTGACCCACATAAATTTGTATATATATCAAGCTTCTAGAATACATATTCGGGTCTTCTATATTAAAAATTATTTTAATAAAAACAATAAAACAAGTGAAATATTCCATAATCTTTTAAGAATTGTTTTTTGATATAGTGATAAAACAAGTATTTATACTCACTTAAAAAAATGGCAAATTTAATTTTTGTGAGGTACATTCTTACGCTGAGGAATGCCCTAACTCGTCAATTCTCATGAGACAGACCACTAGTAGCGCTATACTTACCTTTGAGGTTTAGCTTCACCAAATTTAATTAAAAAGGCGATCGCTAAACTTACCAGCAAAATCAAAACCGTACTTAAAGCAGAACCAAATCCCCAATCTTGAGCAGCACCGAGAAACTGATTGTAGATTAACCTTGCGGCTGTCATGCTAGAAGCACCACCTAATAATTCTGGGTTAACATAATCTCCCAAGCCAGTGATGAATACCAACATCGAAGCAGCCGCAATACCGGGGAGAATCTGAGGTACGGTTACTTTCATAAATACCTGAATTGAATTTGCTCCTAAATCAGATGCAGCTTCGAGCAAACGCTTGTCTAATTTCTCTAAAGAAGCGTATAAAATTAAGACCATATAAGGTAGTAAACTGTAGCTCATACCAATTAGTACAGCTTCAGTACTATTGAGTAAATTTAAAGTTGGTAAATTAAAATAGGCTAATACAGTATTAAGTAAACCTGTAGGACGCAAAATTGTAATCCAAGCATAAGAACGAAGTAGCGAGGAAGTCCATAAAGGCAAAATGAAGGCTAGAAGTAATAAATTTCGCCACTGTTTCGGAACCATGCGCGCAATCCAAAATGCCACCGGGAAGCCTAACAATAAACAAATTGCTGTAGTAGCTAAAGCTAAAAGTAAAGAGCGTTTAATTACCTGTAAATAAAGAGGGTCAAATATACGTAAATAATTATCAAAGCCGCTGGGGTTTACAATATCTCCAGGTCTAATTCCGGGTACAAAGCTTAATTGAATAATTATGAGAGTTGGTAATACTAATAAAAGCAGTAGCCAAATAGCAGCAGGAGCTAATAAGACTAAAGCTTGAAACCAGTTTTGTCCGGTTCTTCTCGATTTTATTTTCGGGTAATTATTTGGTTGGGAAGTTTGGATTTCGGTAGTCATGGAGTTTAAGAGTTAAGAGTTGGGAGTTAGGAGTTAGGAGTTATTAAAATCTACAAGGAAAATATAAGGATTTGAGTGCTGGTACACAAATCCTTTCAGCCAACACTAACTCACATCAACCACTTGTTAATTGAGTCCAATAGCGCTCGTAAAGTTCTTCAGATTCTCCGACAGGGCTAAGACGTTCGCAGTTTTCTAAAATACTTTCGGGTGGAAATAAAGTTGGATTGTTTTGAATTTTTTCGGGTAATAATTCAAAACCTGCTTGATTCGGAGTCGCAATACCCAAACGTTGACTCATGCGGGCTGCAACTTCTGGTTTCAGCATAAAGTTAATCCATTCATAAGCACCATCTATATTACTAGTAGTTATAGGAATAGCAATCGTATCAGTCCATAACGAAGAACCGCTTTTTGGTGTTATATATTTCAATTTAGGGTTATCTCTGGTTATCCCAAAAGCATCTGATGAATAACACATTGCTAAAACTAAATCTCCTGACAATATTTGATTGCGCCATGCATCAGTACTAAAAGCTGCAATATCATATTTTAAAGCTTGCAATTTTTCGTAGGCTTCTTTAATCTGCTGTTCCGACTGCGAATTATAAGAATAGCCCAACATTTTTAAAACGCCGCCAATTACTTCTCTAGCATCATTAAGCAAAGTAATTCGTTTAGAAAGTTGTTTCTGGTTTTGCCAGAGATAATCCCAATTTTGAGGCGGTGTTTCAAGTTTTTCAGAATTATAAATAAAGCCAGTGGTACCCCAACTCATAGGCACGCTGTAAGTATTATCTTGGTCGTATTCGGGGTTTTGAAATCTTGGAAATAAATTGTCTAATCCGAATAATTTTTGATGGTCTATTTTTTTTAATAATTCTTTATTAACCATCTTTTTGACCATATAGTCCGATGGATAAATTAAGCTATATGTACCGCCACCACTAGCCTGCAACTTTGCTAGCATTACTTCATTAGCATCGTATACATCTGCAAGCACTTTGATACCAGTTTGAGCGCTAAAGGTTTTTAATAATTTGCTATCGGTGTATTGAGTCCATGTATAAAGATGCAATTCATCTAACGCACTATTTACTACAGAAGATGCTCTTACGTCTCCTAATCTCCAACCACAACTTGTTGCGATTAGTCCAGAAAGTGCGGCTAGCCCCGTACAAAATTTTCTTCTTCTAATCATTAATTTGATTTTAGATTTTAGATTTTAGATTTTAGATTGTAATTACTCACTACTTATTACTCATTACTTATGAATGCTGAACCTCTTAACCCGAACTCACGTTATTTAATGGTTTAAGGAAACAGAAAATGTACTAATTGTTTTATGTCCTCCGGACAGGCTGCGCTAACAAAAATCATTTGGATTCCTATATATCAAAAATATTTTTTTAATCGAATATTTTTTTATTTCTTCTATTGTTAACTGCTCACTGTTTTAAAGCCAAACAATCATCTTCTGCCCACCAAGCATAAATCGGTGTTTCCGGATCTGGTAATAAACCTACCGTACTAGGTTGCATAACGATAATGCGTAAAAGAGGGGTCAACTCAATTAAATAATTAACGTGAGTTCCTAAATACATAATATTTACTAAGCGTCCTTCAAAACAGTTGTTCTGTACGCTGGGCTTGTATAGCGAAAGCTGTATTTTTTCTGGACGCACGCTTAATACTACATTTTGGGATACCCCAGTAGGTGTATGTGAATCGCGTTTAACAATAACTTCTATTCCGGCTTCGGTAATCACCCGAATATTAGCTGCATCAACATCGGCAATTTTCCCTGACAGTAAATTGGTATCGCCAATAAAATTAGCTACAAAGGGCGACGATGGTTTCTCGTAGATATCATTAGGAGTGCCAATCTGCTCGATGTTACCTTGATTCATTACCGCAATACGTTGGGATAATGACAGCGCTTCCTCTTGATCGTGAGTTACCATGATAAAAGTTAAGCCTAAATTTTGGTGTAAATTTAATAACTCAACCTGCATCTCCTTACGTAGCTTTAAATCTAACGCGCCTAATGGTTCGTCTAATAATATAACTGCCGGACGATTAACTAAAGCCCGAGCTAAAGCTACACGTTGCTGCTGACCCCCAGAAAGCCCCGAAGGAAATCGCGATCGCAAGTTTTCCATTTTCACGAGTTCTAAAGCTTCTTTAACTCGATTGTTAATTTCAGCTTTGCGTAATCTTTTCAGTCTTAAACCAAAGGCAATGTTATCCCATACGTTGAGATGGTCAAACAAAGCGTAACTTTGAAAAACAGTATTGACCGGTCTGCGATGAGGAGGAATTTTAGCCATTGGACGACCTTGAATAAAGACCGATCCCGCATTCGCTTTCTCAAAGCCAGCAATTAAACGCAACACAGTTGTCTTTCCACAACCGGAAGGGCCGAGAATACTGAAAAATTCTCCTTGTCTCACATCTAAATCTATGCCGTGCAATACTGGTTCCTTGTTGAAGAACTTAATTACTCCAGATAGTTCAACATCAAGCGACTCAAAAGTCGTCATATCCTCTTGCTGCTGGGTTATCGTTTGAGACATAATTCTGATTAAATTGGGGTGGTAGGTACGTATTTGCGCCAATATATGTAGTCTATTAAGCTAACCATTATAGGCAATGATGGTTTATTGTATACATCAAAAACAATTCGCGTTTTCGCAAGGGTGTTATTGATGAACTACAGTCGTTAATTGGCTGCTCTGCAGGTGACTCATTAATTTCATATTTTGGATTAATGGTAGATTCAACCGCAAATAGGAGAATTTGAAAACTTCTGTAAAAGGGAATGACGGTTATCCGAATTTTTTATAACAGAAACAAAAACTCAAATTTTAAATCTAAAATCTAAAATAGATATGGTCTTTTACTGTTTAGCACAAAGTAGCTAAAAATACACTAAAACATAATAAAATCTTTCAAATATTTTCAAACTATTAAATAGTTCTCCCCCGGTTTTTACGGAGACACAATCGTATATAGATACTGCTATTTTCTCTATATTTTTAGTTTTATGAGCTTATTACAATTACCATCAATCGGCAATAAAAAAGATGCCCGTACCGTAGGGAAAGGTCCTCAATCTATATTTTTAATATTATTTACTTTGTTTATAACTACGGGAATTTTAAGTAGATTAGCGTATTTACAAGTAGTTAAAGGAGAAAGCTTTAGTAAGCGAGCCGAAGAGAACCGCGTTCGTTTGATTTTGCGTCAGCCAGAACGAGGTAATGTTTTTGATAGAAACGGTAAACTTTTAGCCACAACTCGCTATCCTCATTCCGTGTATTTGTGGCCTATGGCGCACGAAAAAGAATCATGGGAAACAGTTGGCTCCCGTTTATCTGAAATTCTCGGCATTCCCCAACAAGAAATTAAAAAACAATTAGAAGAAGCAGGACCAAATTCTTCTTCATTAGTAAGAATTGCTCGCGATATCAATATTAAGCAAATTACAGCTTTACAAGAATACGAAAGCGAACTACCAGGCGTAGAAATTAACCGAGAAGCCGTTCGTTACTATCCTCACGGGGCACAACTAGCTCACGTACTGGGTTACACCCGCGAACTCACCGCAGAACAATTAGCCAAAAAGAAGAAAGACGGCTATCGTCTCGGAGACGTAATCGGACAAATGGGTGTAGAAAGAGCATTTGAAACAACTTTACGAGGAGAATGGGGCGGTCAACAAGTAGAAGTTGACGGTAAAGGTCGTCCCATCAAAGTATTGGGTGTAAAGCAGGCAAAACCCGGTCAAGATATCAATTTAACCATAGATTTGGATTTACAAAAAGCTGCCTACAAAGCTTTGCAAGGAAAAACCGGAACAATTGTTGCATTAGACCCCAACAACGGCGGAATATTAGCAATGGTGTCTTACCCTGCGTTTGACCCCAATGTATTTTCTAAGCAAAATCCTAAACCCAAAGAGTTAGAAGCGATACTCTTAGGAAAAAAGCATCCCATGCTCAATCGTGCCTTTAGAGCTTATCCTCCTGCAAGTACTTTTAAAGTCGTGACTATAGCGGCAGGTTTAGAATCGGGCAAGTTTTCTCCAAATACAGTACTGCAAACCTACGGTTATAGAATTTTTGGCGGACACCGTTTTAACGAATGGAACCATGCTGGATTTGGACCCCTAAATTTTGCAGGAGCTTTAGCTTGGAGTAGCGACACATTCTTTTACCAAGTAGGTGCAAGAGTCGGCGGCGAGCAATTAATTAAATGGACTAAAAAATTTGGATTCGGTTCGCAAACAGGTTCAGAATTTTCCTTCAGCGAATCAAGAGGTTTTGTACCCGATAATGCTTATCAACGAAAATTATGGAAACGGGATTGGACTGTAGGAGATTCAGTGAATATGTCCATCGGGCAAGGAGCTTTACTAGCTACACCTTTACAAGTAGCAAGAATGTTCGCCATCCCAGCAAACGGTGGTTATCTAGTCAAACCTCACGTTCTTAAAGACAATGAAGAGAAAAAGAAATGGCGAGAAAACATCGGCATGAAACCTTCAACCACAAAAATGATCCAAAGAGGATTGCGAGAAGTAATTACAGATGGTACGGCTAAGTTAATGAACTCGCCAACACTTCCCCCAGTTGCAGGAAAAACCGGAACAGCAGAAGCATGGTTACCTAGTCGTGTCAAAGCAAACCATGCTTGGTTTGGTGGATATGCACCCGTAAACAAACCTGAAGTGGTTATATTAGCATTCGCAGAACACTCCGGAGGAGGTGGAGGTGCAGTTGCCGCACCAATGGTAAAAGAAGTTATGGAAGATTACTTCAGCCGTAAATATCCTGGTAAGTATAAAAAAGCTGAAGAGAAAAAAGCTCAGTAATTGGGGAATGGGGCATTGGGTAGTGGTAATGGGTAATTGGTAGTTGGTAATAGGGGATTGGTAATTACAAACGATTGAAAAGTAAAAAGGGAGCGAGACGCTCCCACTACAAATTCAAAACAGATAACTCCTTATCCATGCCCCATGCCCCATTCCCCATTCCCAATTCCCCATTAATTAATCACATTCGAGAGAAGAGCGAGTCGATATTCCGGTTTTGGAATTAATTCCACTTGCATTTTCGCAAAGTTTTTTTACTTCAACACGATCTAAAATTGCACCGCTAAAATCGGCACCAGTCACATCAACATTACGAAAAACGGTGCGTAACATCATTGCATTAGTAAAAATTGCATCGCTTAAATCGGAATTGCTAAAGTTTGATAAATAAGCTATGCCATCCGTGAAATCAACACCGTGTAAATTCGAGTTTTCTAATAATGAACCGTTAAAAACAGCACCGCGCATATCCGCATTGCTAAAATTAGTATCTTCTAAACTCAAAGTAGCGTACTCTTCTCCGACCAAACTTTGACCGGATAAGTCTTTACCAGATAGCTCATTCCCTGCTGCACGTGAAATACTAGAAGAACTTGCAGCTTCTGCCGACAAAGGGTACAACAACACCACGACAGCTAAAACAAAGCCAGTTAATACTTGCCAAAATTTCATCATCTATCTCTAATTTCTACTTAATAAAACTCAATACATCCACATTTAAGCATACTTGGCGATCGCTGGTTGACAGTCACAGAGTAGGAACCGATAGTGTTTAAGCTCTGCCTACTATAACCTTAGAGGTAAAGCCTCCAAAAATGTATTCCAAAGTCGAACTCGCTACTTACTACTCACTACTCTTAAGAACTAACCACTAACAACAGCACAATCATCGTAGGATATTTAAATATGTTGTTGAGTAGGAAAAACTTTATTTGTTTGTGGCTAATAAAGAAGAAATAGCTTTAAATTTGGCGCGAACGCCTTTATTTACGGTTGTAAAAGAATTAAAAGCGCGGCTAACCAGTTTTGGCGGTTGGGAAATGCCGGTACAGTTTTCTGGTATTAGTAAGGAACATGAAGCTGTCAGAAGCACTGCTGGAATGTTCGATATTTCCCATATGGGTAAGTTTACTTTACAAGGTAAAAATTTAGTTTCTCAACTTCAGCGTCTGGTTCCTTCGGATTTAAGCCGTCTGCAACCAAATCAAGCTCAATACAGTGTTTTATTAAACTCTGAAGGTGGGATTATTGATGACATAATTTTTTATTATCAAGGCGAAGATAAGACTGGTTTGCAAAAAGGAATTATCATCGTGAATGCAGCGACTACGGCTAAAGATAAAGCATGGTTGCTCGAACACATCGATACTCAAGAGATAGAATTTCAAGATTTATCTACACAAAAGGTTTTATTAGCTGTTCAAGGTCCACTTGCCACTGAAATTCTGCAAAAATTTGTGGAAGAAGATTTAACACCTGTTAAAGCATACGGTCATTTAGAGGCAACAGTACTTGGTAAATCTGCCTTTCTGGCTCGTACTGGTTACACCGGAGAAGACGGTTTTGAAGTCATGGTGGAACCAACTGTAGGAATAGAGCTTTGGCAGAAACTAATTGAAGCTGGTGTACTTCCTTGTGGATTAGGTGCCAGAGACACCTTAAGATTAGAAGCCGCGATGGCGCTTTACGGACAAGATATTGATGATACCACTACCCCTTTAGAAGCTGGTTTGGGTTGGTTAGTTCATTTAGATACCAAAGGCGATTTCATCGGACGTGAAGTATTAGAACAGCAAAAAGCAAACGGGGTTCAACGTAAATTAGTACGTTTGCAAATGCAAGGACGCAATATTGCCCGTCACGGTTATCCAGTATTATCCGCAGGAAAAAAAGTAGGAGAAATTACTAGCGGTACATTATCGCCCACACTGGGGGTACCTATCGCTTTAGCATACGTACCCGCAGAGCTAGCAAAAGTTGATAATCAATTATTCGTTTCAATTCGTAGTAAAACCTACCCCGCAACTGTGGTAAAGCGTCCGTTTTATCGCTCAAAAAGTCGCGTTTCTAAATGATAATTGGTAATTGGTAATGGGTAATTGGGCATCGGGTATAGGGCACAAGAAAACTTGACGAGTTGAATATCATGATTTATTACACCTTTAACCTTTAACCTTAATTACTGATAATTAATAATTGATAATTGAGAGGAGAAGAATATGGCTTTTGAATATCCAGAAGAATTAAAGTACTTAGATAGTCACGAATACGTGCGTATTGAAGGTGATAGCGCCACAATTGGTATTAGTGCTTTTGCTATCGATCAGTTGGGAGATATCGTATTTTTAGAATTGCCCGCAGTTGGTGACACTATAACTAAAGGAGAAAGTTTTGGCACGGTTGAATCGGTAAAAGCTGTAGAAGACTTAAATGCTCCCGTAACTGGTACCGTCACCGAATGTAATGATGCAATGGTTGATTCTCCCGAAAATTTAGCCGACGATCCCTACGGTGAT
The DNA here is from genome assembly GCA_019192545.1 of Rivularia sp. MS3. Taxonomy (GTDB): domain Bacteria; phylum Cyanobacteriota; class Cyanobacteriia; order Cyanobacteriales; family Nostocaceae; genus Rivularia. The sequence continues at coordinate 90,699 of JAHCMI010000018.1, read as the reverse complement.
GGATGGTTGATAAAAGTAAAAGTTGAGAATCCAGACGATATTGATGACGCAATGAGCGCGAAAGAATATAGCGCCAAGGTGGAAGGGGATTAAAAGAGAGGGGGAAAGAGTGAGGGAGGGAGAGAGGGAGAGAGGGGGAGAGGCAGAGGGGAAAGAAAATTAATAACTCCCAACTCCTAACTGTTCGCTGTTCACTGTTAACTGCTCACTGTTAACTGTTCGCTATTCGCGTTATTGTTGCAGAATATTAAGTAGTAACGTGTGGAGAATAATTAATTAGTGGTAATTTATGCCCCTCGTGACTCGTCGTCGGATGAGCAAGCGCTCTCAAGAGAAAGTCAAACCGTGACTTCTTTTGCACAAAGGCATATCGGACCTAATTCTGATGATGTCGGGCAAATGCTTTCTGTTTTGGGTTTTGAAAATCTGGAACAATTAATTGATAAAGCAGTTCCCCAAACTATTCGTACTGAAGGTAGTTTAAAGCTACCAGAAGCACAAAGCGAATATGCTGCATTAAAAACGCTCAAAGAAATTGCTTCAAAAAATCAAGTTTTTCGCTCGTTTATCGGTATGGGGTATTACGACAGTATTACTCCAGGAGTAATTCAAAGAAATATTTTGGAAAATCCCGGTTGGTATACTGCTTATACTCCCTATCAGCCGGAAATCGCTCAAGGAAGACTTGAGGCTTTGTTGAATTTTCAAACTTTGATTACCGATTTAACGAGTTTGGAAATTGCTAATGCTTCGCTGCTTGACGAAGCTACCGCAGCAGCAGAAGCAATGAGCATGAGCTACGGTGTTTGCAAAAACAAAGCCAACACTTTCTTTGTTTCTCAAGAATGCCATCCTCAAACAATCGCCGTGTTGCAGACACGGGCAGAACCTTTGGGGATTCAAATTCTTATTGGAAACCACGAAACTTTTGATTTTTCTCAGCCCATTTTTGGGGCTATTGTTCAGTATCCTGCTACTAACGGCGAGATTTATGATTATCGCGATTTCATTGCTAAAGCTCACGAATCTGGGGCTTTGGTAACGGTAGCGGCCGATCCTTTAAGTTTAACTTTATTAACACCACCAGGAGAATTTGGTGCTGATATAGCTGTCGGAAGCACTCAACGCTTTGGTATTCCGTTGGGGTTTGGGGGACCCCATGCGGCGTATTTCGCAACGAAGGAAAAGTATAAGCGTCAGGTTCCGGGACGAATTGTTGGTTTATCTAAGGATGTTCAAGGTAAACCCGCTTTGCGTTTGGCGTTACAAACCCGAGAGCAGCACATTCGGCGCGAAAAAGCAACTAGCAATATTTGTACGGCACAAGTTTTGTTAGCTGTGATGGCGAGTATGTATGCGGTTTATCATGGCCCTAGTGGGATTAAAAACATTGCTCAAAAAATTCATTCTTCAACTGCGAAGTTAGCCCAAGGGCTTAAGCAGCTTGGTTACAGCATTGAAAATGAATATTTCTTCGATACGCTGCAAGTTAATTTGGGAAGCTTCAGTAAAAAAGAAATTTTAGAACGTTGTCAAACCAAAAAAATCAACCTTCGCATTTACGATAATAATTTTGTGGGAATTTCCTTAGACGAAACCACCACCGAGGAAGATGTAGAAGATTTATTAGAAATTTTCTCTCTGGAAAACCTCCCCCCCTCTCCCGCTCTCCCCCTCCCCCACTCTTGTTTCCCCCTTCCTCGCAAATCAGAATTTCTAACTCACCCAACATTCAATCGCTACCATTCGGAAACAGAATTATTGCGCTATCTGCATCAACTAGAAGCCAAAGATTTATCGTTAACTACTTCGATGATTCCTTTGGGTTCCTGTACCATGAAGCTCAATGCTACCGCCGAAATGATACCGGTAAGCTGGGCTGAGTTTGGCAAAATTCATCCATTTGCTCCTTTATCGCAAGTGCGGGGTTATTCGCTTTTATTTGAACAACTTGAAAAATGGTTGGGTGAAATCACAGGTTTTGCGGGGATTTCGCTACAGCCTAATGCTGGTTCTCAAGGTGAATATGCAGGACTTTTATCGATTAGGAGATATCACGAAAGCCGTGAAGAAAAACATCGTAATATCTGTTTAATACCTACCTCCGCTCACGGTACAAACCCGGCGAGTGCGGTAATGTGCGGTATGAAAGTTGTGGCTGTGGCTTGCGACTCGGAAGGTAATATTGATATCAAAGACTTAAAAGAGAAGGCGCACAAACACGCAGACAAACTTGCTGCTTTGATGGTGACATATCCTTCAACTCACGGCGTATTTGAAGAAGGCATCAAAGAAATTTGTGAAATTGTTCATACCCACGGCGGGCAAGTTTACATGGATGGTGCCAATATGAACGCCCAAGTAGGTATCTGTCGCCCTGGTGATTTTGGTGCAGACGTATGTCACCTGAATTTGCATAAAACTTTTTGTATACCCCACGGTGGTGGTGGCCCCGGCATGGGACCAATTGGCGTAGCCGCTCATTTAGTACCTTTCCTTCCCGGAAATCCCATAGCAGAAAATAATCCAAAATCGTCTGGTGCTGTTTCTGCTGCACCTTGGGGTAGCGCCAGCATTTTGGTAATTTCCTGGATGTATATTACCATGATGGGAGCAGATGGTTTGACTGAAGCCACCAAGGTAGCAATTTTGAATGCTAACTATATGGCGAAAAGACTAGAAAAACACTATCCCGTCTTATATGCAGGTAAAAATGGCTTGGTAGCTCACGAATGCATCTTGGATTTACGTTCTTTGAAGAAATCGGCAAACATCGAAATTGATGATATTGCCAAGCGCTTGATGGATTATGGTTTCCATGCACCTACAGTATCATGGCCCGTAGCAGGTACCGTAATGGTAGAACCAACTGAAAGCGAATCTCTTGAGGAATTAGATCGATTCTGCGATGCGATGATTTCGATTCGCGAAGAAGTTGCCGAAATCGAAGCCGGTAAAGTAGATACTCAAGACAACGTTTTGAAAAATGCACCTCATACTGCCGAAAGTTTAATTGTAGGTGAATGGAATCATCCTTACACCCGCGAACAAGCTGCTTATCCAGCACCTTGGACGCGAGAACATAAATTTTGGGTTGCTGTCGGGCGCATTGATGCTGCTTTTGGTGACAGAAATTTGATTTGTTCTTGTCCTTCGATGGAAGAGTATTCGGAATAAATTCAAAATTTGGAGACGTAGCACTGCTAATTTTATACGTCTCCATCAATATCTAATTTAAGTAATCTACAAACCCGGTTTCTTCAATTACCGGGTTTTTTGTATTTAATTTAACTTCTTATAGAATGTCCGGTAAATTTTCTATATTTTTAAATATAATATTTACAAGCAATTCCGGTATTAGCATAATTACTGATTGGTGCGTGACGCGAATAAATTTATAGGGCTACGTTCAAATTATTTTGTAGCGTCACACACCCTACATGTATTTAAATAAGTCTAACAAAATTAAAAATTAATCAATAACAAAATACAATTTTATTATTTACATTGAATAGTTATTAGTGTTCATTGCTTGATAATTTCATTTCTATTTTTTTAATCATGTCAAGTAAACATTTTTATTTATAAAATGGCGAACAAAAGTAAATAATCTTATTAATTAAAACTTATAAACGCGGTTTGTTTTTTTGAATAAAAACAAATTTATTAGCAGGAAATAGATACCATATTTATTATCGATTTGACAAGACATATTGAGATAGAGGATTAAATCATAGAGTATATACAGTTAAGCATATTAATATTTTATAAATATAATAATAGTAAATACCCAATTAAAAATTACCAATTATCAATTACCCAAAAAAAGAATAATAAATTTTATTTTTTTTGTTTTAATGTTCTTAAATATACACCTAAAGACGGATGCTCTCTGATAGATTTAGTACAGATAACTCAAGGAAGGAATGAAGACGAAGATGCCTGATGATAAGCAGTAAATCCTTGAACAGCGAACGGCTCCGCATAAGTGTAGAAAAGACGGCTTTAATTATGCAATCGGAGAGGAAAGGAGTCCGAAATGATTAGAGGTGAATACTGTATTAGGCAAGCGTTATTGCATCAGTAATTCAGTAAAGAAGTAACGAGTATCAAGAACGCTTATTAAATCGCGTTTGGAGTAAGTAAGCATTTACCATCTCTATATTTTTAACTCAGTGTCTTTAAAAGACAGTGAAGTTGAATAAGCGGGATATTGCAATTGAGCGAAACTTCTGGACTAATTGCTGTGGCTATATTCCCCCTTGCGAGATATCTGCCTACAGACGGAAAAATTCCTAAATTCCAATAGTGTGAGGAGACAAGTAGAAATGGCGAAGCTCTTGCTAAACGTTTTGAAGCTAAGTCCAGTTGTTTTAGCTGCTACATTTTTCGTTTCTAACGGTGCTTTTGCTGCCGAGCAGAAAGTTACCTCCGTTGATGAGTTAGCTCAGGTAACTTCCGTTGATAGCTTATCTGACATTCAGCCTTCTCACTGGGCTTATCAGTCTGTTGAGTCCTTAGTTGAGCGTTACGGTTGTGTAGCTGGTTATCCTGACGGAACCTACAGAGGTAACCGTTCCATGACTCGTTACGAGTTCGCAGCTCTTTTAAACGGTTGCTTGGATCGCATCACCGAGTTAATAGCTGCTAGCAGCAACAACAGCACATCTACCACAGATATGGCTGCTGTTAACGCACTACGCGACGAGTTTAGTGCTGAATTAGCTACTTTACGCGGCAAGGTTGACGGTTTAGACTACCGTGTTAGTGAGTTGGAAGGAGCTAATAAGTTCTCTACAACCGCTAAATTGAAGGGTAAAGTTGAATTCATCACTGGTGCTGCATTCGGTAACGATGTTGCTAATGACCAAATCACATTCGGTCAGCGTACTCGCTTGGATATCAGCAGTAGCTTCACCGGTAAGGACAAGTTGCGCGTTCGTTTACATCAACGCGATAACAGTGACTTCGGTAGTAAGCGTACTGGTACCAACATGAGCCGTATTGATGTTCAAGGTGACACCAACGGTGCTGTTGAAGTTGAAAAGTTAAACTACAACTTCAAGCCTTCTAAGAACATTAGCGCTAGCGTATGGGCTTTGGGTGCTGGAATGGATGACTTCTTAGATGCTGACAAAGCTAAGGTTCAAACCACCCGCTTTGCTAAGCGTAATCCTTTAACTCACCGCTCTAACTCCGAAGACCAAGGTGCTGGTGCTACCATCAAGTTCAACAAGAACGTTAACTTGCAGGTTGGTTACACCACTAAGAACGGTAACGAATTTGGTACCGGAAAAGGTATCGGTGGTAGCTACGACTTGGGTACGCAGCTTAACTTGAAAGCTGGTGGATTCAAAATTGGTGCTAGCTACGTTCGCTCTGAAGGTAGCGCAGGAACAGATTATTCTCATAAAACTGGTTCTTCTGCTGCTAGTTTATTCACCGGTAGTGAAGTTAGTTCCGATTCATTCGGTATCCAAGCTTCTAAGAGGTTTGGTAAGAAGACTAAGCTTGGTGCTTGGTACGGTTTAACCAACGTTAACGAAGGCGGAACCAGCAACGAAGCTACCCTACAAAACTGGGCAGTATTCGCTTCTATTAAGGATTTCGCTAAGAAAGGTAACGTATTAGGTATGACCTTCGGTATGCCTCCTAAAGTTACCAGCGGTACCAACGAAGAAACCAACGGTACTTCCTACTTATTGGATGTAACTTACAGACATAAGGTTACCGACAGATTGAGCTTACAGCCTGGTGTATACGCTGTATTCAATCCTAACCACACCAACAGCAACGACACCGTTTACGGTGCAGTTCTAAACACAACCTTCAAGTTCTAATTGAAGTTGTCAAACTAGAGGTTGCGGCACTGCCGCGCCTCTGTTTTACGAGAATGAACAGAGGTGAACGAAGATAAGGATAATTAATTTACTTCTGACATCGGTAGAGGTTCAATCCTTGATTTAAATGCGAATTCAAGTATTCCCAGGAAGATTTTTTTTATACTTGCAATCCTAAGAGGGATCGGGTGTTTACGGGACTTATAAGATTCTATTTCAGTCAAGGTATTAAAACTTGCAAATTATAGATTACACATAAGTCGCGAATATATCTAATACTCCAAGTTTTGCTAATTCAATTTAATCTGCAACCTTTTACTTAAATTCCTCAAACGTGCAATACAAATTATCTCTTGAACGCTGGTTTTCATTCCGCGACGAAAGTAGATGTATTGTTTGGAAAAGCGAATTCCGATATTTTATTGAGTTAATCAAGGTTAGATTTTTTTACAGGTTTTGCTACTTAATTAGTAGCCGTAAATATAGGACACAAAATAGTTCGTTTCAAACTGTGTCCAAAGTTTCTTCTCACTCACACGGTAAAGGCATAATGGATATCGTAATCCAATATTATGCCTTTTTTCTTATAAAAAATTCTTTGAAAAAAGGTTTGTAGTTGCGCTTACAGCGCCAAATATTGCATCCGCAGACGAGTAACTGCACAGCTGTAAACTAACTTAGTCCTCTCAAGAGGACTAAGTCGGTACCCCTCATAACTTATGTGGTGGAGTACTAGATTTAGGTGCGTTAGGCTAAAGCCATAAGGCACCCTACTTATTATTTCAATATTCAAAAAAAAGGTGTTTCCGTTTGGTAAAACTACTTACAGAAACATCCTTAAATTCCAATAATGTGATATGCAAAGTCTAACTAATTATTATTAGACTTTCAATGTGTTTAAGCAAACAAAAAAAATGATAATTACTGACAAAAAGTAATGGGCACAGAGAATTGAAATCATTTTCAATGCCCAATGCCCAATTACCAATTACCAATAATCAAATTTTTGCTTTTATCCGCTCAACCTGTTGATCGTAATGGGCTAAATGCTCTTGCAAATCTTTCCAAGTAACTTGTTCTAAACTTGGTAATACGACGTGAGCTTTACCTACTCGTTCGTTTGGTCCTAATCCTACAACTTTCATCCCGGCAGCAAGCCCTGCTTCTATTCCTGCTGTTGCATCTTCCACAACAATACATTTATCGGGTGACACTCCTAGTTTCTCGGCTGCGAATAAGAACAAATCCGGTGCTGGCTTGGATTTTGTAACGCTGTAACCGTCGGCGATCGCCACAAATTTATCTGCGATTCCCAAGCGTTCGATTACGGTACGAGCGTTTTTACTGGAGGAACCCAAGGCTATCTTAATTCCTGCTGCTTGTAATTCTTCTAATAATTCTGCCGCACCGGGAAGCAAATCTTTAGGAGTAATATTTTTCAGCAGTTCGATGTAGTAATTATTTTTACGCTCCATCATGTCGTGAATTTGTTCTTCCATCGCAGGATGACCGTTTAAAATTGCCATCAAGGATTCTCTACGGGGTATACCTCTTAAGGCTTCGTTAGCTTCTCTATCAAAAGGAATTCCTTCTTCATCTGCCAGCTTTTTCCAAGCTAAGTAATGAAATTCCGAAGTCTCGGTTATGACTCCGTCTAAGTCAAAGATAATTCCTTCGATGGAAGGGGAAGATTCAGATGTGGAAGTTTGGGAAGAGGTAGAAATTATCGGCGTGGGAGTTGGAATAATTTCAATTTTTTTTTCATCTTCCATAGAACCGCGTAAATCAACTTGATACCATTGATTTTGCCATTGCAAGCGGAATTTTAAACGCTTCCAGTGGTAAGGCAGATTAGGATGAGCGGTGATAATTCCATCTTCTGAAATTCTAATTCCCGCAAATCCAAATACAACAGCTTGCCATACTCCACCCGCACTAGCTGCGTGAATTCCCTGATTGGCATTGCTGCGAACGTTATCCAAATCTACTAATGCAGCACGCATAAAATGAGTGTATGCTTCACCAGGCTGATTGAGGTCGCAAGCAATAATGGCATTGATTGCCGGACCCAAAGAAGAACCATAAACGTGGTCGGTACGAAGTGTATAATAATCCCAGTTTGCTGTCATAGTTACTAAATCGAAGCGATCGCGCATCATGTAAAACAGCATCAACACATCCGGTTGCTTGAGTATCTGTCTGGCTTGGGTTTCTTCAACTCCCAAAATACCCTGCATTGATTTACAACGGGGTTCGTAATCATCAAAGTTGACGTATTCTAAATCGTAGAAGCCGTCAAATTGTTCGATTAAACCGGTTTCGGAATCTTGATTTAAGTAAATATTATTGGCAATAAAAGCAAAGTTTTCTAACTTTTGGGGATTTATATTTAGCTTCACTGCCAACTGGGTAGCTTTTTCGGGATGATTCTTTGTCAACCATTCCCACAATTTCGCAACAGTATTTAAATGCCACTGCACCATTAAATTAGTAAAGGCATTGTTATCAACCTGCTCGTGGTTTTCATCGGGGCCGATAACATTAAGAATATCGTAACTTTGACGCTGCTCGTTCCAGGAAACTCGACTTTCCCAGAAATTAGCAGTATCTAAAATCATTTCTGCGCCATAATCGCACATCCATTGATTGTCGCCGGTATTCTGCCAATAGTTCCAACTGGCATAAGCAATATCTGCATTGATGTGAATTTCCAGATCCCCGCACCAAATACGGACTAATTTACCATTGGGATCGGGAACCCATTTAGGAGTTACTTCGTCCCCGGTGCTGGCACTTTCCCAAGCAAACATTGCTCCCTTATATCCAAGTTCCTGGGCTTTGCGTCTTGCTCCCGGTAGAGTATGGTAGCGGTAATTTAAGAGATTGCGAGCTAATGCTGGCTGAGTAAAGGTAAGTAAGGGAAGAATAAAGATTTCCGTATCCCAAAAGATATGTCCCCGATATTCAAAACCAGAAAGAGTTTTGGGAGGAATACTAACTTTATCGTCGTGACGTGGTGTTGCCGCCAAGATTTGAAAGATGTTGTAACGGATGCTTTGCTGTGCTTTGTCGTCACCTTCAATAATCACATCACTATCTAGCCATACTCTTTCCCATGCTGCAATATGAGTTGCGAGCAAAGTGCTGTAGCTGGGTGCTTCCACCAAGTCAATTAAAGCGATTTCTGCGGGAGTAGATGTCTCTCGGGAAGTGTAAACCGTGACAATCTTTTCTACGGTTTTCGTTTCTCCCGGCTTGATATCAAAGCATTTTGTGAGTTCGGCACTGCATTCAAATTCACGCGCAAAGCTATCAGCTTCATTTTCTAACTTCAACTTTGCAGCCATACCCAGTTCAATTTCTGAGTGCAAAGTTTTACTATGCAGCCAAATGATTTTATCCGTACCACCTTCTTTAACAGTCTGCCAATGTTCGATTCCCAAGGTATGGGGTTCAGCCTCAAAACCGGCAGTGACTTCAACTTCACCAGCATAATCGTGGGAAGTAATTTCGCAATGAATCGCTAAAAAATGTTGGCTAGCTAAAGAAACAAAGCGCTCAAAATGTAAATCTAAAGTATGTCCCGCAGGAGACTTCCAACGAATATCACGGCTTAAAATACCCAAACGCATATCTAATTGACGCTTGTATTCGAGTATCTCGCCGCTATCCATGCGAAAAGTTTCCCCAGCCACTTTGATAGTCAAAGGCAGCCAGTTAGGACAATTTACAATTTCGGTAGCTGCTATAGCCACATCATCGTAAATTCCATTGATAATTGTTCCGGCATGTTCGTGAATGTAGCCTTCTTCAAAACTACCTCTTACTCCCAAATAGCCGTTACCAAGGGTAAAAACTGTTTCTTTATGATGTAACTCGCTCTTATTAAAATTTGTTTCTACAACTTTCCAGCCTGCCTCATCATTTAACTGCTGGGATTTTGGAGAATTATTAACTGATAAACTTAACATTATTTATATAACCTCTCTTCACTTTTTACTGTGCCGGAATGGATTGGATTTACACGAAATATTTGTGGCGATTGATTTTCAGTTTTCGCCATTTAAATTGAATGCAGCAAAAATGCTTAGAAGCGGCATTCATATAAAGCCTTTAACCGCAATTTCCCTCTATAGATAGATTTGCTTAAGAATTTGTTCTTAAACCGGGAAATGCAAGAAAAGATAAGAATTGACATATTTGCTTACCAAACGTACAAAACTATACGTTTAGAAACAATCTGTCATATTTTTCTCGGATCTAGATTGAGTAACCGGAATTTTTCTCAACAAGATAACGGTTATTCATGAACTATATTTTTGAGTAAAACTGAAGACAGTCATTTTAAGCAAACTAAGATTTTTAGGAGCGCGGTAAACTTATTTGTTAGTTGCAAACAAGCGTTTTACTAAATATAAGGAAACTGTTCGGCTTCTACTACCGCTCTCTTTGCTGAAATGACGATTTCATGTATCTTCAAATTTTGACTTTGTTCGACAAAAAATTTAATTTACTGACAAATACATTACAAATCTTTGTCTATTCATCGCGAACAAAATGAGTGAAAAAGTAATCAAACTTACAAAAATATCAGCCCTAAGCATTGCTATTAACTTGACTTTCACTAGTATAGACTATCAAGTAAAAGCGATACCGACAACCTGTGGCTTTCAGGCAATTTTAAAAGCCCCTGGAGTAAAAGTCTACTATAAAAATCGCCAAAGTCGCAAAAAAGAATTTATTACTGTCATTCAAATTACAAAAGCGCAAATAGAAAATTTGACTGGTACCGTATTTAGTATTCCTGCCAGCAAAGTAAGTAAAAAAACACTGTCTCAATTTTGGCAAGATGCTGTTAGCAAGAATACTTCAACCAGAAAAGCAAAAGTTGTAATCAATGGTACATTTTTTTCTACCAAACAGAATCCGACAGGAATCGCTTTTGGTTTAAAAGCCCGTGGTAATATCGTCACCTACGGTTACGGTATCGCCAATGAATATCCGGGAGAAATTCGCACGTTTTCGTTCAATCCTCAAGCTGGTTTCGCCAGCATCCAACCTTATTCTACAGAATGGTTTCGGCGTTTTCCGGAAGTTGTCGGGGCACTTGATGCAAATGCGAATAAAGCAGCAGCAAAGTACTTACCCAGAACATTTGTAGGAGTCAGAGACGACAACGGCGATAAGTTAAACGAGACAGTTATATTTTATTCAAGTAATTATGCACGTCAATTAGATGCTCAAAATGCCTTGAAGTGTTTCAATGCGAATAACAGCGCAATGTTAGACGGTGGTGGAAGTACCGGAATTATTGTAGATGGGAAGCCATTGATAGATACACCGAGGAAGATTCCTCATGCGATCGCGGTTTTTGAGGGGAGATGAGGGAGACAAGGGGATGAGGAGAAAATAATTTGTAGGGTGCTGTGACGGTTACGATAATTTATTAGGCATAACAAAACAATTTGAATTTACCGTCACGCACCAATTATCTCAACCGCTCTCACTCTAGAAGAGTGGAGCTACAGTTACAAAGCCAACCTTCGTTGGCTAATTTCGGTTCATTTTTATCCAAACTAATTATTCATCCTTGTTTTCGTCATCTAATTTTTCGTTGGTATCTTTGCTAACTTTAAAAGTTAGTAAAACTATTCTATTAATAATTCCTTGTGCAGCTTCAACTTTTTCTGCTGGTAAATGACCGGAATATATTAATAGAACACTAGCGAAAGTAGTTATGATGCTCAACTTAAGTAAGTTGAATTTTAAATTGAAAATTGCACGCGCTTGTTGAAGCTTTTCTTGATGGATGCTGTTAGATTGTTGGTTTTGTTTTGCGATTTTGTTTTGATTTTTCATTTGTATTGTCCGTGAAATTAATCTGATAATTCGATTAAAATCGGACAGTGGTGGAGATATTGGTTGAGCAATAGTTGAGTTACGGACAAGTTTTAGGTGATATTTGGGTGATTTATTTGTGCTGGCATCAAAAATCGGTAAAATTTAAACAGTTTTCACTCGAAAAGAATGCCGCGATCGCAAAAAGTAGACTCCGAATATCTGCCAAAAATCAATTCAGCATTGAAGCGCAATGGCTATCCCAGCAAGTCAAAATTTGCCGAACATGTAACGCCATCATTATCTACGGTGAAAAACTTCTTTGCTGGGAAGCCGGTTGATTTTGAGTATTTTGTCGAAATTTGCGAAACACTAGGTTTAGACTGGCAAGAAATATCGGAGAAAGAGACATTAGCAACGGATAGCAACCTACCCATAGAGGAAACCTCACCCTTCATAATCGGTTCCTCTATCAAACATCCGAGCAGATTTTTTGGACGAAAAAAAGAACTCAAACGCTTATTTCAGATACTCAAACGCCATCCCTTGCAAAACGCTGCAATTATCGGAAAGCCACGTATTGGTAAAACTTCTCTGCTGCATTACCTAAAATATATTACCGCTACACCTAAAGAAGAATTACGACAGCAGCAAAAATCCGATTGGTTAACACATCCAGAAATTTACAAGTGGATATTTGTAGACTTTCAAGATTCACGCATGGCTAGTAGGGAGAATTTTTTAAATCATATTTTAGATAATTTGAATTTGAAGGTACCATACCCATGCGATTTAGATCGTTTTATGGATGTAGTCAGCGATAACTTGAAAAATCCTACCGTTATATTGCTCGATGAAATTGGTGTCGGTTTGCAACGCTGCGAAGAATTAGATGATGAATTTTGGGAAAGTTTACGTTCTTTAGCAACGAATCATACAGGGGGAAACCTAGCATTTATTTTAGCTACTCACGAATCACCAACTGAATTAGCAAGAAGCACGGGACATAGTTCGCCGTTTTTTAATATCTTTGGTTATACAGCTTATTTAAAAGAATTTACAGAATTAGAAGCGCGAGAATTGATTGCGAGTTCACCGATAGCTTTTCCTGAAGAAGATGTGGAATGGATTTTGCAGCAGAGTTGTTGCGTACCGTTATTGTTGCAAATTTTGTGTAGCGAAAGATTGTTTAGTTTAGAAGAAGGGGATGATGGGGAGGAATGGAAAGAAGAAGGGTTGTTGCAGATGAAGCCGTTTATTCATTTGTTGGGATAGTTGTCATTGCGAGCGTAACGAAGTGAAGCGCGGCAATCCCAGACTCTACAAAAACCCACAGTTATGAGATTGCTTCACTTCGTTCGCAATGACGTTATTCTCTGTGTCATTGCGAGCGTAACGAAGTGAAGCGCGGCAATCCCAGACTCTGCAAAAACTCAAGTTAGGAGATTGCTTCGCTACATTCGCAATGACGTTATTCTCTGTGTCATTGCGAGCGTGACAAAGTGAAGCGCGGCAATCCCAGATTCTGTAAAAACCCAAGTCATGAGATTGCGTCACTTCGTTCGCAATGACGACATCGCAGTCATTGCGAGCGAAACGAAGTGAAGCGTGGCATTCACCTGAAGGGTGTGGCTCATCGCATAAAGTATAACGAGAAAATAACCCGTATTTCTCTCGCTTGCAATGAAAATGAATAAGCAATATTACATTTACATAATGACAAATCAATACAAAAAAGTTCTTTATACAGGATTCACAAGCGATTTACACAGAAGAGTTAGCGAACACAAATCAAAACTAATAGAAGGTTTTACAAAGAAATATAACTTGACAAAATTAGTTTATTACGAAATCTATGAAGATTCTTACACCGCAATTAGTAGAGAAAAACAAATAAAAGCAGGTTCTAGACAAAAGAAGATTGATCTAGTTAATCAAATGAATCATCAATGGAAAGATTTGTATGATGAATTATAAATGTCGTTGCAAGTGTAATATCATGTTCGCTTAATCGTTTACGATGTGTCATTGCGAGCGGAACAGAGAGAAACGAAGCAATCCCAGAGTTTTTGTCAAATCCACAGTCATGAGATTGCTTCGCTCCATTATGTCCTATCGGACACGCTTTGCTAACATTACGCTCGCAATGACTTTGTAGGTAGGTATTGTGATTGAAAGAAAAGTGTTATTTTCTTGATAACTTCCTAAAAAACCATGTCATCGCCATGACAACCCAACCTGACTATTCTAAAATCTACACCCACGCACCCGAACAACATCCCAATTTAATATTAGGTAGTTTGCAATTGCTATTCTGGATGTTTTTTCGTCCTACAGCTTTTAAAAATCATTTACAACGGATTGAACCTAGATTATTAAAATCTAAAACTCAAAATCATAAATCAATACAATGGAAAAATCCAAATTTATTGCGTCTACTAATACAACTTTTTCTCATCTTGCCAATATTAGTCAAATTCGGAGCTATCCTATTTGTACTAATACTTGGTAAATCATTGGATAAGGTTATATTAGGCGCAATTTATGATTTATTAGGTGGTATTTTTGCTGCTCTTATTGTAGGAATAATATTTTCTTTACTTGAGAGCAAATTTAGTAATGATAATTCCTCTATTCTATCTGGTATCGGATGTGGTATCACATATGGAGCTTTGACTGCACTGATAACAAGTTTAGTCGGTTCCAATATGATTCAAAATAATTCTCTTATTTTGATTGTTTTAGCTATTATAGGAATGAATATAACCACGAATATACCACGGCATGGATTGAGTTTAATAATTTTATTTTTTATTTCTTTAATGTTAGCTTATTTGATGTGGGAAACGTGGACTTTATCACCTGTATCAGTAGATTTTCAATATCAAAGAGTTAGATTACAACGACGAATTATTTTTTATTCAAATTTAGGTCTGTTTTCATCTATAGGCTTATGGCTACCTTTAATTACCTATCCTTTTCAAGCGATATGGAATAATATAATTTATGAAATAGATAAAGATAAGACAACAACTCAGGCAACTTTACTACGCTATAATTCTGTTTTTTGGGATGAATTACAATACTTAAAATTTAAAAATTTACAAGATTATATTTTGTTGGTAGCAAAACGTAATCGATTAGAAGCAGATGCTGCAATTGAATACTTAATCAATAGTCCTCTACGTTGGGTAGGTCAAGCTATAAAAATAGAATTAGATGCAATTTATTTAGAAAAATGTACTAGTTTAGAAGATATCAGTAATGCTTACGATGAATTGATAATTAGCGAAGCAGAAGGTTCGGCTAGTATAGTAATACGTATTTTTAACCGCACAAGCGAAGACGTTAAGACTCATTTAAATTACTCAACAAATTATCGTAAACGTCTTGTACTAAAGACCGTTTTAGAAAATTTAGACAAAAATTTACAAGATTTAAGTCGCAGTCAACATAAATATGCTCCTCGTTTCTATCCTATAGCAAGAAAATGGCGTGACATTATCAGTAACCACATAGAACAACTCGCAAAAGAAACCGAACTCCGCCAAGAAATAGATTCACCTTATATAATCGGCGTACCACTAACACTTCAACAGCAAATATTCATCGGAAGAGATGACATCGGAAGCCGCATCGAACAACTACTTTTAGATCGTCGTCGTCCGCCTTTGCTACTTTACGGACAGAAACGCATGGGTAAAACTTCCCTGCTCAACAATCTGGGAAAGCTATTGCATAATTCTATTATTCAGATGTTTGTAGATTTACAAGGCACACCTTCAAAAGCAAAAGATTCTACAGGTTTTCTCTACAATCTTGCTAGAGGGATGATTAATTCAGCTAAACTTCAAAGTGCTTTAACTCTACCACCCCTCACCCGCGAAACTTTAGAAAATGACCCTTTTACTAACTTTGACGAATGGTTGGACAAGGTAGAAGAAACCTTAGAACAAAATACAGCTTTACTAATGCTTGATGAGTTTGAAGCCCTAGATAAAGCTATTAGCAAAGGACGTTTTGATGAAGAAGATGTTTTAGGAATATTGCGTCATTTAATCCAACATCGTCCTAAATTCAAGGTGTTAATTGCAGGTTCCCATACAATCGAAGAATATCAGCGTTGGGCTAGCTATCTTATCAACGTACAGGTGGTAAAAGTCAGTTATTTACTCGAACATGAAGCCCGTCAATTAATCGAACATCCCATCAAAGATTTTAAACTACGCTATGAACCGGATGCTGTGGAACGAATATTACAACTGACGCGCTGTCATCCTTTTTTAGTACAGCTTATGTGTAGCGAACTAGTTGCACTGAAAAACGAACAAGATCCATCAGTACGGCGTTTGGCAACTTTAGCTGATGTGGAAGCAGCAATTCCAGAAGCTTTAAAAGCCGGTAGTTTATTTTTCGCTGATATAAATAATCAAGTCAATACCACGGGTTTAGAAATTCTTCGGTTTATCGCTGCTAAGGGAGAAAAAGCAGTAGTTAGTGAAAAAACTATGGCGCTAGAGTTTCAAAATACAGATTATTCTAATGCTATGAGGTTATTATTGCAGCGAGAATTAATTGAGGAAGTGAATAGTCGTTATTGTTTTCAAGTAGAATTAATTCGGCGGTGGTTTGAGAAGAGTAATATTTAAACAAAACTTATACGCTCGTTAATTATCTTAAGTATTTTAGGATTGCTTCGGAGCGTCGCAATGACTATGATTGCGTTATCCATAATTAAGTTTTAATTCTAATTAAAAAATGAAAATATTATCAATCATTTGTACAACCGGGTTTACGCTGAGCGCGATCGCAATGTTATCTGCTTGCGGAAATCGCACGACGATGGAAACTTGCAACATTATTGAAATCGAAGATGCTGAAGTTGAAGTTGATGTCGGTGATGTTGATATTGAGCGCGGGGAAGTGGAAATGGTTTGCGGCGATAAAATTCTGGATGTAACTTGGGGACAATTTCGCAGAAGACTTCGTATAGATCCCGGTAGATATAAAAATAATTTGAATGCTTTCAAGCAACAAGTTAGCTGTATTAGAGATGAGCGCGATAAAAGAAAGCAAGTATTATGTCAAGCTTCTGGCTCAAATGATTTTGTGGCTTTGAATTTTAGTTATGATGATTAACAAATTGATGCATCTTGAAATTATTTGAATGCGGATTTGATTTCCGCTTTTTTGAATTCAACTTTAATGTAAAAGATAAATTACGCTACAGCATATTTAATTTATTTGATAATACGTACACAAAAAACATGAAAAATATATCGGTTATAATAGTGTCATTTTTGATGATAATGATGACACTGCATGAACAATCAACCAGACTATTCTAAAATTTATACGCATACACCTCAACAACATCCAAATTTGATATTGGGTAGTTTGCAACTAGTTCTGTGGATGTTCTTTCATCCTCAAGCTTTCAGAAATCATCTTAAAAGCATTCACCCATCATTTACTGCCAATATTTCATTTATTACTGTATTACAAAAACTAGATATTTTCAAAATCTCAGCAATGTGGAAATTTATCCTTCAGGGTTTATTAATTTTACCTTTGCTATTAACGGTTTTATCCATAGCAATAATTATTTTATTGTTAGTAAGCATATCAAATATGTCTTTAGGAGAAGCAATATCTCTATTCTTGATATGTTTTTCTTATGCAATCTTGCTAGCTTTGACTCTGGGAATATCATTGGGATTAATTTATAGTATCGCACGTGGTATTACAGTCACCACAACGGTTGCGGTAGTAGTTTCTATCGCAATTGTCATTTTTTACGCAGTTTATATAGGTGATGGTGCTACGGTAGGTGATAATTATCATGTAGCTGTAGCTTTAGCTTATGGTTTAGGGCTGGGTATAGCTGCTGCGGTAGCAACTAAAATTGCTTATGGATTATCAATAGCATTAGCTTACAGTTTGGCATTATTTATAGTAGGAGAATCTACACTAGGTTTAGTCGGAGGTATAGCGGTTGCGATGGTAATAACTATACATTATTGGCGACCAGTTGTATTTCATCCCTTACTAATAATTTGGAATTTCTTGTTATACCGTTTTGAGTCAAGGAAAAACATTAAAAAAATTAGTTTATTACGCTTCCATCCTGCTGTTTGGGATGAATTTTCATACATACCATTTCATGGATTGGATCGGCATTTGTCTTTGGTAATAAAACACAATCCTGATGAAGGGAAAGCTGCACTTCAATACTTATCAACTACTCGTCAAAGTTGGGCTGCAAAAATTGATATTAATATTAAATAAAAAAATTGTAACTACAGTCGTGTTAGTAAAAGTAAAAAAATATTCAAGCTATAAATATTTGTATTTAAATAAAAATGTGATATTAAGCGGATATGATTAACATTTCACTACCACCCTTCTGGAATTCGTAATCAACCTTTCTCACTTCAACTTGTAAACCGCGAGCAGTTAATTGATTAATTACAGCTTCGAGATGGGGAGAAGTCTCACCGCTGAATTGAGTTACTACAGGAAAGACTCGTACCTCGGAAGCCACTCGTAGCATTTCCAAAATTGAGGAAACATGAAAATCGGTTGATAGTATATTGGAATAAGTAAAAAGAAAATGAGCGCACAATGCTAAATCAAATTTACCATCAGTGAAGGGAAGATTTGGTAATTCGGATTTAACGTAGCGATTTTGTAAAATACCTTGTGGTAAGTCAGCGAGAAATTTGTCCATAGCAGCCATTCTTACTTTCCCTAATTCATCGGGAGAGGTAATATCATTCCAAACAAATTTTTCTGGAGTTTCTTTAACTCCTGCAATAATTTTGGAATAAGTTTCTTGGATGCGGCTTTGAATTTCTTCAACAGTAAACTGATAAATAGGATCGCAGGATATAACTTTACCGCCGAGTTGCATCATCTCCACATTAAAACTCGCAGGTCCCCCACCGCAATCAACTATATTTAACTTGAGTTCGTCTAATGTTAAATCAAACATCTTGACGTACTCATCAAAACAACGCCCCCAAGGAACTACATTTCCAAGCTTTATCATAATTGGTTAATGGTTAGTATTTAGTGGTTAGTAGTTAGTGGTTGAAAAACAACTATCAACTAACTACCAACAACTAACATACATTTGATAGCAGTTAGTGCTTGAGAAACAACTATCAACTAACAACTAACAACTAACAATTCCTATTAATAAGTAGGAACCGAAGAATCGACTTCTTTACTCCAAGCTGTGATACCACCTTTAACATTGGTACCTTCAATTCCAGCTTGTTTGAGAATTCCTAAAGCTTTTGCGGAACGTCCGCCCATTTTACAATGAGCTATGAGACGATGACCGTTGAGCATTTCTTTTACTTTTTCAACACCGGAACCATTTTCGATATCCCCTAAAGGAATTAAAACCGAACCAGGAATTTTTGCAATTTCGTATTCGTGGGGATTACGAACATCTAGCAGCAGATAATCTTCCTTACCGCTATCTATTAACTCTTTCAAATCCCCGACAGTCATTTCGGAAATATCCATTTGCTGTTGCGCTTCTTGTGCTTTTGCTTGGGGAATACCGCAGAACTGTTCGTAGTCTATCAGTTTTTCGATAACTGGACGCACGGGATTAGGACGTAATTTTAATTCCCGGAAACTCATATCAAGGGCATTGTATAACATCAAGCGTCCGCTGAGGGTGTTGCCTTGGCCGATAATAATTTTTACCGTCTCGGTTGCTTGAATAGTGCCAATAATTCCGCATAAAACGCCTAAAACCCCACCTTCAGCGCAGGAAGGAACCATTCCCGGCGGTGGTGGCTCGGGGTATAAATCGCGATAGTTAGGACCGCCTTCGTAGTTAAATACCGTGGCTTGTCCTTCAAAGCGGAAAATTGAACCGTAAACGTTGGGTTTATCTAATAACACGCAAGCATCGTTTACTAAATACCGAGTCGGGAAATTATCGGTACCATCCACCACAACGTCGTAAGGTTTGAGAATATCGAGAGCATTTTCACTACTAATGCGAGTTTCGTACAAATCAACCTGACAGTCGGGGTTAATTTCGTGAATCCGGTTTTTTGCAGATTCAATCTTGGGTTTACCTACCCAAGAAGTACCGTGAATCACCTGACGCTGCAAATTAGAATGATCGACAACATCGAAATCAACAATACCGATTCTTCCGATACCAGCAGCAGCTAAATATAAAAGCAACGGGGAACCCAATCCACCGGTACCAATACATAAAACAGCAGCAGCCTTCAAACGCTTTTGTCCCTCCAACCCAACTTCAGGTAAAATCAGGTGGCGGGAATAGCGTTCGTAATCGTCCTTCGTCAGTTGGATTTCATCCAAGTTGGGATTGAGCATAACAAATTGGGACTTGGAGGAGCAGACTTTTTATCCTACCGAATAATGGGTTAATTAGTAATTAGTAATTTGTAATTCGTAATGC
Source organism: Rivularia sp. MS3 (assembly GCA_019192545.1). GTDB lineage: Bacteria > Cyanobacteriota > Cyanobacteriia > Cyanobacteriales > Nostocaceae > Rivularia. Next base: position 70,566 of record JAHCMI010000018.1, on the reverse strand, counting down.
ATTTTTTGGAAATTGGGAATAGGGAATTGGGAATTGGGCATTGGGCATTGGGCATAGGAGTGAGGGAGGGAGAGAGGGAGAGAGTGAGGGAAAAGATAACTAGTTTTAATCATTACTCATTACTTATTACTCATTACTCACTACTCGCTACTTGCTACTTGCTACTCATAACCCCCCTCTACACTTTCTCCTCAACTCTAATTTCTTCCTGCTGAAACACAGAATTATCATCAAGTACCCAACTATTAACGTCAGTTGGTTGACCTTTTTGTACGGAAACAATGATATATGAATATTCTTGCCAAGCGTATTTACGGTCAAATTCTGAAGGTATGGCCTCATAATCGGGATGAGAATGAAAAATGCCGATTATATTAAGATTGCGTTCCCTAGAAGTTTTTTGTAGCTGCAACATTTCTCGGGGTGCTATGGTATATCTGCGTTTTTTGCTGCGATCCAAATCACTGCCAGAAAAATCATCTGCTGATTGTGAATCCCAAGCGTTTTGCGTCGGAATGACTTCAACTACGATTTTCCGATCGCCAGATATACTACCCAATACGACACCGCAACATTCTTCTGGATAAGTGTTTTGGGCATGGCTGTTGATTATTTGTAAATGCTGTTTGTCAAGTCGAATCATATTGAGAAGAAATAGTTATTCTAATAAATTAAGGTTACAACTACTCCTACTTGGTTAGAAGATTAGCTATAGCTGGAAAAAAGAGAGAGGAGAAAGAAAGCTTCGCCGTCACCTTAGATGGAGTAGCGATCTAGCTTTGTATCTATAGTTTCAAGCTTGTAGCCTGCGGGGAATTCGGTTTGAAAACTATTTCCATTACATAAAACAGATTTTCAACAATTAGATAGTCATTTAGCGATACTCATGATATTTTTCTCTGACAGTAATAAATTTTACATTCTTTATATGCTAATTTTTAGCATATTTTTTTTGGTAGATAGATAAAAATTTATAGCATATAGAAGTAGAGAATTATTCTAAATTATATAAAATTAATCTGTTAGCTGACATTTGTAAATTACGGATTCGCTATTAAAAATGTTTTTATTTTAGTTTTTGGCATATATATATGCTTTTTCCAATTTGTCTAAAATTGTTAACACTTTCATTTAAACTGTTTTACATTGTCAATAACTGCTGTAATCATCATTACTGTATTCATATAATAAATATAGATATAAATCAATATATAACTGCATATAAATAGAAAACAAATATTTCAAAAGTTTAGGTTTTTTATACAATAAAGCTACTAATACTAGAAAATTTGCTATTAACGGATAATTTTTTATTACTTACTAATCGTAACAAATACGCACATTCGATATGAAGACTTTATAAAGAAGCAAAAATCAGTTGTAAAAGGATACAGCGGGTGTTACTATTCCCTTAAAGTAAACAGTAAGAAATGATACTTAATGACTTAGTGATAATACACTATGTTTGACGTATTAAATTATTACTTTTGTAACAGAAAGCTTGAAGCTCTGTTGCAATGTGTTTGCTGGAGATAAAAATCTTTACAGGGTGCAGCATTTTCAGTGATTAATTAGCAATCAACTTACAAATATTTTGTAGTAAGAGTTGAGAACAAGTAATGATTTAAAATCATTCGAGCTATTAATTCTGTAAGTGTTGAAAATAATTTAACTGACAGTGTACGTCTTTGTTTGAATGCAATCATTCTCTTTGAACAACCAGTATTTGATTAAAATCAAATATTCTTGGGATAGCTGTGTCATTGTTTAAAAGGGTATATTTAGGCATCCTATAATGGTTGTTTAATTAATATAGGCAAACTCTTTTTTCAATTTTTGTAGGCATAATTTTTTTTAACCTATTGCAGTGTTTCTGAATCCAACTAGATTAGTTGTCTTAATATAGCTATGTATGTAACTAGATTAAGATACGATTTTGGTTAAATCCATTCAATACTCTAAGAGACCTTTATTTTTACTAACTTAAAAAGTCAGTGTTAGCTAAAAAGTTAAAATTGTCACTATAAATTATTCAATAACCAGTATTAAATGTATTGACGTTACTGAATTAGATAGGTTACAAAATAGGGTGTTTGTATGAGAAAAAAGGTGCTAAAACTGAGAAATAATATTTTTTATAAGTTAAAAAGCAGTCAATATATTTAATAGCTAAGACATCATTTTCTAGAGTTTTAAAATGGTTAGCAAAGATTTTGACTCAACTAAAAAAAATAGAACTGCTGCATAGATTCTATTTTTATATCTTTACCTAAAGTATTATTACAGGTGACACAACATTAATTCTATAAATTTGCGACACCACATTCTAAATGATAATTAGTTTTGTGTTTTCTGATGGCTGTAGTTAAGTGTTTGAAAGATATTTAAATTTGCTAGAAGCTCAGTTCTACCTTTTTCTACTAAATTAACGATATATTAAGGTGACAGAGATTGTGGAATTCAGAACTTTACCTGTTAAAAGCTATAAATTAGATTTGAGGTCTGCTAGAGGCACTAGACTGCAAAGAGGGCTATTAATTAGATTGCTACGAGTTGCAACCTTAATTTCTTTTGATACTATTGCTCTGACTTTAGCTTGGAATGTAGCATTAGTTTCTGGAACTTTTATAAATTCTCCTTGGACGCAGAATCAATATTTTATATTTCTAATTTTGCTGATTGGAATTGGCGCGATCGCGAACAAGGGGCTATATGGTTCGGGGCTGCATCGTCGTAATTATTTAAGCTTAATCAATGCAGTATCATCATCAAATATTTTTTTGTTGATTATTGCTTTTTTTTATGAACCGGACAGCTATTTATCTCGTTCGATTTTTGTGTTATTTTGGTTACTCTCGGTAACATTTATATGTACCGGTAGGGTAATTTTCGATGTATCTACTAAATTACTTCGCCATCAAGGAGTCATCCGTCATTCAGCTTTTTTAATCGCTGACACAACGGAACAAGAAACGTACAACAAAATTATTCAAAAACAAGATTGCTACAAAGTACTTGGTAGTGCGGATGCTAGCTGTCTAGATTTGAACAACCGCGAAGCAACTTTTAATTACCTGCGGCAACAGGGAATAGAAGAAGCTTTTGTCAGTTGGAGTTCAATCAAGAATAGATTGTATGTTTGCTGGAATTTTCAAACTGCTGGGGTAATTCTCAGAATATTGCCTAGTTTGAGTGAAGTTAGCCATCCAAAATCACAAATGACAATGGTTGGACAAGTTCCTTGTATGACGATTCCTGCGCCGATAATTGCAGGAAGCGATTTTTGGCTGAAGCGATGTTTTGACCTTTTTTGCGCTTCCGTGCTGCTATTTTTCTTATCTCCGATTATGATTGCGATCGCAATTTCTATTAAATTAGATTCTCCAGGTTCTGTCTTTTTTAAACAGAAGCGAGTCGGATTGCATGGAAAATACTTCCACATTTGGAAATTCCGCACGATGGTAAGCGATGCAGAAAAATTACAGGCATCTTTAGAAGCGAAAAATGAAATTAAAGATGGGGTGCTGTTTAAAATGAAAAATGACCCCCGCGTTACTAAAATTGGTAGGTTTTTACGCGCTTACAGTTTAGATGAACTACCTCAAATCTTTAATGTTTTACTTGGAGAAATGAGTTTAGTTGGTCCTCGTCCTTTACCTACAAGAGATGTAGAGAAATTCCAGAAAAAGCATTTTATTCGTCAAGAAGTTTTACCAGGAATTACCGGATTATGGCAAGTTTCCGGTCGTTCGGATATCGAAAACTTTGAAGAAGGCGTGCAGTTAGATATGACTTATATCGAAAATTGGTCGCTGTGGCTGGATATGAAAATTTTGCTTTCTACTGTAAGGGTTGTATTACAAAAGAGTGGAGCTTATTGATAGTTGAGAATTAAATTTAGAGATGGGTATTAATTGCCTATCTCTAAGTTTAAAAATAATTACAATTTGTAGTTTAAACTCAGGCATATGGTTACTAATCATGTTCATTCCCAACAAAAAAACAGCGAAAAGGTAGAGTTCCGAGAACGCAACCACTGTATTGGGTGTAATTCATCTAATTTAATTCCACTTTGGCAAGGGAAATTTTCTGAAGAACCAACTCGCAGTTTTATCAAAAGATATCATTATAGCGAAGATGTAGTTAAGCTTTTAGGCGAAGAAATTTTTTCATTAGTAAGGTGTGAAAACTGCGGTATGACTTTTCATCAGCGTATTTTAAGTGAAAAGTTTTTAAACTTGCTCTACAGCACTTGGATTAATGATGTTCAGATCAAAAAGTTAGAGGCAGAAGTCAGAACCATTTCAAAAATCGAGAGATTGTTGCAAATCAGAAAACAATCATTAAAGCATCTTCTACGATTGCACCAGCATCGAAAGCAATTTGCGTCGGAGGAATTTAGGATTTTAGATTATGGCTGTGGCGATGGGTATTTTTTAGTGCTTGCTCAGCTTCTTGGTTTCGATACTTATGGAATTGACTTTAGCAGTACCCGTAAACAAAGAGCCGCACAAATGGGCTTAAATATTTTTAGTAGTTTGGAAAATTTAAAATCTCAACAAGCTGCAAAAATGCACTGCGTTACACTTTTTCAGGTATTAGAGCATCTAGACAATCCCCTTTTAGTTCTGAGAAAAATCGTAAATATTATTGAAGAAGGAGGAATTTTAATCGTAGAGGTTCCCAACTGTAAAGGAATTACTCAACCGCAAAACTTTTCCGATTTCAATAACGTCAATCCGTTAGAACACATTAATACTTTTACTCCTGCCACTTTAAAGAAAATTTGTTCTCAAGCAGGCTTCGTTTCCATGAAGCGGATTCCCGCCCATGTAACAACTAGATTTATAGATGTCATCCGCACAGAAATAAGCCGTTTTGTACAACCAAGTTCGACTTCTATGTATTTTAGGCTCTGTAAAAGCCATTAAGTAAACCGGTACAAATAAACAGAGCCATGTAACATGCAGATAAATTAACCTTAAATCCCGATCGCGACTTACTATTTACTACCTACTACCTGCTACCTACTACCCCTTTGCCTCAACTACGATTTTCAACGCCGATTCACTAAAGTATAATAGCTTACCTTAAAAAACGACGTTTAATTGTATTTTGTATAGTTAACATTCTAATATCAATATCGATTCAGAATATAAGCAACAGAAACCGCAAATCAAAATGAAAAAGAAAAACAATACTCAAGAAATAGATATTCAGCAATACTGGCTGATTCTAAAACGCCGGTGGTTATTTTTAGTCGCGGCGATGTTAGGTTCCATAGGTTTGTCATGGTTTATAATCTTGCGACAAAAACCTGAATATCAAGCGAATGGATTGCTGTTATTTAAATCCGACAGAATTTCATCGCTGACGAAAGCAGGAGAAAAAATCGGGGATTTAGAATCTTTGATGCGCGAAGGCAATCCTCTAGAAACTCAAGCTGTCATCGTTCAATCTGAGCCAATTTTACAAGAAGTAATTGATACTTTGAATCTTAAGGATGATGATGGTAAACCTTTAGAGCCTGAAGCTTTAGACATCAAAATTGAACCGCTTGTAGGAACCGATGTAATCAACGTTTCTTATACTGACGAGAAACCTAAGTTAGCAGCATCAATAGTCAATCAGGTAATGAAGTCTTATGTTGATAACAATATTGAGTCAAATCGCGCTCAAGTTGTTGCTGCTGGTGAATTTCTCAAAAAACAAGTTCCGCTATCAAAAATAGAATTAGAGCAAGCAACACAAGCTTTACTTCAGTTCAAAAATCAAAACCAAGTTATACAGCTTCCTGAAGAGGCGACTGCGGCAATTCAAAATATTAGCAGGTTGGATGGAGAAATAAATCAAGCAAGAGCATCACTAGCAGAATTAACTGCTCAAGAATCGCAAATTGCTAGCAAGCTAGATTTTTCTGCAAACCAAGCTGTTGAAATTACTTCTTTAAACCAAATATCTGGAGTACAAGAAGTTTTGGGCGAGTTGCAAAAAGTGCAAACTCAATTAGCATCAGAAAGAGCAAACTATACCCCGGCACATCCATTAATTAAAAAATTAGAGAATCAAGAAGCTCTTTTGCAATCGTTATTGCAGCAGCGGAAGCAGCAAGCATCGGGAACGCAACGGAATATTCCCAACAATCGCTTGCAAATTGGAGAAATTAAGCAATCCTTAGTAAATCAATTAGTTCAGATCCAAACTGAAAAGGATGGCGTACAAACCAGGCTGCAAACTTTAAATAATATTCGCGATAATTATCAGCGAAAGTTGGCTATTCTTCCTAATTTGGAAAAACAGCAGACAGAATTAGAGCGCAGATTGTCGGTAGCACAAACTGATTATGAAAATTTAATCACTAGGCTGCAAGAAATTGAGTTAGCAGAAAAGCAAACCATAGGTAATTCTAGGATTATCCAAAAAGCACGGGTTCCGAAGAAACCAACTCTTTCTAAAATGACGCTATTATTGGCAGGAGGAGGGGTATTCGTCGGCTTATTATTCGGTATTGCTGCTGCATTTACTGTGGATTTAATTGATAGATCCTTGAAAACTGTCAAGGAAATTGAAGCATTTTTCAACTACACCTTGGTTGGGCTTATTCCTAAATTTGAACCTGATAGTAAATCAGCCGATTCAAATGTTGTTAATACTATCTCACCCAGAATTATTGTTGCTTCTTCTCCGCGCACGATGATTCATGAAGCCTATCAGATGCTTCAGGCAAATCTCAAATTTATTAGTCATAAAGAAGTGCGAACAATTGCAGTTACAAGCTCGGTAGTGGGTGAAGGTAAATCCGAAGTAACTGCTAACTTAGGCGCTATCCTGGCTCAAGGCGGACAAAAAGTTTTAATAGTCGATGCAGATATGCGTCAGCCAATGCAGCATCATTTATGGGGTTTGATAAATTCCGGTGGCTTAAGCAATGTGATTGTGGGGCAAGATGAACTTTATCGATGTCACCATCAGGTAACTGAAAATTTATCGGTATTAACTGCGGGTGTTCAACCTCCTAACCCATCGGCTTTAATTGATTCTGCCGGTATGGATTCCTTAATTCAACAATTACTGCCAAATTACGACTATATAATATTTGATACTCCTCCTTTGGCTGGAACACCCGACGCAGCTGTTCTCGGAAAAATGGTAGATGGAGTATTACTTGTAGCTCGCCCACGAGTTGTAGATTCAGCTAGTGCGACTGCTGCCAAATCTTTGTTAGAACGCTCTGAAGCAAAAGTGTTAGGAATCGTAGCTAATGCAGTCAACGTTAAACAAGAGCCGGAAAGCTACTTCTACTATGCCGAGCCACGAGGGGCAAAACCTACAAACGAAACTCAAGCAGAAGTTGATAGCAAAGAATGGGTTAAAAAGTAGAGTTTTATTTAAGTTTGAGGAAATAGCAGCCTAAAGAACTTAATTTTTATTAATTTAAAAAGCACTATTTCCTAAATTCATTTAGTACGTGCATCTACTGTTAATCTAGTCAGTTAAATTACTGAGAATTTCTAATAAAAATATTCATCCATTAAACACTTATAAGGAAAGAATGCACGAATTTACTCTCGAAGTTATGATTTTGTATACTATCGAATTTATTCTAATTTCTCTGTCATCAATTATATTTATTGTCTGTTTATTTTTTCTGATTGAATGTACTGCTGCCTTAGTATCCAAAAATTTTTCTGTCTATAAAGATAAATGGCAAGATACAAAAGTTACAGTGTTGATACCGGCACATAACGAAGAAATTTCTATTGCATCCACTTTAGAAACAATTATTCCAGTCTTAAAAAAACAAGACGACGTAGTTGTAGTTGCCGATAATTGCAGCGATAAAACAGCCGAAATAGCTCGCTCAGTTGGTGCGACGGTAATTGAACGCTTTGATGCATTAAATCAAGGTAAAGGATATGCTTTAGATTATGGTTTGCAGTATATGGAAGCAGAACCACCTGATGTAGTAGTGGTAATTGATGCTGATTGCAGTGTTGAACCAGGAGCTATCGAAAAATTAACGGAATGCTCTATTTCCAGCAATCGCCCCGTACAAGCAAATTACCTGATGGTAAAACCGAAGAATTCCCAGTCTGCCAAAGACTTTGTTTCGCAATTTTCTATCATTGTCAGAAACTTCGTTCGTCCATTAGGATTAAAGCGCTTAGGAGTACCGAGTCCCTTATTAGGAACGGGCATGGCTTTTCCTTTTCCAGTAATTCGTTCGGTAAATGTAGCCAGCGGTAATTTGTTAGAGGATATTAAATTAGGATTAGATTTAAATTTGATTGGCTATAAACCAATTTTTTATCCGCAAGCTAGAGTCACTGCTTATTTACCCTCGTCTTCTCAAGCTGCAACAAGCCAAAAAACCCGTTGGATACACGGCCATTTACAACTTATTCAAACTTATATTCCGATATTGCTCAAAAAAGCTATACTGCAAAAAAGGTTTGATTTATTACCTACTATTTTAGATTTATGCATACCTCCTTTGACTCTTGCTGTAATGACTTGGTGGGGTTTAATGATTATTTCTCTAATATTTGCTCTCTTCCAAGGATTCTGGATGCCCGCTATCGTTTCACTGACTGCGGGATTATGTTTATTCGCAGGATTATTTTTAGCTTGGGCTAAATTTGCCGTTAAGCTAATACCTTTGGATAAACTTTTAACCATTCCTCTGTATGTGTTTGGTAAAATTCCAGTCTATTTTAAATTTATAGTTGCACCTCAAAAAGCGTGGGTTCGTACAGACAGAGACTAGTACTCGATTTCATTAGAATTGACTGCTTAAGGCAAGCAGAGGAAGCGAAGGTAGTAAGGAGGAGAAAAACATATTAAGTAACGCACCACGCAGAGTAAAACGGTGCGTTAAAGCCTTCCGCTGATAACGCACCCTACGAAGGATATTACCGGCATGATGATTTTTATATTTGTGTGTAAATTGTAGCCTATAGGGGGAACTAAATTTATTAAAAACGGTTTCTATTCATGAAGAAAGGACAATAGTTTTCGATCTGAAGCATAAATATAACCAATGACTCAACAAATATTCAGTCAAATTATTAGACTATTAGAAAAAAGTTTTATAGTTGTAGGCTTAACTTTCTTCAGCGGAGCATTCGGGGTAGATTCTTTAGGTCTTGTGCTTCCTCAAAGTGTTGTTTCGTTATTTAGATTCTCTACTTGGGGAATATCAGCGTTTTTAGTATTGCTCCTTTGGCAAAATACGCTAATCAAAATTAGTCAAAATTTACTACTATTTATTTTAGTCGCTATAGCTTATTTTTCATTTATTTGGTCGCAGTTTCCAGAGGTGACGTATTTTAACTCAAGAGATATCTTGATGACTACCTGCTTCGGTCTATATTTTGCCACAAGATTTAGCTTGAAAGAACAAGTAGAATTAATTGCATTTACTTTATTTATCGGAGCTATAGGAAGTATACTTAGTGTCGTTGCATTACCTAGCGTCGGCATTCACACAGACCACCACGCAGGAGCTTTAAAAGGATTATACGGACATAAAAATCATTTTGGTGGCATGATGATTTTAATGTGGTTAACATTTTTTTCACTGCCGAAAGAAAATCTCAAAATATATAAGTATTTTGGGATGATGTTTTCAGTTTTTTTGATACTACTTTCAACTTCCAAAACTTCCTTAGTTATTTCTCTATTATTAATTTCAATTGTCTTTTTTTATAAAAACTTTCGCTGGAAAGGCAAAATTAGCGTTGTTTTGCTAGATGTTGGTATATTGATTTTAGGATGTGTCAGCTTTTTCGTTTTTACTTATTGGGTAGAGCTTTTAACTGGCTTGGGAAGAGATGCAACTTTAACAGGAAGAACCCCGATTTGGGGAATAATGATATCAAGATTAATGGATAGACCATTTTTTGGCTATGGGCGCGGGGCGTTTTTTGCTCCTAAAAGTTCTTATGCATTTGAAGCCGGTCAAGCAATAAGAAGTGGCTGGATTCCGCCTCACGGTCACAATGGTTTTCTCGATTTAGCTGTTGATATTGGTTTAATTGGTTTGGGATTATTTATCATTATTTACTTAGTTAATTTTACTCGAGCATTAAAACAGGCTTATGCAAGTCATAATCCAGAAGATTTGTTCCCTTTAAGTTTTTTATTGTTATTAATAATGAATAATATTACCGAAAGTTTATTAATCTATCAAAGTAACATATATTGGGTTTTGTTTCTCACTACTGCTTTTACTTTGAGCCAGAAAGAATGGATTGATGAAGATGAAGATGAAGATGAAGACATAGAAGAAAACTATATTATGCATCAAAGGCATTCGTATTTTAATCACAATTAAACTTAATAGTTTTGACTATGCTTGATAAATCTATAAACACAATTTGCACCATAGTTAATTTACGGAGCTATAACAAATGAATTCAATTGGGGTTGTAGTTATTGGGCGTAATGAAGGTAATCGTCTGAAAGCATCTTTACTATCAGTTGTAGGAGAACAAACAACTGTAGTTTATGTTGATTCGGGTTCGACGGATGATAGTGTCAAAATTGCTCGTTCTTTGGGAGTGCATGTTGTCGATTTAGATTTATCCATACCATTTACCGCCGCTCGGGCTAGAAATGCCGGTTTTTCTTATCTTGTACAGCTAGAACCGGATATCGAATTCGTGCAGTTTGTAGATGGAGATTGTTTGGTTGCTCCGCGATGGTTGAAAATTGCCCGCAATCAATTACTCGCACATGCCGATGTTGTAGTTGTATGCGGCCGTCGTCGCGAAGAATTCCCCGAAAACTCTATTTATAACTTGCTTTGCGACGTGGAATGGAATACTCCTGTAGGTGAAGCAAAAGCATGTGGTGGTGATTCCATGATGCGAGTAGCGGCTTTTAAAAAAGTAGGAGGTTTCAATCCGACTTTAATTGCTGGAGAAGAACCAGAATTATGTGTCAGATTGCGTCGAGAAAAGGGTCGTATTTTACGTCTGGATGCGGATATGACATACCATGATGCTAAAATTCTACACTTTAGCCAATGGTGGAAGCGCGAAATTCGTAACGGTCATGCTTATGCAGAAGGTATGTGGCTGCACGGTTCTAGCCGCGAACGACACTGGGTTAGAGAAAGCTTAAGGTGTTGGTTTTGGGCTTTCCTGTTGCCTTCGGTGGCTTTAATAGCTTTGGTGCCTACTCAAGGGTTAAGTGTTTTATTACTATTGATAGTTTATGCTCTATTAACTTTCAAAGTTTACCGAATGACTCTAAATAAGGGCTTTAAGCCCAAAGATGCTATTGCTTATGCCATATTTTGCGGTGTATTGGATAAGTATCCCATATTAATCGGTCAGATTAAATTTTTTGTTTCTAAGCTCTTAAGACAACAATCCACTATTGTTGAGTACAAAAATACGATTTCGGCGAGTTGAAAATAGTTACAAATAGTAAAAATAGTAAAAATAAATAAAATTAGGAGAATTAAGACAATTATTGGCAGTAACACGAACTGTCAATCATTTAGACCCCTTTTTTTATGTATTTCCAGATTTCAAACACTATAAATGACGCGATAACTACATGAAATTACTAGTTACAGGTGCATCAGGATTTTTAGGACAATATGTTGTCGCCCAAGCATTGCGAAACGGACATCAAGTATGTGCCGTTATTCGTCCTCAAACTAATGAAGAGCGCTTAGCTTGGCACGATTGTCCCAACATTGAATTTATTCATCTTGATTTACTAAATAAAAATGGTATCTCTGAGGCATTAAGTTCTGTAGATGCTGTAATTCATTTAGCTGCCGTCAAAAATGGAGATTTTAATACTCGCTTCGCCGGTACTGTAACCACTACTCAAAACTTGCTTGATGCCATGCAAGCAGCAAATATGATGCGACTGGTTAATATCAGTACCTTTTCAGTGTATGATTATTTTCGTAGTCCATCAGGAACTACTATCACAGAAAAATCACTGATTGAAAGCAACCCTTTAGAAAGAGACGAATACGCTCAAACCAAACTACTTCAAGAAGAATTAGTACAAAAGTTTGAACAAACTCATAATGCTCGGGTTACAAATATTCGTCCTGGATTAATCTACGGGAGAGATAACTTATGGAATTCTCTACTCGGTGGAAAACTAGTTAAAAATCTATGGTTGCGAATTGGTGGTTATGCCACAATGCCATTGGTATATGTCGAAAATTGCGCGATCGCAATTGTTCGGGCTGCGGAGCGTTATCAAGCCATCGGCGAAACTATCAATATTGTTGATGACAACTTACCTACTCAAAAAGCTTATGTTCGTAAATTAAAACAGTATAAATACTCTCTACCTAAAATGATTCCAGTTAATTGGACGCTTATGCGTGCAACAGCTTGGGCTATTTGGAAGTGCAATAAAGTCATATTTCAAGGAAAAGCAAAATTACCTGGAATTGCGAATCCGGTAATTCTAGATGCTAGATTTAAGCATTTCCGCTTTAGTAATGTCCGTGCAAAAGAAATTTTAAACTGGAAACCGAAATATTCCCTCGATACAGCATTACAGCGCAGTTGCAGTAACGAGGAACTATTACAGGTAGAAAAGTCTAAGGAATTAGAAACTAACAAATAGGTTCGGCACAATTGTTGATATTCACTAATATTCACTAAGCTGCTGCCTATTTAACTTGCATACAAAAGGCAGACTATTTGCCTCAAACTACAATTATTTTTTATTTTCACCCAGATACACTGACTGCTGTATTTAGGGTTAGTAAATGCTAACTGCTCGCCGATAACTATTAATAAACTATGCGTATTGCTTATTTAACTGGGGAATACCCTAGAGCTACAGATACTTTTATTCAACGAGAAGTTGCCAACTTACGCTCGATGGGGGCTGATGTACATACATTCTCGATTCGTCGCACCGGTGACGAACATATCGTTGGAGAAGAACAAAAAACAGAGCGCGATCGCACTTTTTATATTCTCCCTGCAAATATTATTAATTTAGTTTCAGCCCATCTAAATTTACTATTTAGTTCTCCTAGTAAATACCTAGAAAGTATAAGGCTAGCATGGTCTATAAGTCAACCAGGATTGCGAGGTGCATTCTATCAGCTATTCTATTTTTTGGAAGCTGGGATTGTTGCTAACCAAATAAGACGCAGACAAATAGAACATCTACATAACCATATTGCTGAAGCTAGCGGTACGGTAGCAATGCTGGCAGCAAAAATGGGAGGCTTCAGCTACAGTTTTACCTTACACGGGCCTTATATTTTTTTTAAGCCGTATCAATGGCGACTTGATGAAAAAATAAAACGGGCACTGTTCGTTAGTTGTATTAGTAACTATGCTCGCAGCCAGGGAATGATTTTCGCACCCATCGAGATGTGGGATAAAATGCATATAATTCACTGCGGAGTAGATCCCTCTTTATTCGATGTAGTTTCTCATCAGCATCAGGGTACAAGGTTACTTTATGTAGGTAGACTAGCAGCAGCAAAAGGATTGCCGATTTTGCTTGAAAGCTTAGCTATTCTGAAACAGCAACATCCTCAAATTGTATTAACTGTAGTTGGTGATGGTTCAGACCGCAAAGAGTTAGAATCTATGAGTGTTAAGCTGGGATTAAGCCATAATGTAAAATTCGTTGGTTATAAATCTCAAGCTGAAGTCAGAGAATATTTTCAAAAAACCGACGTATTCGTAATGTCGAGTTTTGCGGAAGGAATACCGGTGGTGCTAATGGAAGCAATGGCTGCTGGTGTACCGGTGGTAGCAACTCAAATCGCAGGCATTAGCGAGTTGGTGGAAGATAATATTAATGGTTATCTAGTTCCACCGGGAGATTCCAAAGTTTTAGCAAAACGAATCCAAGACTTACTAGCAGACTATAAATTAAGAGCGGCTTTTGGTAAAGCTGGACGTGCAAAAGTAGAGAGAGATTTCAATATATACCATGAAGTAGCAAGACTTCATCAGGTGATGAATAGTGCTTTGCAAAATCGGGTGGAATCAATTCGTCCCGAATATCAGGAAAAGCAATTTTCTTTGACAAAATAATTATTTTATAATTTAAAATTCAGCAGAGAAGCAAAATTTGCATCTACCATGAATAAAATAAAAACGCCTAGGCATATTCAGAAATTATAGACTAGTAACGAATTGCCGTTTAAAGTTTTCCCTTTTCAAGATTATTTACATAACTCCCTGCATAGTTATGTTTATTTAAAGTATTTACCCAGAAACTTCTATATTCATGAATAAGTTCATCAAAACTTTAATAGAAAAACATCTGATTTAGTACCGTATAAGTTTTTTTTTATTTATAGTGTCTATTGAGTTGTAAAAACACTTAGAAGTCAGTTTTTTTTACTTCTATCAAGAAAAAATATCAGAGATATTTTGTTGATTTTATAACTTTCAGCAGCTATCTTTTTACAAACTAAATAGCTACAACCTAACACACCTCTATCAAGTAAATTAAATTATTTAAAGGTAAAAAAAGTGAAATATCATATAGCACTTAATTCAATAGATGATATAGAAACAGTTGCTATCAAAAATCAATTAGGACAGCACCCCGCTCATGTAATGTGGGACATGAGTCAAGTTCTAAAAGCTAAAATCCATCAGCCAATCGATGTAGAAGTTTTGCCGAAAGATAGACGCTTAGCGAAAATATTTGGTTTTCCCGAACATTGGGCTTTAGCACGTCAATTATCGGAACAGCTAGATGATAACGATGTTATATTCTGCGATGGCGAACCTTTAGGTATCCCAATTGCGACTCTTTGCAGTCAAAAACAGAAACGACCTAAAATAGCCGTACTTTTTCACAATCTAAATCGACCAAAAGGTTTGCTAGCAGTGAACGTACTCAAATTTGCTGACTCGATTGATTTATTCGTCACAGGTACTACACCACAAGCAAACTTTCTCCGAAATCACTTAAAATTGTCAGAAAGTCGGATTTTTCAAATTGCTTCCCATCCATCGACGGATACATCTTTCTTCACTCCGAAATCACTATCATACAAAAAAGTACGTCCTTTAATTGCTAGTGGCGGCATGGAAAAGCGAGATTATCAAACTTTGGCTAACGCAACTCGATTTATGGATATTGATGTTAATATATGTGCTTTTTCACCCAATAGAACTTCATCGAGAGTCACCTTTCCTAAAATATTGCCCAACAATATGTTCTGTGGCTTTTACGAATGGTGTAATCTGGTACAGCTTTATTGCGATGCTGACTTAGTTGTTTTACCTCTTTTAAAGAATAATTATCAAGCTGGACTAAGCACTTTGTTTGAAGCGATGGCTTGCAGAAGACCTGTTATTATCACTCGTTCGCCAAAACCAGGAATTATCAACCAGTTGATTGATTCAGGGGTGGTAACTGGTGTGACAACAGGCGATAGTTTGGAACTCAAACAAGCAATTGAAAAACTTTTGCATAATCCTCAACTTGCCGAACACCAAGCTCGATTAGGTTATGAATTTGTACGAAGTAAACATAATAATGAAAAGTACGTTCAAGATTTAACTACACGGTTATTTTCAAAGTTTGGAAATTTAGATGACAATAAGCTATTAGTTGAAACTAAACAGGATAAATTGCAATCATTTACTTATCAATAAAAATTCTGTCAAATGTAAAATAATCTGTCTCAGCAACAATATTTTGCTTTTTAGAACTTACAAACTATGACCATTGCACAATTCGATCTTGATTGGAAGTCTTATTCAAGATCGCCTACCAATACATCGCGTATTTTAGAGCTAATTGCATTTTCTCTTGTAGGATGGATTCCTCACCCCATCGGAAGCTTATTAAGAAAATTAATTTATGCTTTAACTTTAGCTCAAATAGGCAATAAAGTAAGCATTTTTCAAGGAGTTGAACTCATTGGTGCTTGCGGCATGGAAATTGGAGATAACGTTAAAATTCTTCGGAATACGCGCCTAGAAATTAAAAATGCCAACAGTTTTATATTTATTGATAGCGGAGTTTGTATAGATTGCGGTGTCGATATTCGGACGGCAGGTTCTAATTGTTGGATTGAAATTGGCGAAAACTCTTACCTTGGCCCTTATGTATGTATGGCTGGGCCGGGTAATATAAAAATTGGCAGAGATTGCCAGATTGCTTCACATAGTAGTTTATATGCTAACAACCATAGAGATTACGGGCTAAGCCGTGAAGGTATCGAAATCGAAGACAAGTGCTGGATAGGTACCGGAGTTAGAATATTAGATGGAGTTACTATCGGTAGAGGAAGTGTAATTGGGGCTGGTTCTGTTGTCACTAAGAATATTCCTCCTGGTTCTATAGCAGTTGGAGTACCTGCCAAGGTGATTAAATTCAGCAAAAACGGTGCAGCCTAATTGTTTATAGCAATCCTGAAAATATTTCTGGTCATCATACCTATTATTGCCACAAGCCTAAATTACCAGGTAAGAAAAACAAGCAGCGAGCAGCGAAAAAAATTACCGAGCAGTATTGGCTGCCGAGCAGATTTGCTGTAGGCACAAGGAAGAAATAGTTTTTTTCGCCCTCCGTTATCGAGTTTAAAGGCACCATTATTTATTTATGAAAAAAACTACAATATTATTTTTGAGATATGTAGTAAGTTAAAACGCATTTAAATTGAATAATCTTACATTTTCTAATTCTTGTGGGATGGGCATCCTTGCCCGTCCTAATATATAAATTGAATGCACAACAGCTTACAAGAAAAAAAGGTGTCTTTATTTGAAACCCTTAAATTTATTTATAGGGTTCCCTTCTGCCCTGTGCCCTCTTCCTTCTTCCTTCTCATCATTTTTGATAAATAACGCTAACCCATAATGTACAAGCAGCGAAGATATTCTTCAGAGTTAAAACGTAACCGTAGCAAATTTTGGATGAAAATTTTCTATCCTGGCTTTTAAATAAAAGATAATATAGAATTCCTAAATCTTAATTAGAAATTATACATCTTCAAGCTTTGTCTTTAAAGCGGAAGATAAATCCAAAATCGTACATCTGGAATATAAAATTAAATGACATCCTTGAAGCAACGTGCCATTCGTGGTGCAATTTGGACAACTGCGGGTTTTGGAGGAAAATATATTCTCAGATTTGGGAATAATTTGGTTTTAACTCGTCTGCTGCAACCAGAGTATTTCGGTTTAATGGCTCTGGTGACAACTTTTAGAATAGGCTTAGAACTATTTTCGGATATTGGAATTTCTCAAAATATAGTAAATAGCAAACGAGGTGACGATCCAGTTTTTTTAAATACAGCTTGGACTCTACAAATAATTCGAGGTATAGTTATTTGGCTGGTCTGCGTGATATTTATTACTTATCCAGCTTCGTATTTTTATAACGACCAACGTTTGCTAGGTTTAATTCCGGTTTGCGTACTGTACTCTCTTTTTGAAGGATTCAGTTCAACTAGTCTTCATACTCTTCACAGACGAATGGAACTGGGCAAACTTTCACTGTACGAATTAGTATTGCAAGCAGTTTTCTTCGGCACCTTAATCCTATTAGTTTATTTTTACCCAAGTATTTGGTCTTTAGCAATTGGAAACGCTTTAGTCGGAATATACAAATCAGTTAGCAGCTTTTGGTTAATACCTGGTTATACAAATCGCTTGGCATGGGAAAAGGAAGCAGTTAAAGAAATTTTGTCCTTCGGTAGATGGATGTTTATTGCATCTGGATTAATGTTTGCCGCAGAGCAAGCAGATCGCTTAGTTTTAGCCAAATTACTGTCATTTAAACTATTAGGTGTTTATACTGTCGCTTATACTTTGGCAAGCATTCCTAAAGAAGTAATTAGACAGCTAAGCTACAAAGTTATTTTTCCCGCTATTTCTAAACAACAAGATTTGCCCAGACACATTTTAAGAGGCAAGATTCTCAAGCAGAGACGATTAATCTTATTAGGATGTGGAGTCGTCTTAGCCGCACTAGTAACAATTGGTGATTTAGTTATTGGCTTGCTTTACGACCAGAGATATATTGAAGCTACTTGGATGATGCCTATTTTGTGCTGCGGCATGTGGTTTTCTTTACTGTTTTATACGATTAGCCCAGCACTTCTGGCGATTGGCAAACCTCTATATTCAGCACAAAGTAATTTTGCCCGATTCGCAATTATTATCTTAGCCGTACCTAGTGCATACCAAGTATTTGGGGTAATAGGTGCTATTGGTGTGATTGCATTTAGCGATTTACCTTTATATATAGTCAATCTTTACGGATTATGGCGAGAAAAACTCTTCTGCTTTATTCAAGATATTCAAACTACTGCCCTGTTTATAACCACTCTTGCTCTATTTTTATTCATTCGCTATAACCTAGGATTCGGATTTCCCATTGACCAATTATTTTAGTTCTGATGGGCATATCGTAAATATAAAAAACATTTTCTTCCCCCTCTCCCCTCCCTGCCCTAACCCGTCAATTTTAATGAAAACGAGTACTCGTCTTCGGATGCCACATATAGCGAATTTCAGTTGAGTCCACTACATTTTTTACCTCACCCCGCCCAACCGGCACCCCTCTTTGCTATTTTGGAGAGGGGAAGGGGGTAGTTTCGTGTATTACACTCAAATGAAAACCGCTATATTTGGCGCACTAAGCGCAACTACGAACAATCCTAACCTAGAGAATGGAAGCGATTAAATAAGTACTTATGAAAACCAACTAAACTATACTTCCCGAGAAATAGCTATATTGATATGAATTATTCCTGACGAAAGATTTATTTACAAAACTTAAAGTACAAAATAATGATTACAAGGTACGAGTAATTAAACAATACTTCTTACTCGGTAACTGCCGATTGCTATTAATAAATAAACAATTAGCTACAAGCAGTAAGAGCAGAGTATGTTTATTTCCTAAACCTGGTTCTATACTTTTTAGGTTCTAAACAAGAATATGGCAAAGCCCATTGAATTCAAGCTCTTTGCTCCTTATAACAAAGACGCAGTTTTAATTGGTTCATTTATGGATTGGGAACCAATTGATATGGAAAAAGGCAAAGATGGCTATTTTCGCGTCAAGGTTGATTTAGAAGACGGTGTTTATAAATATAAATTTAAAGTCCGTTCAAAGTCTTGGTTTTTTAAAGAAGATCAATGGGTAGATGTAACCGATCCTTATGCAACTGATATTGATGCATTAGGCGGTTACGAAAATGGTATCGTCCGCATTAAAGATGGGGAAAGAATTGTCGATACCTATGTTTGGTTTAACGATGATAAGCCTTTACCTCCAGATAATGAGTTAGTTATCTACGAATTGCACGTTGCTGATTTTTCCGGTGGAGAAGATGATAAATATGCCCGTGGAAAATATCAACACGTGATTGAAAAATTAGATTACTTAACAGAATTAGGAATTAACGCTATTGAGTTAATGCCGATTAAAGAGTATCCAGGTGATTATAGCTGGGGATACAACCCCCGTCATTTCTTCGCAACTGAAACTAGTTACGGTGAAACTGCCGATTTAAAAAAGTTGATTGATGAATGTCATGGAAGAGGAATTAGGGTTTTGATGGATGGTATTTATAACCATTCAGAAGCATCATCTCCTTTAACACAAATCGACCATGATTACTGGTATCATCACGAACCCCGCGACCCGGATAATAACTGGGGACCAGAATTTAATTACGAAAAATATGATGATAATTTAGATACTTATCCAGCCAGAAGATTTATTGGCGATACAGTGCGTTTCTGGATTGAAGAGTATCATATTGACGGCATTCGCTACGATGCAGCCAGACAAATCGCTAATTACGATTTCATGCATTGGATAGTAGATGAAGCGAAAAAAACTGCCGGTGCCAAACCTTTTTATAATATTGCCGAACATATTCCTGAAACTACCAGCATTACAAATTTAGATGGCCCAATGGATGGTTGCTGGCACGATAGTTTTTACCATTGTATTCGGGAACATATCTGTGGCGATAAATTTGATTTAGAAGAACTAAAAGATGTCATCGATTGTAAGCGTCAAGGCTTCATGGGAGCAACAAACGTTGTCAACTATATTACCAACCATGACCATGACAGAATAATGGTAGAGTTAGGCGATCGCGAAATTCTTGATGGTGAAGCATTTCATCGATTAAAGTTTGCAGCAGCCATTTTAATGACGGCAGTGGGCGTGCCAATGCTGTGGATGGGGCAAGAATTCGGAGAATATAAGCCTCAGACTCAAGAATCATCAAAAATCGAATGGGGATTACTAGGAAATGATTTAAATAGAGAATTATTTGAGTATTACAAAGGTTTAATTAACCTACGTAAAAATAATCATGCTCTATATGGGGAAAATATTGAATTTATTCACGAAAACCCTGAAGCTAAAGTATTAGCATACACCCGTTGGAATGATGAAGGTTCTCGCATTGTGGTTGTAGCTAACTTTTCCGAAAATTTCTTAGCTGGTTATAAAGTTCCTAATTTCCCTGCTGCCGGTAAATGGCATGAATGGACGGCTAATTATGATGTTGAAGCTGGGGATGACGGAATTATGACTGATTTAGGACATTTTGAAGCAAAGGTGTTTGTTTGGGGCTAATTTGATTTTCTTTAGCTGATTAAGCTGCGAAATTTTTTTATTCATACCATTTTATAAACCCGGTTTTTTTAAGCCGGGTTTATTATTTTTAAGACTTACGTAATAACAAAATAAGTATAAGGTTTGACATAATCCAAGTCTCTTTACACAAGCCTTAAGTTGAAATCCGAAATGCATTAATATCAAGCTGTATAAAAAAGTATCATGCTTAAAGGTTAACTGTTAGCCATCAAAACTCATTTATACCGGCTTTGTAGATGACTTATAAACTTGTAGTCATCACAGATTTTTGCGTCAAATTTTAATATATCGAGAACAAATATATGAGTATTTCCAAACGTACAGCAACTCAAACAGAGCAGCAGTTTCAAGAACAACTATACTTTTTACAAGAAATAGTAGACAACTTAGAAGATGGCATTTTAATCTTAACTGAAACTGGTGAATTAGTTCATAGCAATGCTAGTGCTGACAATATTTGCAGTCAAATCAATCAATCTGATTTGAATGTAAATTCAGTACCATCGGTGATTTGGAATCTTTGCAATTCTCTGAGAGAATGTCAGTCTGAATCTCAAAATTTCACAATTTTTTCGGACGAAATAATTATCAATCAGTCACTGGTATTTCGTTTTAGGGTAAGACGGTTTAATTTAGAATTAGCACAGCAATCATTACTACTCGTAACAATAGAGAATCGCTACGAGTCTTTGAAAAATGCAGCTTTTTCTGAAGCTTATCAGTATCATTTAACCCAGCGCGAAGCAGAAATATGGAGTCTCTACCGGGTTACATCAAGCTATAAACAAATTGCTCAAAAACTTTTTATTACTGTAAATACAGTTAAAAAGCATATTAAAAATATTCGTGCAAAACAGCAGAGGTTTTATCCGGCGTAATATTCAAAACTCAAACGGCGTGACTAAATATATAGCCAACATTGCTGGGTGAAAGAAATAAGTAGCGAGTAGGTAAGTGGGCTTTTAAAGCCTCTCTCCTTGCAGGAGAGAGGTATTTTTTCTTTCCCGCAGATGTCTTTTGGAAAACTTTGTATACTTGGGGGAAGAATTTACTTATTCGGTTGGTTGTTGAGCTTAGAAGGCAAGATGTTAATAGCCATACCCTTATAGGGTATTGGGTAGAATATTTGTTTTTTTAATCATTAGTTGTTAGTTTGTAATAGTTGTTAAAGCTACAACAAGTTAACCTTAAGGCAATGTAAAAAGTTAAGATTGCTCCACTTATTACTTATAAACATGCTTAATATTTTATAAGTCAAATTCAAAAATTATTCCACTCCCCCGGCTCATCCGGGGGGAATAATCTTTCATTCGATAAATCTAAATTTTTGTTTAAGTTTCATCTATCGAGAATTACGATTTCTCTGTAAACGGATTAATGTATTGTGAATCTGCTCTTTTAAACTGTCATCATTGCGTAATTTGAGTGTAATGTTGTTAAAGAGTTGAACGCTCAATCCGCTATCTTTAACAATTGCCTGAGAACGCTGACAGTATTTTTTGGCAATATCTCTTGCTTTGCTTGTAGGCAGAGCAGCTATAGTTTTAGGTTTATTGCAGGTTATGGTAGGTACTTGACCGGAGATTTTTTTTAGTTCTTCAAATGCTTGCAGCCTGCTTTGCTCTATTGTTAATAAAGCTCTGGAATATTTCTCTATATCATTACTATTAATTGGTGAAGGAGTTTGAGTATCAGCTTTTGCACTCGAAACTATACTGCTAGCAGCAAAGCTGACGGCAGCTAAAGTACCTACGAAAAAAGACTTATAAAGCATTCGAGCGATATTAGTTCCAAAGGATGAATGAGTAATTCTCTTCATATGCTGTGTGATAATTAATTACAGTAAGAAGATGTTAATCACTTTGAATTGTTTCAAGGAGTAGTTGTTCCCTTGAATCATCGAATAAATCAAACAAATATATTCATTGTCGTCTTTTTTGGCATATTTGACATAGTTCTATAATTTTAGTTTGAAGTATTAAAGTTTGGGTCGCTCCTTGTTTTAGATTAACTTCTAATTCAAGTAGTATAGGCATACAGGAAATTAATTGTTGTACTGAAAGAAGCTGAACTTCTTGTTGTAAATATTTGATACGAAAATGATTGCGAACTTCGGCTGCTTGAGCTATGACTTGGGGAGAACGTTCGCCTGTTTCCATCATAATTCTAACCCACAACCAAGTCCGAAATTGACCGATGAGAGTGGCTACTATCTTTAAAGAAGGTTCGGCTGCATCGATCAAATCTGCTACTAAATTTAAAGCTTTTACCGTGTCTCCGATTCTAATAGCACCAGCTAATTGTAGGCTATTTTGAGTAGAGTTTTGGATTAATTGAGCGGCGGTATCAACAGTTAATGGTTGATTGCCCGATAGTAGGTAAAGCTGCAATTTATTTAATTCGTTGTATAGCAAACGGGTATCGTTACCTATAGCTTCTACTAGAAATTCCGCACAGTTAGGGGCTAACTTGATTCCTAAAGATTTCGCCGCATCATTAACAGATTTTAGTAGTAAGTCAGTTTTCCAGGGTGATATTAACCCAAACTCTTGAAATTTAGCAAATTTTTTTAAATGTTTTGTAGATTTGAGTCTTTCATCCGGTTTGCTGCCGCTAGTAATTAATAAATGGGAATTATCGGGAATTACTTCTAAAGTACGCTGTAGCTCAGATAAGACATTGCTATCAGATTGCTGAGTGATATTAGTATTCATCAGCCATACCAAACGTCCACCAGCCCCAAAAGGTGGTGTCATTGCTTGATTCAATGCTTCTATGACAGCATTCGGATAATCGGGGGGAAAAGTTGTGTAGTTGAACGATGCCCAATTCTCGTCGAGAACTTCGTTACGTAAATTAGCGATCGCCTTTTCCATAGCAAAATCATCTTCGCCCCAGTAGATGTAAATTGGCATGATTAAAGGATAATAACTGAAACTTATCAATTTATTATCTTTAGCATAGGAACGTTTTACCTTTTCTTTTACTTTTACCTATTAAATAATTCCTAACTTATCCAAAATGAAAGTTACTTTGGTTAAATTGAGTGATTTTGCCTACAATTTATGCAATGAGTGCGGGAGAATATGAAAGTTGGACGAAAATTATCAAACTTATATGAATCGGGTAGCGCCCATGACGTTACTCTCCGCTTATGTATCTCAAATCCAACATTTGAAGAAATCTGCTAAATTTGCATCACAGTCAGAAGAAAAAACGCAGGCTGTATCTTTTCCTGGCTATACATTAATTACAACGCCTAGTGGAGAAGACAATTCAAAAAATTCTGTCTTTTACTCAAAAATGCAGGATTATCAAAAGGAACTTTTACAATTGCCCATAGGTTCCGATTTGATGATTCCGGTACCGCACCATAGCTTTCACTTGACTATAGCGGACTTAATTTGGGACAGTGCCTATCGCGATGCGAAGGCAAGCAATCCGGATTTTGAAACACAACTACAGTCATGTTTTCAAGATATTTTCCAACAATATCAAAAAGGTGCGGTTCCAAAAAATTCTCCTAAATGGCAAATGCTGGGATTAATGCTTATGCCAAGGGCTATAGCAGTTTGTTTGATTCCCTCTTCTCAAGAAAGTTACGAGCAAATTATTAACTTACGTCGGGCTGTTTATCAAAATCCCAAGCTGATGGCATTAGGAATTGAGCAACAGTACAATTTTACGGCACACATAACTTTAGGCTATTTTAAAGAAATTCCAGCAGATTTAAATCGTGTAAATTTCGCCACCATGCTCTCAGAGCTAAATCAAAAATGGGTTGAGAATTTACCTACACTAACGGTGCATCGTGCCGAACTTCGTAAATTTGATGACATGACACAATATTATCGAGAACCAGAATCGCCAGTTTTGATTTTCGATAATTAGAAAACTATGTGTATAGCCCCAGGCTTTTAGCCTGCGGGCTAATTAGGTTTGAAAACCCGCCCTATTACTCGTTTTCATTAAATATGATGGGTTAGGGCAAGCAGGGGGAGCAGGGGAGGCAGGGGAGCAGGGGAAGAAAATAATAAAACCCTCTTTCATAAACCCGTCATAACTGATGATTTAGTTGTGAGGGGTAAAACAAAAAGACTAAAAAAATTCTCACCCACTCTCCCCCTCTCCCCCTCCCCCACTCCTAACACTCACCCATCAGATTTAATGAACACCTGACAATTTAGGCATATTGGAGTACTAGTACAAGTCGGCGTAAATAAGGCAACCATTAAAAATACTGGAAAAGCCTAAAAAATCTTACTTCTTACTTCTTACTTTTACTTTATTAATCGTTCTTAAAAAAATAGCGTAAATTTAGCTTAGCTTCAGATAGAGCTTTGTTTGTGTAGCTGTATTTTTATAAAATGAAGGCAATTTAGCGTAGTTTTTTTATATGATGCACGTATTTTGTGGTTGATTGATTAGTTCTGTAAAAGATAATCTAGAAATAGACATACTCAATGTATAGTGCTTCGCCCAAATACAAATTGGAATAAATCACTAATTCGGGATATGGATATTCAACGTTGGATTGCAAGACGAGAACTAAATTGGCAACGCTTGGACTCCTTGTTGAATCAAATAGAAAAAAAAGGTTTAAAGTCTCTTAGAACAACAGAAGTTAAAGAATTATCAAATCTCTACCATTTAATAGTCGGAGATTTAACATCTGCTCGCGCTCACAACTTAAATCGTCATTTGATACAAAATTTACAAGCTTTGAAAGCTCGTGCTTATAAACAAGTTAATCAAGGTGCGCGACAAAAAAAATACTTGAGAGCCGTAAAATTCTACAGTTGGGGACTACCTGCAACAGTACAACAAACTTTTCCTTATATTGCGGTGGCTACTGCTTTATTTATTTTGGGAATATTAGCCGCTTGGTTGTATATTTGGCAAGACCCTAATTTCATCTCATTAATATTACCATCAAGAATAATTTCCAAAGTTCGTGACGATGGTAAATTATGGATGGATTCGGTTGTAGGTATTGAACCTTTAATATGTTCCGGAATTACAATTAATCATAATTTAAAAGTTTGTTTTAGTGCGGTTGCCGGAGGAATTACTGCCGGAGTATTCACAATTTATGTAATGGTATTTAATGGTCTACTTATTGGCGCAGTAGCAAATTTAGTTAGTCAAAACAATTTGGCTTATCCTTTTTGGGCGTTTATTTTTCCACATGGCTCCTTAGAATTACCTGCGATTATTCTTGCTGGAAGTGCAGGATTATTAATTAGTAAAGCAATATTGTTTCCGGGACAATATTGTCATCTAGATGCAATAAAAATTTATGGTTCTCAAGCGATAAAATTGGTCTTTGGTATTGTACCGATGTTAGTTGTTGCAGGTTTAATTGAAGGATTTTTCTCTCCTAATCCGAATGTTCCTAACCCCATTAAATATTTGACTGGAATAGCTTTATTCGTGATTTTAATCATTTATTTTAGCCGAAAATCAGCAAACAGCTAGCAGTTATTCACCCGGAGGGTGTGGATCGTCAGTTACCAGTTACCGGCTCTAATTCTTCTGGATTATCAACCGTACTTTTAAAAGAATCAATGATTACTAATAACTGCTCGCTGCTCGCTGCTCACTGCTCACTGCTCGCTGATTTACGCCATTACCATTCCACCATCTACATTAAAAACTTGTCCGGTAATATATGCTGCTGCTGTATCTGCTGCAAGAAAACGTACCATTCCAGCAATTTCTTCAGGCTTGCCATAACGCCCTAAAGGAATCGCTTTAAGAATTTCGTCTGATTTTAGCTCGCTTGTCATATCAGTTTCGATAAAGCCTGGTGAAACTGCATTAACCGTTATACCGCGAGAAGCAAATTCTTTAGCTAGAGTTTTAGTTAAACCGATAACTCCCGCTTTCGCTGCACTGTAGTTAGCTTGTCCGGGATTGCCCATTTGCCCTGCAACCGAAGCAATATTTATAATCCTTCCAGAACGTTTTTTCAACATACCTTTACTTACAGCACGAGTACACAAAAACACCCCAGTCAAATTAAGATTTATTACAGCTTGCCAATCTTCAGGCTTCATGCGTAAAAGTAAAGTGTCGCGAGTAATTCCAGCGTTGTTGACTAAAATATCAATTTTATTAAACTTCTCTAAAACTGTATTAATCAACTTGTCTACTTCTTCCGATGACGAAACGTCCGCTTGCAGCGCGATCGCACTTCCTCCGGCTGCGGTAATCTCAGCTACAAGTTCATCTGCCGCTTTACTAGAGCTAGCATAGTTAACTACTACACTTGCTCCTAGGGAAGCTAATTCTTTAGCGATTGCTCGTCCTATTCCTCGCGAAGCACCGGTAACAACAGCAACTTGTTCGCGCAAACTCTGCAAATTTTCAGCCATTAGTTCCATGAAACTTCCTCATCCTCAATATAATTTCATCATTCAACCCCGCTAAATATAATAGGCTGATTCGTACCTGGGATTTACGACTATTTTGTCGTAGGCACTAATATAAAACTTATTGGAAAAAAACGGACTTCGTTATATGGCTACCAAAAAGGAATTCAACAGCTTTGAAGAGATGTTATCTGGTTCCGATGTACCAGTGCTAGTTGATTTTTACGCTGACTGGTGCGGACCTTGCCAGATGATGGCACCGATTTTGGATCGAGTGAATTCACAACTCCAAGGAAAATTAAGAATCGTTAAAATTGATACCGAAAAATATCCCGCGCTAGCAAGTCAATATGAAATCTACGCTCTCCCTACTTTGGTATTGTTCAAGCAAGGGAAGCCAGTGGATAAAATTGAAGGCGTAATGCAAGCACCGCAATTAGTTCAGCATTTACAAGCATTTATGTAAAGTATTCTTCTTCATTAATGTCGAGGAATTGTAGAGACGTAGCGCAATGCTGCGTCTCCCGAAGTTACGGAGATCGCCAATAATCATTGATTATGAGGGGATTAGCCCCTCATAACTTATGTGGTGGAATACCAGTAGTTCTTTTCATTAGTTTTAATGGGTAAAAGGTTAGTAGTAGCACTATCTTCATCTGCCACATATTTGGCGCTGTAAGCTCAACTACGAACGATGATTAACCCTTAAAAACTTATGTGGTGAAGTACTAGAAACCAAAGAAAAAACAATTAATATTTTATTAACAACAAGTAATGCTCTTTACTGAAAAATACTCAGATATATTGTAAAAAAAGTTAAGTTTAAAATAGTCGGATGATATGCCGCTTCAGATATCTTATGAATAAGCATGAAAGTCCGGTTGGATTGATTTCTGTTCTATTAGTTACCTTCGGCTTAAGCATCGCTGGTATTTGGTCGGCTTATCGAATTGGGTTTGCACCGGATTCTAAGATTGAATATACTTACGCTGAAGATGTTAAAAGTATTTCCAAGTTAGATAAAAATAACACATCGGAATCCACAGCAAATAGTATTACCACACCTAATCCTACTCCTACTGCTACACCTAAAAGGTTAAAAACGGCAGAAGAATTAATTGCAAATCCGATACAGGCAGAAATCCAATTTTTGTTTGATTCTAATAGAATCACTAATCAAGGAGTAGAAAAACTAAATAAATTAAAAGAGAAAGTCAAAGAATTTGACTCTCAAACAGTTGGTATCCGAATTTATGCTAATTTTGGCGAATCCGAATTTAGCAAAAAAATAGGAAAACAGCGTGGTGAGGAAGTAGCCGGTTATTTACGTCATCTTGGTTTGAAAAATAAAATAATTATTTCCCACAAAAATCCAAACCCTTCAGCTAATAATCTTTCTTCTGGGCAAAAACGCAATCAGCCGATGGTAGTTCGGTTATATAAGCTTTAACTGTTAAATCTACTGGTCTGTCCCGTTAGTTTTGATGGGCATATCGTAAATATAAAAAATATTTTCTTCCCCCACTCCCCCACTCTCCCCCTCTCCCCCTCCCTGCCCTTACCCGTCATTATTAATAGGACAAACCACTACACTTCTTCCCCCTCAATTTTATAAGCAGAGGGGTGCCCGGAAGGCAGGGTGAGGTATGATGTCGAGCCGTAACACACCTACAAGAATCATTTATTAATTTATTTACTCGCAACTGTTCACTGTTCACTGTTCACTGTTCACTGATTACTAATTACTGTCTCCTGACATTCAGACAACACCATTCTTTGCGCTTCCACAAAGTCGCAACCATCCAGCCATTCTTTTCTAAAACATCTGTGACAGCGTTGGATTGTTCTAATAAAATACCGCTAAAAATACCCCAGGTGCTAGGTTTAACAATTTCGCTCATGGCAGGAAGTATTTCCATAATAATTTCCGCCAATATGTTGCAAACTATACCATCTACCGGTTGAGTAAGCATTTTTTGTACTGCTTCCACGCTTCCTTGCCCTACAATTAACCGCTCTGGGGGAAAGCCATTGATTTCGCGGTTTTCTATGGTTGACCTTACTGCTAAAGAATCAACGTCAACTGCGTAGGATTTTTCTGCTCCTAACAATAAAGCTCCGATAGAAAGAATACCGGAACCGCAACCAATATCAGCAATTACCACGTCATGTTTTTCCTCTGCGGAATTGACGAAAGATTCTGGTATACCACTAAAACGCATTTCTAAGGACTCCAAACAAAGTTGGGTTGTTGCATGAGCGCCCGTACCAAAAGCTGAACCGGGATCTAGCTGAAGAATCAACCGTTCTGTGTTTTCCGGAACGGCTATCCAAGAAGGATTGATTAGAAAGCGATCGCCTATTTCTTGCGGTTCCCAGTGTTGTTTCCAGCTACTCGACCAGTCTTCTTCATCAATTAGCTTCCATTGCAAGGAAGGTAAAGAAGTTTCAAAGCAAAGTGCATCTTGACGCAGCCACAGGGATAGAGCAGCCAAATCGAGTAAATGCGCTTGAAATTGAGGTAAATAAGCTTGAACTGAAACAACATTACCTTTTTTTTGACTGGCAGTTCCCCGACAGCCAAATTCCTCCAGTCGCCAATATACAGAATCTTCAATTTCTGGAGAACATAAAATTTGTAATTCCCACCAAGTTTTTGCCATCAGATTTTAGATTTTAGATTTTGCGTTCGCGTAGCGTGTCGAAGACAAAAGTTGGCGCACAGATGTTCTTCGTACCAAACTTTGCAAGACAGATTTTAGATTTTAGATTGTAGGAGAAAGCCCGAAGGCGATTCTTAACTGCTATTAATAACTAGCGATATAGGCAATCAACTTACTAATAGCAATAATCCAAAATCCAAAATCTAAAATCCAAAATTGATTAAAGTGTTACCGTATATGCATCTCGAATACCAGGTACTTTGGTAATCTCTTTCAAAATTCCGTCTGGTAATGGGTCATCTATACTTATAACCATTACTGCATCACCCCGAACAATCTTACGTCCTACCTGCATACTGGCGATATTAACGTTAAAACTGCCGAGTAAGGAACCGATTTTACCGATAATTCCGGGCATATCGCGGTGTACGGTAAATAGCATATAACGATTTGGTGGTACGTTGATAGGAAAACTATCAAGGTTAGTAATCCGAATTTCTCCATCACCCAACAAAGCACCGGTGACAGCATGAGTTCCCAAGTTACCCGTAGCTTCTAAATGCAGCGAACCGGCATAATCCTTAACAGAATCATCCCGCGTCTCAATAACGCGAATTCCTCTTTCTTTAGCTTCAATGTTGGCATTTACATAATTTACTCTTTCGCGCAAAGCTTGGTAAAGCAATCCTTTGAGAGAAGCAATAACTAAAGGTTGGCTTTTGTTAGTTGCAAGTTCACCTTGCAAACTGACGTTGAGTAACTCGACTCTACCACCAGCAAGTTGCCCTACTAAGTTACCTAATGTTTCTGCAAGCTGCATATAGGGTTTAAGTTCTTCCAAAACATTGGGATTTAGTCCTGGGATATTTACAGCAGAACGCGCTGGCAAACCCAAAAGCACATCGCGGATTTGTTCGGCTACATCAATGGCAACGTTTACTTGGGCTTCTGCGGTTGATGCTCCTAAATGCGGTGTGAGAACAACTTCTTTACCTAAAGCTTTTAAAGGAGATTCACCTAAAGGTTCGGACTCGTAAACGTCCAAAGCTGCGCCTTTGATTTTACCTTCCTTAAGGGCTGCGGCTAAAGCTTCTTCATCGATAATTCCGCCGCGAGCGCAATTGATAATGCGAGCGTTAGGCTTCATCTTCGCCAACATTTCGGCGTTAATTAAATGAGTCGTTTCTGGAGTTTTAGGGATGTGCAGCGTCACGTAATCAGCTTGCTGGATTAACAAATCCATATCTACCAACTGAACGCCCATTTGTTCGGCTCTTTCGGTAGAAATAAAAGGGTCAAAAGCCAGTAATTTCATTCCCATTGCTTTTGCAACGCTAGCAACATGAGAACCAATTTTACCTAAACCGACAATACCTAAAGTTTTTTTATAAACCTCAGCACCAACAAAAGTTTTGCGGTTCCATTCCCCTTTTTTCACCGAAGCATTAGCGTCTGCAATATTCCGAGATAAAGCCATCATCATTGCCAAGGCATGTTCGGCTGCGGCAATGGTATTACCTTCGGGGGAATTTACTACTACGATTCCTCGGCGCGTAGCTGCCGGTACATCTACATTATCAACACCTACACCGGCACGACCGATAATTTTTAGATTTGTAGCTGCTTCAACAACTTCTTGGGTAACGCGAGTCCCAGAACGAATCATCAGGGCATCGTATTCACCAATAATTTGCTGTAATTCTTCTGGTTTTAAACCTAACTTGACATCAACGCTAGCAACTTGGGATAGGATGTCAATCCCTGCTTGGTCAATTGAATCGGAAACTAGAACCTTAGACATAACTGCTTATTTTAAAGCTTACTTGTTGTTGTAGGGGAAAATGTAGGTCTTGAATGCAAAAAAGCCTTTACTACGGCCATTAGCGTGCAAATTACTATTTTTAATATCCGATGAGAATTATCCGCCGACCTGTAGGTCACGTGATGAGAGATTTGTTAGGAGACCTATAGCGTTTTCCTCATAGGGTAGACATAATCCACCAATAACATGAATAGCGCCCCTAGTTCATCTATTTATTAAAAATTCAGAAAGCGAAAAATACTGCAAAAGTCGCTTGATGTAAAAGTATTTACCGAATAGTTAATGGGTAATAGGTAATTGTTAATTGGTAATTGGTAATTGGTAATTGGTAATTTATTATTCTTAACTACTTATTACTTGCTACTTGCTACTTGCTACTGTTAACTGTTCGCTGTTAACTGTTCAAAACTTTCCTTCTCTAACTTCCTGACTAAACTGCCCTACCGCTTGAGTAATTGTCTCGCGTAAATGTGTATAAACTTTGGCGAATGGTGGCTGTTTTTCCGAAAGTCCAAGTAAATCGGAAGTGACTAAAACTTGTCCATCACAATCAGATCCCGCACCAATACCAATGGTAGGAATGCTAATTTTCTGAGTAATTTCTAATGCTAAATCTGTGGGAATATGCTCTAAAACTATAGAAAAAACACCTGCTTGTTCTAAGGCGATCGCTTCTTGTAAAATCCGGTTTCGCGACTCTTGCGTTTTACCTTTCTGACGCAAACCGATTTGATTTATCGACTGTGGCGTTAAACCAACATGTCCCATTACCGGAATTCCAGCACGTACCAAACGAGACACGGTATCTATCATTTCCGGATATCCGCCTTCTAATTTGACAGCAGAGGCTCCGGTTTCTTTTAATACCCTTCCCGCCGAATGCATCGCTTGAGAAACACTTTCTTGATAAGTCATAAATGGTAAATCTACTACCATTAAAGCTTGCTTGACTCCACGTCTTACAGCTTTTGCATGGTATATCATTTCTTCCAAAGAAATCGGTAGAGTATTTTGATAACCCAAAACCACAGCCATCGAGTCACCAACCAAAATTAAATCCACCCCATTATCATCTAATAACTGAGCGATTAGATAATCCCAAGCAGTCAACACCACAATCGGACGCTGCTGCTGCTTATATTGAATTAACTTTTGGATAGTAATAGCCATTTAATTAGTTAGGAGTTAGGAGTGAGGAATTAGAAGTCAGGAGTGAGGAGTTAGGAATTAGTGGTTAGGAATGAGCAACGCCAGAATTATAAATTATTAACTCATAACTCATAACTCATAACTCATAACTCATAACTCATAACTCTTAACTCTTAACTCCTAACTCTTAACTCCTAACTTGTCATTGCACTGCGCGAGTAAAAGCAAGGTGCGGTTTCGCTCTTTCCATTTTTGGCATTAACCAAGCTAAACCTTCACTGGTGCCAATCCATAATTTGTTACCAACATCGGGAGCGATAGAAATAATTCTACTGGAAGGAAGTCCGGCAACTCGATCTAATACGGCTCCCGTATATGGATTTAATCTTAATAAACCGTTATCTGTACCGACCCAAACACTCTTATCATCAGCAAAACTTATAGATGTAACATTTTTTCCGCGCAACCGTGTAACAGAACGTAATATTGAACCATTTTTTGGGTTGATGACCAATAAGTTATTCGGGGTGCCCGCCCAAATTAATCCCAAAGAGTCAATCGCTAATGTTTGAACGGTTGTACCGGGTAAATCTTTGATATGCTTCATCACAAAAGCATTTTTGGTGTTAACTCGCACCAAACCATCCAAAGTACCAACCCAAAGATGACCTTCAGCGTCCATTGTCATGGCATTAGCGCTGACACCGGGAAGTTTTTTCAAGGTTGTCATAATTAAACCTTCATCGGGACTAATCAAAGCCAAACCGTTATCAGTACCCGCCCAAACATAGCCGCGTTTATCAACTTGTAAAGATAATACTCTTTTGGAAGGTAAAAATAAATTTTGGGCTGTAATTTCATTACTACGGGGATCTACTCGCTTCAAACCTGCGTAACTACCAACCCATAAGCGTCCTACTTTATCTTGCACCATTGCACTAATTGCGCGATTCGGTAGGCTAACGCGAGCTAAAATTTCACCAGTATGGGGATTAATCCGGGTTAAACCTCGTCCGTAACCCACCCAAAGATTACCTGTATAATCTGGCTGCAAAGCTTTCACGCGAAAATCAGTTTCTTTTCTATTTTCTATGCGTCGTCTTTGAACTGGTAAAGGTTTTCTGCGTGGCGGTGGTGGTGAAGCAGGATAAGACGGAGTTAATTCCGACGGATTAACGTCCAGAAGTTTCTGCGCCAACACGCGATCGCTAAATCCTGAAAGTGCTACTAAACCCAATAAAGAAGAACAGATTATTAAACTATTACGCTGACTAAAAAACACCACAACAATAATTTCTACGGTAACAACTAATTACAGTGTTCCCCTTAATCAGTTGACAGTTAACAGCGAGCAGTTATCAGTTAGGGAGTAGCAAGTAGCCAGTAGCTAGCAGTAAGTAACTAAATTTTGATTGTTCTCCTTATCACCTAATAACCAATACCCAATTCCCCTTTCACAAAAATGCATACTATTATAGCGAGCATTCTGTAAAGGCTTCTTAATAAAATGTTTAAAATAATATGTGATAAGAAATTCAAATATAAAAGTTAAAAATATTCAAATAATAACGATTCAAATTCTTGATATATTGTGAAACAGGCTACAGATTGCGTGGCGCACAGTTTAGGCTCTCGCTTACCGCTTGTCTATATCTCAACTGGTTAAGTTGAAGTGATTTCACTTTCTTTGTTGACTTGAAGGAGTAAAAGTTTTAGGACTTGAGGTTCTTCTGTTGCGATATTGAAACTCGAAAATCATGTTCACACGGATTAACAACTAAGTCTGGTATTTTGGAACGGGTAAGAAAATTTTTTTGATTCGCTTGGAGTTTGAAAAAGGGATAGGCAATTAAGGGAGACTCGAATAAATCGAGGTTTTTCGATATTTCCTTTGTTTGGATAGAAAATCCTTTAGCAGAACCGAGTTCTAACGAAATAAATTGGTGTTCTTTTTTGTTTAACAGGAAAGGACTATTCAAGCGATAGCTGTTCTGTAGCGTGATTTGTAAGCATTCATATTGACTTTTAGGATTGGATAAATATGTCTTACTCTCAAACGAGAACTCAGTCTAAATCAGGGTATGAAGCTGGGGTAAAAGATTATAGATTAACTTATTACACCCCCGACTACACTCCTAAAGATACAGACCTTTTGGCGGCTTTCCGGATGACTCCTCAACCCGGAGTACCTCCAGAAGAAGCTGGTGCTGCTGTGGCTGCTGAATCTTCTACAGGTACCTGGACAACTGTATGGACTGACTTGCTTACCGACCTAGATCGTTACAAAGGTCGTTGCTACGACATCGAGCCAGTTCGCGGTGAAGATAATCAGTACATTTGTTACGTAGCTTATCCTTTGGATTTGTTTGAAGAAGGTTCTGTAACCAACGTATTGACTTCGATTGTAGGTAACGTATTTGGTTTCAAAGCTCTTCGTGCGCTACGTTTGGAAGATTTACGTATACCTGTTGCTTATTTAAAAACTTTCCAAGGACCTCCCCACGGTATTCAAGTTGAGCGCGACAAGTTGAATAAGTATGGTCGTCCTTTATTGGGTTGTACCATTAAGCCTAAGTTAGGTTTATCCGCTAAGAACTACGGACGCGCTGTATACGAATGTTTGCGCGGTGGTTTGGACTTCACAAAAGATGATGAAAACATCAACTCCGCTCCTTTCCAAAGATGGAGAGACCGTTTTACTTTCGTTGCTGACGCTATCTACAAAGCACAAGCAGAAACCGGCGAAATCAAGGGTCACTACCTCAACGTAACCGCTCCGACTTGCGAGCAAATGCTCCAACGGGCTGAGTATGCGAAAGAGTTGGGAATGCCTATCATCATGCATGACTACCTCACCGCAGGTTTCACCGCTAATACAACTTTGGCTCGCTGGTGTCGCGACAACGGTTTGTTACTGCACATCCACAGAGCTATGCACGCGGTAATTGACCGTCAAAAGAACCACGGTATTCACTTCCGGGTATTGGCTAAGTGCTTGAGAATGTCTGGTGGTGACCACATTCATACAGGTACTGTGGTTGGTAAATTAGAAGGTGAACGCGGTATCACAATGGGTTTTGTTGACCTATTGCGTGAAAACTACGTTGAGCAAGACAAGTCTCGCGGTATTTACTTTACTCAAGATTGGGCTTCCATGCCTGGTGTAATGGCTGTTGCTTCTGGTGGTATCCACGTATGGCACATGCCTGCACTGTTAGAAATCTTCGGCGACGATTCCGTACTCCAGTTTGGTGGTGGTACTTTGGGTCACCCTTGGGGTAATGCTCCTGGTGCGACTGCAAACCGTGTTGCTTTAGAAGCTTGCGTTCAAGCACGTAACGAAGGACGTAGCTTGGCTCGCGAAGGTAACGAAATTATCCGCGAAGCTGCAAAATGGTCTCCAGAATTAGCTGCTGCTTGCGAACTTTGGAAAGAAATCAAGTTCGAGTTCGAGGCAATGGATACCGTCTAATTGTATTAGTTGTGAGTTTTTTGTTTTGGGTTTTAAGTTTAAAATCTCCTTAATTTAAAACTCAACACTTATAACTCATAACTATTATGGGCTGGGGTCAAGTATGAATATAAAGCAAATTGCCAAAGACACATCCAAGATGCTGCAAAGCTACTTGACATATCAGGCGGTTAGAACGGTGTCGGCTCAAATTAATGAAACGAATCCCTATGTTGCGGCTTGGCTGCATCGCTTTTCTACCAAAGAAAGAATTCAAGATGGAGAAAAGTATATTGAGCAATTATTCCTAGAAAAGCCGGAACTGGCTTTGCGGATAATGACAGTAAGGCAACATTTAGCGGAAGAAGTCACAGAATTTTTGCCGGAGATGGTAAGCACCGGGATTACCCAAGCTAATATGGAACATCGTCGCCAGCATCTTGAACGGATTACGCAATTAGATTTATCTAACCCCAGTATTCAAGAATCAGAATCAAATCCAACGGATACTAGCTCGGATGAAACTTCGAGCGACAAAAGTTAGAGGTTAGTGGATAGTGGATAGTGGATAGTGGATAGTGGATAGTGGATAGTGGATTTTAAACAACTACCAACTACCAACTACCAACTACCAACTAACAACTAACAACTACCAACTAACAACTAACAACTAACAACCAACAACTAATAGAAAAAATGCAAACTTTACCAAAAGAGCGTCGGTACGAAACCCTTTCATACTTACCACCTTTAAACGATGCTCAAATCGCTCGTCAAATTCAATATGTATTAGATCAGGGTTATTTCCCTGCAATTGAATTTAACGAAACTTCCGAACCTACAGAAATGTATTGGACAATGTGGAAGTTACCTTTGTTCAATGCTAGAAGCCCACAAGAGGTATTAGCTGAAGTTCAAGGTTGTCGCTCTCAGTTTCCTAACTGCTACATTCGTGTAGTTGGTTTTGATAACGTTAAGCAATGTCAAGTTCTTAGCTTTATTGTTAACAAGCCAAACCAAGGCGGTTACAGATACTAAGGTTTAATTTTGAAAGGCAGATTTTAACCTTTTAAATATTAAATAAGTTTTCCCTTTCTGCTAAATGTAGAGAGGGAATTTTGGTTTGTTAATTGAATTTAGGCAGGCAGGGATGCCTACCCCCACAAGAGATTTATCATATAATTTGTAGGGTGTGTTACGGCACAGATCAATATTAATTGAATAATACTATTTAAATCATGCCGTAACGCACCATTAATTATCGGCAAATTTGAGTTAACTAAAATAAACTATTACCTCACCCCGCGCTTCGCGCACCCCTCTCCTTATCAAGTAGAGGGGAAGTTTGTAGGTTAGGTTAAACACGTTAGCGTTAGCATGTTCGGAGGACATAAAACAATTTGATTGACAACGAAAAATTTATGAATCGTGTCGTAACCCTACATTTATATTCTGAAAAAAGATAAAGAGTAGAATCTATTGCGGCGAAGCTAAATGTATCAATAAAGATTAAAGATTATAGATAATTAGACTTTGCTTTCATCCACCTGGGAATGCAATTCCCAGGCTAATAGCATAAGTCCATTAAAATGGACTGAGAAAATCGTATATAAACACGGTTTTTATTTGGATTATTTCTTTGAACTTTTGTAATAAACTTTCTATATCTATATTATTTTTCATCAAAATTTCAATTAATCTAAAATGACGGAAGCAGAAGCTATTGCAAAATCGCAATTCCCCCGCACTCGCAAGACTTTAACACAAGACTTAATAAATGCTGGTTTGACTCCAGGAATAACGGTAATTGTACATTCTTCCTTGAGTTCTTTGGGATGGGTTTGCGGTGGTGCGGTTACAGTAATTCAAGCTTTAATGGATGTAGTTACGTCAAATGGTACTTTGGTAATGCCCACTCATAGTACCGATTATTCAGATCCCGAACCTTGGCAAGCTCCACCGGTTCCTTATGAATGGTGGCAGATAATTCGCGATACAATGCCAGCTTACGATGCCAGAATAACTCCCACAAGAAATATGGGGAAAATTGTTGAAGTTTTCCGCAGTTGTGAAAACGTTTTACGAAGTTCTCACCCAAGTTTTTCTTTTGCTGCTTGGGGGCTGGAAGCTGAAACTATTATCAACAACCATTCATTGAATTATTCTCTTGGCGAAGAATCACCTCTGGCTCGGCTTTACGATTTGAACGGTTACGTACTTTTATTAGGAACCCAATACGATAGTTGTACAGCTTTTCATTTAGCAGAATACAGAAAAGGTGATATTGAAACGGTAAATTACGGAGCGCCAATTTTAGAAGCGGGAAAAAAAGTTTGGAAGACTTATCTTGATATTGATTTTGATGGGAACTCTTTTAGTGATTTAGGTAAAAATTTTGAAAAAACCGGTTGTGTCAAAAATTCAAAAGTTGGTTCGGCTGATACGAAATTTTTTGCTGTTAGAGGCGCTGTTGATTTCGGTGTAAATTGGTTGAAAGCCAAAAGCAAATGATGCAAGCGTTTAGATTTGAATAAAGTGAAATTGAATGGGCAAGAATGCCCTAATTTTTTAGCACCCCGATCTAAAATTTAAATAGTTAGTTGTTTTCGTCAACTATATATTCATCATACTCGTTGTCAAAATCATCTTCTTTGATTCTTCTTTCCAAGTCATCTTGCAGTATGTGCAATTCTTTGATGGCATCGCTTCTTCTATTTTCACGAATGTACGAAATCGCTTTCTGCAAGACTTTAACAACCTCTGCTTTGTCCATAAAAAATTAACTATCTCAACAAAGTAATCATAGAATACATCGAGACAAGATAAAAGTTTTGATACAGTAGGGATATCCGTAGAAGAATAAACTAATGGCTGTGTCAAAGTCAGCGACATAAGTCTTATTGCCGTACTGCTTTGATTGTAAAATGACTTCGTGCCATATTCTAACGTTTGAATATGGTGAGTTAGGATGCTGTTTAAGCAGCGTTAAATTAAATACTTATTTTTATTGTTTAAGAGTATCGTAAAATCAATAGTTAACAATCAATAGATTTCATTGCCATTGTTTGAATGAATTTAGTGCTATGAAAAAAATTAGAATTTGCTTTGTTGGTGAGTCACATATAAATGGTACCGGCGACGCTGAATGTTTGGGCTGGGCTGGAAGAATATGTCAAAATGCTTTTTCAAAAGGTTTTGAGATTACTTACTATAATTTAGGGGTTAGAG
Organism: Rivularia sp. MS3; assembly: GCA_019192545.1. Lineage (GTDB taxonomy): Bacteria > Cyanobacteriota > Cyanobacteriia > Cyanobacteriales > Nostocaceae > Rivularia. The sequence goes on along the minus strand of JAHCMI010000018.1, from coordinate 31,272 downwards.
GAGAGACGAGTCGCGAGTTAAGAAAGCGTTGGTTGCAGGAAGTTTCTTATCGTTTACCTAAAAAATATGACGGTAGAGTAGTATTTTCTTTCGGAGCTAACGATACAACTATAGAAAATGGTAAAACTCGAATTTATCTACAAGATTCGATTACTAATTTGCGGGATATTTTATGTATAGCGAAAGATTTATATCCAGTATTGGTAGTTAGTCCACCACCAATAGATGATGAGGAACAGAATCAAAGAATTTCTGATTTATCAACAGAGTTTGAAAAAGTTTGCAGTCAATTAAATGTACCTTATTTAGATGTTGTTTCAGATTTATTAAAATCAAATATTTGGATGGATGACATAAAAAAATATGATGGTGCCCATCCTAGAGCAGCAGGATATCAAGAATTTGCTCGAATCGTGCAGAATTGGCAAGCTTGGTTAAATTGGTTTGAATAAATCGCGATCGGTATTTTACAGTCATATTGATTACGAAACAATTTAAGTATTATCGCTGTGCATAAAGATTCAAGAGATTATGTATAAAATGACGAATAGCTAACAACGTCATATGTCAGGGATATTTTAATTAAATTTGATGGAAAGGTAATATTTTAAATCGAGAAAACAGTTATAGAAATATAGCAAAGCTGTCTTTATAAAGGCTTTGTGTAAATACAAAGCATTTTCTCAATCTTGCGGTTTTTCTAAACTGATGCAATTTGCTGTTGGTATTCTACTAAAGCTTTTAGTTTACTATTGCATGTTATCCGTTAATACTTACTTTTAACTTATATCCAAGATGATAATATATATGCTTTATTTAAGTGAAAAAAAATAGTTTAAAAAATCAACAAGTAGTATAAAATATGTTATCCTTTGACAAGTTGTACATAAAAAAACAACTAAAAAAATGGGTATATATCAATTATTGAAATATGTACTAATAGAAGTAGTTGCTTGAATAATTTTTTCCGTATAAAGAGGTTGCAAGACGTATCTACCCTTTAGCAAGGAACTATTTTATTCTACCTAGAATATATTTTATTTAATTGGTTTATTCCTAGAAAAAACAAGTAGTTGTAGGAGAGTCAAAAATGATTATAAGAGATTTAGGGATTCTAGATTTTGCTGAATTTTCAGGTTGCATTATGGGAGGAGGTGTAATAACTACAGCTAACGCTAATAGTAAAGCTGGTCCTGGAATAGCCGATGCAAATGCTGAAGCTGCCGCTCTGGGAAAAATAACTAAGACTGTTACTAAAACTTCAGCATCTACCCGTAAAGATGATTTATTTTCATCTTCACGCGCTTCTGGAAGAGCTATATCAACTGCAAGAGATGGAAAAAATATTTCTCGTTCTTCTGATACGAGTATTTCTTATTGGTCAAAAATTGGTTAAACAACCAGTGTTCTAAAATTTATCGCTATCTAATATTAAATTGAAAAGTGTTCTCAAATCATACATATTATAAATCCCTTGTTATTAATCTAAATCAACAAGGGATTTCATTTTGATTAATTTTATTTTATCTAATTTATTGTAGCATTTTTAAGCAAATAAAATAAACTCAATTTATGTTTATAAAAATATATTAGGCAGGTTGTTTAACCAACAATAAATTGGGATTCTGAGAATAATGATTTTAGGTTATGCGAACAGCTTACCAGTAATTCTGCAATGCTTTGAGAAATTGGTAATCCTGGAGAGTGTTCCAACCAGAAAAATTCTCCAACTGGGTTAACTTCTAGAAATATATATTCATTATCCGGTGTCAAAATAATATCAACTGCACCGTAGTTTAACTGAAAATAAGCCATTAGCTTTAGAAGCTTTTGTTCAACATATTTAGGTAAATTGTGAGGTTGCCAAGTATTAATTAAAGCTAGCCCTTCCCTTCTCCAATCGTAACGAGCCTTATGCACGGCTTGAGAATCAACCGCAGCAGTAAATAGATTTTTTCCTACAATAATTGTCCGTAATTCCAGAGCTTTAGGGATTTTCTCTTGAAAAGTCATCGGACATAAATTTAGCCCATCAAGGTTATTAATATCTTCTGATGTCACCGGATTTGTAAAAACAACTTTTTCCTGCCCAAAATTATCGTAGATAGCAAAAGAAGAAAGCATTTTTGTTACAATGTCTTGCTGACATTCTTGGGCGAATTGCTTTACTGTTTCTGGATTGTTTGTAATTAGGGTGCGAGGAATCTTTAAACCTATTTCCTCAGCAACTTGTAATTGTAGCTGTTTGTTTTCAGCCAGACGAATATTTACAACTTTATCGAGATGAAATGCTTCGATACTAGCAATCATTCCGGCAATTGTAGTGCGGGATTCTTGAATTGAAGCTTGCCTAAGCTGTTTGTTCATGCTGTAGGGAATCTTTGCGCCAATAGCAATCCGTCGATACCACACAGAAGATACTTCTTTTAAATTTAATTTCTGTTGCTCGTTAGCAATAATAATATTTCGACTACCGTTACTATAAGAAATATCTAACCGGGTTTGCGTGGGGAATTTATCAGTGTCGAAACGAAATGCTTTTTCTCCCCGAGCTTCGATAGCTGCCATTACTGAAGAAATGCTTTCGTTATCCTGACTATGAGTAATAATTAAAATAGTCATGAAGAGATAAGAGGTTAAAGGTTAAAGGTAATTGTTAAAAATTCAGAAGCGAATGATAATATAATTTTTTTATTTTTGACTTTTGAGCAGTGCATTTGCGATCGCACTACTAATAGGAAGTTGTAAATCTCTTTCTAACATGCCCCATTCTCCCGTGGGATTAACTTCTAAAAAAATATATTCATCCGAGGGAGTCTGAATAAAATCAAAGGCTCCAAACAAAAGCCCAAACTTGTTCATAAATGAATTTAAACTAACAGTTAATTCTTCCGGTAGCTGAAACGGTTGCCATACAAAATTCTTGTCATCAGCACATCGCCAGTCAATTGCTGAAGCTGCATATTGAGATGCATCAAGCGCTCCTACAAAAAAATTACCATCTACAAAAACAATTCTCAGCTCTCGCTGCTTGGGTATTTGCTCTTGAAAAATCATCGGGCAATAACTTAATGTCTCTGCATCTAATAAATCTTCCTGTTTTACTTTGCTAGTGAAAAGAAAAAATGAGGAGCCTTTCATACTATAAGAAAGAGGAGTTGACAATTTCACAACTACTTTTCCTTCTAGCTTTAAGAAAAACTCCCTTGCTTGGGCAGGATTGTTAGTTACAAGAGTTTGAGGAATATTCAAACCTATTTCTTGCGCTACCCTCAGCTGACGCAGCTTATTTTCTGCAATATTTATCCGTTGTAAATCATCTACCCAATGGGCTTCTTTTAGACTGTCCCAAAAACCATCTAAGGTTGTTACCGACTCTCGAATACAGGCTGTTTGAAATTGTGGAGCTAATTCTTTAGTCAATTGCGGTTGCCAAATACGTCGCATCCACACAGCTTGCACCCGCTCTATATTTAAATATTCTTCGCCATACTTTAAGCAATGCTTGCTTCCCGAGTGATTAATATGTGCTGCTAGCTCTATCGATAAAGGAAACATATCTGTATCAAGACGAAACGGATTTGCGCCAAGTCTAGATAACGCTTCTGCTACTCTGTCTACTGTATAGAAATCACCGCTGTGAGTGATTAAGAGGACAACGTCACGAGATAGATGCATAAAGATTCCTAAACAATTAAACGTTATACAGCAATTATCCTTACTACTTGATAAAGCTTATGTCTATTTCTAGGTTTTACCTACCATCTTGTATAGTGTGGAGGTAATTCATCATCACCGTCTGATGGAAACTTGTTTGTCATCGCTTCATCAGCATCAGAAGGATATTTTTTAGTCATTGCAATAGGAGGATGCTTAGGAGAACTATCTTCGTTATCCGAAGGATATTTCATAGTCATGACTATATCTTTTAAGTTACGGGGATGCTCTTTTGATATTTTTTCTCGTTTTGATAAGCCTCCATAAACCTCATTCATCTCTTCTTCAGATAAATCTTCGCAATACTGCCCTTCCAAATAACGAGCAAAAAATGGTACTGCATTAGAGTTATTTTTTTTATTATCTTTCTGGGACATATGTCGCTCCTTGCTAAAGATAAATACAAGTCTTAGTCGCTTTAAATATTCTTATGTAATTATTAAGAACTAGAACTGCTAGAGCTAGAAGAACTACTACTCGAACTACTAGAGCTAGAGGAACTGCTAGAGCTACTGGAGCTAGAAGAAATCCTGGTTCTAACCCTTACATTATCTCCAACGGCTTTAGCTTTACTTGTTGATTGAGTTATTACTTTGCCGTCAGCCGAAACTATCTTCCTAACTACAATTTCTTCTTGTTCCATGTTTTTAACACCGTTATTTTTTATTTATGAAAAAGCTATTAAGTTAGACTTAATAGCTCATAAAATTGAAAAGGTTCCCAAATATGTTAATTCAAAAAAATTCCCTGAGTCATGAAATTAGATACACCTGATATTAATCATGCGATGTTACAAGCAACTAATTTTATTAAACTCTGGCACTTGCCGAAGAACGAACAAATTTTCTACCATTTTTTCTACCCTTTACTACTCTCGCTTGCCCGTAATATCCATCTTTATTAACAACAGTTTCTTGCACAGAATCAGTGTACGTATCTGAAGGATATAATAGGTCTTCTGAGAAATAGTAATAGTCAGGTCGTTCTTCTGACAAACTTATAGTGTCATAATATGTTGTAAAGAAAGCACTTTCGCCTCCCACCACATTATGAAGTTCGCTATCTTCCCTTTCACAGAAACTTAGTTCGTGAATTCTTATCTTGCTCATAATAGGCTCAAAACAATTATTATTTTACATCGCTAAAAACAAGTCAATATTATTGAAATTTTCAGCGATATAAACTTTGTACAAAATTGCCGGCAAATTGCTATTTATATCGTTTATATCGGGAGAAGCAATCAATCGAATATTTACTAACTCCCGATACACTAGGTCTAGTACTTATCTGTAATAAACTTACGAAAATACTAGAACTAGAGTTAGAACTTTATAGTTCTAGTGAAATCTTTTGAACCCACTTGTAGCAGATGTAGAAACGGATGAGGAAGAAGAACCTTTACCCTGTACAACGGTGGTATCGGTGTAGGTATTGGTTACGGTGTTGCGACCTAAAGCAGAAGCATCAGCTTGAGCATCAGCAGCATTACCACTAATTCTTACTATAGACTTAACGTCATTCTTAAGACTATTCTTGATGTCTCTGGATAATTTTTCTTTCTTGTTAACGTTGCGATATCCACCAACAACATCGTTACCTTGTACGGTTTCTAGATTGTTTAAGTCAGAAATTAACATGATGTAATTCTCCTGGAAACTGATAAATTTTTTCTGGGATTTTATGAGAGGTTTTGTTTCGCCCCTCACACTTACTAATTTACTACATTTAAAATAAAAGTCAAGTCTTTTTTTAGTTTTTTTCTAATTATTTTTAAAATTTATTTTTGCTTATTATTTCCAGCGCCTTTAGGGTTAAAAGCCTAGACTCTTAACCTTTTTTAATGCTTTTTTTATAGTTTTAAAAGCATATTTGGTAAATTATTTATAATATTTTTTGGAAAAAATAGCTAAATAGTTTATTATTACTACCTCCATAAACATAAATATAAATATTGAAGAAGTAATGATTATAGAACTGAAAAAATCAAACTGGATTCAATACTTTTTCAGGTGTGTTAGTATCAACAAATCTATCTAATTGAGTAGAAATTTCCATCTGGTCGATTTGTTGTTGTAACCAACAATCAAACAACTCCATGATGATTTTTTCATGTAGCTGCTCGTCTAGTTTTGGTTGAATAATTTCTTCAACCCAAATTAGATGTATGCCTTTAGGAGTTGTAACCGGTTTAATGATTCCGGGGGGAGAAGCCGCAAACACCGCAGCAGCAACTTCTGGGCGGAAATCAGTACGCTGCTGAACGCCCTTAAACCCTCCAGCCCTACGTAAATCTGGATCTGAAATATATTCGCGGGCAATTTGAAGAAAAGTTACTTCTAACTCTTGCACTGCAAAAAACAATTCCAAAGCTAGATCCCACTCATCAATAATCACTTCATAGGTAACAGCAGCAACGTAATCAAGTTGGTTTTGATAAAACAAAGGCTCGACTTTAGAATCAAACAGATGATGAGCTAATTTTTGAGAAAGTACGCTGTTAAAAGCTAATTCTTCAAAATTATCAAGGGTAAGATGATGCTTTTTCAGCCAAGCCCAAGTTTCCGTTGCCTTAACAAGTTTTTTGGCAAACCGCAGTCTGTCACCTTCTTGCTGTAATTCTTCATCCTCAACAACGATACCTGCTTCTGCGGCAGCATCGACGATAACCTTGCGTTTGGCGATTGCCTCAATCACATCAGGAATTTGACAGCTAATTTTTAAGTTATGAATTATTTCCGTAGCCGATATATGCAATTCGTTTGACATAATTTGTTAATGGTTGTTAGTGGTTGATAGTTAGTAGTTAAGAATTTATTGTTCTCTCTCCTTTTCTTGGCTATATTTCCTCAAAGTTCCAATCCTCCTTTTTGCAACTTCTTAAACGGATCTAAAAGTAAATCAATAACGCGACGCTGACGAACGATGACTTCCGCAGTAGCTGATTGCCCTGGCGCTAAGTTGATACGTTTATCGCCATTTTGGATATAGGGTTTATCTAAAGCAATTTCTAATTCATAAATTTCTGCACCTCCTTGGGCAGTTTGTTTCGAGTCTGGAGAAATCCATTTGACTTTTCCTTTACCTATTCCGTATTCCTGAAACGGATAAGCATCGAATTTTATTTTTACCGGCATTCCCACTTTCAAGAAACCTGTTTCCGAACTTGGCATCTGAGCTTTGATAACCATATCTTTACCTTTAGGGGCAATGCGGGCAATTCTTTGTCCCGGCTGTAATACTTGTCCCGGCTTGGATACAGGTAACTCAAAAATTATTCCATCAATAGGCGATCGCACTGTTCTTTGTTGCAATTGGATATTTAAGGATTGAATTTGAGTGCTGGTTTGAGCAATCTGCGATTTTAATAAATCGAGTTGTGCTTGTAAATCTTTAAATTGCTCTTGAGTTTTGAGTAATGCCAGTTTTCCAGCATTAACTAAACTTTGATAATTACTCTTTTCTTCTTGTAAGCGGAGTTGTGCTTGTTCGATATCAGACTCTAACTGATTCATTGTTGCTAAATAGTTATTAAATTCTTCAGTTAAGCTCAACTCTGCTTGTTTGATATCGGATGCAGCTTTTTGATAAAGTCGCTTACTTTCTTGCTGTTCTTTTTTCAACCCGTCAATTTGAGAAGCAGAAACTGCGCCGTCTTTAAGAAGTTTGCTAAAACGCTCTACCTGCTTTGTATCTATAAACAAACGATTCTGAGCAGCCTGTTGTTCGTTTTCAAAGATTTTAATCTGCTGTTTTGCTCGTTCAACTTGAGCTTTTTTTTCTAACTTTTGCAGATTGTAATTACTTTGTTTCGCATGTAAGTCCGTCTGTGCCTGACTAACTTGTGCTTGTTTTTCTAAAATTTGAGATTTATTTTGTTGCGTTTGAGTATCAATCGTTAACTGTAGTTGATTCTTTAAAAGTTCAAGCTGCGATTGCTGCTTTTTAAATCCAGATAGTTTTTCTTTAGCTTCGTTGATATCTGACTCTAAAACTTTAGAATCAAGCTCTAACAAAATTTGTCCTTTTTGTACCTTATCTCCTTCGTTGACTTTGACAGCTTTGACTATACCACCGGCGATACTATCTAATTTTCTGGTAGCACCTAACGGTTCGACTTTCCCCTTAGCCGTACCAGTCTCATCGACTCTAGAAACCATAGATAGAGGTACGCCAACAGCAGCAAAGACTACGAGTACGTACAATAAAGAGCGCGTCCAAACTCTGGGTAAAGCATCTAGAAGTTCTTCCGTACCATAAAATATTCCGCTATTTTCCTCAGTAACATCTTCTTGCTTGCCATCGCGTTCGTCTATAGATGGATTAGAAGTATCAACAAAGTTAGAAACATAGGATTGATACTCATCCGGTTCTGGATTTTTTAACGGTGTGTGTGTCATGAGATTCTACATTGGTAATTGACGATAACTGTTGACTGCTCACTGTTGACTGTTCTCTAGTACTTACCCTACTTGCGATAATTGCTGCTGATTTAGGTAGTAGTAATGACCTTTTTTCGCTATCAATTCATCGTGAGTACCGCTTTCTACTAATACACCTTGGTCTAAAACTAGTAATAAATCGGCATTACGCACGGTAGAAAGACGATGAGCAATTATTAAACTAGTACGTCCTTTAAGAATTGTTTTTAAATTGTTCTGAATAATTCTTTCGGATTCGGCATCCAAACTACTAGTGGCTTCATCAAAAATTAAAAACCTGGGATTACCTAATAAAGCACGAGCAATCGCTAAACGCTGACGCTGCCCTCCAGACAGCATTCCTCCACCTTCACCAATTTGAGTTTCGTAGCCCATCGGTAATTGCTGTATAAATTCGTCTGCTCCTGCTAAACGGGCGGCTTCAATAATGTCTTCTAAAGTCGCCTCTGGATGAGCCAAACTAATATTTTCCCTGATAGTTCCACCAAATAAGAATGTATCTTGGTCTACAACACCAATTTGTCGGCGGAGTGATTTCAAAGCAATTTTAGATACATCGTGACCGTCAACAATCACTTTTCCATTTGTGGCAGGATATAAACCCAAAATCAGTTTTGAAAGGGTAGTTTTTCCCGAACCGCTACGTCCGACAACAGCTACCATCTGCTCTGGATGAATCTCAAAGTTAAGATTCTCTAAGACATTTTTCTCGCTTTCTGGGTGATATCTGAAAGTTACGTTCTCAAAGCGAATGTAGCCGCGAAGTTTAGATATGGGTTTGCGGGGTTTTAAAAGTAAATCTTCTTCCGGTTCGGCTTCCAAAACATCGTTTAAACGTTCGGCAGAAATCAGTATCTCTTGAAAATCATTCCATACCGAAGACAATCGCTTGAAGGGACTGATTACATTACCCAACAACATATTAAAAGCAATTAATTGTCCGATAGTAAGTTGACCATCAATTACTAAGTAGGAGCCATACCACAGCAACCCTGTAGTCATAATTGTGTCAATGCTCGAACTGATAATTTGCAATCTTAATCCGATTATTTCTGCCCTAAAATCAATTTTTATTAAATGGTTCAGCAGCTCCTCCCAACGCCATCGCACTGTCTGTTCAATTGCCATCGAGCGTACAGAACGAATTCCTGTCAGCGATTGAATTAAATAACTGCTTTGTTCGGCACTGGCATTAAATATCTCTCTCGACATTTTACGCAGAATACTGGTACTCGCTAATGCCAAAATAAAGAACGGAGGCACAATCAGCAGTACTAAAATAGCCAGCTGCCAGTTATACCAAAACATCATTCCCATGTAGACGATGACTGTCAGCAAGTCCAATATAATTGACAGGGTTTCGCCGGTGAGAAAACTTTGGATGCTCTGGTTTTCTTGGATACGAGAAGTGATGTCACCAACATAACGAGACTCGAAGTAACTCAAAGGTAAGCGAAAGGTATGTTTGAGGAACCCTACAAGCATAGAAACGCTGATTCTATTAGCAGTATGTGACAATAAATACTGCCGTACAGCATCCACAGCAATGCGGAATAATCCGAAAATTATTAATCCCAAACCAACAGCATTTAAAGTGACGATGCTTCCTTGAACTATGACTTTATCTAGAAGCAACTGAGTAAACAGCGGCGTTATTAATCCAAATACTTGAATTACTAATGAAGCAACGAAAATTTCTAAAAGTATTTTCCAGTGGGGTTTGACTAGCTCTAAATATTTCCACAGCCCGGTACTTTTGCCTTGATTATCCTTGAGCTTAACTGTAGGCTGTAGCAACAAAGCGTAACCAGTCCATTTAGCTTTGAATTCACTATGGCTATAACTACGCTGCCCGATAGCAGGATCGCAAACAATTATTTTTTTAGGAGTGATTTCATAAACAACAATGTAGTGTCTACCTTCCCAATGAACTACAGCCGGTAAAGTTTGCTGCGCCAACTTATCCAGAGTTGCTTTAACCGGGCGAGAAGCAAAGCCAACACTTTCGGCAGCAGCAGCCAAACTTCTTAAAGATGCCCCCTCCCGGTTAACGTTGGCAATTTCTCTGACGCGATTAGCGCTAAGACGTTGCCCCCAATGCCGCGCAATCATTACCAAACAAGCCGCACCGCAATCACTTCCACTCTGCTGAGCAAAGAAAGGATAGGTTTTAGTAAAACTCTGCCAAAATTGCTTGGCTTTGACTTTAGGTGAAGGAAATAATACGCGCTTGTCTTGTTCCTGCTTTCCTTGGGAAGGAAACGGGATCACTTTGCGATCGTTATTATTGCCGGATGGTTTTACCCAAGTATTGACACTGTTTCGAGATTTTGTAGAGGGTAAAGCCCGTGATGGGTTAGACCATCTATCCAATTGCGGACATTTTTCTAAAGCTGCATTTAAATCAGCATTTTTCAATCTATAAGCAATAGATGATTGAGTTACTTGCAGTTTTTCAGTCAGGTTGCTATAAATTTTACCCGGTACGAAGGTTTCACCCCCCGCAGTTTTTAATTCACCTTGTCGCAGCAATAATATCTTGCAATTTGAATGTAATTCAGAAATATTCTGCCCTGATTTAATTTGATAGCGCTCAAATAAAAATAAGGCTTTAAACATATTTTCCACAGAGATATTGCTAGGAAGTTCGGAGTTTTGACGACATACCAGCAATAAATCCCAAAATTCAGCCCGTTTGCACAAATTATCTTTAACTTGAGGGTTACTAGCCATCAAATCGGACAGAATTGCACCTGGAATAAAACAAAGCTTTACAGATGTTGAAGCTTTAGCAGCTAAAAAGAGAAAAGCTTGCTCGTTAAATAAACTCTGCTCCCCAAAAGCTGCGCCCGAGGAAACAGTTGCAATTAAATTATCTGAATTATCCAGAATACGAACCCTACCCTCAAGCACAACATAAATACCCGGTTGAGCTTCTGTTGCTTGCCAAAAAAGCTTTGTCGCTTCTGAATCAATTATCTCTAAACTCTTCAAACAGCTTTCTAATTCTGACTCTTCGAGATTTTCGCCCAAAATAGCGAATATCTTTTCACGCAGCTCCTTCTGGGAGCATACATTCAGCATTGTTCCCATAGCCCTATTATTTAAATATATTATCTAGATAAACCCAAGCAATTGATATACTTTGCTTTGCACTTAAGAAGTGAATGCAATTCGCCAGTAAAGCTTCCTTCCCATAAAGCTATTTTTTTATTTTTGGAAAGCTCTACACGTAACAAATATTTACATAGGAATTTAGCTATGTAATTGTCAAATATATAACTTCTATTGCAGTCACTCGAAGACTCTTTAAGATGTTGTCTAAAATGCCAGGAATACTGGGTTTGTAGAGGCTTAAATTTCTCACCAATCCTATAAAGCCACCTTAGATCCAGTGTTGCATACTTTATAGCAAAGCAATTAAAGAACATTTGGCGAAAAAACTTTAACCTGTAGCAGATATGAATTGAATGTTTGCTCGTATCCACTAATAACAAAGTTTCTATTTGCCGATAAAAATCTACCCGCAAACAGCGACGTAAACTTTGTAACAGTTCGTTTCGATTCAAAGTAGCAAATAACCTACTTCCTACAAAATCGTACCCTGCAAAAACTTGTAGGAAACTAAATTGGTATGACATAATCTCTATAAGTTGCCTTCAATAGTCATGCATCGCTGTAGGTTAAATCCCTGACAAGATTCTACAGTTTTGCTTATCAGCTTTGAAATATGCAACTAACCTTGGGAAGTATCGCCTCTAGCTGTACCAGAGCTAGGGGTTGCCCCTTGGTTGTTACTGATAAAAAGCTTCATATTTAAGTAGTGCCAGCAAATCTCTTCATAAGCTAATCTCCGAATTAATCTTAAATAAACAGAATTTGAACGGTTTATTCAGCAATTGTGCATGTTAACGAGCTTTATCGCTAATATTTCTCACATTTTCATCAAGTTATTGAGATTACATCAATTACTAATACTCTTTAACTTAATTTCGATCAAGAAGGTTATGAGCCTTCACTGTAAGCTAATTCCTTTATAAACCGAGCTTCGCGTCTTTTAGCATTTCTACCTTCCCTTAAGAATCAATATTTTTCCTTCCTTACGTATTATGCCATCATTGAATCACATGCTTAAAATAGCTTTACACATCTGTAAACTATCGCAAACAAATCGATTTCAACGATTTGTGCTGCTTTTATGTGCAACTAAGGCTTAAACTCTGGCGGCAAAATTTTTGCATGCAGCCAATAAAAATGCAGTAAATAGCTTCGTCGAATACCAAGTTAATAAGTATTTACTACGCTAACAATCAACTATGCTTTATAGCAAAAGTCAAATTATTGTAGCTATTTATAACTCCATACAAGTCAAAAGTTTTTTTTGACACATATGTCGGAACAAGTCGCACCTATACACGCTTTGATTCTAAATTAAATTAGGATTTCGTAAAGCAAAAATGCGACTACCGCAAGTTAGATTTGCGAACTTTAAACGTGATGTACGATGCTCCAACATTTTTGATTCCGCCAATCAAAAATTACAAACATTTACAGATTGACACCGTAAATGCCTTTTACACATCAATTTAAGGGAACTAATATTTACCGAACTTGCCTATCGGTAGGGATTATGCTTTAAATAACTTTTTACTAAGTCCAAACTGCATAGAAAACAGTTTTCCTTTGAAAGCAGCGGTTTATTAAAACCAATATACTTCCTAAACAAGTTATAAAACATTCTGTCAAGAGTTTATCACATCAAAAAGGGGGTTTCATCAAAAAACTACAGTATCTTCATCAAAACTTTAAAATAGAGTTTCTTGAAAATCTGGGTTGATATTGACGTTATACGTAGAGAAACAACAAGCGAGTTATTTTCACCGGTATTTTAAAGACAATTTTAAAATAATTAAATAAACATAAAGTTCTGAAAATGCATATTTATATCTTAATTTCAATACTCTTAAGCAGTAAATGATTATAATTATTAAAACAATATTATTTTATACTGTTTGTATATAGTCAGGAGTATTTCGCATCTCTCTAAAGGTATATCAGAGGCGTTGCACCAGTAAAAAGATATATTATAGGTTTTACATCTATCAAAAGTAATAGATTTATGAAATATTTGACAATATTTTTATTTTCTGAGCAAGAATGGCAAGCGAAATACTGCTATAAACATTTGTTTTAGCTGACATATCGCATATTTTTTATTAAATATCAAAAACTAAATTTAAATCTATAATTAAGTGGGTTTTAAGGTTAATAAATAATATGATATTTATGAAGGTAACAGCCATAATTTCGTTGGCATATAGCAATCCTAATTAATCATGCGTGAGATTTGAGAAACCTGGTTGTTAAAAAAACCGGGAATAGAGACACCTATCTTTCTCGCGACTCATATAGGATTGCTATCAATATTAATCAATTTCTTTATAAGCTTCTTTGATTAATTTACGTGCAACAGTTTGAATTCCTGTATGTTCAAAATAATTAGTGCTGGTATCTAAAAAAGCTGCGAGATAGTCTAACTTATCGTCAGCAATATCAATAAAATTACTCAGATGACTCGCAATAGATTCGCGAGTTAAGCCAGCCGAATCAGTTAACTTTGCCATCCACTCGTCAACAGCTTTGAAACTATCATTAATAAAACCCGTTTTATCAGAGCTAGGAATTAATTTGCTCACTGCCGAAAAAGCCGGATTATTTTCTAAATTTTCTCTTTGAGTAATATCATTTTCAATTTTAGGAACGAAATTTGTACCCAAAGGAAGTACTCCATCAATACAAACTAAAGCTACCATCCGCATTAAAGCTTCATTTTGATAGTTTTCCCGAAGAGAAGCGGCAAATTTTTGAGGAGAAAGAGTGAGTCCATTCAGTTTGCTGTAAGCAATTAATTCCGCGACCAATTTTATTTTTAAATCAATGCTTTGTAAAGTATCGGCTTTAGGAGTTAATTCTTTGAGAAAAGGTATAAAACTAAAAGAATTACCAATTTTATTAGCTAAAGCGGCAGCACCTACAGCTTTATCTGTTGTATCGAGAGTCTGATAAATCCAAACAGCGGTTTGATATCCGTTTTCTTTATCGTCGTATAATTTTTCAGCTTGTTTGCGAATTTTCTTAATCTTTTTGGGCTTGGTTTCTCCAGTGATTTGACTGATAGCATTATCAAAGCCAACCAAATTTTCCCATTCGCCGGGTACTATAAAATCAAGCGCCTTTAATACTTTGACAGTAATGTTATCGGCAGGTAAGTTATCAACCAAGTCAACTATTGATTTTGCCATAATATGTTACCCTGATGTATTAAAAAATGATGGTCTCAAAATCATCTTCAATCTGATTTACTATTAATAATATCTAATATTTTCTACCATCGACGAAAAATCAGACAAATCGGATATTGTATGACTCTGGAGATTTTAGCTAGCGTAGCTTGTATCTGGCAGCATTCTTAATCGGCGCTGCATAAACTGGGTTTGCGAAAAATAGTGCTAGATTTGAGCCTCCCACAAGGGAGAGGTTAAAGGTATTAAATTCCGGGAGCAGCGAATGTAACTTACACATTTGTATTAAAAATGTCCAATCCTTGCTGGGTAAGGATTTTAAAATGTGCAAGTTAGGAGATATAGCGCTTTTCACTTGGGTGCAATACAGTATTGTGGGGTGGGCATCCCTGCCCGCCCGGTTTTGAACAACTTTACTTATATTCTATTTAACTGAAAACCGCTATATATGGAACTAGCGCGATCGCAACAATATGTTGAGCATTTCAAACGTTTGAATTTCCCGAATGTAGTTGCACTACATCTGTCTAAAGAATGAATAATCTATAAACTGATTATACCTTTTTATATATTTTGAAAAAATATAGATAATTTATTTACAGTTAAAATTACAGCGAACTATCCTAATTTAGCTTTTAAAAGAAAGCAAAGATTATGATTGATTTTGTATTGGAAATCATGAGCATTACCAAGCATTAATTAGATAAAAATATTACCTCTATATATACAACAAGGATTTAGCTTACAAAAGTACATGAAAAATAGTAACCATAAAAACTTAACATAGTTTACAGGATGATAAATAATTTGTATTAATTCCATGAGCTACTATATTTCTCCTCGTTTTCAAGATAAACTTTCCGTTCACATTACTAAAAATTATCTCGATTTGCCTAAAGTGCGAGTACCTTTAATTTTGGGTATTCACGGGCGTAAAGGCGAAGGAAAATCTTTTCAATGCGAATTGGTGTTCCAGAAAATGGGTGTGGATGTAACTCATATTTCTGGGGGTGAATTAGAAAGTCCCGATGCCGGAGATCCGGCTCGTTTAATTCGCTTGCGATATCGGGAAACGGCGGAATTAATTAAGGTGCGCGGCAAAATGTGCGTGTTGATGATTAACGATCTCGATGCAGGTGCTGGACGTTTTGACGAAGGAACGCAGTATACGGTGAATACGCAATTAGTAAACGCCACATTGATGAATATTGCGGATAATCCCACCGATGTGCAGCTACCGGGGAGTTATGATTCTACACCTCTACACCGCGTGCCAATTATCGTTACGGGAAATGATTTTTCTACTTTATATGCTCCCTTGATTCGCGACGGCAGGATGGATAAATTTTATTGGGAGCCGACAAGAGAAGATAAAATTGGCATCGTCGCGGGAATTTTTAGTGAAGATGGATTGTCAAAGCAAGATGTTGAGCAACTTGTAGATAATTTCGCCAATCAAGCCGTTGATTTCTACAGTGCATTGCGATCGCGGATATATGACGAACAAATCCGTCGGTTTATCCACAATAAAGGAGTAGATAAAGTTTCTTCACAGGTAGTCAACAGTAACAATATTCCATCCTTCCAAAAACCCAAGTTTGGTTTATCCGATTTGATGGAAGTAGCTAACTTGATGGTTGAGGAACAGCAACGGGTAGACAATTCGCATTTGGTAGAAGAATACAACCGTGGTGCCCTACGCCATCAAAAGTATTTTGTACCCCAGCCTGCACAGACATCAGTATACGAAGCAAGACCTACCTCGCATTTTGACGCTAATTTACCAACTTATCAAGCCAGACCGACAGCAAATTTTGACGGCGAACCATTACCAACTTATCATGCCAGACCCAGCTATCAAGCACAAGCGGAACCAGTGCATATACCTGATATTCCATCTAGTAAATCGGGAACTGGCAGAAACCGTAGTTTAGGTCAAAACCCCAACAGCTTAAACCAGAATACACCCGCAGCATCAACCCATGTTGGGCCTGAAATACTCAGCTATATGCAGAAAATTTTGGCATCGGGCAATCATCTCAGCATCGAATATGCCAGCAAAGACAAATTTGGTAAAGGTGATTGGCAAAAATTTTCCACTCACGAAATAGATGATATGGCAGATGCAATTGGAGATTTAGAAAGATGTTTAATTAAGCATACAGACGACTACGTGCGCGTAGCTGGCATTGATTATAAAACCAAGAAAGCAGTAATGGGAACTATAATTCAAGATCCCAATGAAGTCGGTGGTTCGACTTTCCATTATCCACCCACACAAGAAATATATCCCACAGAAAAAATTCAGGCAGATTCTACTTTTCGCTATCCCGAAACAGTAGCTCCCAAAAAACAATTAGGTGGTTCAACATTCCGCTATCCAGAATCAACTACTATCAACAAACAATTAGGTGGTTCGACATTTCATTATCCAGAAACGGTAACTCCCAACCAACAATTAGGTGGTTCGACATTTCATTATCCAGAAACGGTAACTCCCAACCAACAATTAGGTGGTTCAACATTTCATTATCCAGAATCAACTACTCCAGATTACAGCCAACAAAGTAGTGATTCCACTTTCGTATATCCAAAATCCGATCCATTTCCTCATCCCCACACGGCAGCCCATAGCTACACGGCAACCAGTAACCCCCACCAAACCGTAGAAAATAGTCATACCTACCGAACAGGTAATCCAAATAATGCACAAATACCTTCAGCCCACTTAGAGCTAGAAGTTTTAGAACAAATGCGGGAAATCTTGGCATCAGGAAACCATATTGGTATAGAATACGTAGACCAGCGTCGATTCCGCACGGGTTCTTGGAACAGTTACGCAGGACATCAAATAGAAGATATGGCAGAAGCAATTGCCGCCGTAGAAGCATGTTTAGTCGAACATAATAACGACTACATACGCATTTTTGGCATCGATCCCAAAGCCAAGCGACGGTTAAGGGAAGTAATGGTTCAACGCCCCGGAGGAAAACTTGTAACTAAATAAACTATCCCACCAATAATGTAGAGACGTAGCATTGCTACGTCTTTAAAATACCGTGAAATTATCGCAGTTAACCGCTATCATTTTTTATACACTATTAATTAAGGCAGCCCCAAAAAATGCAAATATCAACCTAATTTTAATTAAATAAATTCTGTTTTTGAATTAAACCCGAGTCGATTGCAATCAACTCAGGTAATTAAAAAAAATAATAAATATTCAAGTTAATTCAAATTATCAAAATCTAAATTAATCGGGTAATTTAGTTTTCGGGGAACCAGTTTCTTTAGAAACCCTTTCAATTTTAAAATCTTCAATATTACTTTCAAATCGATTAAAAATAACTCGAATTTCGTCATAGCCGATTGCACTAGAAGCACCTCTAGGACTATTACATTTGACTCGCATTAAAGTTTGAAGATTGCCATAGAGTTCGTTAAAATAAAAGCTGCGTTGACAATCATAGCCAATAAAACCTTCTAAGGCTAATTGATTCAGAGCCGCTACGCCCATACGATGATTAATTATTGACTTAATTTGCTCTAATTCTTGTTTCTGGTTCATTCTGCGCCATTTTGCTGGTGCTGGTTTAGCTTGAGAATATATAGAATTAGCAACGTTTTGTTTTGGTGTCGCAGAAACTTGATTATTCAGCAACCATAACAACGGAGTCGCCATTAAAATAGATAGGACAGCTAATTTTTTCATAGAATTATTCATAACAGTTTTTAAGAATAGATTAGATTATTTAAGACAAGTTAAATGCAGATTTGTTCCCCTCCTTAAAACTTCTAGGAGGGGTTTTATAAATTAACAATTTATTGATTCCACCTTTAATTTATAAGTAGCATTACCTCGAATAGCGCTAACGGTAAAATAATATTCACCTGCTTCTAAAAATAGCCGCACATTGCTGGCTTTTTCAGCGTATATCCGAGGCTCTCCAACTTTAAACAATTCAAAAATCGCATTATTCTCTAGAGAAGTAATTACAATTCTAAAATTTTGCTTAGGTGCAACTTCAAATCTGTGAATAACAGTTTCACCCCGTATAGCAGCATCTTCTATAACTTCATACTCGTTACCATTAGTAAAATTAATTGATTTACTTTTACGAATACTCAATAACTCATTTATCAACTGCTGATTTAATCCTTTCGCCAGCATCTCTTGATAAGTTTGCATCCCCACACATCCATCAGAAGTTAAACCGCTGCTTTGCTGAAAATTTTTCACAGCTTGTTCGGTTGCTTCTCCAAAATCACCATCTTCTAAAATTCCGTGGGTGCTACCAGAAACATAATTCAAAAACTTTTGTAAAACTAAAACATCGTTTCCCTTATCACCTTTTTGCAGCGGTAATTGAATAAATGATTCTGTTTCTAATTCCCCAAAAAAAGCTTTTACCCTGTCTGCATAAGGAATATCATGAACCTGATAGCGATATAAAGCAGCCCAAGTTTGTTTGCCGACAACACCGTCTGCTTGCAAACCTCTATTTTCTTGAAACCAAATTACAGCTGCCTTTGTTTTTCTGCCAAAATATCCATCAACAATTAAAGTATGTAAATCAAAGACAGTAAATATTTCTTGAAGTGCTTTGACATCTTCACCCGTGCAGCCTTCTCGCAAAACCTCTTTTGCTGATAGCCATACATCTTCATCTAGCTGCAAAATTGTTTCTGCATCAACAAGCCCGTTATCGGGGAGATGACTGTAAGACTGTTGAAATTTGATTACGGCAGATTTAGTTTTAGTACCGAAAATACCATCGACTGTACCAAAATAGAAATTAAGCTGTTTCAAAGCTTCTTGCAACTTAGTAACTTTTAATCCAGCAGCACCAACTTCGAGAACAATAAAGCTTGTAGTCATGATATGTTGGGTGATTGTATCTTTTTCGCTTTCATAACTACATATTATCCGTAACCTTTCCGGAAATATATTGCACCTTTACTGGAATACGGGAATATTTTAATACAGTGCGATGTGACGCAAAAGGCAGCAGGCAGAAGTTATTTACGACTTATTCGTCAAAACCATTTGTTCGGGTGTTTGTGTATCCAAGCGATTGATAGATTTTAAATACCAAAACACAACAGCTAATGGCAGAACATATTTATCCCAAGAATATGCTTTCATCATCAAACCGCAGTTAACTAATAAAATCCAAAAGGCAATATCAATACGACGAGAAAACCGCACGGCAGCGATTAATGCAAAAAAGTAATATAGAATCAACTGTAAAAAATCATTCGGCAATAATCTTCCCATCTTAGTTAATAATCCGTGGCTATGGGAAAGCGGAAATAGAGCAAATAATAAGATTAAAGCAACAGCTAATAACAAATTTTTGAGAGTCAATAGCTTTCGGATTGCAATCCAAGGGCGAAATAGAATGCGAGTATGAAATAATAATAATTCTGGCATCACGAAATGCAGCCCAACACAAGCGAGAAAATAAAGGCTACTTGCTGGTGTGACTGCGAATAAGCTTTGCTGTACTTTTGGTGCATAGGATAAATTAAGTCCACTTTGAGGAGCAATACCGCCAAATAATAAAAACCATCCGCCAATAGATAATGAAGCAATGAATAGCATTATCACACGGCTTGATAGTATAGGACTTTGTTTTTTATATTGATTATCGTTAGCTGTATTTATATGTTTTGCACTATGTTTACTAAACTTAGGTTTAACTGCATTATAAATTTCAAATGCAACTAGAGATACAGGAAAAACTAACATGTATTGACGCGAAGCAATTGCCAATATAAAAGCGATACTGCTAAGAATATTCAAAGAACGAAGGTAGAACCAAAAACCGTATATTACAAAGAACGTAGCAATAATATCTGTATATAACAGGGTAGAATATTTGAGATAATAAGGGAACAATAGCAAACCTAATACTGCTAAAATTACATGCTTTTTATTCGCTGTATGAGAAAATCCGATTGTACAAGTTATAGCAAACGAGAGGATAAAATTTAAAAACCTCCCAGCAAATATTCCACCTTTGAACAAGTATTCTAAGGCTCCGAAGACAA
This sequence comes from Rivularia sp. MS3, assembly GCA_019192545.1. Classification (GTDB taxonomy): domain Bacteria; phylum Cyanobacteriota; class Cyanobacteriia; order Cyanobacteriales; family Nostocaceae; genus Rivularia. The sequence goes on along the minus strand of JAHCMI010000018.1, from coordinate 10,760 downwards.
TAAATGGTAGTGGTGTATTCAGTTGTCCGTAATTCCTTAATAAACTCAAATCAGGAATCAAACTTTTACTAAATCGTAAACTAGTTTCCCAAAAATGTGTTTCATCCCATACAGGTGCAAATGCAAGTTTATCTTCAATAAAAAATACTGTGAAATAAACAAGAAATATAGCAAAAAAGAAGAATACTTTAAATCTTGGATTCTGAGATTTTATTTCCATTAGAAAAAACAGGTTTTTTTAACAATCTAGTGGAACGTTGATATCGATCAATATACTGAGAATTTTTATTACTGCTTTACGTTCTAGTCATAGTACGAATCAGAAATATCTCTATCAGTAAGAATTATCACCTTTACAGTAATTTTTTCTAAACTTTATAAATGTTAAGTTTCTATGAAGCTATTGTTTTTTAGTAATATTAAATACTTTTGCTTATTCAAAGCATGAATAGCTTTAAATCCCAAAAAAGCGGGGAAAAGATAGTTAAAAGTCCCCCAAAAATAAGAGATTTAGGGGACATACTATGACAAAGAAAAGTCAAACCATATTGCAATCTTTCAATGCCTATCAGAGAAAAGCTGTAGAAACGTGATGACTAACTGTATTGCTATAGCTTTTATTGTTATTACGGATTAAAATCGAGGATTATTGGAATTTATTCATTGCATTTTTGAAAGCTGCATCAAGTTCATTCCAAGCACTTTCAAAACCGACTTTTAAATCTTTCCAGGCATCCTCAGAAGCCTTACTAATTTCATCTAACTTTGCTTGGGCTGCATCGCGCTTGCTAGTTAAGTCCTCTATCATCTCATGATAATCAATCTGGGCATCAGCTTTAGCAACAGCCGCCTGTGCTTTCATTTGATCGATTTGAGCATTTAGCTTGTCGAGTTGAGCCTTTACTTTTTCTTGATAAGCCTGCTTTGTTTCTGGCTGCATTAAAATTATCTCCTGATAAAACTACTGCTTAAACAGTTTGAAAAGTAAACTAGATTACGCAGTGATAGTATAAAGAATATTAAGTCACATTTCTACGAGTGTTAAATACAAATAAAATAAATATTTAAAAGTTAAGCCTAATGATGATATAGTAAGGCTTTTGTGTTGGTTAAAATACAAATTCAAACTCTTTGGTAATATTCCATCGTTTGTTTTCATGCTTCAATAGTGTTAACTTTTGGGCATCGAACTCAAAATGTAATTCTTGATTTTCAAATTCTGTCCAAGCAGCTTTAAATTGACTTCGCTTTAAATCTTTAAAAGCAACTGTCATATGAGGAGTAAAACCGCGAGATTTTCCTAACTTATCGATTATTCCTAAATTATTCTCCAGATACGCTATTAAATCACCTTGCAAAATCATTAAATCTGGAGTCTGAACTACATCTATATATATAACCCGAGGTGCAAAGGCATTATAGCCGTCGAGAATTATCGGTATTGCATTTCTTCCCATCACAAACTTCTGCAAACATTCCTCTAAAGCGATGGCTTTGTCGGTATTCCATTCAAATGGAGGTTGTAAAGTAATGTGTGGTGGTGATTTAAAAGCGTGTTTGCTGTCGTATTTGTCAGCAAAATACTGTTTAACTTCGGTAGCGTAATCTTGAATTGCCTGCGGTGGCAATAAAGCAATGAAATAGAGACTCATTAAATTCTGTTTTTGCTTAATGGTAATTCGTTTCCTTATCAACAGGAATGGTCGCAATTGTCACAAATCTCGGCTGGTACGTGACACTAAAAACATTATTACTACTTTCAAAGTAACTCGAAGTGTCACAGAGTTCCCATTAAACTTTTTTCTCCCTGCTCCCTGCTCCCTGCTCCCTGCCCTTGTCAAAGAAAACTTTTTCAACAAACCCTATTTATAAGCTATGAGGGGTTATAAACTCTCTTAAAAAAAACCCTTCTAGTAGTTCATTTCATTAATTTCGAGGGGTTTATAAAAGAGGGTTTTATTATTTTCTTCCCCCACTCCCCCACTCTCCCCCTCTCCCCCTGCTTGCCTTCACCCGTCAATTTTAATGAAAACGAGTACTAGGGCGCTGAGGGCGCAAAGGAAGAAGGTTCAGAGGATTAATCTTATTAAATAAAATCAAAACTGGTATTACCTCTGATGACTTATGTGACGAAGTACAACTTTATTTTACAGTTTATGAATAAGCACAAATAGCCCATCATATTTTCAAGGAAATAGAATCAAATGCCGTGGTTTGTGAAAATAGAAACAGGTAAAGTCGATAAATCCACCTTCGATAAATACGTCCCCGCTCACAAAGCTTATGTAGAAGACTTGAAAAATAAAGGACACGAAGCAAAAACTGGTTATTGGGCGCAGTATGGCGGCGGAATGCTACTGTTTAAGGCGGCTTCAATGGATGAAGCCCAAGCAATTGTTGCTCGCGATCCATTGATTGAAAATAATTGCGTTGACTATAAGCTATACGAATGGCGGCTTATAGTCGAATAAATAAAATTACATGCAGCCTATTCCACATTTGCACAAATTAGTGCTATATTATTTCTAGACCTGGACCTATGCAACTGCAACGCCCAAACCTTGTCAGGACCTGACGGTAGCAGCAATACGGGATGCTTGCAGTAGGCGTAGACTCCGGGTCGCCCTATTTTTATAGAGTATTGCTGTATAATGCCTGGTTTCGGAGATATTGCTAAAAAAGCTTTTTACCTTGGTGTTGGGTTAGCTTCTTACGCTAGCGAAAAAGCAGGTGGAACTTTAGCCGAATTGCGATCGCAAGCCCAAAAACTAGCAGATGAAATGGTTGCGAAGGGCGAAATGAATGCCGAAGAAGCCCGGAAGTTTGTAGAGGATATGATGAAACAAGCTCAGTCATCTGCGAGTGATGGAAGCAAGGAAAGCACAACTCGGGCTGAACCCCGTCGCATTGAAATTTTAGGCGATGACGAAGAACCCAGCGAAAAAGAATCATCAGAGGTTCAAGACGTTGATAAGTTGCGCGATCAAGTTAAGCGGATGCAAGAGGAATTGCGTCGTTTACAGCGCGACCAGTAAATTAAATATTAGTAAAAATTAGGGTATTATTAAGCCAAAAGCTAGTAATTGCCTGGAAATCATTAACGGACATTCCAGGATTATTATTATAGAATATCCCTTGGGGTGAACTTTTAGTATTTTAGACCGTTACAGCATGAAGAATTTTGATGAATTATTTTTGAGTGCTAAACGATTATATTTGTTAATTGCCACCCTCCTAAAAACGTGTTAGAAGCGTTTTAATAAATGTCCTATTATTAAAGAGAGTGAGGACTATTTTTTATGGATGAGTGGCAGAAAGATTTTTCGGACATAGTAAAGTCGGTATCGGATGAAGTAGAACGCTTCTTTACGGGAATGACTGAAGTAGTAGATACTTTTATTGAAATGACTGAAGAACTTAGCGAACAAGTTCAAACTTCGCTACTTTCTGAAGTAGATCAGTATTTGCAGGATTTAGCAGAACCATTTTTAGAAGTATATTGGGATTTTGAAGATGTTTTAGGTGATGACTTGAGCAGTCATTTGCCTTATCCCGTTGAACCCACAGCAGAGCAAAATCCTGCCTGTATGGGTTGCCGTAATTATCACGGACAAGTTTACAACGGTAATTTACTAGTTTGCGGTATGCATCCAAGCGGGTATGAAGATCAAAGCTGCCCCGATTGGGAAGGGGAATCAATAAGTTAGGAGTTAGGAGTTAGGAGTTAACACTCAACAGTGAACAGTTAACAGTTAACAGCGAGCAGTTAACAGTTAACAGTAATAGTTGTTTAATTTTATATTTGAGATTATCTTCCTATTCCCTATTCCCTATTCCCTACTAAAATTATTAATTATTTTTAAATATAAATGACACAGACAGATATTGAAGTAAAGTATGGCGAGCGCGAGATTTCGGAAGGAAAGTTAATTACTTTTCCCAATCCCCGCGTTGGCAGAAGATACAATATCAGCATTACTTTGCCGGAATTTACCTGTAAATGCCCGTTTTCTGGGTATCCGGATTTTGCGACTATTTATGTAAATTATGTCCCTGACGAAAAGGTTGTGGAATTAAAAGCAATCAAGCTTTATATCAATAGTTACAGGGATAGATATATTTCTCACGAAGAGTCAGCCAATCAAATTTTAGATGATATTGTTGCAGCCTGCGACCCTTTAGAAATTAACGTCAAAGCTGATTTTACGCCACGAGGTAATGTACATACGGTTGTGGAAGTTAGTCATACAAAATAAATCGGGGATTGGGGATTGGGGATTGGGCGTAGTTAAGAAATAATAATCTAACTACGATACATACAAATTAACAATGTAGAGGCGCTGCAATGCAACGTCTTCTCTTATTTCATGTGTTTCGATAATTCGGTACAACAGTAAATTTAAATTTTAAGTCATTAAGGTACTAACCAAAATATTCCTAGACAAAATAAAACTCAGGAGTATTGTATTGATGCTTGATACCTAATTCAAAATCGAGAAAAGCATTATTATTTAGGTGTTGTTTAACTTTCTTACGGCTTACATTCACGCTTTGATAATTTGACTTCAAGTCTGTAAGGTTTTCACTTAGCTGAATATATATTGCATTTTCAGATAGTTGTTGAAATTTTGAAGCTGGAGAAGACAAAATATGCTCTCTAGTAAAAAGTTTGATATATGGAGAACCAAAAATAGTTCCCCAACACAAATTAGGTATATACTTTTGTAACTCATATGTAGATATACCAGTCCGAAAGGGCATTGACATATCGTAGAAAGTTGTATTAATTCCTTCAGTAATTGTATTTAGTTCCTCATCCGAGAATAAGTGAATATAGGCAAAGTCGGGTTTGAATAATTCAGCAGTCTTTAAAAAGAAACTAACGACTTGATTACAATCGACTAATTTTGACTTTCCAATGATATCAATACTTGAATGGATGAATTTATTTTCCATTGAAGCAATTCCTTCACAAGCATGACGCTTATTTTTCCAAACAAAATATTCGTGATTCCAGCATTGCAGAGGCTCTTCAATATTATCAAAGTTAAAGTCATTATTTAAGGGTTCCCAAGCTCCATAGCGAAAAGGAGTAAAAGCTGGTAGATGAGTGCGTAATAAGTAGAAAAATTCTCTACCTTTTGATTTTATAATTGATTGATTCGCAATCAAAAATCCAATATTTAAATCCTGCATAGTAGATGAGAAAGGGGAATAATTGAAGAAATGTGGAGAGAAAAAATAACTCCTAACTCCTAACTCCTAACTCCTAACTCTCCCATCCCCAATCCCCAACTTAAACACTCGAAACTAAAGGCTTGGTAGATTCACCTTTAGATTGAGATATTTGCTCAAAAATCTCTACCATTTCTCCTTCAAAAGCAACTTGAGCGCGATTGGTTTTACCGCCAACATATAAGTTATCTGCTTCCTGCAATACCCATACCTGAGAGTGAGAAAAATAACTCATGACTACTCCCAACATTAACAAAGCAAATCCAGCGTAAACTACTGGTATACCTGGGTCTGCTTTTATTTGTAAGCCAGTAGAACCAACTACTTCTAAAACCTTTAAAGTAACGCCGTTAACTTCTGTAGTCATTCCTTCGCGGACGGTATTTACTAGCTTACCTTTAGGATCGTAAATTAATACGGTTCCCTGTAAATCTTTAGCCAATAAAGAAACGCCTTCGCTCAAATCTGGCTTGGTAGGAATCCAAGTACCCCAGAGCCGCCCTTTGCCGCCGGTATCAAGTTGTGCCATCGGCAGTTCAAAAATCGGACTTCTGTTGACTTTTACTTTTACTGCTGCAATTCCCCAATCAGTTTGATAAAGGGTAACTCCTTTGTGTCGTAAAGGATGGTTGACGTAAATAGTGTCTTTATCTACTTCTTTGCCTTCCTTATCTATTACCGACATATCCGAGTAAAATTGGTCAATATCTCCGGTAGATGTGTAATCAATCCAGAAGCGATTTACTTTTACTGCCCAATCTTTAGGAACTTGCGACATCGCCCAAGGTCCGGCATCTATGATATTTTTAACTTGGAAAGTATCGCCACTAGCAACCATTTCCTGAGCCATAAAACCCGTCATTGCTCCTAGAATTGAACCGAGTAAAATAACTACAATACCGATGTGGACTATAATTGGGCCAATTTTACCGATAATTCCCTTGCGAGCATAGAGTTTATCATCGTCTTCCTGAAAAACTTTGTAGCGGCGCTGTTGCAGAATTTCGGTAAGGTTTTTAATAGACGTAAAATTGTCTTTGTCAACATCGAATTCGGCACTCAACGCTAACTTTTGAAATCTCCGGGGTTTATCGAAAAACTTCCAGCGACGTGCTGCTTTTAATGCTGGAAGCTGACGGGTGAAAGTACAAGCCGTTAAACTAGCTCCGAAGAATATAAGTAGAGATAAAAACCACCAAGTCCGATAAACATGGTCTAAACCAAGAATTATCACCACTTTCCAGGTGAGAAAACCAAATAAAGCCGGATTCTCGGGATAATTTGCTTGGTAGAAAGCAATTGACTGCCCTTGCTCGATGACTGTACCCGCAATACTAAACGCAGCGATCGCTAACAATAGAATTATCGCTAATCGTAAGTCTGTGAGTATTGGTAGAAATTCCTTGCGGATGAAGCTTGATAATGCTGCTAAGGGTGATTTTTTTGAGGATTCTTCTAAAGTCATTTTATTTTAGTTAGAAGTTAGGAGTTAGGAGTTAAGAGTTATCAATTAGGAATTATTAAAAGGGGATGCGAGAAATTAGGGAAAATACGCCGAATCCGACTAATAATGCACCGCTAACGGGATTAATCCAACCAGAAAAACGCCGTATTTCGATGATTTTTTTTATTGAAGCGGTAAAAGTACCGGCTAAAATCAATGGTGTTACATAACCTGCCGTGTAGGAAAGCAGCAAAGCAGCACCTAAAATTAAATCTTTTGTGCTAGCAACCCATCCCAATAAACTTGCTAAAACCGGAGTGCTGCAAGGAGAAGCCACCAAACCGAAACTTAATCCGATACAGTATGCTCGCACACCTTGGGGTAATTCTTGAGAAATCCAATCGGTACCACCCCAATCAGGAAGCTGCAAAGGTAAAGCTTCAAGTAGATTTAATCCCATTAAAATAGCAATGACGCTGACAACAATCGGTAAACCAATACCAATTTGACCGTAGACTTTTCCGACCGTTGCTGCTATAATTCCCAGCCCTGCAAGAGTAGTTGCCAAACCAAAAGCAAACCAAGTCGATTGTGCGGCTGCTTGCACGCGGCTTTTCGCTTCATAACCGCCGATATAACCAATAGTGATGGGCAGCATCGAAAGCATACAAGGAGTAAGACTGGTAAGCAAACCAGCTAGGAAAATAATGCCGATGCTGAGTAAACTGAGGTGAGTTAATTGGTTAGAAACAAGCGAATTCGCGAATTGTTCGAGTTGATAAAGTTGAGTTTGCAGGGTTTCCATACAGTTAACAGTTATCAGTTATCAGTTATCAGTGAACAGTTATCAGCTTCCCACTCTCTGAGTAGGAATCAATGTCTAAGGGGTACTGCTGCCTTCATATTGTAGCGGAGACAGAGCCTTGTAACGAGAGATTAACCCCTCTCGTTTTACAAGGAAAGGGGAAGGGGTGAGGTTTCGGCTAAACCATCTTCGACAAAGTTATTACCATAACTCCCAAAATCATAATAACTGAACCGGCAATTCTTTCTTTAATACCTTGCTCTTTAAAAATCAACCAACCCCATAAAACATTAAATAAAGCACTGGTACGTTTGACTGCAATTACAAAAGATACGAGAGCAAGCTGCAACGCACTCATTTGACATAATATTGCCAAGGTATTTATAAAACCAATTAAAATTATGTTTCTGAAATTAGATTTGAGATTTTGAATGTTTGGTTTTGATTTCAAAATTACTATAGGTAAGATAAAAACAGCGACGCTCAAATGAGCGGTAATTGTCCAGATAATTGGAGAGGAATTCTGTACGCCGATTTTATCAACATTAGCGGTAATACTCCATACTAATACTACCCCAAACATCAATCTGGAACCGGTTTCTTTAAATAATGATTTAAAAGGAGCTAAATATCCGCCGGTTTTATCTTGAAATTTTAAGACATAAGCGCCGATTACAATGATAAATATTCCCAAAATACCGATAGCGTTGGGAAATTCACCAACCAAAAACGGAGAGGTAATTAAAAGTAATATCGGACTTAATGTTGTGATGGGAGCTACTATTGATAAATCTGATGCTTTGATGGCTTTGAAAAAAAGCAAAAATGCAATGGTATTGAAAATTCCGATGGCAATTAAAGCATACAAAAAGTGATTGCCGAAAGTTGGAATATCGTTAAAAAATAATAGGGGAAAAGCAAATATTGCGGTTAATAGATTAAAAGAAAAAACTAAAATGTATTCATCAATTACAGAAACCGTCTTTTTATTGAAAATATCCCTGACTGATTCTAAGAAAGCTGTAGAAATTGCGAAGAGAAACCAAGACATAACAGTGAGCAGTAAGCAGTGAACAGTTATCAGTGTTTTTGTGGTATTGGAATGATTAAAAAGATAAGCTTATGTTCGCGTATAATTTTGCACTGAGATTTAATAAACCCGCTTTTTTGAAAAAACCGGGTTTTTGGCACCTATCTTTTTCGCAACTCGTATAGGATTGCTATATAAATAATCCAAAATATTAAAGGTAAAATCTTAAATATTAAGAAGATGCCGAACAAGTATAGTTTTTATCTCCTCTTTCGAGCAAATTCAGAGAAAATTTAGTGAAAATGAAAGTTTGCAGGTTTTAATTACGACTTTTCCGTTTAACCTCTGAACACTTTCAATCATAAATAAAGCCCGCTGATGCGGGCTATATAAAAAACGGTTGGTAAACTGAATTTAATATGAGTCTACTTACAGCTTACTCTACTAATATTGTTCAAAATAATTCAAGCAAATTTAATATATATTTGCTTGTTTTAGAAAATAAAGTATTAAATTAAAATTTATTTCTATGTAAAAACCGTCGTTCGCGTCTGGGTTTTGGCGGCTGTCTGCGGATGGGAACTACTTCAGCTTCGTTACTTTCCCTAGCAACTCGAATTAATAAAGCTGTGGCAATCAATGTAGCAATTATCGAACTTCCGCCGTAACTAAAGAAAGGTAAAGGTAAACCAGTTGTTGGTAAAACTCCACTGGCAACACCTATATTTATAAAAGATTGTCCGGTGAGTAAAGTAGTAATTCCAATTGCCGACAACCTGTATATAACACTTTTTGCTTTCAGAGCTACTATAAATCCCAAAGTTGCAAATACGGCTAACATTACCAATAGCGTGACGCTGCCAACAAAACCAAATTCTTCAGCAAACACTGCAAAAATAAAGTCACTATCTGCAATAGGTAGCCAAGAAAGCTTTTGTTGGGAAAGCCCAAATCCCGAACCCCAAGTATTACCAGAGCCTACCGCTAATAAACTTTGAATTAACTGGTAATCTGTACCTCTAGGATCGTCCCAAGGATTAATAAAAGAAGTAATCCGCAAGCGTTGGTATTTATTCACGGTAACGCTCATCAACGCTAATAATACTCCCGCACCGGCGCTACCTCCTAAATATTTGTAAGGCAAACCGCTTGCCAAAGCAATCAACCACACAGTCATTCCGCAAAGTGCAGTGGTACTTAAATTTGGTTGTGCGAGAATTCCCAACAGCACAAAACCAAAAACCCCCAGCCAAGCAATGCGAATTCCCCAACTAAGTCTGTCCCAATTTCCAAAAACTCGCGCGCTCTGCAACACTAAAAAAGGTTTGACAAATTCCGATGGTTGAATCGGGAATCCTCCAATCGCTAGCCAACGGCTGGTACCATAAACCCCCCTAGTACCCAAACCCGGAATTAAGGTGAGAATAATCAACCCTAAAAACAGCATTAACAGCCAATGGGATACCCCAATTATTTTATGAAACGGTAAATTGACAATGATATTGAAAAGTATCAAGCCCAAAAATACAGTTATCAATTGACGTTTGAAAAGGAAAAGTCCATCACCATGCTTAACGTCAGCAACCGGGTAAGAAGCCGAAAATAATACGGCTAAACCTATAAACAGCCAAATCAAGCTTAACCAACGTAACAAGCGGGCTTCTAATGCCCAACTAGATACAGTATCATCAAGAAATGGAATCAAACGGCTTAATTTCAATTTCACAGCGCAGAAGGTAATTTAAAGGTTTGTGTTCGGGTTTATATTCCGACTTTGCTAGATTTTAATAGTCAATTGGTAGTTTCGCCTAGATGTATGGACTTCATTTATCTTAAAATTTGGGGAATTGGGGATGGGGGATTGGGAATAATTAGAAAAACACCTGGCGATTGAAATCGCGGCTACACAGGCAAAACCCACCTGCGTGGGTTTATTCGTAGGGTGTGTTATGGCGCGACGAACAATTTGGATTGTGACGAAATATATCTGTTTCGCGCCTAACGCACCGTTTTATTGTTTTATGTTTGACGGTGCGTTGCGCTACGCAACAACACACCCTACTAATACAAGAATTAAATCGTAGGTTGGGTAAAGGCGCACTAATTATTTATGGTGTTTTAAATATTGAGAATGCGCCGCAACCCAACATCAATATGTAAGGTTTTAAACGAGATTATGTAAGTGGTAGTGGTAGGTTGGGTAAAGGCGCACTAATTATTTATGGTGTTTTAAATATTGAGAATGC
>JAHCMI010000170.1 GCA_019192545.1 Rivularia sp. MS3 | reverse complement strand
TGATCATACCCCAATAGTTAGGACAGGTTTAGGGTTGTTTTAAGTTCCATGTTGGTAAAGCATTCTTACATTAGGCTGCTTGTTTTGCTTGATTAAGATATAGTTCTGTCGGTATCCGATCATCGATACCAGAGTGTCTTCTTTCGTTGTTGTAATAATGAAAATATTCTGCTGTTAACAGATATAGATCTGTACCGTTCTTTGGAGGATAAAGATAGAGCTTCTCATACTTGACACTTCTCCACAGCCTTTCGATAAAAGCATTGTCAATCGCTCTTCCTTTGCCATCCATACTCAGGCTGATGTCTTGCTTAATAACATAATCGGCAAAAACCTCTGAGGTAAACTGGGAGCCTTGATCGGTGTTGATGATCGCTGGCTTGCCGTGAGTTTCAATGGCCTCTTCCAGACACCTTTTACACCAATCAGCCTCCATAGAATTGGATACTGACCAGTTAACAACATATCTACTATACAAGTCAATAATGGCTACCAGATACATATACCCTTTCTTCATCGGGATATAAGTGATGTCCATAGCCCAAGCTTGATTGGGTCTGTCTATGGTCAGGTTTCTAAGTAAGTAGGGATAAACCTTGTGGGCTTTGTGTCGTCTGGAAGTATGTTTTCCGGGCATTACCGCTCTTAAACCCATCACATGGTAATAGAGTCGTTCTACTCGGTTCTTACTCACCGGCAGCCCCTTATCCTTGGTTAACCAGGTATGCATTCTGCTAGCTCCCTTGAATGGGTGGTGCAGGTAATGCTCATCCATCATCCGCATTAGCTTTAAGTTCAACTCAGTTTCTCCCGAAGGCTTATAATAAAGCCCTGAACGGTGTATGGACAGTAGCTTACATTGTCTGGCCACACTCAATTGACCCTTGCTTATCATTGATCGCCGTTCAGTCAATGGCCTTAACGCAAGGCGTCCTTTAAAAAATCATTTTCCACCTTCAGTTGGCCAATGGCTTTGAGCAGCTGATCTTTTTCCTCATCTACTTGCAACTTCTTGCTCTTGCCTTTCTGATCAAAAACTGAGTCTGCATGAGCTAAAAATTCCCTTTTCCATAAGTTAATCTGCTGAGGAGCTAGCTCATACTTCTGGGCTAATTCAGCAACGCTTGATTGCTCCTTGATAGCTTCTAAAACTACCTTGGTCTTAAATTTCGATGTGTACTTCCTACGCGTCATTATCAGTAAATTTAGTATTCAATTCTGAACTAAAATCACTGTCCTGTTTTTTGGGGTACCATCA
>JAHCMI010000169.1 GCA_019192545.1 Rivularia sp. MS3 | reverse complement strand
GGTAGCCTTACTAGAAAATCGGACAGTTTACAAATGAACAAATCATGTAACTTAAACTGTCGAAATGAAAAAGTCGAAATTCACAGAGAGTCAAATCATCAAAGCCCTTAAGGAGAATGAACAAGGGCGTAAGACAGAAGATATCTGTCGAGAAATGGGTATTCACAAAGGCACCTTCTACAATTGGCGTAAGAAGTATTCGGGTATGGATGCTAGCCAGTTGAAGCGGTTGAAGGAGCTTGAAGATGAAAACAGCAGGTTGAAGAAGATGTACGCCGAGCTGAGTTTAGATAATGTGATGCTCAAAGATGTACTATCAAAAAAGTGGTAAGCCCTGCCATCAAACGGCAAATGTGTTCCTACCTGGTTGAGACCTACCAACAAAGTATTCGTAGGGTTTGCCACGTGCTATCATTTTGCAGAAGTATGTGGTACTACCAAAGCACTCGGGATGATGAACCTGTGATTGCCAAACTCACGGAGATGGCAGATTCATTGCCTAACCGAGGTTTTGATTCATACTATGGTAGATTGAGACGGCAGGGCTATACATGGAGTAGAAATAAGCTTTTGAGAGTCTATCGGCTGATGAATCTAAAGCTTCGCCGAAAGCATAAGAGAAGGCTTCCAAACAGGTACAAAGAGCCTTTAGAGGTTCCTACTCAACCTAATGACACCTGGAGCATGGATTTCATGAGTGATGCATTACAAGATGGAAGAAAGATTCGTGTATTGAATATCACTGATGATTTTAACCGAGAGGCGTTGGCGATTGAGGTGGGGCTGAGCTTCCCTTCTGATCGTGTGATACGAACGCTTCAGGTAATGGGAGAAGAATACGGTTTACCTACGCAGATCCGAGTAGACAATGGCCCAGAATTCATCTCCAACAAGATGCAACTCTGGTGTAGGAAGAACAATATTAAACTCAAGTTTATTCAACCGGGTAAGCCAGCTCAGAACGCGTATATCGAGCGTTTCAACAGGATTTTTCGAGAAGATGTACTTGATGCCTATTGGTTTGAAAGCCTGGACCAGGTTCGGATCCTCGCAGAGCAATGGAGAATAGATTACAATCATAACCACCCTCACAGCTCGCTAGGTGGATTTTCTCCAATTGAACATTACCATAAGGCTGTGAACAGTGGAAAAGTCCTACCTCGCATACCCAAGCCTACTTTACCACAATTAACAGTCAAATCATGATAATAATTGGAGAAAAAAGTTGAATTTAGAATGGTCCGATAACTAGTAAGGCT
>JAHCMI010000168.1 GCA_019192545.1 Rivularia sp. MS3 | reverse complement strand
CATACCGTCCCAGATTGTGTGTCTTAGGTCAAATTTGAAAAAAGGTTTCCCACAGAATAACTTCATAATTAATAACGACAAAAATTATGGAGAAAATTCAACAGGAAACCGAGATTAATTTAAGTAAAAAACAAGTTCAAAGTATCATCAATCTGGAACTTGAAAAAGAAAATGGGCTTAACGATCTGTTTACGATGATGGTAAATGGCCTGATGTACAGTGAGCGTAAGCATTTTCTGGAACAGAAAGAAGATCCAACTAATAAAGGGAATGGTTACCGTACAGCCTTTAGGTCTGGGATAGGCTCTCGTCTATCTTTATCGATTCCTCGTGATCGATTGGGAGTCTTTAAGCCAGTTGTATTGGGTTTATTAGATCAACAGGAAGAAGCTGTTAAGAGTCTATGCTTTGAATTATATGGCAAAGGGCTAACTACTCGACAGATTGAACAGATTGTTGAGAACATTTATGGGAGCTCATATAGTAAAAGCAGCATATCCCGCATCACCACTGATTTTTCAACGCTAGTAAAAGCATGGTTATCGCGTCACCTGGATAACTACTACCCTGTAGTTTACATTGATGCAATCCATGTTAAGGTGAGAAGAGATCAAGTAGCCACAGAAGCTTTTTATATTCTCTTAGGACTTAAGGAGGATCTAACCAGAGAGGTTTTGAGTATTATCAATATACCCCAGGAGTCAGCTGCAGGGTGGGAAGAAGTACTTAATTCTATCAGAGAGAGAGGTGTTCAGCATGTTGGCCTTTTTGTCTTTGATGACTTAACAGGCCTGGACAGTGTGATCGGTAAGGTTTTCAGTAAGAGTATGCAGCAAAAGTGTGTATTACATTTTCAGCGAAATATTAATAAGCACATAAGGGTCAATGATAGAAAGGTGTTTGCCAAACAACTTGCTGAAGTCTTTGATCCGGACAATGCCACTTATACTGCTGACCAGGCAGTAAACCGGCTTAAGGAATTATTGATTCGATGGACAAAAACCTATCCTAAACTTAAGACTGTAGCTGGTAGAAAAGATCTGGAATTGATATTTACCTATTTACACTTTGACTATCGGATCAGGCGGATGATTTATACTACTAACTGGATTGAAAGACTCAATAAAGCATTTAGAAGGACCTTGAATATGAGGAATGCTATGCCAACACCACAATCGGCTATTACTTTAATCGGCTATGTAGCCATGGAAATGGGCGAGAAATCATATAGTTTTCCTATTACCAATTTTAAATTCGATCAAAACTTTTAATAACTTGAAAACTGAAGTTATTTCCGTGGATAACCTTTTTTCCCAGACACACTTTTTGGGACACTACC
>JAHCMI010000167.1 GCA_019192545.1 Rivularia sp. MS3 | reverse complement strand
CACGCACGGTTCTGAAGGAGAGGTGCCCCGGATAATACCGGGCATCGACTCTAACAATCAGTAACTTGGACTAAGTTCAAGAAGAACCTTTTCCGCTTACAAAAGCGAGTGTTTAAAGCTGTTAGAGCAGGTAACAAGCGCAAAGCTCGGTCACTGCAAAAGCTTATTCTTCGTTCCCGTTCGGCTAGATTCTTGGCTATTCGTCAGGTTACACAGCTAAATAGCGGTAAACGGACTGCTGGCATTGATGGTAAAACGGCACTCACGTTTAAGGAAAGATTCGACTTAGAACTACTACTTAAACATGGAGCTACCAACTGGTATCATAACCGCTTGCGGGAAATACCAATACCTAAGAAAAATGGCTTTACCAGAATTCTCAAGGTACCTACTATCGCCGATAGAGCATGGCAGTGTATAGCCAAATATGCTCTAGAACCAGCACACGAAGCAACTTTTCACGCACAGAGTTATGGTTTCAGGACAGGCAGAAGCGCACATGATGCTCAAAAATCCCTGTTCACAAAACTAAATTCAAACAAAAACGGTATCAATAAGAAAATACTCGAAATTGATATCGAAAAGTGCTTTAACCGTATAAACCACAACACTATAATGGATGAATTAATTGCACCAAGGGAGCTAAAACAAGGTATCTTTAGATGCCTTAAGGCTGGTACAAACCCAGAATTTCCAGAGCAAGGAACTTCCCAAGGTGGCGTGGTAAGCCCACTTTTAGCAAATATCGCATTAAATGGGGTAGAAAAATTAACATCATATAAAAGCCAAAATAAAGGGAAGATATACGATGTATACTCAACCATTCGTTACGCTGATGATATGGTAATAATACTCAGACCTCAAGATGATGCAAACTTGGCACTTAATAAAGTCAAAGAATTCCTAGCTAAAAGAGGAATGAATGTAAGCCAAGCAAAAACTAAGCTAACCGCTTCGACAGATGGATTCGACTTTCTAGGCTGGAGATTTTATGTACAGCAAAACGGAAAGTTTAAAAGCGTCCCTTCAGCGGACAACTTCAAAGCATTCCGCAAGAAAGTCAAGACAATCGTTAACTGCTCTAATTATGGGGCTAAAGTGAAAGCTAAAAAGCTGGCACCAATAGTTAGAGGTTGGAGACAATATCATAAATACTGTAAATTAGAAGGCTCAAAATTCTCACTTTGGCATCTAAATCACAGAACATTTAAGGTATTCAATAGGGAAAAGAAACAGGATAGGTACTCAGCTAAAAAGCTTACAAAACAAGCCTTCCCATCTGTCCCTTACTCCGAACATGGGCACATCAAAGTTAAGGGGGAAAAATCCCCATATGACGGCGATATGATTTACGCGCGACGTGAAAGTCGTATGAGTAGGGAAACCTACGAACTGAACTGGTCAGCCG
>JAHCMI010000166.1 GCA_019192545.1 Rivularia sp. MS3 | reverse complement strand
AGCCAATCAGATACTATGTTTGAAAAGTAGCAAAAAAGCATAAGCCGAAAGTTTTAATTTGGTATTACCTAATTACAAAACAAAAACTTAGAGACTTATGCAAACTACAAGTAAACAATTAGATTTCACAGGACAAAATATTTACCTGGGAATAGATACCCATAAAAAGCATTTTACCGTGTCAATCCAGGGTGAGAAATTATCTTACAAGACATTTAATCAGCCACCAGATCCTTCAGTGTTAGTCAAGTATCTTCACCGGAACTATCCGGGTGCTACTTATTATGCTTGCTATGAAGCAGGTTTTGCAGGTTTTTGGATACAAGAATACTTACAGTCCAAAGGTATTAATTGCATTGTGGTAAATCCGAATGATGTGCCTACGACTGATAAAGAGAAAAAGCAGAAGCGGGATCCTCTGGATAGCAGGAAATTGGCTAGGAGTTTAAAAAATGGGGAATTAACACCCATTCATATTCCGGATAAAGCAACTCAACAAGATAGATGTCTAGTAAGACTACGTCAAAAGATTGTTGGAAACCAAACGAGAACCCGCAACAGGATCAAAGGGTTGCTTTACTTTTTTGGGATAGATTATCCTGAACAATTTCAGAACTCTGGAAGACACTGGTCAAAAAGGTTTATTGACTGGTTAAAGCAACTCGACTTAGGTCACCAGAGTGGAAATAAAGCCCTAGGATTGTTAGTACAGGAAGCCGAAAACCTTAGAGCATTAATTCTGGAGGTGGATAGAGATATTTTGAAATTATCAAAACAAGAAAATTATTTAGAAGATGTGAGGATATTAATCTCAGTCCCTGGGATAGGTCGTTTCACTGCGATGTTGTGGCTTACTGAAGTGGGGGACGTTAAAAGATTTAAGAGCCTGGACTATCTATGTTCATATGTCGGGTTGATACCAAATGTTTATGGATCTGGTGATAAGGAAAGGATAGGAGATATTACCAAACGAGGTAACAAACATTTAAAAAGTCAACTAATAGAAAGCAGTTGGGTTGCTGTTCGTAATGATCCCGCCCTAAGTCTAAGCTATCAGCAGTTGTGTAATAGGATGAGTGGTAATAAAGCTATTATCAGAATCACAAGAAAATTGTTAAACAGAATACGACATCTATTGATAAATAAAGAAAAATATGAGCTTGGTTTTGCTGCTTAACTATAAAAATTCTATTTAAGGCGGACCAATGCAACGGTGACTCGGCAGCTCTGCGGATGACTGCTTTCCTCAGATTGCATCCGCTTCTTTAAGAATATAAAAGGTAGCTTGTAGCATCTAGGTAAGGGTGACTACTTATAGAAGATTGATTTTATAGAATAGCGGCAAATGCAGGCAATACCAAATTAAAACTTTCTTTCTCTGAAATTGGGATTTCAACATAGAAGAGTCACCGAAGGGACTCTGA
>JAHCMI010000165.1 GCA_019192545.1 Rivularia sp. MS3 | reverse complement strand
ATGAAATGCTTAAGGCCATTCATCATAGTATCCATGTAATAATCTAAAGGGGATTAACTTATTGAAACCAAACAAAAGTCAAACCCCTAAAGATTAAATTAATGGAGAAGAAAGTTACATCATTTGCGTCGCTAACCCTATATATCGGTATTGATGTTCACAAAAAACAATGGTCCGTTTCCGTCTATTCCGGACAGATCCATCACCGTACTTTTAGCCAACCACCCAATCCTGAAGCATTGAAAGCTTATCTGGATAAGTACTTTCCTATGGCCAAAGTTGTTTGTGCTTATGAAGCAACAAGGTTTGGTTTCTGGATAGCTCGTAAACTACAGAGTTATGGATATGATTGCCTGGTTGTAAACCCAGCTGATATACCGACCACGCATCAGGAGAATCAGAATAAAACGGATCCTGTCGATAGCAGGAAGATAGCCAGAACACTGCAATCCGGGTTACTTACAGGTAGCCATATACCTTCAGAAATTACGGAGGGAGACAGACAATTATTCAGGTATAGAAAGCGGCTCTGGAGTGATCTGATCAGAGTAAAAAATAGAATCAAAGGAACCTTAATGTTCTCTGGTATTGAGCTTCCTGCTCAATATGATAACGCTTACTGGAGCAAGGCTTTTCTCAGATGGCTGACCGAAGTAGAGTTACCCTCAGCTTCAGGAAAGGACACCATGAATTTGCTTCTCATACAGTATCATCTGATCTACCGTCACTTCCTTGACACTTCAATCAAAGTGAGAAAATTGCTGAGATCAACTCGATATAAAGATCAAGGTAGACTATTGAGAACTATACCAGGAATTGGGCCTCTTACCTCTGTGCAAATACTTACTGAACTTGAAGATGTAAAGCGCTTTTCCTCTTTCAAGAAACTCAACAGCTTTGTGGGCTTGAAGCCTACCACCCACAGTAGTGGGGAGCACGACCGGAAAGGTCACCTTACTATCCGTAGGCACAAGGCCCTACGCAGTGCGCTGGTAGAATGTGCCTGGCAGACCGTGCAAAATGACCCGGCCATGCTGGTGAAATACGAAGAGCTTATTCAAAGAATGACTAAAAAGAGGGCTGTGGTAGTAATTGCCAAAAAGCTCTTGTCAAGAATATATTATGTACTCAAAAACAACCAGCCTTATGAATTAGGAATAGTCAAATAGACCTTGAGAATTACCAGGTAAGGATCATGAAAGTCATATATCCGTAAAAGATAATCTACTACCTCTCAACATGCGGTGAAGAGCTCATGCTACTTCTTCCTCATAGTCTGTGGAGTGGGTTTATTATATCTGTCAGATCAATACTTGTGATCCCGATTGATATCAGGAATCACTAATGGAAGCTTGACTTCTTTTCTTCTCAAAAGGTAATCCAAAAGCTGCTTTCCGGTCAAGGACCGGGAAATATAAACGTTGAAATTGATTGTACAGGCCGGTAGATAATACACAGCTAAGAAAAACTATGTGCCTCCCTTGCCGGAAACCCTCTTTTGGCTTTGTCTGGCATTTGAAGAAAAGAAGCTGAAAAGAATAAATTATGATGTGTTTTTACTAACTTGAAATCAATCCTCCCCCCAATAGATTATTCATGGAA
>JAHCMI010000164.1 GCA_019192545.1 Rivularia sp. MS3 | reverse complement strand
ATTGCTCGTGGATTGGATTTGGATGAGGTAACGCATGTGATTAACATGGATGTCCCAATCTATCCCGAGAACTACATGCACCGAATCGGTCGTACGGGGCGTGCAGAAAATGAAGGCCATTCCATTTTGTTGTACACCGAAAAGGAGCGTGTATATAAGGATGCCATCGAAGACTTGATGAATCAAGGGATTGCTGAAAGTGATTTTCCAGCGGCTGTAGAAATCTCCAATGAGCTGTTGCCTGAGGAACGACCTAAATCTAAACAGGTGGAGCTGTCCGATAAGATTGGCGCCAAGGAAGCCAAAGGAGAAGCTACGCACGAGAAAAAGGATAAGAACAAGAAGGTCAATCTGGGCGGCTCCTACAGAAGAGAGCTCGCGAAGAAATACAAGAAACCGAAGACACGTGGGGACAAAAATGTAAATAAGAAGAAGCGGCGTAAGTAGCTTTAATTCAATTATTTATGTTATTCTACTTCATCTGAATTTAGCATGGTAAGTAGGATAGAGTCCGCCTTGACAATTTGGGTCTCGAAATAGTACATGTCCTCCAAAACAGATCGAATGCTCGGTTTTCCCGCATAGATCTGATCAATGGCTTTATCGCTGGTTTCCAGGTATTGATTATTGAGTGTATACACGTTATTAAGCGCGTCTACGAGTGCTAAATCCATTTCAACCAATGTACCAGTCGCTTTGGCGATTTCCCAGGAGCGGTTACTGATATCCGCTGTGCGCAGCTGTAGGTTGTATGGACCGTAGAACAGTAACATATCGTCTTGAAGGTACAACGTCATCGTACGATTGTTAATGGAAATAATACGGTTCTCCTTGAGGCTTTGAACCTTTAAATACGTAACAGGAGTGGACTGAGCAAACGGTAAGATCCGCTTCAGGTAGTTCTCCAATTGTCGATCATTGGAGGCATCGATTGGAAGGTCGTTCACAGGCATGGACATGACCAGGTGTTCATCGTTGTAGAGCTCGAATATCAGGTCTCTACGGTAGGCCATAGACTTTCGGATGGTGCTGTCGTTCTTCAGAATCTCCGCACGAATCGATTCGGTGACACGATCCAGGGCACGTTCAGTAGCCATGCTTTCACGCAGGCTGTTCAGCAATAAGGCCAATAATACAGCGAATATGATGGATAGAAATTCAAGGAATAGCTGTTGCCGATTGATAGTGGATTTGCTCATACCTATAAAAATAAAGGACCTGGAGAAATCCTTTAAATAATTTGAACAGTAATAGAACTAAAAAATATATGTACCGTTATTATATGTACATACATATATTATTATTATGACACTAAAAGAAAAGACCCAAGACATTTACAACATGCTAGGCCAAGGCCAGCTATTGGACGCATTTGAAAAGTATTACGCAGAAGACATAGTAATGACCGAACCGATGGGAACCCGTGAAGGCAAGGTAGCATGTCGTGAATACGAAGAACAATTCCTAAACAGTATTCAGGAATTTCATAACCTGGAAGTGAAAGCTATTACCTCAGATGAGGAAGCCGGAGTTGTGATTCATGAGACGGCCATGGAAGTGACGTTTAAGGATGGTAACCGTGTACACATGGAACAGACGGGCGTACAGCGATGGAAGGATGGACAGATCGTGCACGAGCGATTCTA
>JAHCMI010000163.1 GCA_019192545.1 Rivularia sp. MS3 | reverse complement strand
TAACGCCCAACTATCATCCGTAAGCTGAGCTTTTCAAATATCTATAAAAGTATCTCATAGCACCAGCCTTTGCAAGTAGCTCAGTTAGCTTATGGATGATAGTGTTTGTTATAGGCTTTATCTTCAATTTTGCTTTATTAAAAATTGAGTTCAAGCTGTTTATTCCCGCTCGCATAATCATAGAAATCAATGAATGATCTACCATAATCATTTAGACTCATTACTAGTCTGTAAGAAGAGGTTTCGCCATTATTGCTGTAGGGTATTATCGGTAGTTCGTAGTTATGAAAACGATCCTCAATGAATACAATTTTATAGCCAGGCATTTCATCCTCATCATAATCGTCAAAATTCTCATAGAAAATCTCATCTGTTGAAAAGTTTGCATATGGATAGATGAAATACAATGATTGGTAACCATGCACTCCTAATACTGAGAACTCTTGTAATAAAACTTGTTCCATTTCAGTTCCTTCATCAAAATCTTCATCTTGGGAAACTTTATATACTTTTATATCGGCTCTTCCACTTGATTTATTCACCCAACATTCAAGATCAATTACAACCTTTGATCCATTATTGAGCATGTCAATAATTGGTTTGTCCATTATGAGTTTCTTAAACTTGCTTAACAACGGAGAACCATTCATAAGGCGTTCAAGTGCATCTTTTGAGCCAGTAGTTAAATTTTTACTTATTGGGATTTCTATTTTGAAGTTTTTGCCAGTGTTAACAATTGTTTCTTCATTTATAGTTTGCCAGACGGTTAAGTTAGTAGAAGGATTATGAAGTACGATGATTATTGGAAGAGCATTATTTAACCAATAGTCGATGTGCGTTTTGTCTGCTCGATATATGATTGAGTTTTTGGTTTGCTCAGAAAAGTAACTGATACCAGATTTGATTTGAACCCCTAAGAATTTTCCAATGGGATTGTTACTTTGACAAACTTCAACGGTCATGTCAATTCCAACATCAGTTTGCAGAATATGACGTGGAATCCAACCGAGTTCAAGGAATATCCTTTCAACTTCATTTACCCCCAATCGATCTGTAGGACTGTATCTGGTCATATCAATCTAAAAATGCTTTGCAATAAATTCTTCAGTAAAGGCAATCATGCTCTTTACATCAGGCTGCTCAATTTTATTCCAGTCTGCATGAGCTGCTTTGTTTCTGATGCTGATATATGTTGAGAATAATTTTGATTGGATGCCTTTTATAAGGCCTTTGGTTTTGAGAGCATTCGTCACCTCGGTTAGACTTTTATTCTCGATATTAATGTCATTAAGAAACGCTAATTTTTTAGTTGCTTCTTCAAGAGCGGCACTACAGAGAACTGCGGCAGTATCTTTAGCGTCATTATCAATTGCGCTTCGAGCCATTAGGAGTAAGTCCCCATAAATCTCCCCGGATATCTCTTGTTCCAGTGATTGTAATAAACCAAGTTCGATTTCAGTTTTTAAGTACTCCAGTTTCCCTAGAATAATTTCAAGAGTGTCATGGGTGTCGTGAGATATATTAGGGTCAATATAGTTTGACATTTGAGTTTCAAAACCATAATAGACTTGACTATCAGTTCCATAAACCTTTATCAGTAAAGAATGTGCAAGGTTGTAAATTTCTTCTGTTCTGATACTGTTAACTACTTCAGGCTCTTCAGGCTTGCGCCCCTCAAAATAAGGAGAACCATCATCATATGTGAAGTTGTGGATCTTCTTTTTAATAACCTCAATGACTGAAAGTACTTTATCTTTTGTAAGTGACTTCATCGTATCCCTTATTGCCTATAAC
>JAHCMI010000162.1 GCA_019192545.1 Rivularia sp. MS3 | reverse complement strand
CTCTAGTTTCTAGAGGCTCCTAGTAAGAACGAGCCGCACTCCAAGATTCACTAGTAATTTGTTTACTGTGCCTAATCATGCTTTACTCCTAGGTCGCGTTTTCTTTCATCCCGTAGGCAGTTATTAACCTACATCCTACCCGTGTGAAGGGATTGTTATGCTTGACCATCTACCGAGGTTTTCGACCTTTCCCCAGACCTTACACACGTTTTTACTCGTTCCGTAACTCAGATTGTTTTGATGGTTTAGGGCAGTCCATTTTGCCTATCCTCTTCTCAGGGATTCCGACTATCCGAACAATAATGTCGTGAGAATATGGAGGATGAAGTCTACATTTATTGTTCAGGTTGTAGCTCCAATATGAGACACTTTTTTAGGACTTGTTTACCCATGCCATCGCCCCGTTAACGCCAGTGTGCCGTACCTGCTTAGGCTCTGATTGCGTCCTGATACCAGCTTCACTCTGTAGGTGTCAAAGTTCCTACTCGGTGTGGTCAGATAGGGAGTCAGCTATCCCTTAAGCGGTGGGACTTTCACCCACATCCGAGAAACAGTTATATAACCTTTTATTTTTGGTTATACCTAACTCATACCCCTTCTGTTTCAGAAGGCTCCTAGTTAGAACGAGCCGCACCATTCGATATCGCATCCCATCTTTTATCCGGAGGAACTGTTGCTTCCCAACGTTGGCAAGACTCGACTATTAATTGACCACAATCCGGGCTAATTCTACTGATATTATTAACATCATCGATTAACTGCTGTGCTAATTCTTCCCATCTTTCCTCGACGGTTTGACTCGAACTGGTTGATGTGGTTTCTTGTTGAGGATTTTGATTAATTTCTTGAGTACTCGAATCGTTGACATCACTTACATCAGAAGCTGTATTTTCAACAATTTCAAGTGCTTCTTCTACATCTGTAAGTTTTTGATGTAAATCGGCGATCGCAATTCTGACAATTCGCTGTGAGGATAATCCTAACTGTTCTATCAGCTTATCTGTAAGCACTCCCGTTTGATGGTCATCTTCCATAATTTTACCGAAAGTATAATATCTACTACCATCTGGTGTTGCTCGCCAATTACCAACTTTTTTCTCTGTTTTCTGAGACTTGAGAAACTTTGCTCTTTCTTTAATTAGCCCCAATACAAGTTTGCAAGTCAATCCACCAATGGGAATATCTTGCAACTTTTCAATCAAGACCTGGTAATTCTTCGAGCATAAACGCACTAATACGGGTACAGGCAATACAGCCAAGTGTTCCGGACAACCAACAAATGCTTGAAAATTCTCTGCTATTTTTAGCGATCGCCTTTCTTCTGTACTCCCTTTGTCCCATTGGTATTCTTCTAAAAGTGCGCGATACTGCTTCCTTGTACGAGTCTGCTTGTATTCGTAGAGCGAAAAAGCCGCATACAGATACTCCAATGTACTTTGCTCTATGTGTAACGTAGGATTGGAGTCTAAATAGCTTTGCTCGGCACACCTTTCGGTTGCAAGAGTTAGTGAATTCATGATAAATTCGATTTGCTTTTATATGGTTTTTGGTCTACGCTAAAGACCAATTTTTCTAATCCAACCAATCTAAATAAATTAAGCTGCTGTCGATAACGCTTTAGACACTGCTGCGGGCTTTCTTGGTTTTACACAAGCATCGTTAATTAATGCTCGGGAGATAGCAGCCAACGCATAACCCAAAGTATGCTTGTGGATTTGGGGCATTTTACTAAACGACATATCTTGCCCCCAATCCTGGACTGATTTTGTTCCTATTTGCAAAACATTGGTAAGGGTTTTAACGCAGACCTTTCAACGCGAACAAAAGAACTATATTCTCTGTTTAGAGCTATTTACTG
>JAHCMI010000161.1 GCA_019192545.1 Rivularia sp. MS3 | reverse complement strand
TTAATCCGTCACCGCACCCAAACTACTAGAAGAAACCAACTTGGCATACTTCGCCAAAATACCTTTTGTATACCTTGGCTCTGGCGCTCTCCAATTGACGCGACGCTTGGCTATTTCTTCGTCAGAAACTTCCAATCGCAATAACCGCGCATTGGCATCAATTGTGATATTATCTCCCTCTTCCACCAAGGCTATAGTTCCACCCACTGCGGCTTCTGGTGCTACGTGCCCTACAACCGTTCCGTAACTTCCCCCGGAAAAACGCCCATCGGTAATTAAACCTACTGAATCTCCCAAACGCGCTCCAATTATTGCTGCGGTAGGCGCTAACATTTCCCGCATTCCTGGCCCACCTTTTGGTCCTTCGTAGCGAACTACAATTACATCACCGGCTTGAATTTTACCGGAAAGAATCGCATCCAAGCAGGATTCTTCTGATTCAAATACCCGCGCCGGACCAGTAATTTTAGGCACTTTCACGCCGCTAATTTTTGCTACCGCTCCCTCGGCCGCTAAGTTACCTTTTAAAATAGCTAAATGCCCTTGTTTATACATGGGGTTATTCCAAGGACGGATAACGTCTTGGTCGCTGCGTGGCTCTTCTGGTATATCTGCCAAGACTTCGGCGATTGTTTTGCCGCTAATAGTTATGCAGTCACCATGTAATAAATCGTGAGCAAGTAGCATTTTCATTACTTGAGGAATGCCGCCAGCTTTGTGTAAATCTGTCGCCACATACCTACCGCTGGGTTTTAAATCGCACAATACCGGCACCCGAGCGCGGATAGTTTCAAAATCATCAATAGTTAATTCCACACCAGCAGCATTGGCAATGGCTAAAAAGTGGAGTACTGCATTTGTAGAGCCTCCCACAGCCATAACTATAGAAATAGCGTTTTCTATGGATTTACGAGTAATAATTTGACGAGGTAAAAGTTGCTTGCGTACTGCTTCCACCAACACGGTAGCCGATTCTTCCGTACTGTCGGCTTTTTCCGCATCTTCTGCTGCCATCGTAGAGGAATAAGGCAAGCTCATACCCAAAGCCTCAAAAGCAGAAGACATAGTATTAGCAGTATACATTCCCCCGCAGGAACCCGCACCGGGACAAGCATTACGCTCAACAGCCATTAATTCATCTTCTTCAAGATTACCAGAACTGTATTCTCCCACCGCTTCAAAAGCACTGACAACAGTTAAATCCTTACCATCGTGATGTCCGGGTTTAATCGTACCACCGTAAACAAAAATCGCCGGTATATTCATCCGAGCAATAGCAATCATCGCTCCCGGCATATTTTTATCACAACCACCGATAGCAAGCACACCATCCATACTTTGCCCATTGCAAGCAGTTTCAATGGAATCGGCAATTACTTCTCGCGACACCAAGGAATACTTCATTCCCTCAGTACCCATAGAAATACCATCGCTAATCGTAATTGTACCGAACATTTGCGGCATCGCTTCGGCATCGCGAACCCCTTGCTCGGCTCTTTGCGCTAAAGTATTTATCCCCATATTGCAGGGAGTAATAGTACTAAAACTATTAGCAATCCCCACAATTGGCTTATTAAAATCCTTATCCTCAAAACCAACCGCTCG
This sequence comes from Rivularia sp. MS3, assembly GCA_019192545.1. Classification (GTDB taxonomy): domain Bacteria; phylum Cyanobacteriota; class Cyanobacteriia; order Cyanobacteriales; family Nostocaceae; genus Rivularia. Next base: position 309 of record JAHCMI010000161.1, on the reverse strand, counting down.
CAACATCGCTCGATTTGGCGATCGCTGCACCCCTTGTGTTACAACTCGGCTTCTAAAATTGTCTGACATTTTGTGTTTCCTCTCTGCGCCGTTGTTTATAATCGAGACGCTGTTTAGCAGATTTTGTAGATTATCCCAAAATATCAGAAACTACTTACTGGCAGTATTTAGGCAAAAAAAATTATTATTTAGGCATTGGGAATTGGGCATTGGGCATAGGGCATGGAAGATTGGTAATTGTAGGGTGCTGTGACGGTGACGATAAACTATAAAAGCAATCAAATATCTTGTTGATACCGTCACGCACCA